>JBKECK010000040.1:0-50576 GCA_047974625.1 Acidimicrobiales bacterium
CAGGTTCGCGTAGCCGACGATGTCCTGGGTGGGCTTGAGCATCTTGAACGAGTTGAGCATCGTTTCGGCCGGGACGTTGCCCGTCTCGTCGACGAGGTCCTCGGGCTCCATCCGGCCCTCGGCCAGCATGGAGGCCATCGGGCCGGTCTGCTGCATGTCGACCGGGGTGGCCATCACGGCCAGGTTCCGGATGGGCGGGCCGGGGTGGCCGGCCGCGTACAGCAGGGAAAGGACCCCGCCGAAGCAGTAGCCGAACACCGTGAGCTCGTCGACACCGGCCTCCCGGCAGACCGCTTCGGCCGTGGCCGGAAGGTACTCGTCGCAGTAGGTCTCGAAGGTGTTGTTGGCCTCGAGTTCGTCCGGTACGCCCCAGTCGAGCATGAAGACGTCGAGGCCCTTGTCCAGCAGGACCTCGACGAACGAGCTGCCCGGCCGCAGATCGAAGATGTAGGAGCGCGACACCAGGCTCATCACCAGCAGTACCGGGGTCGAGTAGCGGCGGTTGTCGCTCCGGTACCGGTAGAGCTGGAGCTTGTCGAGCTCCCACACCAGGTCCTTGGGCGTCAGGGCGACCGGGGCCCAGTCGATCCCGGCGAAGTGCTTGATGCCGTTCCGGGCCCGTAGGGCGTTGCGTTCGATGTCTCGTCGGATGCGTTCGAGGAGGTCGAATCCGGGGAGGGCCGGGGTGGCGGTGTCGCTCATTCGGCTTCCTCCGCTTCGTGGAGCTCATCGAGCTCGTGTTCCAGGCGCTTGTCCAGAGAGCGAACCCTCCGCTCCAGCGAGGCAACCTGGTCCGACAGGCGCTTCACATCGCTACCGGCCGGTAGGTTCCAGAAGTGCCAGGTTTGGCGCATCGAACGTTCAGCGCGCTCCTGGAAGTCGGCCTGCATCTTTGCAAATGCGGTAGCCATGTCAGCAAACTCATCCGTACGGACGAACTCCTCGAGCTGAGGAGCTACCGACCCTTCCATCGCGTCGAACATCCGCCTCCAGAGAGGACGTTCGTCAGTCATGGCCGAAATATAGGTGAACGAGTAGGGTTCCCGCTAGTGGGATGGCAACAATTGAGGTGGCGAAAATGAGGTGCAAGGGGTTCGCAATCGATCTCGACGGGACGTTGCTGACGCCCGACGAACTGGTGAGCCCGCGCAACGCGGCCGCGGTGCAGGCGGCGATCGACGCCGGTCTCCACATCGTGGTGGCCACCGCGAGGTGGTATCAGATGGCCGAGGTCGTGGCCCGGCAGTTCGGGTTGGACGGGCCGGTGGTGGCCTGCGCCGGGGCCGAGGTCAGGCGCCTGTCGGACGGCACCGACCTGATGGACGTCCGGCTGCCCACCGAGTTCGCCGCCGAGCTCTACGAGATCTGCGACGCCGAGCGGTGCATCGCCACGGTGGCCCTCGACACCGACGTCGTGGTCAAGATGGACGGTGAACCCTCGCCCGGCGACATGCCGGCCGGGATGTCCTGGGTGCCGTCGCTGGCCGCCACCCTCGACCAGGCTCCTCGCATCGCCCTGATCCAGGGCCGGACGGCCTCACAGCGGGTGGTGGAGGAACTCGCCGACCGGTGGAAGGACCGGGTCCAGTTCATCGGATCGATCTCCAGCAACCAGAAGGCGGCCCTGAACCTGACCGCGGCCGGGGCCGACAAGGGCGTGGCCCTCGAGGTGGCCTGCCGTGATCTCGGCGTGTCGCCGGCTGAGATGGTGGCCATCGGCGACTCCGACAACGACATCGGGATGTTCCGGGTCGCCGGGGCCAGCTTCGCCATGGGCCAGGGCAGCGACGAGGTGAAGGCTGCGGCCACCGCGGTCACCCTGTCCAACGCCGAAGATGGCGTTGCCGCTGCCATCGAGCTCGTGCTCGAGCAGGGCGACGCCATCTTCGTGTGAGGTCAGGCGCTGGTCACGAGTTCCTTGTCGGGGCTCTGGGCCTTGGCCCGCTCCGAGTAGGGCTTGTGGACGGCCTGGCGCATGCCCTCCATGGCGTCGTACATGGCCTTGGTGGCGACCTTGGGGTCGGTACCGGGGCCGAACCGCATGGGCACCCCGACATGGACCGTGACCGGGCCGGGCACCAGCTTCTTCGAGCCCTTCGGCCGGATCTCCCGCAACCCCTCCATGTAGAGCGGCACCACCGGGATCTGTTTCTCGATGGCCATCAGGGACGGGCCGATCCGGAACTTCGAGAGCCGCCCCGTCGTGGTGCGGGTGCCCTCGGGGAAGATGGCGATCGAGTTGCCCTTGTCGATCAGCCACTTCGGGTAATCGAGCGAGGCCGAGCCGCCGCCCCGCTTGATCGGGAAGGCGTTGTAGGCGAGGGACCGGTACCAGGCCTGCATCCGGATCTCCTTGCGGCCCTTCAGGAACCACCGGTCGGCGGCGCCACCGTAGAAGATGCGGAACCGGTACCTCAGCGGTAGGGCGGCGAACAGGGCGTTGCCGTCGAGGTGGCTGGCGTGGTTGGCGATGACGATGATCGGGCCCCGGACGCTGTCGAAGTTCTCCCGACCGACGACGGTGAACGGGGTGCAGTAGCGGCGGAGGTCCCGGTAGTAGGCCTCCCACCAGAACAGGGGTCGCAGGGCCCGCACCGGTAGCCAGGTCTGCCACTTGTGGGGTCCGGCCGATTCGGTGGTCTGGGTGAGCAGCCGGGCGAAGAGGTCGCCGTCGATCACCGGGACGATCTCGCGGGAGAGGGTCTCGCCGTGGACCTCGGGCAGGTTGAGCTTCTGGGCGGCGTCGTTACTGGGGAGGTCGACCACGCTCAGGAAGTGGAAGTCGCCGAACAGGGCGTGCTGTTCGACCAGCTTCCCGCCTAGGGCCTCGACCTCGCCGGCGATGTCGGGCGTTCCGCCGGTCCGGTTCTTGAGGGCGGTCAGCCCGGCACCGTTGAGGGTGGTGAAGACGATGTAGCGCGGCATCGGGTCCCCCGTCGGCCTAGACCGCGCCCTTGGCCAGGAGGTCGGTGAAGGCGTCGACCCCCATGGCCGGGTACGTGGTGACGTGGAGGGTGCCCCGGGAACCGAGTTCCACCGAGATACGGGCGATGACCTCGTTGCTGGGGGCCTCGACGACGTTGACGAAGTCGTAGCCACCGAGCACCGCGTACTGGGCGGTGACCCGTCCACCCATCGTCTCGATCTCCTTGTTCACCTCCTTGAGCCGCTCCGGCCGCGACTTCAGCGTCTTGCGGCCCTCGTCGGTTAGCGTGCTCAACATGATGTATGAGGCCATCATTCCCCCAGGTTCTCGGCAGGCGTTGCCGTGTCGGCCACGACGTTCAGGACGACTCTAGGTGAAGGCGGCCGTCTGGAACAGCGAACATCGGCTCGATGTTGTCGAACGTCCCGATCCGTCCCCCAAACCGGGTTGGATCAGGGTGGCCGTGGACAGTGTGGGCATCTGTGGAACCGACCTCCACTTCTTCCGCGGCTCGTTCCCGTCCCCGGCCGGTCTGATCCCCGGCCACGAGGTGGGGGGCGTGGTCGACGCCTGGGGCGACGATGTGGCCGACGCCCCCGAGCCGGGCACCGCGGTGGCCGTGGAACCCCTCACCGGGTGCGGGAGCTGTGGGGCCTGCGGTGAGGGCCGGGCCAACCGGTGCGCCACCCGCACCCTGTTCGGGGTGTCGGCCCGGGGTGGCCTGGCCGGCTACATGACCGTGCCCGCCGACTGCGTCCACCCGCTCCCGGACGGGGTGGAGGCCTCGGCCGGATCGATGGCCGAACCCCTGGCCGTCTGTGTCCGAGGGGTCCGGCTCGGCGGGGTCGGCCTGGGTCAGCGGGTGGCCGTGGTCGGGGCGGGCTCCATCGGTCTGCTCACCGTCCTGGCGGCTCGGGCCGCGGGCGCCCGCGAGGTGTTGGTGACCGCCCGCCATCCGCACCAGCGGGACCTGGCCGTCCAGCTTGGGGGCACCGTGGTCGACCGGCTCCCGGACGGGCTCGACGTGGTGCTCGAGACCGTGGGCGGTACCGGCGAGACCCTGGCCCCCTGTGTGGCCGCCAGCCGCGCCGGGGGGACGGTGGTGCTGCTCGGCGTCTTCGAGGGCAACGCCCTGCTGCCCGCCCTCGACGCGGCCACAAGGGAGATCCGGATCGTGGGCTCGAACTGCTACAGCCGGGTCGATCACGACCGCGACTTCGTGGCCGGATTGGGCCTGCTGGCCGACCACCGGGACGCCGTGGCCTCGTTGGTCACCCACCGGTTCGCCCTCGACCAGGTGAACGAGGCCTTCGGCACCGCGGCCGACAAGGCGACCGGTTCGATCAAGGTCGTCATCCGGCCCGGTGGCTGACGGTTCGGCGACATCCCCGGGCGGTCCTGTCCATCTGGGTGGGTCACCGGGCCCGCAACCGGGAACGGCGTCACCGGGGCCCGGGCCGCCCGGGCCGCTGCCGTCGGGGGCCCCCTCCTCGTCGGGCTCCGCCGCCTCCCGGCCGTTGTGGCGTCGCACGGAGCTCGCTGGCGGCCTGCTGCTGGCCGTCTCCGGGGTCGGGGTGTTGTTCGCCCGAACCGCCGAGGTCAGCCTGGCCGTGTGGGACGCCCTGGCGCTGCTGTTCCTCATCGTCGGCTACGTGCGGGTGCGGCAGTCGGTGCGCAACAACACCGACGAGCTGTCGCCCGCCGCCGCCCCCGGCCACCGTCTCGCGCCGGGGCGGCGGATGATCGCCGCGGTGCCGATGTTCACCAGCGGGATTGGAATGGTGGCCGCCCTCGACGTCCTGGGGTTCCCCGGGGCCAGCGACGGCAACCCGGCCGTGGTCAAGGCGCTCGGCGTGCTGACCGTGTTCCTGGCCTGGAGCCTGCTCCAGGTGGGCAACGCCCGCTGGTACGAGTGGTTATTCCACGACGGCGGGGGAGCTGGGTTGTCGTTCCCCGACACCCAGGACCCCTACTTCAGCGACTTCCTCTACTTCTCGTTCGGGATCGGTGCCACCTTCGCCACCTCGGACGTGGACATCACCAGCCGCGGCATGCGGTGGCACGTCCTCGGCCACACCGTGGTGAGCTTCTTCTACAACGCCATCGTGCTGGCGGTGGCGTTCCAGGTGATCACCGACGCGTGAACCGGCCGCTCAGGCCCCAGGCGGTCCAGGAGTGCCTGAGCGGTTCCGGGCCCGGCCTGTCAGGATTTGGGGGTCCGTCGGGCCCGGGAGGTGGGAGCGGGTCGCTTGCGGGGCGAGCGGCGGGCGGACGACCGGCCGGCTCGGGCGACCACCGCCTTGGCCTCCCGTTCGGCGTCGGAGAAGCTGGCCGGGCGGGGGTAGAGGTGCCGCAGGTAGATCGGCGGTGTGAACCGTCGCCAGTCGCCCTCGGGCTGGGCCAACCGGTCGCTGATGGCGAAGATCACCGCCGGGCTGACGCCCAGGCCGACATGGCTGGCGATCACCTCGAGGTTCTCCCGCTGGGGGGCCTCGGTGTCGATGCAGGCGTGCCAGCGGACCACCCCGTCGGTGCGAGAGTAGATGGCCGTCGACGGCACCTGGAGCGGGGGCTTCTCGTGCTCGGCCTCGGAGCGGCGCAGCGCCTCGTCCTGCCAGAACTGCTCGAGACGGTCGGAGATGGCGGAGGCGGCCGAGCGGTCCTGGTCGCGCATGCGGAACGGGGAGCCCAGGGTGATGACCTGGCGCACCGCGTCCGGATTCTCCCGGGCCATCTCCCGGGCGTAGATGCCGCCCAGGCTCCACCCCACCAGGCTCACCCGGGCGCCGTGGCGATCGTGCAGCTCCTGCAGCCGGGCGTGGATGCCCTCCAGGGTGGCGTCGGTGGGGCCGAGGTTCTGGCCCAGCCCCCAGCCGTGGACCCAGTAGCCCTGGGCCCGCAGCACCGCCCGCAGGGCCCAGGTGGAGTCGTCGCCGCCGATGAAGCCGGGAAGGACCAGCACCGGGTGGTTGTCACCCCGGCCCACCATGCGGAGCAGGGGGGACGAGGCGAGGAACGCCCCGAGCTCGAACACGACCCGACTCTCCATCAACTGGAGCAGGGGTGACGGTGCCTCGACGGTCCGGAGGGGCGATTCCGGGGCTGCGGCAGCGTCGTTCTGGGAAACAGCTGGTTCGGTCACGAATCAAGCGTACGACGGTGCGCGATGGTGCGCCCAACTTCTCCAGAAACACTAGGTAAGTCGTCCGTCTCGGCACTATGGTCCTTGGTCACACCTGATCCACCGCCCCACCGGGAGGAACGAGGAACCAATGAGCGGAGGCAACGATCTGTTCACCGAGCTGCAGGAACGCCAGGCCCAGGCCATGCAGGCGTACCAGGACTCGGTATCGCAGACGATGAAGGCCTGGCAGGACGCGTTCAGCCCGTCAGACGGTTCGGCCGAGCCGGCCAACGTGTTCGATCCGACCACGCTGATCGACAACTACTTCGAGTTCGCCAACGACATGCTGAAGCGTCAGCACGAGTTCACCATGAAAATGGTCGACGCAATGAAGCTGCCGGGGGCCGGAAACTAGGGACCCCTTCGGGGGGACCAACCACAAACCACAAAACCAGACACCGGCGGGAGCCGAGGGGGATGAGCACGTGAGACAGCTCAGCGGACAGGACGCGTCCTTCCTGTACTTCGAAACGTCCAATGCGCCGATGCACATCGGCTCGGTGTCGATCTACGACCAGTCGACGGCGCCGGGAGGCAAGGTCGGCTTCAAGCAGATCATGGCCCACATCGAGAACCGGCTCCACATGGGGTACGCGTTCCGGCGCAAGATCCAGCGGGTCCCGTTCGACATGGACCATCCGTACTGGGTGGACGACCCGGACTTCGACCTGGAGTTCCACGTCCGCCACATCGCCCTGCCCAAACCGGGCGACTGGCGGCAGCTGTGCATCCAGGTGGCCCGGCTCCACTCCCGTCCGCTCGACGAGCAGCACCCCCTCTGGGAGTTGTACGTCATCGAGGGCCTCGACAATGTCGAGGGGGTGCCGCCGGGGAGTTTCGCCCTGATGATGAAGATCCACCACGCGGCCGTGGACGGGGTGTCGGGCACGGAGCTCACCACCGCCCTCCACGACCTCACGGCGGAGCCGGCGTCGATCGAGGCCGAGCCGTGGCTGCCTAAATCCCCGCCCTCCCCCGAGGAGCTGGTGTTCCGGGCCAACATGACGAACCTCATGCAGCCGCTGCGGTTCGCCGAACTGCTCAGCCGCACCATGCCCGCCATGGCGTCCGCGGCCCCGCTGATGCGGCAGCAGAACTCCGACGTGCCCCGGACCCGCTTCAACGGCACCGTCGGCCGGCACCGGGTGTGGGACGCCCGCAAGTTCCCGCTCGCCAGCTTTCGGTCGGCCAAGGCGATCATCCCCGACGCCACCGTCAACGATTCGGTGCTCACCGTCGTGGGCGGCGCCCTGCGGCGGTATCTGCTCGACAAGGACGAGCTCCCCGAGAAGCCGCTGCTGGCCATGGCTCCGATCTCGGTCCGTTCCAACGACGAGAAGGGCGACCAGGGCAACCAGGTGGCGGCGATGACGGTGGCCCTCGGTACCGACATCGACGATCCGATCGAACGGCTACACGCGGTGCGGTCGTCCACCTCGGCATCGAAGGAGCTCACCAACGCCATCGGCGCCCGCCTGATGACGGACTACACCCAGTTCATCCCATCGGCCACCGCGGCCATCGCGGCCCGGGTCTACAGCGAGCAGGGGATGGCCAACCGGACCGATCCGGCCGTCAACTGTGTGGTCACCAACGTGCCGGGGCCTCAGGTGCCGCTCTACATGTGCGGCTCCAAGCTGTTGGCCCAGTACGGGATGGGGCCGATCCAGGACGGGATGGGCCTGATCCACGCCGTGTTCAGCTACTGCGGCGAGGTGATGCTGTCGGCCACCGCCTCGCGTGACCGGATGCCGGATCCGGCCTTCTACGCCGAGTGTCTGCAGGACTCCCACGACGAGTTCGTGGCCGCCACCACCGGCGGCAACGGATCTGGTTCGGCCAAGGCCCGGTCCGGGACCAGGAAGGCGACCGTCAGGAGCTGACCCCGCGTTCCCCAGGTTCCCTACCGGACCCCAAGCAGCGTCGTGGTTGACGCTGCTTGGGGTCCGTCTTTTGCCTACCCTGATGACGCGCGCCCTGCGGTCAAGCGGCCGCTACCGTCGCCCCGATGTCTACTGCGGCCATGGTCACCGCGGCCGTGCTGGTCGCCGTCTTAGCCTGCCTCGCCTCCGACCGGTACCCGCCGTCCGGGATCCTGCTGGCCGGACTGTCGGTGCTGGTGCTGACCGACGTGGTGGACCCCGTGGTCGGCTTCTCCGGGTTCGCCAATCAGGCCCCGCTGACGGTGGCCGCCCTCTACGTCGTGGCCGCCGGGGCCCGCCGCACCGGCCTGCTGGCCGGCATGACGGCCCGACTGCTCGGGGGGACAGGCGGGCGCTCGTCGCTGGCCCGCCTGTGCGCACCGGTGGCGGGGTTGTCGGCGGTGTTCAACAACACCCCACTGGTGGCCATGCTCCTGCCCGAGGTGGCCTCCTGGGCCCGGTCGCGCCGCCTGCCGGTCTCCCGGTTCCTGATGCCCCTCTCCTTCGCCGCCATCCTCGGGGGCACGGTGACCCTGATCGGGACCTCCACCAACCTGGTGGTGTCCGGGGTGCTGGCCCAGCAGGGCTATGAGCCGTTCAGCCTGTTCGAGATGACCCCGGCCGGGCTACCGGTGGCCGTGGTCGGATTGGCGGTCCTGATCCTGGCGGCGATCCGCTTCCTCCCCGACCGGTCCGACCCTGGCAGCGATGCCATCGTCGCCCTCCGGGATTTCGCCCTCCACCTCGAGGTGGCCGAGGGCGGGCCGCTGGTGGGGTCGTCGGTAGCGGAGGCCGGGCTCCGGCACCTGTCCGGGGTTTTCCTGGCCGACCTGGTGCGCCGCGATCGCCACCTCGGCCCCGTCGCACCCCAGGAGGTGCTGGAGGCCGGTGACCTTCTCATCTTCGTCGGCGACGTCACCGACGTGCTCGATCTCCGGGCCCGGCCGGGGCTAGTGGCCCCTTCGGAGCAGGCCGCGGTGCTCAACGGGGCGCGGGAACCCCTCTACTTCGAGGCGGTCGTGGGCCGCGAGTCGCCGCTGGTGGGACGCACCCTCAAGGAGGTCGGCGGCCGCTCCGGCTACCGGGCCGCGGCGTTGGCCATCCACCGGGCCGGGTCGCCGGTGGCCGGCAAGCTCGGTGACGTGGAGTTGTCGGCCGGCGACACCCTGGTCCTGCTGGCCGGGAGCGACCTGCGCGAGGCCCGCCGGGCCATGGAGGACTTCCTCGTCATCGCGCCCCTGGCCCACACGGTGCCCGTAATCGCCCGAGGGGCGCGCTGGGTGGCCCTGGCCCTGGTCGTGTTCGTGGTCTGCGCCACCACCGAGATCGTCACCACCCTGGAGGCGGCGATGCTGGCCGCCGGGATCGTGGTGGTGAGCCGGGTGGTCACCTTCGCCGAGGCCAAACGGTCGATCGACCTGGACGTCGTGCTCATGATTGCGGCCTCCCTGGGGATCGGAACCGCGGTGGAGGTCAGCGGCCTGGCCAGCGACATCGCGGACGTGGTCACGAGCAGCCTCGGGTTCGCCGGACTGGTGGGGGTGGTGTTGGGGATCCTGCTCACCACGGTCCTGCTCACCGAGATTGTCACCAACAACGCCGCCGCCGCCGTGGTGGTGCCGATCGCTGTGCGGGCCGCCCAGGAGATCGGTGTCGACTACCGGGTCATGGCCGTCGGCGTGGCCGTGATGGCGTCGTCGTCGTTCCTCACCCCGATCGGTTACCAGACCAACGCCATGGTGTACGGGCCCGGCGGCTACCGGTTCGTCGACTTCGGCCGGGTGGGCGGGACCGTGACGCTCGCCGTGCTAGTGACCACCACCGCCATGGTCGTGCTCCTCGGCTGACCAAGGCGAGCCGGGCTGTTCGGCAGGACCGGGCCGGGGAGCTCCTGCTCCGCTCCGGCCGCCACCGGGCTCAGGCCTGGGCCGTAACCAGCCAGGCCGCTCCGGCCACGACCACCCCGCCGGGGCCCACCAGTTCCCGGTAACGGCTCCGGAGCCGGTCCACGGCGGTGGCCCGTTCACCGTCGTCGGCCCCGTCCAGGAGCCATTCGCCGAGACCGAGACCCATGTCCAGGGCTTCGGCGGCGTCTCCGCCCACCACCGTCTCGGCGTCGAGCGGGGTCAGGGTCACGTCCCGCCAGCCGGCGTCGTCCAGGGTCCGGGTGATCCGGTCCGGTTCCGCGAAGGCGAACGGCCCCGGTGTTCCGGGGGCGCGTTTCGGTAGGGGCCGCGGCCCGGCCAGCGACCGGATCAGCTCCATCATCCACTGGTTCTCCTGCACCGCCCGCCACACCAGCAGACCGAGTGACCCACCGGGCCGCACCGCCCGGTGGAGGTTGGCGTAGGCGGCGACCGGGTCGGCGAAGAACATGCCGCCGAACTGGCTGACAGCGGTGTCGAAGGCGGCCCGTCCGAGCGGGGCGACCTGGGCGTCGGCGAGGCGGAACTCGACGTTGGCCACACCGGCCCGTTCGGCCCGGGCCGCCGCCACCGACAGCATTGGACGGGAGATGTCCACGCCGAGGGCACGGCCGTCGGCGGCCCGGCCGGCCAGGGCCCGGGTGGTCTGCCCGGTGCCGCAACCGACGTCGAGGATGTAGGCGTCGGCGGCCACCGGGGTGGCCTCCATCAGGGCCTGGTGAAACGGGGCCACCATCCGCTCGAACCGGTCGGCCTGGACGGCCCAGTGGTCGCCGGTCGGGCCGTTCCACAGCTGCTGCTGGTCAACGTTCGCCGTCGCCACATCTGGTTGCGCATCCACGGAATCCCCCACGGCCGTACCCCCTGCCCCGGACCCTAGCCGGTGGGCGGGGGAGCGGGGGAGCCGTGGGCCCTGCGCCCCTCGGGGGGACGGTCAGCCCAGGACGATCTCCTGGCCGGGCTGGATCCGGCCCAGACCCCGGTATGCCTCCTTGGCGGTGCGGCCCTCGTTGACCACGGCGTCGATCTCCCGGGCGATGGGTGTCTCCACGCCGAGGTCGGCGGCCAGGTTGGTGACCACCCGGGCCGTCTTCACGCCCTCGGCCACCTGGTTCATGGAGGCGATGATCTCCTCGATGGTGAACCCCTTGGCCAGTTCGGCTCCGACGGTGCGGTTCCGACTGTGGGGGCTGGTGCAGGTGGCCATCAGGTCACCCACCCCCGTGAGCCCGGAGAACGTCTCGGACTGGCCGCCCATGGCCACCCCGAGCCGGAGGATCTCGGCCAGGCCCCGGGTGAAGACCATGGCCCGGGTGTTGTCGCCCACACTGAGCCCCTCGGCCATCCCTACGGCGATGGCGATCACGTTTTTCAGGGCGCCGCCAAGCTCACAGCCGGCCACATCGGTGTTGGTGTACACCCGGAACCGGGCCGAGGCGAACACCCGCTGGATCGACTGGGCCACCTGCTCGTCGGTCATGGCGACCACCGCGGCCGCGGCGTAGCCGGCCAGCACCTCCCGGGCGATGTTCGGGCCGGCCAAGGTGCCCACGGGATGGCCGGGGATCACCTCGTCGATGACCTCGGTCATCCGGAGCCGGGTCCCCTGCTCCAGGCCCTTGCTGATGCTCACCACCGGCACCCAGTGGCGGATCAGGGGGGCGACCGTCTCCATGGTGGACCGCATGGCCTGTGAGGGCACGCCGGCCACCACGACGTCAGCGTTCCAGACCGCCTCCTCGAGGTCGGCGGTGGCCCGTAGGTTCCGGTGCAGGGGGAGGTCCGGCAGGTAGGCCGAGTTGTGGTGTTCCTTGTTGATCTCGTCGACGGTCTCGTGGTTACGGGCCCACAGGACCGTGTCGGCGTTGGCCGCGGCCAGCGAGGCCACGGTCGAACCCCAGGAGCCGCCCCCCAGGACGGCGACGTGTACAGCGCGAGATGACATCCGTTCCCCCTCTCCTTCCGGTGCTCACCGGTTTCGTTTCGGGCCCGCGGGCTCCTTCGGCCGAGGGTACTGGCCCCCAGGGGGGTGATGCGACATTGGTCACCCCGCGGGTTGGGTAGCCTGCCGCCATGGAGCACCTGCCGGCGGGCCGGCCAGCCCCGTCGGCCCCCCACCCGTCGGCCTCCCACCCGTCGACCCATGACCTGTCGGGCCGTTATGACGCGGTGGTGGTGGGTGCCGGACACAACGGCCTCACCGCAGCCGCCTACCTGGCCCGGGCCGGACGATCGGTCCTGGTGGTGGAGCGATCAGCGGTGGTGGGCGGGGCGGCCCGGTCGGCGGTGGTGTTCCCTGACCACGACGTCCGGGTGTCGGCCTACGCCTATCTGGTCAGCCTGCTGCCCGACCAGATCATCGGCGAGCTCGGTCTCGACGTGGAGCTCCGGACCCGGTCGGTGTCGTCCTACACCCCGGTCGGGGACGGCGGTGTCCTGGTGGACGCGGCCGACCCGGAGCGCACCGCCCGCGATCTCGGTGTAGACGCCGGCGCCTGGGAGGATCTGTACGGGCTCACCGGTTCCGCCGCCGACCGCCTGTTCCCGACCCTCACCGAGCCCCTCCGCTCGGCCGCCGACGTGCGCCGGATGCTCGGCCCCGAGGCGTGGACCACCCTGGTGGAACGGCCGATCGGGTCCACGATCGAGGCCCGGTTCCGGTCCGACACCGTGCGGGGCATCGTGGCCACCGACGCCCTCATCGGCACCTTCGCCCGCACCGCCGACCCGACGGGGGCGGCCAACCGGTGCTTCCTGTATCACGTGATCGGTCGGGGAAGCGGCCGGTGGGACGTCCCGGTGGGCGGGATGGGGAGGGTCAGCGACGAACTGGCCCGGGCCGCCGTCGACGCCGGGGCCGAGATCGTGGTGGGAACGGCCGTGGTCGGGGTCGACACCGACGGCCGGCGGGCCACCGTCCGGACCAGGCGGGGCGACGGGGTCCCGGGGTCGGTGGAGGCCGACCTGGTCTTCGTCGCCGCCGCACCCGCCGTGGCCGACCGGCTCCGGGGGCGCCGGCCCGGGGGACCTGTCCCCGAGGGCGCCCAGCTGAAGGTCAACCTGTTGCTGAAGCGGCTGCCGGCCCTGCGTGACCCCACCGTCGCCCCGGAACGGGCCTTCGCCGGCACGGTGCATATCAACGAGGGCTACGCCGCCCTGGACGAGGCCTACGACCAGGCCGCGCGGGGCGCGATGCCCACCCGGCCCCCGTGCGAGGTGTACTGCCACTCGCTTACCGACCCGTCGATCCTGGGGCCGGTGTCCCGGGCGGCCGGCCTACACACCCTGACCCTGTTCGGCCTGCACATGCCGGCCCGGCTGTTCCGGTCCGACCCCGACGGGGCCCGCCACCTGGCTCGTGACCGGACCTTGGCCTCGGTGAACACCGTGCTGGCCGAGCCGATCGAGGACTGCCTGGCCGGACCGGGAACGGTGGAGGTGCTGAGCCCCCTGGACGTGGAGGCCGATCTGGCCATGCCGGCCGGCCACATCTTCCACCGGCCGCTCCAGTGGCCCTTCGCCGAGTCCGACCCGGAGGTGGGCCGGTGGGGGGTGGAGACCGAGGACGGGAACGTGTTCCTGTGTGGGGCCGGGGCCCGTCGGGGCGGTGGGGTGAGCGGAATCCCGGGCCGGAACGCGGTGGCGGCCGCCCTCGGGGCCGATCACGTCGGATGACCGGGTCGGCCACCCGGTGGGGGATCGCCGGGATCGTGCCGATGGACGCGGCTTGGCGGCCGGTCGGTGTTCGACACGATCCGACCGGTGGTGAGCCGCACCGGCGGCGTAGCTCCGGTCGCCGGTCGCCGGTCCGGCCGTACCCCGGTGCGGGGGGTCAGGGCCCGTCGTCGGCCGCGGCGACCAGGGCGGTGATCCAGCCGATGGTGGCCCTCCAGGCACGACTCTCGGGGTCGAGGTGGGCGAAGTGGTCGTCACCGGGGACGATGACCAGGGTGGCCGGGTCACCGGCCGCGTCCGCCCGTTGCGGGTAGCGCTCGCTCCTGGTGGCCGGGACCCGGGCGTCCCGGTCACCGGTGACCAGCAGGGTGGGTGTGTCGATGGGGACGAGGGCGATCGGGCTGGTCCGGGTGAGCAGATCGACGTCGAGGTCGGCGTCGGTGGCCACGCCCAGCAGGCCGGCCACGGCCGAGTTGCCCAGGCCAAGACGGTGGGCCAGGTCGAGGTCGGTCACCCCGGCCTGGCTGACCACCGCGGTCGGTCGGAGCCGGGGGTCGGCGCCGACCGCGTCGGGCGGGAGCCGGTGGCGGGCGGCCGCCCACAGGGCCAGGTGGCCGCCCGCCGAATGGCCCACGATCACCACCGGCCCGGCCGGGTACCGGTCCCGGAGCCACCCGGCCACCGTGTCCACGGCCGTGGCCACGTCGGCAAACGTTTGCGCCACGCCGCCGCCGTCGCCGACGGCCCGGTAGTCGATGTTGGCCACGACGAAACCACGGCCGACCAGATCCCCGGCGATGGCGTCCTCCAAGCGGAGGTCGTAGCCGGCCTGCCAGAACCCTCCGTGGATCAGGATGACGGCGGGTGGGGACCGCAACGGTGCGCCCGCCGGGACGGGCGGGACGGTGAACTCGACGACCTGAGAGGGGTGGGGCCCGTACGTCACGACGGACCGTAAGGGATCCATGGCCGATGACGCTAGCCGCACCCTGGTGGGGGAGCGGGACCGGGGCGGGCCGAATATGCACCTCGTACGGGGTCCGTGAAAGGCTGGTGATCGGGTGTTCCCGAAGTGGTTGCCGGGACGGGGGGTCTTATGGCGACGACCGATACCAGCGGGCTGGACGAGCTCGACATCACCACGATCGGCCGGTACCTGGCCGACGGCTATCCCTGGTCGGCCTGGGACCGGCTCCGGGAGGAGGCCCCCTGCTACTGGTACGACCGGCCGGGGTTCGCCCCGTTCTGGGCCGTGACCCGCCACGCGGACGTCCGCGCCGTGGGCGCCGACACCGACCGCTTCATCAACGGGGGTGGCCGGCTGCGGCTGAGCTCGATCGAGATGGACGCCCGCATCGAACGGGGTCGCCGACGCCGGATCGCCGACCACGGGTGGGACCTCGACGAGCCCGACGACCTCGTCTTCCTCGACGCCGAGCCGCACCGCCGGATGCGGTTGCTCACCGCCCGCCACTTCACCCCGGCCCGGTGCCGGGAGATGGCGGCCGCCCTCGACGGCCACGCCCGGCGGTTCACCGCCGAACTGGTGGGGCGCCTAGAGGCCGGTGAGACCGTCGACGTCGTCCACGACTACGCGGTGGCCCTGCCGTTGGTGACGATCTGCACCATGATGGGTCTCGACCCGGCGGACTGGGCCGACATCCACCGTTGGACCGACGCCCTGTTCGACCACAACTCGATGCGCTTCGCCGAACCGGGCGAGACCCGCTACGACATGCGGAAACGGCTCCACCGCGAGTACCACGACCATATAGCCGGGCTGATCGAGCGGAAGCGGGCCGAACCCGGTGACGATCTGGCCACCCTCCTGGTCGAGGCCGAGGTGGACGGCGCCCCACTCACCGAACAGCAGCTCCACGGCTACCTCAAGCTCCTGATCGCCGCCGGCAACGAGACCACCCGGAACGTGCTCAGCCGAGGGATACTGGCCCTGGTGGAGCACCCCGACCAGGTGGACCGGCTCCTCGACGATCCGGATCCCCTGATCGAGACCACGGTGGACGAACTGGTGCGCTGGACCAGCCCGGTGATCCAGTTCGCCCGCACCGCCACGGTCGACGTGGAGCTCCACGGCCGGACGATCCGGGCCGGCGACCATGTCGGGTTGTGGTATGGGGCCGCAAACCGGGACCCCCGCGTCTTCGACGACCCGTACCGGCTCGACATCACCCGCGACCCGAACGACCATGTCGGCTTCGGTCACGGCGCCCATTTCTGTCTCGGGGCCAACCTGGCCCGGTGGGAGCTCAGGGCCGCCCTCCGGGCCCTGGCCGGAACCGAGGTGCTGGCCCGCCTCGAACCCGCGGGCGAACCGCGGTGGCTGACCGACCTCCACGTCGGTGCCTACGCCGAGGCCCCCGTCCGATACCGATAGCGGTCGGCGGGCCCGGCTCGGGTAGGTAGGGGCCGTCAGGTCACGACGGTCACCGCCCAGACCGACCACGCCGCGATCATCATCGAGCCGATGGCCAGGTCGACGAGGGCGCTCTTGCCGAAACCCCGGGCCGTCGCCTTGGTGGCCTCCCAGGCCAGGGTGAAGGACCTGGTGGCGATGACCTCCACCACGATCACCCCGACCAGGGCCCCGACGATCACCCCGACCACCGGGATGGTGAACAGTCCCACCACGGCGCCCACCAGGGCGCCCAGCTGGGCTCGGAGGGAGGCGCCCGCCGCGGCGGCCTCCCGGCGCGGCAGCAGTACGCCCAGCACCAGGCTGAGCACGACACCGGCGGTCATGAGGGCCATGACCACCACACCGACCGGACCGAACCCGACGGCGAAGCCGTACAGCAGCCCGGTCAGCCACATCAGCAGCAGGCCGGGCAGGATCGGGATCACCACGCCCACGAGGGCCACCACCATGGCCAGGCCGGCCAGCACCGTCCAGAAGATGTCGGTCACCTGGGCAGGATACGGTCAGCCTCCCACCGGGGTGATCGGGGAACACCCCGGGGTTCGTCGGCCCGGGGGTGTCGGGGGAACCCGGTCACCATCGGCTCGCCGGTCGCGCTTGGGGTGGTGATGATGTGGTGTCTGTGGAGTGCCAAGGGTGGGAGCGGATGCTCGACGGTGGCGGCCGGCCTGGCCGTGCTGGCGGCCCGTAGGGGGCCCACCCTGTTGGTGGACCTGGCGGGTGACCAGCCCGCCCTGTTGGGCGTGGCCGGGGAGACCGACCCCGACGGGCCCCGGGTCGGGGTCGGGGACTGGGTCCTGGCCCCGCACCCACCCCCCGACGCCCTGACCCGGATCGAGCGCCGGGTCACCGATCGGCTCGCCCTCCTACCGGCGGGCGAGCCCCTGAGCGAGCGGGACCCGGCCGAGCTGGAGGGCCGTTGGCGCCTGCTGGGCGGCCTCCTGGCCGCCGACGGGCGTGACGTGGTGATCGACTGTGGCACCCTCTGGCCCCGGGCCCGGCCCCTGCTGGGGATGAGCCCGTGGTCCCTGCTGGTCACCCGGGCCTGCTTCCTGGGTCTGCGGGCGGCGGCGCGGGGGCCCGCCCCGGACGGGGTCGTCGTGGTGCGGGAGCCCCAACGCGCCATCACCCCGGCCGACGCGGCGGCCGCCGTGGGGGCTGCCGTCGTGGCCGTCGTCCCCACCGACCCGGCGGTGGCCCGGGCCGTCGACGCCGGCCTGCTGCTGCGCCGCCTGCCCCGGCCGTTCCGCCCCCTCGGCCGCCTGCTCGACCTGCCCGATCTCCGTCCCGAACCCGCCCGCCGATGAGCCGGCCCGACGCGGAGGGGGCGGAGATCACCCGGCTGACCGAACAGGTCCGGTCGGCGGAGCCCCTGCTCGACACGGCCTCGGTGGCCGCCCGCGTCCTGTCCTCCACCGCCCGGCGGGGCGGGCTCGGGGTGCTGAGCCCGCTCCTGGCCGATCCGGCCGTCACCGAGGTCATGGTCAACGGTCCGGGGCCGGTCTGGGTGGATCGTGGAGGAGCGCCGACCCGGGTGGGCGAGATCACCGCCGCCGAGCTCGTCCTCGTGATCGAACGGATCGTCGACCCCCTGGGCCTCCGGGTCGACCGGTCGCGCCCGTTCGTCGACGCCCGCCTGGCCGACGGGTCTCGGGTCAACATCGTGGTCCCGCCCCTGGCCGTCGACGGACCGGTGGTCACCATCCGCCGGTTCGCGGCCACCACCATCCCTCTCGCCCGGTTCGGTCCCGCCGCCGAACCGGTGGGCGACGCGGTGGCGGCCGGGTCGACGGTGCTCGTCGTCGGGGGCACCGGGGCCGGCAAGACGACCCTGCTCGGCTCCCTTTGCAGCCGGCTCGCCCCCACCGAGCGCATCGTCACCATCGAGGACACCGCCGAGCTGCGGCTGCCGGGCGAGCACGTGGTCCGCCTGGAGGCCCGCCCGGCTAACAGCGAGGGGGTGGGCGAGGTCGATCTGCGCACCCTGGTCCGCAACGCCCTGCGGATGCGGCCCGACCGGCTGGTCGTCGGCGAGGTGCGCGGCCCGGAGGCCCTCGATCTGATCCTGGCCCTTGGGTCGGGGCACCGGGGCTCGATGGCCACCTGCCACGCGTCCAGCGGCCGTGGCGGCCTCCGCCGGCTGGAGACCCTGGCCCTGCTGGGCGGGGCCGATCTGGCCCCTTCCGCGGTCCACTCCCAGCTTCTCGACGCCGTCGATCTGGTGGTGACGGTGGCTCGCCGGGGGGCCACCCGCACCATCACCGAGGTGGTGCGGGTGGCCGGGGCCGAGGGAGATCGCCGGGTGGAGCCGGTGTGGTCCTCGGGGTGAGGGTCCCGCCTCCCCCCGGCTACCGGGCGGTGGTCGGTGGTGTGGTCGCCGCCACCGTCCTCGGCCTCCTCGCCGGCAGCCCCCTCCTGACCGTGGCCCCGGCGTTCCTGGCCGCGGCCGGAACCCACCGTCGCCGCCGAGCCGCGGCGCGCCGTCGGCGCCTGCGTCTGGCCGAGGACCTCGCCGGCTATGTCGACGAGCTGATCCAGCGTCTGGCCGTGGGGGGATCACTCGCCGCCGCCGTCCGGGACCCGACGACCCTGCCCGATCCCGCCTCCCCCCTGGCCCAGGCCATGGCCCCGTTCCGGCGGGCCCTGGCCGCTGGGGCCGCCCTCGACGATGCCCTGGCCACCCTGGCCGATCCGGCTCCATCCGGGGCGGAGTTGCTGGTGGGCACGCTGCGGACCCTGGCCGATCGGGGCGGCCCGGCGGTGCCCTCGCTGGAACGGCTCAGCGACACCGTGCGATCGGCCCACGCCCTCGATCAGGAGCTTCGGGCCCAGGCCGGCCAGGCCACCGCCTCGGCCGGGGCGCTCACCGCCCTGCCGGGCCTGTTCGCGGCCGCCATGGCCGCCCTCGACCCCCGGCTGGCCTCCCTGTACCTCCGCCACCCGGCCGGTGCCGCCTGCCTCGTTGGGGCGGGGCTCCTGTCGCACGCCGGATGGTGGTGGATGGACCGGTTGGTCACCGACGGAGGTGGGCTAGCGTGAAGGGGGATGGGCCGTCCGATCAATCTGCCGGAGGTCGGAACCCTGTTGGCGGCCGTCCTCGTCGTGGTGCTGCTGATCACCGTGCTGGTGGCGATCTGGCTCCTGGTCCGGCTGATCTCGGCCTGGCGCCTGGCCCGCCGGGCCGACATGCCGACCGGGGGGAAGGTGGCCTTCTGGGCCGCCCTGATCTACACCGTGTCCCCGATCGACCTGGTGCCCGATCCGGTCGTCATCGACGACATCGTGGCCCTGCTCGGGGCCTTGGCCTATATTCACAACCTCGCCGCGGGGCTCGGCCTGTCCGCCCCGGACGACCCGGGGCCGGGCCCGCTCCGTCGCCGGCCCGGCCAGGTCATCGACGTGGACGAGGTGGACCCATCCGACCGGCCGTGACCCCGGCCCGGTGCCGCGGGTGGCCATGGCCCCCGATGGGGCCCGTGTCGCCCGGTGGTGTAACCATCCGCGGCCGGGCCGCGCTTGTACTGGTGCCGGTGCCCTCCCGGCATCCCGCCACCAGTACCCGGAGCCGTCCCATGGCCGTCACCACCCCCGTCGTCACCACGATCACCCTGGCGGATCTGCCCGTTCCGCCGGTGGTCTGGGTGGCGGCGGCGACGGCCGGGGTCCTGTTGTGGCCGGTCGGCGCAGCGCCGGCCGGGGCCCGGAGCTGGTGGCGGGCCCGCTGCGCCCCACGTGCCACCGGGCCCGGTTCGGAGCCGGACGGGGTCGGGTCGATGAGGATCGGGCCCACGACGGTGGCGGTGGCCGTCGTGGCCGCGGGGGCACTGGTGCTCCTGATCGGTCCGGCGGCCGCGGTCGGTGGCCCTGTGGTGGCCGGGGTGTTCGCCCGGCGCCGTTCGGCCGCCCGCCGCCGGGCCGCGGAGGCCGCCCGGCTGGCCGCCCTCCCCGCCGCCCTCGACCTGTGCGCGGTGGTCCTCGCCGCCGGGGGCACCGTCCGCGACGCGGTCGCCGCTCTCGGCCGTCATGGACCCGGCTCGATCCGCGTTGCCGCCGCGATCGCGGTGGCCCGGGCCGACGCCGGTCTCCGGTTCGACGAGGCGTTGCGGGGTTTCCGCCGCGATCTTGGCCCCGGCTACCAACCGCTCACCGGTGCCCTCCTGCTCGGCCACGAACAAGGCGGCTCGATCGGGGTGCTGCTGGGTCGCCTGTCGGCCGAGGCCAACGCCAGCCGGCGCCGCCAGGGGGAACGGGTGGCCCGCCGTCTCCCGGTCGCCCTGCTCGGGCCGCTGATTGTCTGTTCCCTGCCCGCCGTGCTCCTCGGTGCGGTGGCACCCCTCGTCCTCGTCTCCCTGGCCGGCCTGGAGCTCGACGGCGCCCCACTCGGGCCCTGACGGCCCCACACCACCACTCCGACGGGCCCGTCCGGCCCGCCGCCTCGTCACGCCCTCCCCCGGAGGCTCCCCCATGCCCGCACACCCAAACCCACCCTCCACCCCGGTGCCCGGATCCGCCCCGACGAACGGGTCCCCACCCGTCACGGCGGGCCCGCCGATGACCCGGGGTTCCACCCCACCACCACCGGGACCGGACGATCGTCGGCCCGATCCTCCCCCCGGCGAGGCCGGCCAGGCCACCGCCGAATACGCCCTCGTCGTGCTCGCGGCCGCGGCGCTGGCCGGTCTCCTGCTCGCCTGGGCGGCTGGGGCCGACGGGATCGGGCAGCTGTTCGACGCCGTGCTCCGCTCCCTGCTCGGCCGCGTCGAGTGACGGCGCCGGGTGGATCCGTTCCCTTCCCCGCCCCGCCGGACCGCCTGTCACCCGGCCGGCGACCCGGGCGGGAGGCCGGTCAGGCCACGGTGGAGCTGGTGCTGTCGCTCCCCGTTGTGGTGCTGCTGATCCTCGGCCTGCTGCAGGCCGCGGTGGTGGCGACGGAACGGATCCAGGTGGCCCACGCCGTCCGGGAGGCGGCCCGGGTCGCGGCGGTCGACCCCGCCCCCGGGGTGGCCTCGGCCGCGGCCCGCGGGGCTACCGGTCTCGACCCGGCCCGGATGGACGTGGCCACCTCCGGAGGGTCCGCCCCCGGCGAACTCCTGACCGTGACCGTCACCTACCGGTCGGTCACCGACCTGCCCCTGATCGGCCCCCTGGTCGGCGACATCGAGTGGCGGAGCCGGGCCACCATCCGGGTCGAGTAGCGGGCCGGGTCCCGGCCCTTCCATCCGTCCCGGTCAGAACGGCTCGGCTGTGTCGTCCAGGGTGGCGCGCAACAGGGCCACGGCGGCGGCCGGATCGAGCGGTTCGTTGCCGTTGCCGCACTTGGGCGACTGGACGCACGACGGGCAGCCGGTCGTACACGGGCAGCGGTCGATCACCTCCACCGTGGCGGCCAGGTGGCGTTCGGCGGCCCGGTAGGCGAGCGGGGCGATCCCGGCACCGCCCGGGTAGCCGTCGTAGATCACCACCGCCGGCCGGCCGTCGCCCAGCCCGGCGGCGATCGACACCCCGCCTACGTCCCACCGGTCGCAGATGGTGAACAACGGCAGGATCCCGATGGCCGCGTGCTCGGCAGCGTGGAGGGCCCCGGGGAGGAGGTGGGGTCGGATACCGGCCTGGGCGATCAGGTCGTGGTCCCACTGGTACCAGACCCCGGTGGTCACCAGCTCCTGAGGGGGGAGGTCCAGGTCGTGTGCCTCCGCCCGCCGGTGGCCCCGGCCGGCCCCCCGGACCCGGCGCACCTGGTAGCCGGTCACCGTAGAGGTGACCTTCAACCAACCGAGGGTCACCCCGGCCGGACCGACGGTGCGGGTCTCGTCGATGTCGAGGATCTCGACGTCCACGGAGGACCGGGCCTGGGTCCAGGTCGAACCGTCGTCGGGTTCGACGGTGGCGGTGCCGGCGTCGAGGTCGAGCGCGGTCACCCGCCAGGCCTGACCCCGGTGCAGGTAGACGGCCCCCGGATGGACCAGGTGGGAGGCCCGCTGGCGTTCCACGGTGCCAACCAGCTCCCCACCGTCGGCCTGGATCCGGACCTCGCCGATGGACGCGGACCGGAGCCCGATGCGCCGCATCGGGATGCCGCCACCGTCCCACATCGCCCGGGGCCGGCCCCGACGGTCGGACCGGACGCGCAGGAGGTCGCCGACCACCAGCCTCCGGACGCGTTCGTCCAGGTCCGGCCACCAGCGCTCGTCAGTGGGTCGCAGCGGGGATTCGTACGCCGCGCAGCCGAGCTGGGCCTCGGCGATCTCCGGGTTGGCCAGGTTGACCACCACCGGCTCCGGGGGCCGGCCGAACAACTCGTCGGGGTGGGCCACGAACCACTGGTCGAGCTGGTCCTCCCCCGCCACCAGCACCGAAACCGACGCCTCCCCAGCCCGCCCCGACCGGCCGATCTGCTGCCACATCGAGGCGATGGTGCCGGGAAAGCCGCACAGGACGGTGGCGTCCAGACCGGAGATGTCGATGCCCAGCTCGAGGGCGCTGGTGGTCACCACGGCCCGGAGCCGCCCCCCGGTCAGTTCAGCCTCGATCTCCCGCCGTTCGGCGGCCAGATAGCCGGACCGGTAGGGCCGGACGGTGTCGGCCAGCCCGGGGGGCAGCACCCGGGCAACCCCCAGCGCCACCCGCTCGGTGATGGCCCGGCTGCCGCAGAAGCAGATCACCCGGCGCCCCGAGCGGACCAGGTCGGCCACCACCTGGACCGTCTCGTTGGTGGCCGACCGGCGTCCGCCCCGTTCCGGATCGACCGTCGCCGGCTGGACCACGACGAGCCGCCGCTCGGCGCACGGTGACGCGTCGCCGGTCACCGCGGTGACCTCCTTGCCGCACAGCTCCCCGGCCAGCCGGGCCGGTTCACCGATCGTGGCCGAGGTGAACACGAAGGTCGGGTCGCCGCCGTAGCGGAGGCAGACCCGCCGGAGGCGGCGCAGCAGGTGGCCGACATGGGTGCCGAACACCCCACGCAACACGTGGAGCTCATCGATCACCAGGTACCGGAGCCGTTTGAGGAACGTAGCCCACTTCCCGTGGTGGGGCAGGATCCCGTAGTGGAGCATCTCCGGGTTGGTCAGCACCACGTTGGCCCGGCTCCGGGCGGCCGAGCGCTGGGTCGGGGAGGCGTCCCCGTCGTAGGCGGCCGCCGTCAATCCCGGCACGGCCAGCTCGCCGAAACTGCGGAGCTGGTCCTGGGCCAGGGCCTTCGTGGGATATATCAGCATGGAGGTCTGGGCCCGCAGGCCACTCACCACCGCTTCGGCGATCGGGATCTGGTAGCAGCGTGACTTCCCCGACGCCGTCCCGGTGGCGATGGCCACCGACCTGCCCGCCCGGATCAGGTCGATCGCCTCGACCTGGTGTCGCCACAGACCGTCCGGGGGGACGAGGTGCCCGATCGTGGCCGGCAACGGCCGGGCCAGGGTGCTAGTCACGCCCGGCCGACCGGGGATGGTCCCGGTGTGCACCACCCCGCCCCGTTGCCCGATCGCCGCTACGGGATCGTCGGGTCCCCAGGCCGGATCGGAGGTAGGCCCGGGCGCCCCCGCCCCCGCCCCCGCCCCCGTCGCGGCGGCCCGGCCGCTGTCGGCAACCGCCAGATCCATCCCGGCCAGGGTAGTGCTGGGCGATCCTCCCCGGCTGACCGGACCGGGGGCCCGTTCCATTGACTTCGGAGCGACCCGAACCGATGGGGTGACCATGGTGGTGACCCCAGGTGCGTCTCCCGTCCCCGCTCCCGTCTGGCCGTTGCCCGTGCCCGGCCGGGGCCGAGCCGAGGCCGAGCGGTTCGTCGTCGAACAGCTCGAACGTCTCGTCGAGCGGCGGGGTGGACACAGTCTCTCGTCGCCGACCGTGCGCGGCGGCCAGACGGCCGCCGACGCCGCCCTGGCCCGGTTCGACGTGGCCGGTTACGCCGCCGGTCACCGGTTCGCCTACCCCCAACCCCGCCGGGTGGGGTCTCGACTGTCGCCTTACCTGCGGCACGGACTGCTCACCCTCCCCCAGGTCTGGGACCATGTGGCCGGCGGCGACCCCGCGGATGTGGCTGCCTTCCGGCGGGCCCTGTTACGGGCCGAGTACGCCCGGCACGCCTACGCGGCCGGTGCCGCCCCCCGACCGTACCCTCCGGGCCCCGGCGCCGACGGCGGACGCTCGCCCCGCCGGTCCGGTGAACCCCCCGGCCTCGATCCCGGTCCGGGCCGCCGCCTCGGCTGGAACCGCCGAATGGGCTGCATCGAGATCGCCCTTGGGGAGCTGGTGGAGGACGGCTGGCTGGTCGACGAGGCCCGGCGGTGGCTGGCCATCGACTGGTCGGTCCACCGGCGGCAGCGGTGGACCGACGGGTGGGACTACCTCTTCCGACACTCCATCGACGGGAGCCGGGCAGTCGGCGGGCAGATCGAGCGGTGGCTCCGGGGCGACGCCCCGGACACGGTGGCGCCCGCGCCCGGCGCCCGGTTGGCCGGCCAGGCGGTGCCCGTGTTCTCCCGGCTGGATGTCGAACGGTGGGCGCCGGGCCTGTGCGCCACCTGCGAACTGGTGCAGCGGTGCCCGGTGGAGGACACCGCCGACCGGGTGGGTCGCGAGCTCGGCCTCCACCCTGACCCCCTCCGCCCTGACCCCCTCCACCCGGACGGCACCGCCGGCCGTGCCGCCTCCCCCAACGACCCCGCCTTCCACGACCCCGCCTACCACGACCCGGCCGGGGTTACCGACCGGGCGGTCGCCCTGGACGCGGTGACCGGCCGCGACGCCGACCGGTTCGGTCCAACCCCGGGCGGCGTCGGCACCACGGCCGAAACCTCCGGGCGCCGCTGGGCCGACGACGCGCGGGCCCCGGACATGGGGGCCCACGACATGGCGGCCGAGCGCACGATGGCCGCGCGCACGGCTGCCGGGGTCGACTGGGTCGGCGGTCCCGACCGGCCGCTCCGCTACCGGCGTCCCGACACGGTCTGGTTGACCGCCGAGTCCCTCTGTTCCGCCGATCCGGCCGCGGCCGCCCACCCGGACCTGCCGGCGGTGTTCGTGTTCGACCGTCCCCTGCTGACCGCCCTGCGCCTATCTCCCAAACGGCTGGTCTTCTGGGTCGAGACCCTGGCCGAGCTGGCCACCACCCGCGAGGTGGAACTCTGGAACGGTGATCCGGTCGCGGTGCTGGCCGGTCGCAACCCAGCCACCACCTACGCCCCCGTGCCGGGTTGGCGGCGGCGATCGGTCCGGATCGACCCGGCCGAGGTCCACCCCTGGCCCTGGCTGGTCGATCCCCGCCGCGGTGATCCGACGGCACCATTCGATCGGTGGGTGACCTCCGTGGCCGCGGAACCGTCGAAATCGACCTGACCGGTGGCGGCGCAATAGGCCGTTCCACCCGCAAAGAGGTGGTCTCATGTACCCAGGGAAATGGGATTGTCAGCTGGTCGTAACCAGATGTGGCTGGTGTAGTTTTGGGTTCGATGGAGTCTGACTGTTGGGTGGCCCTGACCGACGACCCAGCCCCCGGGGCCGAGGTAGTCGAGATCGAGATTCCTTCACGCGTGGATCTCGTGGCCGTCGTCCGGATGATCGTGGCCGCGGCCACCAACGCCGTCGACGCCATCCAGGGCGACCGGCTCGACGATCTCCGGTGGGTGACCTCGGAGGCCACCACGAACGCGATCGAGGCCAACCTGATGCGGGACACCGCCGGCCGGGTCGTGGTTCGCTGCGAACTGGCCTCCGGTCTGGTCCGTCTGTCGGTGAAGGACGAGGGCCCGGGCCTCCCCCCGATCGGCACCGTCCCCGAGATCGGCGACCCGGAGCGTCTCCTGGTTGAAGGGGCGTTCGGCATCCCCCTGATGCGCAACCTGAGCAGCGCCCTCTCCTTCCATAGCGACACCGCCGGCACCACCGTCGAGATGGAGCTCCACCAGGAGCCGACCCCCCACTGATCGGCCCCCACCCGCCCGGGGCCCGGGAATCCGGACGGCCCGCCCACCTTCCGGGGCGCCCCGGGAGACGCCACCGGCGGCTGGCTCAGGTGGAGCCCCGGCCCGGCCGGCCGTAGCCTTGGGCTGCCCGTCGCCGGAACCCCCGGCGACCGGAGAGAAGGGGTGTCCAGCGTTGGCTAACGGCGCGCTACGGGTACGTTCGGAGACCTGGACCGGCGGTGACACGCCCCTGGCCCGGAACGTCGCCCGCCCCCTCGTCCGTTTCCTGGCCCAGGAGACCGCGTCCGGCGTCCTCCTCCTGGTGGCCACCGCGGCCGCCCTCGTGTGGGTCAACAGCCCGTGGGGCGAGTCCTACCACACCTTCTGGGACACCCACCTCGCCATCGTGCTGGGCGACACCACCCTGATCGACCTCTCGATCCACGGCTGGGTCAACGACGCCCTCATGGCGTTGTTCTTCTTCGTGGTGGGCATGGAGATCAAGAGCGAGCTGATCACCGGCGACCTACGGGACCCCCGGGTGGCGGCCCTGCCGGCGGTCGCCGCCCTGGGCGGGATGCTGGTCCCCGCCCTGATCTACTTCGCCGTCAACGCCGGTACCGACACCGTGCCGGGCTGGGGCGTGCCGATGGCCACCGACATCGCCTTTGCCGTCGGGGTCTTGGCCCTCCTCGGCGACCGGGTGCCCCAGCCCTTGAAGCTGTTCCTGCTGACCCTGGCCATCGTGGACGACATCGGCGCGATCGCCGTCATCGCCGTCTTCTACACCAGCCAGCTCAGCCTGGGTTGGATGGGCCTGGCCGCGGCGGGGATCGTACTGCTCGTCGTCCTGAAGCGGTTGCACGTCTGGTACATCCCCGTCTACGCCGTGATCGGCACCGGCATCTGGTACGCCACCTACCGTTCGGGGGTGCACGCCACCATCGCCGGGGTGATCCTTGGCCTGCTCACCCCGGCCCGGCCGCTCCTCGGACCCCGGATGTTCGAACGGATCGAGGACATCCTCTCCGGCGACGACGCCGACCCGGTGGCCATCCGCAACGCCAACTGGCAGCTCCGGGAGCGGGTGCCGGTGACCAGCCGGTTGATCACCGTCCTCAGCCCCTGGACCAGCTTCCTGGTCATCCCGGCCTTCGCCCTGGCCAACGCCGGCGTCGCCCTCAGCGGCGAGGCGATCAGCGCCGCCGTGGCCTCCCGGGTGACCTGGGGGGTCCTCCTCGGCCTGGTGCTCGGCAAACCCGTCGGGGTGTTCACCTTCTCGATGATCGCCACCCGCTCCGGCGTGGCCAGCATGCCCGCCGGCCTCAAACCCCGGCACCTGCTGGGCGGGGGAGCGGTGGCCGGCATCGGTTTCACCGTGGCCCTGTTCATCTCCACCCTCGCCTTCGAACGGCCCGAGCTGGTGGAGGACGCCGTCATCGGGATCCTGTCGGCCTCGGTGCTGGCCACCCTGCTGGGGTACGTCCTGCTCGGCTGGGCCCACCGGGTGGATCTGGCCGAGGCTCGGGCTCCCGCCACCGCCGACGCCTGACCGGAAGTTCGGGGACGTCCCCCCGGGTGGGACACCGCTCCGGGGCGGGGTGCGCCGGGGCCGGTCCCGGGGAAATTCGGGGTTGGTGTTGGCAAAAGGGCAGCTTCGCTTCGTAGCCTCCGAAAAGTGTCGCAACCCCTCGTCATCGTCGAATCTCCGGCCAAAGCCCGCACCATCGCGGGCTATCTCGGTGATGACTACACCGTCGAGTCGTCCATCGGTCACGTCCGTGACCTGCCCAAGAAGGCCTCCGAGATCCCCAAGAGCCACAAGTCCGAGAAGTGGGCCCGGCTCGGCATCGACGTCAACAACGATTTCAAACCGCTGTACGTGGTGTCGGCGGAGAAGAAGGACCACGTAAGGAAACTCCGCTCGCTGATGGCCGACGCCAGCGAGTTGCTGCTGGCCACCGATGAGGATCGCGAGGGCGAGGCCATCGCCTGGCACCTCCTCGAGGTCCTGAACCCACGGATCCCGGTGAAGCGGATGGTGTTCCACGAGATCACCCCCGAGGCCATCCACCGGGCCATCGACAACCCCCGCGAGCTCGACCGGCGCCTGGTCGACGCTCAGGAGGCACGGCGCCTCCTGGACCGGCTGTACGGCTACGAGGTCTCCCCCGTGCTGTGGAAGAAGGTGAAGCCGCGGCTCTCGGCCGGTCGGGTCCAGAGCGTCGCCACCCGGATCATCGTCGAGCGGGAACGCCAGCGGATGGCCTTCCGGTCGGCCAACTACTGGGATCTCACCGGCACCTTCTCCGCCGAGGGGGCGGAGCGGTCCTTCACCGCCCAGCTGGTCGAGGTAGACGACCGTCGGGTGGCCACCGGCCGGGACTTCGCCGCGGACGGTCGCCTGGCCAACGCCGAGGTGCTCCACCTCGACCGGGCCGCGGCCGAGACCCTGGCCGAGGAACTGGTCGACCGGACCGCCACGGTGGCGAGCCGGGAGGCCAAGCCGTACCGGCGCCGCCCGGCCGCCCCGTTCATCACCTCGACCTACCAGCAGGACGCCGGCCGCAAGCTCCGCCTCTCCTCCGCCCAGGCCATGCGCGTGGCCCAGGGCCTGTACGAGCGGGGCTACATCACCTACATGCGGACCGACTCCACCACCTTGTCCGAGACGGCCCTGGCCGCGGCCCGCAGCCAGATCGCCGAGCGGTTCGGGGCCGAGTACCTGCCCGACGCCGCCCGTGTCTACGCCAAGAAGGCCAAGAACGCCCAGGAGGCCCACGAGGCGATCCGGCCCGCCGGTGACCGGTTCCGGACCCCGGAGGAGGTCAAGGGCGAGCTCAACACCCAGGACTTCCTGGTCTACGAGCTGATCTGGCAGCGGACCGTGGCCTCCCAGATGACCGACGCCACCGGGGAAACCGTGACCCTCCGGCTCCAGACCGCCACCGAAGCGGGTCGCCGGGCCGTGTTCTCTACCTCGGGAACCGTCATCACCCACCAGGGGTTCCTCAAGGTCTACGTGGAGAGCACCGACGAGGACGGCGACGCGGCCAAGGAACCCGAGGAACAGCGCCTCCCGGCCCTGACCGAGGGTGACTCCGCCCACGTGGACGCGGTCGACGCCGTCGGTCACGACACCCAACCTCCCGCCCGTTTCACCGAGGCGTCCCTGGTCAAGCGGCTCGAGGAGCTCGGGGTGGGCCGGCCGTCCACCTACGCCTCGATCATGGGGACGATCCAGAACCGGGGTTACGCCTGGAAGAAGGGCTCGGCCCTGGTGCCGAGCTTCCTCGCCTTCGCCGTGGTCAACGTCCTGGAGCAGCACTTCCCCGATCTGGTCGACTACGCCTTCACCGAGCAGATCGAGAACGACCTCGACTCGATCGCCCACGGTTCCGAGGAGCCGGTCCCGTGGCTGGCGTCGTTCTACTTCGGCGACGAGGACGACCCCGGCCTCCGGGACCTGGTCGACGAACGCCTGGGCGACATCGACGCCCGGGCCGTGAACTCGATCCCCATCGGCGAGGACAGCAACGGGGTGCCGATCGTGGTCCGGGTAGGCCAGTACGGCCCGTACCTGCAGCGGGGCGAGGAAACCAAGTCGATTTCCGACGA
The DNA here is from genome assembly GCA_047974625.1 of Acidimicrobiales bacterium. GTDB lineage: Bacteria > Actinomycetota > Acidimicrobiia > Acidimicrobiales > SZUA-35 > CADEDH01. The sequence continues at coordinate 29,590 of JBKECK010000040.1, forward strand.
CATCCCCCCCGACGAGCTGACCGTGGCCCGGGCGGAAGAGATCCTGTCGGTGCCCGACGAGATCGTCCTGGGGGACGATCCGGCCACCGGTGAACCCGTCATCGTGCGCGACGGGAAGTTCGGTCCCTACGTGCAGCTCGGCGTCTACGACGAGAACCGGGAGACCAAGCCCCCCACCAGCTCCCTGTTCGCCGACATGGACATGGGGTTGCTCACCCTGGACCAGGCCCTCCAACTGCTCACCATTCCCCGGTCCCTGGGCGTCGACCCGAACGACGGCTTCGAGGTGATCGCCCGGAACGGCCCCCACGGTCCCTACATCGAGAAGGGGGCCAAAGGCGAGGAGGGGCACGACACCCGTAGTTTCACCGACGAGCATCAGCTCCTGACCATGACCATGGCCGACGCCCAGGCCCTGTTCGCCGAACCGAAACGGCGCCGGGGCCAGCGGGCCACGGGCCCCCTGAAGACGCTCGGGGTCGATCCGGTCACCGACCGGGAGGTCGTGGTCCGCAGCGGCCGCTTCGGTGAGTACGTCACCGACGGCGAGGTGAACGCCAGTCTCCAGCAGGGCGACTCGGTGGAGCGGATCGACATCATGCGGGCCTCGGAGCTGTTGACGATCCGTCGGCAGAAGCTCGAGCTCGAAGGTCCGAAGCCGGCCAAGAAGCGGGCGGCGGGGAAGCGGACCGCCAAGAAGGCGTCGACCCGCAAGACCGCGGCCAAGAAGCCGGCGAAGAAGACCGCCAAGAAGCGGGCCGCCACCAAGAAGTCGGCGGCCAAGAAGCCGACCGACGGTTCGTGACCTCGTTGCGCGGCGCCGGGCGGTGACGTACCTCGCGGTCGAGGGTTCCGACGGCGCCGGCAAGAGCACCCAGGCCCGGATCCTGGCCGACCGGCTGGGGGCCCTGCTGGTGCGGGAGCCGGGCTTCACCGCCCTCGGCGCCGATCTCCGCCGGCTGCTGCTCGATCCCGACGGCGCCCCCGTGGACGCCCGAACCGAGACCCTGCTCATGGCCGCCGACCGGGCCCAACTGATGGCCGAGGTCATCGCTCCCGCCCTCGCCGCCGGCCGAGCCGTGGTTTCGGACCGGAGCGTCCACTCCTCCCTGGCCTACCAGGGAGGGGGCCGCGCCCTCGGGGTCGACGAGGTCCGCCGACTCAACCGGTGGGCTCTGAACGGCCGGTTCCCGGATCTGGTCGTCTACCTGACCGCCCCGGACGAGACCCTCCTCAACCGGCTCGACCGGAGGCTCGACCGGATGGAGCGGGAGGGCGACGCCTTCCGTCGCCGGGTGGCCGACACCTACGCGGCCCTGGCCGCCGCCGAGGATTGGGTGGTGGTGCCCGCCGGCGGCACCATCGACGAGGTGGCCGGGGCGGTCTGGGCCGCCGTCGAGCCCCGCCTGGCCGGGTAGGTTCAACGTGTGAAGCTGGTCAGTGACCGCAACCTCGATCCGTGGGCCGACGTGGTGGGTCACGCCGGCGCCCTCGCCCGGTTGGAGGCGGCGGCCGCCCACCCGGTACACGCCTACCTGTTCGTCGGTTCCCAGGGCAGCGGCTCGTATCCGGTGGCGCTCGGATTCGGGGGTCTGATCCTGGCCCGGGGCGAGGACGACCCCACCTCGCCCGACGCCCGACACATCGCCCTGGCCCGTCAGGCCAAACATCCCGATCTGGTGGTCATCGAACCCGAGGGCTCCACCATCCGGGTGGCCGAGGCGGACCAGATCATCCGGGCCGGGCTGAGGTCTCCCATGGAGGGCGACCGGAAGGTCATCGTGGTGCGGGGCATCGACGCCATCGAGGAGGCCGCCATTGGCAAGCTCCTCAAGGTGGTGGAGGAGCCGCCCGAATCGGCGGTGTTCGTTCTGCTGGCCGAGGAGATCCCGCCCGAGCTGGTCACCATCGCCAGCCGCTGCGTGACGATCGAATTCGCCCCCCTGCCGGTGTCGGTCATCACCGCGGCTCTGATCGAACGGGGGGTCAACTCGGCCCGGGCCGAGGCGGCCGCGGTGGCCTCGGGCGGGGACATGGCCCGGGCCGAGCTGCTCGTCGACGACGACGGCCTGGCCGCCAGGGCGGAGATGTGGCGTGAGGTCCCGGCCCGGCTCGACGGCACCGGCTCCACCGTGGTGGCCATCGTCAACGAGTTGAGGGCGGGCATGGATCACGCCCAGGAGCCACTGGAGGCCCGGCACGCGGAGGAGAAGGCCGCCCTCGAGGAGCGGGTGGAGCAGCTGGGGGAGCGGGGTTCGGGCCGCTCCGAACTGGTGGCCCGCCACAAGCGGGAACTGCGCCGCCTGCGGGCCGACGAGCTCCGCTTCGGCCTGGCCACCCTGGCCCGCACCTACCGCGACCGTCTCGTGGCCGGCGACGACGACCAGCCGGCGGTGGCGCTCGGCCACATCCAGACCGCGGCCGAGAACCTCATCCGGAATCCCAACGAGGGCCTGATGCTGCAGGCGTTGCTGTTGCGGTGCGGGCCTGAGCCGGATCGGTGACGCCCGGCGAAAATCCGGGGCCTCGCCCCCGCCGTGGTCGGGTAGTCTGGGCGCCCTGCCCGAATAGCTCAGTTGGTAGAGCAACGCATTCGTAATGCGTAGGTCAGGGGTTCGAATCCCCTTTCGGGCTCGCAAGGGATCTGACCAGGGGAACCGCAGCGGGCCGAAACCGCTGAGCCACCGCAACACGTGGCCGAGGAGATCGAGTCGGCGTGGTCAGTGGCGTCGGCGGGCAGCGGTCCGATGGGGTCGGCCGGTGTGGGGAGCCGTTGATGCGCCACCCGGTCTCGTCCATCATCACTACATCGGAGTCGTTCAGGTGGGTAACGAGGTCCGCCTGTACTGCACCAGCTACCGACACCTATACACGAATTGACCCGCTCAATTCCCCGTAAACCTCCCGATATCAATGCTCGAACACCTCGGAAGAACACGCCGGCAAACCGGCAATACCGACCGGGCACCGCACATGGCTGCGACCCGTGATCAGACGGGGATGACGTCGACTAGACCGTCGAGTGCTTCGAAGTCGTGGGGGTTCCGGGTGTAAAGGGGGAGCTGTGCGGCGAGGGCGGTGGCGGCGACCAGGAGGTCGACGGCTCGGGCTCCGCGGGGTTTGCGTCCGGCGCCAGCGACGGCCGCGAGGATACGGCCGTAGGCGCGGGCTGCGTCAGCATCGAAGGGGAGCGGGTCGAAGGCGGCTTCGGTCCGTTGCAGCCGGTCTTGGCGGCGGCTGCGCTCGGCGGGGTCGTTGGTGGCCTGTGGCCCCGCAGAAAGTTCGGCCAGGGTGATCGAACTGACGGCCACCTCGACCGGTAGTGCGGTCGCGGGGATTGTCTCGAGATCGATGACGACCGAGGTATCTAGCAGCCCACGTGCCGGGCGGGCGTCGCTAGCCACGTGGGGTCAGGGTCTGATCGGCGACGTCATCGAGGTCGCTGCGGAGACGATCGCAATCGACTGCGGGTGCGGTGCGGAACAGCTCGATGGCGGCCTCGGCGCGAACGAAGCGATGCCTGCGCAGCGGGGTGAGTTCGCCGACCGGTTCGCCGTTTCGGGTCACGATGAAGGTCTCGCCTTCGACCAGGGCGCGCATGATGCGGCCACTGTCGTTCCGAAGCTCTCGCTGGCTTATCTCGCCACTCATGGGCGATAGTGTAGCATTCCGTGCTACGGGGTCGTGATCGGTCCGATCGAGTCAGTCAGCTGGCGGTCGTGCCCGACGCCCTCACCCATGGGCCGTGTCCGCGGGAGGAAATCAGCACCATCCCGGCAACCACATCGTGATGCAACTCGACGGTGGGCTGGCGCTCGTGGCGGAGGGCTTGGTCGTCGGGCTCCTTCCCGATCGGCCCGTTTGGTGGTGGCCTGGCCTACCGTGAGCGGGAGTGCTGAACGACACCACCACCTGCTACCGCCATCCCGGTGCGACGGCCGCCGTCGAGTGCCAGCGGTGTGGTCGGCCGATCTGTGCGCGGTGCATGGCGGTGGCGCCCGTCGGCCATCAGTGTCCGGAGTGCGTGTCGTCGGGCGGTCAACAGGTGGCCAACCCACTCCGCACCCGCCCGGCCACCTCCACCCCGGTGTCGGTGGTCCTCATCGCCGTCAACGTGGCCATGTACGTGGGCCAGGTGATCACCCAACAGCGCCTCACCGAGTGGGGTGTCCTGTTCGGCCCCTTTGTGGCCGACGGGCAGTGGTGGCGGATCATCACCAGCGGCTTCCTCCACGCCGGGCTGCTCCACATCGGGTTCAACATGTACGCCCTGTGGATCTTCGGGCCCACCCTGGAGCGTGGCCTCGGCCCGATCCGGTTCGCGCTCATCTACCTGGCCGGCCTCCTCGGCGGCTCGGCTGCGGTGCTGGCCTTCGGTTTCGTCCAACCCACCCTGGGAGCCTCGGGAGCCGTGCTTGGGCTCGGCGGTTGCTTGGCCGCGGTCCTCTGGGCCCGGGGGGTCAACATCTTTCGCACCTCGCTGGCCACGGTCCTGATCATCAACCTGGCCCTCCCCCTCATATCGAACATCTCGTTCTGGGGCCACCTGGGGGGCACCGTGGCCGGCTTCCTCGCCGGGGCGACGGTGGCGTGGCTGCCCGGCCGGATCCGAATGACGGCCAACCAGGCCACCGCCGCGGTCGGCGGGTTGTGCCTGGTGTTGCTAGTGGCGGCGGCCACAGCGGCGTCGGTCGGGGGGTTGGTCGGCTGATATCCCCCGATCAGTGCGATTGGGGGCAGACTGGGCCGGTGGTCGAGGTACGCGAAACCAATCTTCCCGGCGTCGGGGTCCGGCACGATTTCGTGACCGCGGACGGCACCGAGGTGGCCGTGCTCGTCCTCCGGGACGGCCGCCGTGAGGTCATGGTGTACGAACGCGACGACCCCGACGAGTGCCGCACCGTCCTGTCCCTGTCGCCCGACGACGCCCGGACCATGAACGAGCTGCTCGGCGGGAGCCGGGTCACCGAGGCCGTCGGGGCGGTCCAGCAGGAGATCGAGGGTCTGGCCATCGAGTGGATCACCGTCGACCCCGGGTCCTCCTCGGTGGGCCACTCGATCGGTGAGGGGGCGTTCCGGACCCGCACCGGGGCGTCGATCGTCGCCGTCATCCGGGGCGGCAGCCCGATCCCGGCCCCCGGCCCGGAGCTGGTGTTCGACGCCGACGACGTGGCCGTGGCCGTCGGCACCACGGAGGGCCTGGGCGCCCTGCGCCGCCTCCTCACCGACCGCGCCTGAATCCCACTCCCTGACCCCGGTGCTCCCGACCCTTACCCCTCTCCTGGCCGCCGGCAGCGCCGAGGCCGCCCTGGCCTTCGTGGAGCTTGGCGCGGTGGCCCTCGGTCTGGCCGTCCTGGCCCGTCTGGCCGGCCGGGTCGGCATCACGGCGGTACCCCTCTACCTGCTGGCCGGCCTGGCCTTCGGCGAGGGGGGCCTGGCCCGGGTGGACGTGTCGGCCGAGTTCATCCAGCTCACCGCCGAGATCGGTGTCCTCCTGCTCCTGTTCAGTCTCGGCCTTGAATACAGCGACACCGAGCTCCGTCACGGCCTCCGCACCGGCGGGCCCAGCGGGACGTTCGACGCGATCGCCAACGCCGGACCCGGGGTGGTGGCCGGATTCCTGCTCGGCTGGTCACCCCTGGCCGCCGTCCTGCTCGGCGGGGTCACCTGGATCTCCTCCAGCGGTGTCATCGCCAAGGTCCTCGCCGACCTCGGCCGCCTCGGCAACCGGGAAACCCCCGCCGTCCTGAATCTCCTCGTCATCGAGGACCTGGCCATGGCCGTCTACCTGCCGGTGGTGGCCGCCCTCATCACCGGCGGCTCCCCCACGTCCATCGCCACCAGCGTGGTGGTGGCCCTAGCCGTGGTGATCGTCATCCTCGCCGCCGCCCTCCGCTACGGCCGCCGGCTCAGCGACCTGTTGGCCGGGGGTTCGTCGGAGTCCCTGCTGCTGGCCGTGTTCGGTCTCACCCTGCTGGTGGCGGGCGGGGCCCAACTGCTCGACGTGTCCGGCGCCATCGGCGCGTTCCTGGTGGGCCTGGCCCTGTCGGGGGACACCGCCCACCGGGCCGAACGCCTTGTCACCCCACTCCGGGACCTGTTCGCGGCCATCTTCTTCGTCTCGTTCACCTTCGCCATCGATCCCGCCGATCTGGGTGCGGTGGCCGTGCCCGCGGTGATCCTGGCCGTGGTCACCACCGGCACCAAGCTGGCCACCGGCTGGTACGCCGCCGGTCGCCTTGGGGTGGGACGACGGGGTCGGGTCCGGGCCGGTTCGGCCCTGGTGGCCCGGGGTGAGTTCTCCATCGTCATCGCCGCCCTCGGCGTGACCCTGGCCGACGGGCCCGAACTGGGCGCCCTCGCCGCCGCGTACGTGCTCATCACCGCCATCGCCGGACCCCTCCTGACCCGCTACGCCGATGATGTCGTCCCCCCGAGCCGCAGCCGGTCAGGGGTTCGGGGAGCCACCGGCCCGGCCTGAGCAGTCCGGGCCGGCGTCGTACACTCCGGCCATGACCGCTTCGCAAACCAGTGACCGGCCGGCCACCGACATCGTCGTCAAGGGGACCGCCGAGGGGCGGGCCATGCCCGACCGGGCCACCATTGGGGTCACCATCAGCGCGGACGGCCCCCGTCGGGAGGACGCCTACGCGGCCGCCGCGCCCCTGGCCCAGGCGGTCGACGCCGTCCTGGCCGCCCACGCCGCCGACACCGATCGGGTCGTTACCGCCGCCCTCCTAGTCCAGCCCACCACCCGGTGGCGCAAAGGTGAGCAGCAGCGCACCGGTTGGCGGGCCACTCGGCACACCCGGGCGGAGCTGACTGGTCTGGTCGAGGTGGGTCAGCTCGTGGCCGAACTGACCCGGGCGGGCGGAGCCATCTCCGGGCCGACCTGGAGCGTCGACCCCGACCACGAGGCTTACGCCGATGTCCGACGGGCCGCGGCCGCCGACGCCCGAGCCCGGGCCGAGGCGTACGCCGACGGCCTCGGCCTCGGCCTCGGCCGCGTCCTGTGGCTGGCCGAGCCCGGTCTGGGTCGACGCCAGGGTGGGGGAGGGGGCCCGGCCGTTGCCGTCCGCCCCGCTCCGGCTCTGCTGGGCTCGGCCCCGCCCGAGGACGCCGTCATCGACGCCACCCCGGACGAGATGACCCTGACCGCCTCGGTTGAGGCCGCGTTCGAGCTCGTCGAGCTGGTGCCCTGACCCCCCAACCGGACACTCGACAGCCATCATGGTCTGCTCATGGGCGAGCCCAACTGCACTCAGCCGCGTCACGACCACCGGCACGACCGTCCGCACGACCGTCCGTGCGTTGCCCAAGGGTCGGCGGTGAGATCCCGGTCCATCCCGGCCCGGCTGCTGGCCGGAATGGTGGCCGTGGTGGCGGCCATCGTGGCCACCACGGCGGTACCGGCCCAGGCGTGCGCCTGCGGGGCCATGGTCGACCTCGACGGCCACGACACTGCGATCACCGGGGAGACCGTGATCATCCGCTGGGACGGGACCACCGAGACGGTCCACCTCCGGCTCGCCGCCCGCAGTGACGCCGTCGACGCCGGTCTGCTGATCCCCACTCCGGCCCCGGCCACCGCCTCACTGGGCGACGACGAGGTGTTCGACCACCTCGACCGGGTCATCCGGCCTCGGGCCGTCGACCGGTTCCGCCTGTTCGGCCCGCCGATCTGGTTCGGGGGCGACGACGGGGCCGAGTCCGGCGCCCCAGCGGCGTTGGGGGTCGACGTGATCGACCAGGTGGACCTGGGGCCCATCCAGGCCACCACCCTGGCCGCCGACGACCCGGTCGCCCTCGAGGCCTGGCTGGACGATCACGGTTACACGATGTCCGATGAGCTGGCCGACCTGCTCGGCCCGTACGTGGAAGAAGGGTGGAGCTATGTCGCCATCCGCCTCACCTCCGCCGGGGCCGACCTCGACGGTGAGCTTCCGCCGGTCGTGCTCGACTTCGCCGCCGACGAGCTCGTCTACCCGATGCGGTTGTCGGAGGGGGCGACCGGGGCCCAACAGGTGCGCACCTTTGTAGTCGCCGAGCACCGGATGAACCGGACCGATCCGATGGTCGACGCTGGCACCGGGGCCGAGCTGCTCTTCGCCGGGCCGGTTCCGGCCGAGGATGTAACCAGCCTCGACCTGGGGGATCTGGTGGACACCACCCCCTACCTAACCGCCTATGAGCAGCAGTTCGACGACCCGGCCACCCAGATCGACGCCGACCTCACCTTCGCTCCAGCCCCGTCCGACGAGACCTTCCAACGGACCTACGAGGTGTACTCCGACGGGATCCCCGTCGACGTGGCCGCCCTCGGGTTCCTGGTGCTGGTGGGCCTGGCGATCGTCGCGGTGGTCGTCGTCCGGCGACGGCCCCGCCCGTCCGCCCCGGCCGGGACCTGAACGCACGGGGCCGGGCCGGGGCTGCCGGGACAGGTGGGCCGCGGCTGGGCCCGTAGCTTCGACGCGGGCCGATGCCCGGTCGTAGCATCGCCCGCATGAACGACCAGCACGACCCGTCCAGCTCCCCCGCCTCGTCCACCGCCGCCTCCCCGACCGGGGCCGGGGCCGTCCGGGACGAGGTGCGGGCCTGGCTGGCCGGGAACTGGTCGGCGGATCTCGACCGGAACGACTGGATGACCCGCCTGGTCGACTCTGGCTGGGCCGCACCGAGCTGGCCGGCACAGTGGTACGGGAAGGGCCTCGACCCGGCCCTGACCAACGTGGTGGTCGACGAGTTCCGTCGGGTCGGAGCCGAGGGCACGGCCCAGGACAAGGTCAATCTGTGGGCCAACACGGTCCTCGCCTTCGGTAGCGACGACCTGAAACGGGAGTTCCTGGCCCCCCTGCTCCGCAACCAGGTGGCCATGTGCCTGCTCTACTCGGAGCCTGGGGCCGGCTCCGACCTGGCCGCGGTGCAGACCCGGGCCGACCGTGATGGTGACGAGTGGGTGGTTACCGGACAGAAGGTGTGGACCTCGAGCGGTCGGCACGCCGACTACGGGATGCTGATCGCCCGGACCGACTGGGACGTCCCCAAACATCGGGGCATCAGCTTCTTCTGGTTGCCGATGCGCCAGCCCGGGGTGGAGGTGCGCCCCCTGCGCCAGGCCACCGGCGACGCCCGGTTCAACGAGGTGTTCATCACCGAGGCCCGGGTCGCCCACGCCAACATGCTCGGCGGGGAGAACGAGGGCTGGCGGGTGCTGCAGACCGCCCTGGCCTACGAGCGGGCCGTCATGGGCGAGAACCAGCGGCGTCGCAAGGGGGTCGATCCGGGCCGGGCGGTCCGCTCCGCCGACGACGAGGCCAACGCCCCCATCCCCGACCTCTCCCTGCTCGACCTGGCCCGCGACATGGGCCGGGCCGACGACCCCGTCATCCGGCAACGCCTGATGCGGCTCCGGGAGCTGGTCCAGGTCAACGAGTGGAACAACCGGCGGGCCAAGGCCGAGATCGCCCAGGGGTCGTCGTCGTCGGTGGTGTCGCTCGGGAAGCTGGCCATGAGCGGCATCCTCCACCACGCGGGCCGGCTCCAGGTTGACCTGCTCGGCCCCGAGGGAACCCTCGGTGGGGAGAGCTCGGCCCGCTCCGCGGACGCCACCTACGCCATGCTCAACGCCTACTTCACCTCGATCGGTGGGGGCACCGACCAGATCCAGCGGAACATCATCGGTGAGCGGATCCTCGGGCTTCCCAAGGAGCCCGAGGTCGACAAGAACGTCCCGTTCCGCGACGTGCGGCGGGCCACCGCCCAGTGATCCCGCGGGCCCACCGGGAAGTCCCGGGTGGGAGCTGACTCCACCGAGGCCCTACACTCTGGCTTCTTATGATCGCCGTGGTGTGGCATTACTGGATCGGGTTCCTGCTGGTCATCGGCGTCGTCCTGACGCTGCTGGCCATCGGCCTCGGCTATATCTCCCAGGTCGAGTCGAAGAAGTTCCCGAAGAACTCCTAGTGGCGTCGACGGTCGACTGGCGGTTCGCCCGCTCGGTCGCCGAGCGGGTCGTCGGCGACGACCCTACGCCCGCGTACCAACGCAACGGGCTGGAGGCCGACCTCATCGAGCTCACGGCCCAGGCCGAAACCCTGGTGGCCACCGAGACGGGCCTGGTGTCGAGTTCCGGGCCGGCCCGGGCCCGGGTCACCGACCGGATGGGCTGGGTGGACGCCAACCTGGCCAGCTTCGAACGGCTGATCCGTCCCCTGCTCGGCCGGGTCGAGGACGAAGCGACACGATCGGGACCGTCCACGGGGCCCCTCGCCGCGGCCGGGCGCGCCGTCGACGCGGTGGGCGGATACGTCGGCCCCAAGGTGGCGGGGGCCGAGCTCGGCGGCTTCCTCGGCTGGCTCTCGAGCCGGGTGCTCGGCCAGTACGACCTCCTCATCGTCGAGGACGAACGCGCCGAGGACCAGGACTGGGTCTACTACGTAGCCCCCAACCTGCTGGAACTGGAGAAGCGGTACGCGTTCCCTCCCGAGGAGTTCCGGCTCTGGATCGCCGTCCACGAGTGCACCCACCGGGCCCAGTTCACGGGTGTCGACTGGCTCCGTCCCCACTTCCTGTCCCTGGTCGCCCGGCTGCTCGATTCCGTCGACACCGACGGCGGCCAGTTGCTCGACTCCCTGGGCCACGCCGTCCGCCGTTACCGGTCCGGCGACCGTCCCGACTGGCGGGACGGCGGCCTGTCCGTCCTCTTCGCCGACGAGGAACAACGCCTCGTCATGCAGCAGGTGTCGGGGCTGATGAGCCTGCTCGAGGGCCACGGGGACCTGGTCATGGACCGGGCCACCGCCGGCATCATCCCCAGCCGCAAACGGTTCGCCCGGGTGATGAGCCACCGGCGGGCCAATGCCTCACCTCTCACCCGCCTCGTCCAGCGGCTCACCGGCATCGAAGCCAAATTGGCCCAGTACGAGGAAGGTGAGGCCTTCGTCACCGCCGTCGAGGCCGCTGGCGGCCGGGAACTGTTCAATCAGGTCTGGTCCGGCCCGGAGATGCTGCCCACCCTGGACGAGATTCGCAGCCCGGGCCTGTGGCTGGCCCGGGTCGGTGTCCGCCCCGTTGTCTGACGGAGCCGCGCCGCCTCCACCCCGATCCGAGGCTGTCCCCGACGATCCCGTCGACGCCCGGTTGGCCCGGTGCGCCTTCCCCCCGGCCGGGACCCCGGTGGTGTGCGCCGTCTCGGGCGGGCCGGACTCCCTGGCCCTGCTGGTGCTCGCCGTCCGGGCCGGCCTGGAGGTGACCGCGGTCCACGTCGACCACGGCCTGAGACCCGGCTCGGACACCGAGGCCGACCGGGTAGCCACCGCGGCGCGCCGGTTCGGGGCGCGCTTCCGGGCCGCCCGGGTGGAGATCCCCCCGGGCGGTGACCTGGAGCAGCGGGCCCGGCAGGCCCGGCGGGCCGTGCTCGGCCCCGACGCCCTCACCGGCCACACCGCCGACGACCAGGCTGAGACCGTCCTCATCAACCTGCTGCGGGGGTCCGGGCCCTGGGGCCTGGCCGCCATGACCCCCGGGCCGCCCCATCCGCTCCTGGCCCTGCGGCGCGTCGACACCCAGGCCGTGTGCCGGGCCGCCCACCTGGTGCCGTTCGCCGACCCCTCCAACGACGACCCCCGCTTCCTGCGCAACCGGGTTAGGCACGAACTGCTGCCCCTCATGAGCGACCTATCCGACCGGGACCCGGTGCCCCTGCTCACCCGCACCGCCGGCCACCTGCGCGCCGCCGCGGCCGTGATCGACGCCCAGGCCGACGGTCTGGATCCCCGAGACACCCGGGCCCTGGCCGCGGTGCCGCCGGTGGTGGCCACCGCGGCGTTGCGACGCTGGCTCCGCGACGAGCACGGTCATCCACCATCCGCGGCCGAACTGCAACGGGTGATGGCGGTGGTGCGCCACCAGGCCGAAGCCTGTGAGCTGACCGGTGGACGCCGCCTGTCCCGCCGTCGGGGCCGTCTCGCGGTGAGCTGACCGGCGGCGCGAATCCCTACGATGGGATCGCATTGGTGCCGACACTGTCCCGGGCGACCCTGTCCCGGGCGACACCGTCCCGGGCGAAGCCGTCCGGACCTGATGCCGACCGGGTAGGTTCACCAGCGACCGGCGCCGACCTTTTGCGAGGAGACGTAGCACCATGGCCAAGGGCAAGTGGGCCCAAGGAATCCAACCTCGCCAGTTCCAGTGGATCATCCAGGATCAGCTCGCGGTCTGCGAACGCCCTGGCGGGTACGGCCAGAACCACCGGCGGGTCAGACGCCAGGAGGAGGTCATCTGGATCCGGGAGAACGGCTTCTCGTTCGTAGTGTCGCTGATCCCGTCGGATCACAACCTCCACAGCTACGACGAGCTCGGCCTGCCCTGGAAGCACTGGCCGTTCCCCCCCTCCGCCAATCTCGAGGTGGCCCTGCCCCAGATCTACTCCGAACTGAACCGGCTCATCGGCGAAGGCCGGCGGCTGCTCCTCCACGGGGAGGAGCTCAGCGATCGGATGGCCGGTTTCATGGCCGGGTACCTGCGTTGGACGGGGATGGTGCCCGTCACCCACCAGGCCATCATCGTGGTCGAGCGGATCTTCGGCCGGCAGATGGGGCCCCAGGGTCGGAATATCGTCGCTGTAGCCGAACAACTCGCCGGTACCCCGGCCCCCGCCCCGGCCGGGGACTGATCGCACCGGCGGATCCCCTGGTTTCGACGCGGGCGTCGGTACTCCGCCAGGCGGCGTCGGTCGGGATTCCCACCGGCGCCTACGGGGTCTCCTTCGGCGCGCTGTCGGTGGCGTCGGGCCTGTCGGTGGCCCAGACCTGCCTGCTCAGTCTGGCCATGTTCACCGGGGGGTCCCAGTTCGCCTTCATCGGGGTGATCGGGGCCGGGGGTGCCCCCGCCGCCGGGGTGGCTGCCGCCACCCTGCTCGGGGTCCGCAACGGCTTCTACGCCCTGGCCCTGGCCCCCCTGCTCCGGGTCACCGGCTGGCGTCGCCTGGTGGCCGCCCACCTCACCATCGACGAGTCGACCGCGGTGGCCACCGCCCAGCTCCCGGACGAGGCCCGGGTCCGGGACGGCTTCTGGGCCACCGGGATCTGCGTATTCGTGGGCTGGAACGCCACCACCCTCCTCGGGGCGGTTGCCGGTTCGGCCATCGGTGACCCCCGGGCCTACGGGCTCGACGCCGCCGCGGCCGCCGCCTTCCTGGCCCTGATGTGGCCCCGGCTCGACCGGTCCCTGACCCGCCGGGTGGGGCTGGCGGCCGCCGCGGTGGCCGTCGTGCTGGTGCCCCTCGCCCCGGTGGGCGTCCCCGTCCTCGCCGCCATCGGGGTGGCCCTGCTGGCCACCGTCACCCGACCCGACGTGGGGCTGGTCCCGTGACGGTAGCGGTCGCCGTGGCCGCGGCCTGCGGTCTCGCCTTCGGCCTGAAGCTGATCGGCTACCTGGTCCCGCGCCGGATCCTGGAACAGCCCCGGGTGGCGGAGGCCTCCGCCCTCATCACGGTGGCCGTCCTGGCCGCCCTGGTGGCGGTACAGACCGTGGCTGACGGTCGCCACCTGGCGGTCGACGCCCGCCTCCCGGCGGTGGCGGTGGCCGCCGTCCTGCTGTGGCGCCGGGTGCCGTTCGCCGTCGTGGTGGTGGCCGCCGGCCTGGTGGCGGCCGGCCTGCGGGCCCTCGGCGGCTGATCCGGGGTGGGAGCCGTCACCCCGCCCCCGTAGGCTGGGTACCGAATCCGATCGTCACCGGTCGGTTCCTCGGAGCGGTCCGCTCCCGTCTCTCCCCAACGACGTGAGGAACCGTTCCATGCCGGACGCCATCATCGGAACCAGCCAGGCCGCGATCGACACCTACGAGGCCGAGGCCTTGGCCATCTTCGGCCGGATCAACGAGCGCATGCAGCTGCTCGTGACCCAGGCCTTCGCCCTCGTCTACGAGGGCCCGGATGCGGAGACCGTCTTCAACCCGGGTCTCGTCACCATGGCCGTCGAATCGGTCAGTTCGATCGACCAGGCGATGACCGCCTTCGCCGGGGTGGTCTCGGCGGCCACGTCCAACGTGTCCCGGTCGCTCGGCGCCGGCGACATTGAGTTCGTCTACACCCCGCCACCGTTGGAGCTCCCACCCCCGCCCGGGGTGGCGGCCGACGACTACCGGATCGACGTGGCCGGCTTTACCCGGTTCCTGGACGTCGACCTGGTCGACGCCCAGACGGGGATCACCACCCTCCTGGCCGACAACCAGGCGGCGTTCGCCGCCATCCCCTACGCCACGGCCAGCACCCCGGGATGGTCGGGGGCCTCCCGGGACCACATCCAGAACGTGGTCGTCCCAACCCAGACCGAACGGCTCCAGCACATCGTCGATCTGGCCCTGGCCCGGGTTCGTGACTTCCTCACCCAGGCTCGGGACGGGTCCCTCAACGCGGACGCCGCCGGTGTCGGCGTCGCCTGATCCCGGCGCCCTCCTGCTGCGGGTCAGCGCCCAAGGCGGGCCCCCGACGGTGGTGTCGGTGGCCGCCGGGGCCGGGGCCGACGCCGGGACGGTGGCCGCCGCCCTCGGTCGCCATCTCGGGTGGCCGGCTGGGCGGGCGGTGACGATCACCGACGCCGCCGGGGGCCCCGTCCCGGCCGGGGCCAGCCTCAACGGGCTCGGTCTCCGGTCGGGGCACGAGATCCGCCTCGTCGAGCGCCACCCAGTGGAACGGGGCCGTCCCCCGGCCTCCCTGTCGCCGGCGCCGGAGGTGCCCGGCGACGAACCGGCCGGGGACTGGGGCCGGGTCGTCGTGGTCGGTGGTCCCGGTGCGGCCGAGCTGGCCGCACCGGTCGGGCTCGTCCCTGTCACCCTGGGCCGCGACCGGGGCTGCGGGCTCGCCCTGCCCGATCCGCGCCTCGGCCGGGTCGTGGCCACCATCGCCCAGGACCCGGACCGGCCCGAGGTGGCCGTCGTCGTCGCCGAGGCCGGATCCGACCTCGCCGTCGACGATGAACCCGTGGACGGCGCCCGGGAGCTTCTCCCCGGCGCCGTCCTGACGGTCGGGGAGACGAGCCTCCGCTACGAACCGCCCGGGGCGGCCCCGCCCCTGTCCCCGGTGTCAGCCGGCGGTGCGGTGACGGTCTCGCCCGGCCCGCGGTACATCCCGCCCCCAGCGCCGGTCGTGATCGACCCGGTCGGCGTCCTACCCGAACCATCGGCTCCGCCCCGGCTCCGGTTGGCGGCCGCCACCGCCCCCCTGCTGATGGGGCTGGTCATGGCCGTCACGGTGTCCCCCCGGTTCCTGTTCCTGGTGCTGGTGTCACCACTAGTGCTGGTACTGGGCCATGTGGAGGGACGGTGGCAGGCCCGGCGCCGCTACCGGGCCGACCACGCCCGGGCCGAGGAGGCCCTCGCCGCCCAACGGGAGCGGGTGGCCCAGGCCCGGGCCGAGGAACGCGCCCAACGCCACCTGCTCACCCCGGACCTCGCCCGAGTGGCCCAATGGGCGGTCGCCCAATCGCCCGAGCTCTGGTCCCGGACCCGGACCGACCCGTCCTTCGGCCTGGTCCGGCTGGGCCTCGGCGAGGTTCCCTCCGCTGTGACCGTCCGGCCCGAGACGCGGGGCGATCCGGCCCTGCGGGCCACGGTCAACGCAGAGCTCCGCCTCCACCGTCGCCTGCCCGCCGCTCCGGTGACGGTGGACCTCGCCGGCGGTGGGGTGGTGGCGCTTGTCGGTCGTCACCCGGACACCGACGCCGTGGTGGCCGGGCTGCTGCTCCAGCTCGCCGTGCTCCACCGGCCCGCCGACCTCGCCCTCGCCGCAGCGCCCGAACCCGGATCGGATCTGGCCCGGTGGGTGGGGTGGCTGCCTCACCTCCGGTCACCCAACCATCCGCTCGGTTACCGCGGCCTGGCCCCCGATCCGGGCTCGGCCACCGCCCTGCTCCGGCCCGTCGCGGCAGCGGCTGCCGTCGTCGCCGCCAACCCCGGGCCGGCTCGGCCCGCCCCACGGGCCGAGCCCCATATGGTCCTGGTGGTCGACGCCGGGGCCGGGGTGGAGCCCGGCGTCGCCGCCCGGGCCATCGAGGCTGTCCCGGCCGGGGTGACCATCCTGTGGCGGGCCACGGAGGAACGGGATGTACCCCGCAGCGCCCGGGCCGTGATCAGATGCCGGCCGCCCACGCCGGGCTCGGTCAGCACCCTCACCGAGCTCCGGCCTAACGCTGGGGCCGGTGGTCCGGCTCCGATCGTCGAACCGGTTCCCGTCCGGCTGGATCGGCCTAGTACCGACACGGCAGACCGGATCGCCCGGTGCCTCGCCCACCTCCACGACCCGGCCGCCACCGGTCCGGCCGGCCGGCCCCCGGACGCGGTAACCCTGGTCGAGGCCCTGACCCCGGCCGGTCCGGCCCCGACCCCGGCCGTACCCGGCCCCGGCTCCGTCGCCGAGGTCACCACGGGCGAGGGCGTCCTCGCCCGGTGGGCGGCCACGCCCCCCGTGGCGGTGCCGGTACCCCTCGGGGTGGACGCCGATGGGCCCGTCACGGTGGACCTGGTGGCCGACGGCCCCCATCTCCTCATCGGGGGGACCACCGGAGCCGGCAAGAGCGAGCTGCTCGCCTCGATGGTGGCCGGGCTCGTCAGCACCGCCCACCCCCGCCAGGTCAACGTCCTGTTCGTGGACTTCAAGGGGGGTGCCCTGGCCGACCAGTTCACCGGGGTGCCCCATGTCGTCGGCTCGGTCTCCAATCTCGATCCGTTGGAGGCGTCCCGGGCCCTCCGGGCCCTCCGGGCCGAACTGGAGCGGCGCATGACCGTCCTCCAGGGCCGGGCCCGGGACCGGGCCGAGCTGCTGGCCCGCCACCCCGACGTCGCCTTCCCCGCCCTGGTCATCGTCATCGATGAGTTCGCCACCATCGCCCGCCAGCTTCCCGACTTCATGGCCGGGATGATCGACCTGGCCCAGCGGGGCCGGAGCCTCGGGATCCATCTCGTGTTGGCCACCCAACGGCCCTCGGTGGCCGTCGACGAGAACGTCCTGGCCAACACCTCGATTCGGGTGGCGCTCCGCACCCTGGATGAGGCCGAGTCCCGTCGCCTGGTCGGGGTGGGCGACGCGGCCGCCATCGACGTCGGCCAACGAGGCCGTGCCCTGGTCCGTCTCGGACCCCGCCGCCTCCACCTCATCCAGGCCCCCTTCGCGTCCGCCCCCGCCGCCGGTGACCCGGGATCGGTCGCCGTACCGGTGGCGGTTACGTCCTTGACGGCCTCCGACGGGACCGGTTGTCCCGGATCGACGGCCGGTCCCGGCCCGCTCGCCCCCGTCACCCAACTCCACCAGGTCCGCGGCGCGGTGATCGCGGCCGCGGCCGTCGCCGGGTGCCGGCCCGCCGCCCGGCCCTGGCTGGCCCCACTACCGGCCACGATCCCCATCGACGAGGTACTGGCCGGCGATGGCCCCTCCGGCACCAGTCTCGGACCGCTCCCCGTGGGCCTGGCCGACCTGCCCGACGAGCAGACCCAACGGCCGGCCACGATCGATCTGGGCGGTCGGGGCGGCCTGGTGGTGCTGGGCACCTCCGGGTCGGGTCGCTCCACCGCCCTCGGTGCTGTCGCCGGCGGGCTGCTCCGCTCCCGGCCCGATGTCATCCTGATCGGCTTCGACGGGGGCGCCGGTCCCCTGGCCCGCCTCGGCCCGGCCGAACGCTGCGCCGGGGTGGCTCCCATCGACGATCTCGAGGCCACCACCCGCCAAATCGCTGCCCTAGAGCGGGAGCT
The DNA here is from genome assembly GCA_047974625.1 of Acidimicrobiales bacterium. GTDB lineage: Bacteria > Actinomycetota > Acidimicrobiia > Acidimicrobiales > SZUA-35 > CADEDH01. Next base: position 47,332 of record JBKECK010000040.1, read on the forward strand.
CCGGCACCGTCGGGCCGAACCCGAGGGTGACCATCCGCCCGTGGTCGTCCTCGTTGACGACCTGGACGGGGTGGCCGGCGGCCTGACCGGATCCGGGGCGCCGCCGTCGCTGCATCGGTGGTACGAGGCCCTGATCCGGGTGATGGTGGAGGGCCACGGTGTCGGCATTGCCGCCGTGGTGAGCGCCCGTCGTCGCGCTTCGGTTCCTACCGCCCTCCTGGCCGCGGCTGGGCACCGCCTCGCCCTCCGCCAGGCGGAGGCGGCCGGTTGGGCCGAGCTCGGCCTCCCCGGTTCGGCCCTGGCCGGGGTGGACCTCCCCCCAGGCCGTGGCTTCCTCGACGGTGTCCTCATCCAGGTAGCCCGGGCCGACACCGGGCCCCCGGTGGCGGAGCCCCCACCGGCCCGGGCGGCCCGTCCCACCTCGGGTGGGGGCCCAAGTGGGGGTCCGGCGTCGCCGACGGTGCGCCTGGCCACCGCCCCCCTGCCCCGCCTGGTCCGGGCCGAGCCGTCGACGGTTCGGGGACGGGTCGTGATCGGCGTGGCTGACATCACCGGGGATCCGGCCGCCGTGGCCATCGACACCGATCCCGTCTGGGTGGTGGGCGACCACCGCTCCGGCCGATCCACCGTCCTGGCCACGGTGGCCGACGCCCTGGCCGCAACCCACCGGCCGTGCTGGCTGGTCGTGCCGCCCCGCTCACCACTAGCCGGGTCCGGCCGGCCCGGTGTCGTCATAGCCGACCGGCCGGACACCCTCGCCGTCGCCATCGACCGCCTCCTGGCCAGCGTCGGCCCGCCACCGGGGCCCGACGCCGTTTCGATGGGCGGTCCGGTCCTGATCGTCGACGACCTCGACCGGCTCGACGGGCCCGCCCTCGACGCCCGGGCCGCCGCGTTGATCGCGGCCGGGATCCCGCTGGTGGCGGCAACCACGGCCGGGCGGGTGGGCCTCGGAGGCCTCCTTACCCGGCACCTCCGTCAGGCGCCCACCGTGATCCACCTCCGCCCGCGGTCCAGCCGTCACGTCCAGGAGACCACGGGGATGGGGGTGGTGCTCCGGCCTGTGGGGGAACGCCCTCCGGGCCGGGCCGTGCTAGTGGCCCCGTCGGGGGGGATCACCGAGGTCCAGGTGGTGGTCACGTCCGGGGCCCCGGTGGCGGGTGGTCGGGGTCGGCCCCCGGGGCCGGCGTGATGACCGACGGGCGGGCCGGCCGGAGCCGGTCAGGCCGCTTCGGTGGTGGCCACCTGGTCGAGGAGGTACTGGGCCGTGTCGGCCAGGGCGTGGGCGGCCCGGTTGTCCGACACGTCCAGGATCACCGACCGGGCTCGGTCGACGAACCCCGAGGCCACGTCCAGGGCCCGGTCGATGGCCGGGCCCTCTCGGACCAGATCCAGGGCCGCGTACCGGTTCTCCTTGGTGAGCCCGTCGCTGAGCAGGGCGGCGAGCTTCGGGCCGTGCGGGGACTCGAGGGCGTAGATGACCGGGAGCGAGTAGACGCCCTCGATCATGTCCTTGCCGGCCGGCTTGCCCAACTGCTCGTCGGAGGCCACCACGTCGAGGATGTCATCGATCACCTGGAAGGCCATGCCGTACCAGCGGCCGAACTCGCTGAGCTGGTCGATGACGTCTGGCTCCCGCTGGGAGACGATGCCCCCGATCCGGGTGGCGGCCGCGAACAGGCTGGCCGTCTTGCCGGCGATCGAGGGAAAGTACTGTTCCTCGGTGCGGGTGACGTCATACAGGGTCTGCAACTCGGCCACCTGCCCCTGGCACAGATCACCGATGGTGCGGGCCAGCAGCCCGGCCACCTCCACGCCCAGGGAGGCGGCGATCTCGGACGCCTTCGCCAGCAGATAGTCACCGGCCAGGATGGCCCGGAGGTTGCCCCAGCGGGCGTTCACACTCACCACCTGACGGCGGAGCTGGGCCTCGTCCATCACGTCGTCGTGGTACAGCGAACCCACCTGGACCAGCTCGACGGCCACCCCGCCCCGGACCACATCGTCGTCCACGGTGGTCCCGTCGGCCAGGCCGGTAGCCGCGGCGGCCATGGTGAACAGGGGGCGTTGCCGCTTGCCCCCGGCCCGGATCAAATGGGAGGCGATGTCGGACAGATACGGATCATCGGCGATCGCTACCTGGTCCAGCAGACATGCCTCGACGCGTGCCGCGTCGTCGATGGCCGTCGGCAACAGGGACAACGGGGTCGGATCCACGGCCCCACGCTAGGCCACGCAGGGGCGGATCGACCCAACCGGCAGCGGGTTCCTCGGCATCGTAACGCCCTGCGTCGATCCCGCGGGGGCCGTCCACGCGCACGTCGCCCCCTCCCCAGTGGGGCCGGGCGAGGGGGCTGCCCCCACCGCCCCGCCCGGACGACGGAGCCCGGCCGAAGCGCGGCCGACCGGCCCGGGAGCCGGCCCGTCCCGCTCCGCTCCTGATGCCGCTCCACGGGCCGGAACCGTCTACCGTTGAGGCATGCACCCCGCGGGCCGGGCTCCCCATCGCCGTCGCTGCCGTTCGTCCGCGATCATGGTCGGAACCACCCCCTTCCGTCACCGGCGGCTGCTCAACCCGGGCCCGGGCCGGGCCGACGGGGTCCCGTCCGGCCTGCTGCGATCATCACCACCCCCGGGCCGGCATCGACGCCTCGGGTCATCCGGACCCGTCCACGCCCTCACCACCCAACACAACCCTCCGGTCTCCCGATCGAACTGGCCCAAAGGCATCAGATCAAGCCAGGTCGCTACAGGTAGGCTGGAATCACCCCACGTACCACCCGAAACGGGGAGGACTGTATGTTCGAACGCTATACGGATCGGGCTCGGCGGGTCGTCGTGCTCGCTCAAGAGGAAGCCCGGCTGCTCAATCACAACTACATCGGCACCGAGCACATCCTCCTGGGTCTGATCCACGAGGGGGAGGGGGTGGCGGCCAAGGCGCTGGAGTCGCTTTCCATTTCGCTCGAAGCGGTTCGCCACCAGGTTGAGGACATTATCGGACAGGGCGGGTCGTCGCCGAGCGGGCACATCCCGTTCACGCCCCGGGCCAAGAAGGTGCTTGAGCTGTCCCTGCGCGAGGCCCTCCAGCTCGGCCACAACTACATCGGTACCGAGCACATCCTGCTCGGCCTAATCCGCGAGGGTGAGGGTGTCGCCGCGCAGGTGCTCGTCAAGCTCGGCGCCGATCTCAGCCGGGTGCGCCAGCAGGTCATCCAGCTCCTGTCGGGCTATCAGGGCCCGGC
>JBKECK010000041.1:0-9519 GCA_047974625.1 Acidimicrobiales bacterium
ATTCGTCCCGGATTCCCGCCGAGCCCAGGAGGCGTTCCGCCTGGCCGCCACCCCGTGGGCGGAGGCACTGGCGGCCACCGTGGTCGACCTCAGCCGGTGAACATGCCGCCGGCGGGGAACAGGAGCTGGCCGGTCATGTACGACGATTCCTCGCTGGCCAAGAACACGGCGGTGGACGCGATCTCGCTGGGTTGGCCGAGCCGGCCCATCGGGGTCGCGGCCAGCATCCCGGCCCGGGTGTCCTCGTCGCTGCGCATGAGGGCCGTCATCGGCGTCTCGACGAAGCCGGGCCCGATGGCGTTGATGCGGATCCCGTGGGGTGCCATCTCCAAGGCGAACGCCTTGGTCAGCATCCACACCCCGGCCTTGGACACGCAATAGTCGACCGCTCGCCGGAGGGGCACCTTGGCCGCCACCGAGGCGATGTTCACGATGCTGCCCCCGTGACCGGCCTCCAGCATGGCCCGGGCGGCCAGCTGGTTGATCATCATGACCCCGGTGAGGTTGACGTCGAGCACCCGCTGCCACTCGGCCACCGGCTGGTCGATCAGGCCGTCACCCTCCCTCGCCACCTCGTCGCCGCTCACGTAGCCGGCGTGGGACACCCCGGCCGCGGCCACCACCGCGTCGATCCGGCCGTGGCGGTCCAGGGCCTGGGCGATGAGCGCTTCGTTGCTCGGACCGTTGGTCACGTCCACCTCCACCGCGTGGGCGGTGCCGCCGTCGGACTCGATGGCCGCCACCACCTCCCCGGCCACGTCGAGGTGGAGGTCGCCGATGACGATCCGGGCCCCCTCGGCCGCCAACGCCTGGGCGCAGGCCCGACCGATCCCGCTGGCGCCGCCGGTGATCACGGCGACCTTCCCGTCCATCCTTGGCTGTGTCATCGAGGATTCTCCCGTTGGTCCGCAGGTACGACGCCGGAGTCTGGCACGGATCGCCGACAGGTACGTAGAACGGCTCGCCGGGCGCCGGCGCCGGGCGCCCCTGCGGACCGGCCTGCTCAGGAGGACTCGGCCCCGGTCTCGGCTTCGGCCGCGGCCAGGCCGTCGGGGGCCTGCGACCAGCGGGTCCGGCCGGTGCGCAGCAGGCGGGCCGAACCCCGGTAGAGGCTGCGGGACACGAACGGGGCGGTCTGGCGGGCCAGGGCGTCGCAGCACTCGGCCTTGAGCCGGCGGGCCTGCTGCACCGGCTCGTCGTCGCCGGGGGCGAGGGCCAGCAGGTCGAGGACGTGGAGGGCCACCTGGAGCCGGCCGGCGTCGATATGGTCGCGGGCCGCCGCCAGCACGGTGTCGGCGTCCACGGCGGCCCGCACGGCGGCGGCCGCCTCGTCGGGGTGGGCCGGGTGGAGATCGGTGGGGTTGCGGGTCACCCACCATCCGTTCTGCTCCCGGAAGAGGTCGCGCACCACATAGTCGGGGGCGCCGTAGTTGTCCTTGAGGTATGGCTCGTCGAAGTAGTCGGGGGCGGGCGGCAGGTCGTGGATGATCTCGACGTCGAGCATCCCCCGGTTCATCCGCCCCATGACTTCGTCGACCAGCCACCGCAGGGCGTCGGCGGTGCGGGTGAGCCGCAGTCGCACCTCGTCGGCGCCTCGTACCACGGCGCCGAACTCGGGGATGAGGATCTCGGCGTCGAGGGCCAGCAGGGCGTCCAGGGTGGCGATCCACCGCTCGGTGAGCCGGAGGGTCCGCAGTGGGGTGCCGACGTTGGGGAACCCGGAGATGACGGCCGGGCCGCCGTACAGGATCTTCTGTTCGGGCAGCCACAGGGCGATGCTGTCGTCGGTCTCCGACGGGGCGGCGAACACCTCGATCGGGACGACGGGATCGTCGAGGCGGTACCGGTCGCCGAAGGTGACGGTGGGGGGTTCGATGTCGAGCCCGACCTCGAGGGCCTCCCGAGTGGCGGCCTGGAACTGCCAGGAGTTGAGCAGTAGCTGCAGGGGGCGGGTGCGCTGGTAGCGATCGAGCCTGACCGGGGCGTTGGCCTGGGCGATGAGATCCGGAGGGGCGTCACCCCGCTCGGCGTTGTGGGCCCGCCACTGGGGTACGCCGGCGTTGTAGCCGATGTGGCCGTGGGAGTAGGTGATGGCCTTGACCGGGGCGTCGGTCAGTGAACGCACATCGGCGATCATCCGCTCGGTGGGACCCGCGCCGGGGCCGGCGTCGACCAGCACCAAGCCGTCGGACTGTTCCACCACCACCCCGTTGCCTTGGGTGGCCACCACATGGACGCCGTCGGTGATGGTGTACGGGTCGAAGGCCACGATCAGGATGGCGGCGCGCTCTCGCTTGGGTTGCTCGGTCATGGTCTGGGCTCCCCCTTTGTGCCGGCCGGTGCGGCCGACCTGATTCGGTCTGCTGCCCATCTTGGCGTGAACGGCGACGGCGCGCCGCGTGGGGGGAAGAGATGGGCCTGGCCGCCGGCCTGGTGGCCGAGCTCGTCCCGGCCGTGGCATCGACCGGCGGCTCCGTGGCGGCAACCATGATCGGTGGCGCCGCGCTCGGAACCCAGTCGAACGGTCCTCGGCGGGGCCGCTCTGATCCGACAGACCCGACCCGAACTAAAACTGACGTAGAGCCTCGTCTATTGAGCGTTCAAGCGCCTTCCACGCCTTCAACCCGGTGACCGGCCCGCCACGGTCGAGGCGCTGCAACAGCAATCGTCGATTTTCGTTGAACCGGTTCTGAAACTGCCTCATCCGCCGGCCCTTGAGCTCTGATGCTGTCTCGAGCGCCAGCTGAAGAGTCGACTTCGGGTTCGGCAGCGACTCGACCTGGTTGGGCGTCGGGAGCTTGAGCGGCACCGCACCGTCTGGTCGTCCGGCGACTTCACGGATGAGCTGCTCATCGAGTAGCAGCCACGCCTCGGTCATGCGGATCGGCACGACGGGGACGTACGGTCGACCATGACAGACCGCCGAAACGGCGGTCCGCACCTCGTCGTGGCGGAGCCGCGGATCTTGCTTCTCGGCGTCCCGGTGAACGAAGAGCAGGTCATAGCCAGCATCGTCGATGTCGAACACGGCCCGGAGGCGGTCCTCGATCTTGAAACTCGGGGGATTCGGGAGTCGTCTCAAGTCGGGGCTCGTGACTCGTATCTCGACACCCCGCTCCGCGCACATGATCTCCAGGTGTTCACCGAGAGGAGCGTCAGACGGGCCGTCGGTGATGAGCAGCGCCCGGCGAATCATGCCGGAATCGAGTTCAGCTGGAGCTGTGATCCGGGTGGGCTCGTCAGGTAGGGGAGGATGTCGGGTTTGGTGACGGACGGCTCGGTTGTTCGCTCCGAGCGCCAGGTGTCGCCGAGCGGGGCCAGCCGGAGCACTTGGGCCACGGTGCCGTCGTCGTCCTTCACCGCATCAGCACTCGCGAACAGCAGTTCGGACGGATCGAGGAGTTGCACCAGCGCCGGGGAGTGGGTGTTCACGATGACTTGCCGGAACGGATTGTCGTCGCCGGGAGGCTCCGAGGGGTCAACCGCCAGATCCCGGAGAAGTTCAACCATGGCTTCGAGATTCGCCGGATGGATACCGTTCTCGGGTTCCTCCATGCAGATGATCCCTTTGGCCTCCGGATCCTCCAGCAATACGGCCAAAGCGAGGAACCGGAGTGTCCCCTCGGACAACGACCGAGCCGGCAGCTCGATCCCGTTGCGCTCGGTGAGCTTCAACGTGAGGAGTTCACGGGTGTCGTCGGTGTCGACCACGACGTGGCGGACGCCGACACCGGTGAGTGAACCGAGGCGATTCGCAACCCGGGCGTAGACCGCGGATGGCTCCGCCTCGCCGCCGTCCGAAGGAGGGCGGGCCGCCACCCTGAACAGGGTGGCCGGAAGGTGCCGGCCGTTGATCGCCATCTGCCTGAGGTCGGTGTACCGATCGGATGCTCGAAGGGCCGAGGGCTCGAGTGCCAGTCGACGCCAGCTCTGCATCTCGCGCCTCGCGGCCAGAATCGTCGGGTCGTCCGCTCCGGTGATCGTGCTGACGACCGTTGCGGGAGCACGAGCCGCGGAGGCCGGTTTCGGTTTACCCCGACTGCCGCCGTCCTGATGGATGGTGATGATGCGGTCGCCGTCCCGCTCGTCAGTGGAAATGAACGGCCCTCCGGCTCGACGGCCGGTCACGGTCACCTTGCGGAAGTTGGCCGCAGAATGTGAGAAGCCAAGCCGCTTCGGTGCGTCGCCCAACCTGATTGGGGTCAGCGACTCCCGAACGAGAACCAGCCTCCCCAGCTTCTCGAGGCCGGTGGGTGGTTCGTAGCCGATCTGGATCTCGTATCTCACGAAGGTGATCGAAGCTCTCGCCGTCCGGCCGAAATCGTCCTCGATCTCACGGGGCACGATCATCTCGGCTGCGAACGCCATGGTCTCGCCACCATCGACCTTCCCCCGCCAGAACAGATCCCGGGGATCTCCCGAACGGTCGTCGTGCGTTGAGCGGACCTCTTGCGCGGCCTCCATGAGCGAGTGTGAGGCCAACAGGCTCACGAACTCGATGGCGTCGAACACGTTCGACTTGCCCGCACCGTTCTCGCCCGCGATGCAGGTGAAGGGACCGAACTCGATCTCCAACGAGCGAAGGTTCTTGAACCCGTCCACTTCGAGACGCGTGAGCATCGTCCAAGACTACCCGGGCGGCCCACGGCGGCTAGCCGAGCCGACGTCGGCTCCGGTCTGCCCGTCCGGCCACGGTTCGCTGAGGGGCCAGCGTCAGGGGAGAGACACCCGGCCGAGTGGGGGGCGGCGCCGCCTCAGGCCACCAGGTCGGCCAGCAGGTCGGTGATGTGGGACGCCATCACGGTGGTGAACGTCGGGTCGGCGAAGCCGTCGGGGCCGTCTCCCCGCAGCGTCCGTCGATCACCGACGATGGCGACCAAGCTCACGCCGTCGGGGCCGGCCACCAGTTCCCGGGCGGCGACGCCGGCGGCGTCGAGACGGACCGAGCCCTGATCGAGGATCGCTCCGTCGACCTCGACCGAGCCGTCCACCGGGACCAGAAGGGTCTCGGTGGCGAGCGTCCGGGCCGGCCAGGCGACCGCGCCGGCGTCGGCGCGGACCAGGCACACCGCCGGCCCGCGTTCGGGTTCGCCGAGGAGGCCGACGTACAGCTTGACCCCGGGGGCCGCGTCGATCCAGGCGTCCACGTCGTCGAAGCCGCCGTTCAGGTGGGCCCGTGCCGTCCCACCCGTGGTGGTCCGGATGGCGGGTGCTCCCGGACACGGATCGAGTCGCTCGACCCCCATGGCGGCGGCCGCCCTGGCCTGGGTGGGCTCCACCCGTTCGGCGATGTCGGCCTTCACCGGGGTGATAGCAAAACCGCGCCGATCGCCCATCAGGACCAACCCGAACCCGCCCTCGGGACCCCACGCCAGATTGTCGCCGGCGTAGGGCACCCCACCGTCGTGGAACCGGAACTGGCCGTGGCGGTACTCGTCACGGCCCATGTTCGTCGTACCCCGGACCGAGATCCGCCAGTTGTCCGATGGGTGGGCGTGGGAGAACCCCGTCGGCATCTGATCCTCCATCGGCACCGAAGCCGAGAGGAAGACGTAGGGGCCCGCCTCCTCGTCACCGAACAGCATCGACAGCGACGGGATTCCCATGAAGTCGGTCCACACGGTCGGATCACGGAAATCGAGATCGACATGGCTCGCCCCGTCGCCGACGGGGGTACGGGTCATGATCTTCTGCACGGGGCCTCCCTGGCTCGGTATCCGACGCTAGAACATCGCCGGCCGGCGTTCCATCACGGCACCACGGCCCGGTTGCTGCCATGGCAGTGCGGTTGCTGCCATGGCAGTGCCGCCGTACATGGGCTGGGCCCACGACGTTGGAGGGGCCGGAGCAGCACCGTCGTCGGTCAGTCGCGGATGACGGCGCCGCCGTCGACGTGCAGGCACTGGCCGGTGATGTTGCCGGCGTCCGGAGACGCGAGAAAGGCGACGGCCTTGGCGACATCGGCCGGACTCTGGGGACGCCGTAGGGGAGTGGTCGCCTCGTATCGGGCGAAGAACGTGGCCTCGTCGTCCGACTCGCCGGTTCCCCTGATCCGCTGGATCTCCCCGGCGATCCGTTCCTGCATGCCGGTCCACACGGCGCCCGGGCAGACCGCGTTGACCCTCACGGTCGGTGCGAGCGACAGGGCGAGACTCTTCGTGTAGCGCAGCGCTGCCGCCTTGCTCGTCGGGTAGGGGCCCGCCGTCGCCCTCGCCGCTTGCGCAGAGATGGATCCGATGGTGACGATCGCGGCCTGCGGGCTCCGCCTGAGATGGGGGACCGCCGCCTCGCAGGCGTGGATCGTGCCGTGAAGGTTGACCGCCATGCACCGATCCCAGTCGGCCCGATCGTTGTTCGCTCGGTCGGCGTCATCGGCGAACACGACGCCGGCGCTGCACACCAGGATGTCGAGCCGACCGTGTTCGGCGACAGCGGCGTCGAGTGCGGCCCCGACCGCCTCACGGTCGGTGACGTCGAGCGGGGCCACTTCGACCTCGCCGGAGTCGGGGCGGAGGTCGGTCGCCACGACCCTGGCGCCCTGCTCGGCCAGACACACCGCGGTCGCCCGGCCGATGCCGGAACCGGCCCCGGTGACGAAGGCGACGAGACCACCGAGATCGGCGATCACGAGAACCGCCCGGACGCCGTCGCCTCGTGGGCGCTCCGCGGCGGGGCGCCGAGGCGCGTCCTCATCCCGCCACCGCGCCGGCGATGACGTCAGCCGAGGGGCGTTCGCGATAGACCCGCTCGTTGGTCATCAGGTCGTCGTCATCGAAGTCGAACACCGCCCACAGCTTCGTCTCGAACGGCCTCCCCGACGCGACGGGTGTCCCCCTCAGCCAGAAGTGCAGGAGGACCTGGCCTCCTCCGCAGACCTCGAGGCTGATGAGCTCGTTGCGCTGATCGGGGATCGCGGTGCGACCCTCGACCCAGTAGGCCAGAACATCGTCACGCCCATCGACGACGCGCCCGTCTGGGAGTTCGTACCGTGCGTGGCTGAACGTGGCGATCGTCCGATCCCACGCCTGGACGTTCTCGCTGTTCATGTGCTCGAGGGTCACGAGTGCCCGGTTGACCGCTCGATCGGCGGAGCGCAGCAACTCTGGCGCGGCGGTCATCCGCACACCGCCCGGATTCTCCTAGTCATGGCGAAGATTTGAGCAACATACGTGCTTGATGTCAAGCAAGTTGACCCGTACAGTTGAGCCGGTGAACGCGCCCGTCGGCGAACGACGCACCCAGGCCCGGCGGAGACAGGAAGCGGTCGATCGCCTGCTCGATGCGGCGGCCGAGCTGATCGCCGACGGGGGGCTGGCATCGATCACCCTGGCCAAGGTCGGTGAGCGGGCGGGGTTCAGTCGTGGGGCGGCGAACCACCATTTCGGCACCAAGGCCGGCCTCATCGAGGCGCTCATCCACCACGTCGAACGCGAGTTCGTCGAGGCGACCACGTCGGCCCTGCCCCTGGAGGACCCTCTCGACTCCCTCGTGACGGCCTCCGCCGTCTTCCTCCGCCTGGTGAAGGACCCATCGGCGACCCACAGGGCGTTCCTGGTGTTGTGGGGCTCGGCGGTGACGGATGCCGACCTTCGAGTTCGGATGGCCGCCCTCGATCGGAATCTCCGCAACGCCCTCGCCCGGCTGGTGCGACAGGGAGCATCCGAAGGGGTGATCGGTGGCGGTGTCGAGGAGCAGGCGTTCGCCGTCGGCCTCCTCGGCCAGCTTCGTGGGGTCGCACTGCAGCACCTCATCGACCCGGACGGGGTCGACCTCGACCTCGTGGCCGGGGACATCGAACGGTCCATCCGGCTGCTCGGGGCCGGCCCCTCGTCAGCGCTCTGACGGCCACCCGAGCGCGACCTCGCCAGGGGCCGAGGTGCTCCTGGCGAGGTCGGTCGCCGCGGTCGGGTCGGCCGGGTCGGGGCTGTGCGCGGGGAGCCCGCCGGGGGCGGGGTGGTGATCCTCTCGAGCGAGGCGTCCTCACCTGGCACGATGTACCGGCCACATCGAGTCTGAAAAGGTGGCTTCGGTATGCCTCGCGCTCGTCCGTTCGCTCAAGTGGATGTGTTCTCCGCCCGCCCGTATCTCGGAAACCCGGTCGCCGTGATTCTCGACGGCGACGGCCTCGACGAGGACACCATGCAGGCTGTCGCGTCCTGGACGAACCTGTCGGAGACCACCTTCGTGTTGCCGCCCACGATCTCGGACGCGGACTATCGGGTGCGGATCTTCACACCCGGAGGCGAGCTGCCGTTCGCTGGGCACCCGACGCTCGGCACGGCGCACGCGTGGCTCGAGCACGGTGGTGTGCCGCGAGATCCGGCGCTGATCGTGCAGGAGTGCACGGCTGGGCCCATCGAGATCCGTCGTCGGGACGGCATCTTGTCGTTCGCGGCCCCGCCGACCCGTCACTCAGGTGGTCTCGACCCCACGCACCTCGACCGGATCGTCGCCGCGTTCCGCATCTCGGCGGACAAGGTCCTCGCCCACCAATGGGTCGACAACGGGCCGGGCTGGGCGGTCGTCCGCCTCGAAACCGCACAAGAGGTCCTCGACCTCGAACCCGATCTCGCCCTGATGCCCGACGCGATGGTCGGTGCGATCGGTGCCCACCCGGACGGCTCGACCCACGCCTTCGAGATGCGAACCTTCGCCCCCGGAGTGGGCGTCACCGAGGATCCGGTGTGCGGTTCCATGAACGCCTCGGTCGGCCAATGGCTCGTACGCGTGGGCGAGGTCGATGACACCTACCGCCCGTGCCGTCCTCGGCCGGCCCCGACCGATGCGTCGGCCGGCCGGCGGTCTTGACGTGGGTACCCCGATGTCGTGGCCGATCGGGAATTGTGGTTAACGTCCGGTGTGGGTGTTCAACCGCCGCACTGCCGAGCGAGCCCGTCTCGAGATCGAGGACCTCGGCGAGCCCGGTCTGGTCGCGAGTCTTCAAACCGTCGTGCAGGTGGTGAGTGATGTGTGGTCGGAGTCGCCCCTTGGTGTGCGGCGGCTGGCGGTTGGGGCGACCGCTCTCTCGGATCCCACCGGCAGTCGCACTCATCCTGACCTACTCGAACTCGTCGCGAGCATCGTTCGGCGAGCCCGATCGACCGGGGAACTCTCTACTGGCCTCCCATCGCCGCTCGTTTCGTTCATCTTCGTCAGTCATTTGTTTGGAGCGATGGGTTGGTGGCTCAATCATCCGGACGAGGAACTGCGCCCGCTACTCGAGCAATCGTTCGAGCTGTGTTTGAACGGCCTAGCGTCTGGTCTGGCCGTAACCAGTCAGGTGGGTAGCCAGGCTCCGGTGGGGGTGTAGAGCTGGTGGAGGTGTTGGTGGATGGGTTGGGCTTGTTTGCGGTTGGTGGAGATGTAGCTGCGTATGGTGGCGAAGCGGGCGGCGCCGGTGGGGGATCGGAACTCGCCGGAGATCTTGGCTTGGAGTTTGATCATCCGGAGATCTCTCTCGGCGAGGTTGTTGTCGAACGGGAGGGCGAAGTCGCCGGTGTAGGCGAGGAACAGGTCTCG
>JBKECK010000042.1:0-72013 GCA_047974625.1 Acidimicrobiales bacterium
AGCGATCGCTCCGGTGATGCCCCGTTCGGCCATGCCCGCGTACAGCCGCTCGCGCAGCCGCTCCATGCGGGCCGCCGAACGCTTCGAGCCCATCGCCTGGCGCAGCTCGTCGGACTCGGCCGGGCTGAAGCCGGCGACGTCGATGGCCATCTGCATGAGTTGCTCCTGGAACAGCGGGATGCCGAGCGTCTTGCCCAGGCTCGGTTCCAGCAGCGGGTGCAGGTAGGTGACCGGCTCCTGGCCGTTGCGGCGCCGGATGTAGGGGTGGACCGACCCGCCCTGGATCGGGCCGGGCCGGATCAGGGCCACCTCCACCACCAGGTCGTAGAAGGTGCGGGGGGCGAGCCGGGGCAGGGTGGCCATCTGGGCCCGGGACTCCACCTGGAACACCCCCACCGAGTCGGCCCGGCACAGCATGTCGTACACCGCCGGCTCCTGGGGGATGGTGGCCAGGTCCACCTTCGTGTCGTGGTGGGCGGCGATCAGGTCCAGGGCGTGGTGCAGGGCCGACAGCATGCCCAGCCCCAGCAGGTCGAACTTCACCAGCCCGGCCGCCGCACAATCGTCCTTGTCCCACTGGAGCACGGTCCGGTTCGGCATCCGGGCCGGTTCCACCGGGCACACCTCGATGACGGGACGATCGCACATCACCATGCCCCCGGAGTGGATCCCCAGGTGGCGGGGGTGATGTTCGAACCGGCGGGCCAGGGCCACCAGTTCGGCCGGCAGCCCACCGGCGTCCTCCGGTGCCGGGCCGCCGTCGCCGGGGTCCGCCGGATCGGCCAGGCCCGACCAGCGGTCCATCGACTTGGCGAACGCGTCCTGCTGGCCGGGGGCGAACCCCAGCGCCTTGGCCGCGTCACGCACCGCGGACCGGGCCCGGTAGGTGATCACGTTGGCCACCTGGGCGGCGTGCCGCCGCCCGTGCCGCTCGTAGACGTACTGGATGACCTCCTCTCGCCGGTCGGACTCGATGTCGATGTCGATGTCGGGTGGGCCGTCCCGGTCCGACGACAGGAACCGTTCGAACAGCAGGCCGAGGCCGACGGCGTCGGCCGCGGTGATCCCCAGCACGTAGCACACCGCCGAGTTGGCCGCCGAGCCCCGCCCCTGGCACAGGATCCCCTCCCGCCGGCAGAACTCGACGATGTCCCACACCACCAGGAAGTAGCCGGGGAAACCGAGCCGTTCCACCAGGTCGAGCTCGTGGTCGAGCTGCCGCCAGGCCGCCTCCGCCCCCGGGTCGCCCCGCGGGCCGTAGCGGAGCCGGCCCCCCTCCTCCACCAGCCCCCGCAGGAGGCCCATCTCGTCCATCCCGTCCGGGCACGGGAACGGGGGTAGTGACGGGGCCAGCAGGGCCAGGTCGAAGGCGCAGGCCCGGCCCAGTTCAGCCGCCCGTTCCACCACCCCGGGGTAGCGGGCGAACCGCCGGGCCTGCTCGTCGCCGGACCGCAGGTGGGCGGCGGCCACGGCGGGCAGCCATCCCTCGATCTCGTCGAGCGATCGCCGAGCCCGGACCGCGGCCATGGCCTGGGCCAGTTGGCGCTGGGCCGGGGAGGCGTGGTGGACGTTGTTGGTGGCCACCGGCTCCACCCCGGCCCGCAGGGCCAGGGCGGCCAGGGCGTCGTTGCGGGCGGTGTCCAGGGGGGCGCCGTGGTCCCACAGCTCGACGGCCACGTTGGCCGGGCCGAACCGGTCGATCAAGCCTCCGAGGGCCCCAGCCGCGGCCGCCGGCCCCTCCCGTTCCAGGGCCCGGGGGACCGCCCCCTTGCGGCAGCCGGTGAGCACCAGCCAGTGGTTCAGCTCGTCGCCGGTGCACCACCGGTCGAGATCGGTCATCGAACAGCGGGGGGCGCCCTTCTCCCCCGCCAGCTGGGCCTCGCTGATCACCCGGGCCAGCGCCGCGTACCCCACCGGGTCGCGGGCCAACACCAGCAGGTGCGTACCGTCCGGATCGGGTTGGCCGGGGGAGACGTCGAGCTTGTCGATCGTGAGCTCGGCCCCGAACACGGTGGCCACACCCATCTCGCGGGCCGCCTCGGCGAAGCGGACCACCCCGTAGAACCCGTCGTGGTCGGTCAGGGCCAGGGCCTCCAGGCCGAGGCGGGCCGCCTCCTCCACCAGTTCCTCGGGATGGGAGGCCCCGTCGAGGAAACTGAAGCTGGAATGGCAGTGCAGCTCGGCGTAGGGCACCGTCGAACGGCCCCGGGCCAGTTCCGGGGCGGCGTAGGGCTGACGCCGGCGCGTCCAGGCCGGGCTGTCACCCCCGTTGGCGGCGGGGCCGAACGGGGCCGCGTCCGGACCCTGATCGGGCCGGGGCGGACCGGGCCGATCAGACAGTCGACGTTCGATCTCGGTCCACCGGACCGGCGGATTGCGCCATCCCACCCCGTCACCATAATCGAACAGGTGTTCGTTCGCGCCCGGATCGGTGTGGGTCGGTTACCGGTCACACCGGCGGCCGGTCAGATACCCGTGCCGGCCGCGGACCCCTCCATCGACTCACCGGAGTACGGGGTGACCGAGCACAACACCTCCCGGTCGCCACCCTCCCAGGTGTCCTCCGTGGGGTAGATGGCCGAAATGTCGAGCGTGGAACTGTCGAACGGGCTCCCCACGAAGGGTTCGAACTCACTGAGACAACCCGACACCCAGGCGTCCTCCATCGCCCGCCCCTCCGGCATCGACCCATCGGGCAGGTCGAACGAGTAGTACACCTCGAAGCCGTGGGGCTGGTCGCAGGGGACCACGAACACCGGCCCCACCTCGCCCTCGCCGGGATCCCGGAAGCAGTCCCCCACCCGGAGGTCGAACGAGTGGATCTCCCCCTCGGACACCACCGTGCCGGCGTCGTCCCGCTCCGGGCCATCCCCGGAGCAGCCGACGAACACCCCTCCGGCCAGGGTCAACACCGACGCCAGGCCCACGAACCGACGACAGGGCCGTCGGGCCACCCGGATCCGCAGCATCGCCTCCTTCGCCATCGATGTCGTTCTAGGGCCGCTCACGTTGGATCCCAACCCGGTCGATCATCTCACGGGTCGATCCCGCTCACGAACGGTGCGATCACCGGGGCGACGGTCGGCAACCCCAGTGGGGCCGCTGGAGACCCGGCGCCGAACACCGCCGACAACGACCGCAGGGTGTCGAACAACCGTGGGGTCCGCCCGTCGTCCTGCTCGATCCGGCTCATCACCTCGATCCCCAGGAACAGGGCGGAGAACAGGCGGGCGGCCTCGTCGGCGGGGACCACCTGGGCCAGGGCCGAGCGGGCGAGGCTGCGGTCGAGGGCCCGGGCCACCAGGTCGGTCCAGGGCTCGAGCACGGCCCGGATCCGCGGCGCCAGCTCACTGCGGGCGGACCAGCCGGCCACGATTGCCGACAGGGCGAGCTGATCGGCCTCGACGTCGCTGCGGTACAGGTCGGAGGCCACCGTGACGATGCCGGCCAGCGAATCGACACCGGCCAGCCGGTCGGCGAACCGGCACATCCTGCGCTCGTTGGCCCGCTCCAGGGCGGCCAGGAGGAGCTCGTCGACCGAACCGAAGTGGTAGAACACCAGCGCCTGGTTGAACTCCCCGGTCCGGGCGATGGCCCGGGCGCTGGTTCCCACCAACCCCTCCACCCGCACCGTCTCCAGCGCGGCGTCGATGATCCGGTCCCGGGTCTGGCGCCCGGGACCGGTGCTGCCGGCTCTGTCGTGGCCCATCACGTCATTGTGGCCCTCCCGACGACGACCACGCGGGACCGCCCGGCGAACGACCCAGGTCCGGCGCGTGGCCGGTTCCCCGATCCCCGCTCAGCGCACCTCGTTCGAATCGACGAAGGTGTAGCCGAGATCCTCGATACCCCGGATGGTCTCCAGCAGCATCCGGGTCCCCAGGTACGGGTGGTAGAAGAAGCTGGCGAACCCGTCGCGGACCACCAGGTTCGCCTCCGCCGCGGCCACCAGGTCGGCCGGGGTGCGGCCGGGATGGTTGTTCTGCGGTTCGGGGATGATGTTCCCGATGGTCTCCGGCACCACGAACGAGCCGTACACGTCGGTCACCGGGTACGGGAAGTACTGACCGCCGATCATGCCGTAGTCGATCTCCCCTCCGCTCAGGAAGCCCGGGTAGTACTGGGACCGTTCGTACCGCCGCCCGAACCGGGCGTCGACGGCCGCGTAGGCGGGCACCGAACCGGCGTAGTGGGGGAACTCGAAGGTGGTGGGCACGTCCAGACCCGCGGCCACGAACTCGGCCTCGGCCATGGCGATGCGTCCTGCCGCCCACTGCTGGGAGTCGCCGGGCACCGGCCCGTCGTAGATGACGTAGTCGTTCTCGTCGATGTGGGTGGCGTAGAACTCGAAATCGGCCGCGCTCACCCCGTTGTAGGGGTTGTCGACGGTGCCGAACTGGTGGGTGTAGCCGTGCATCAGCAGGGTGCCGCCCTTGTCCACCATGTACTGGAGCGCATCGACCACCTCGGGCCGGTCGGACAGGCTGTAGGACTCCGGTACCCCGTCGTTGTAGACCCCGCGCGGGTCCACGTAGCGGGCGTACACGGCGACGGCGAAGGGGACGCCGCGCAGGGAAAGGGCGTCGGCCACGCTGCGGAGGTTCTCCGGGTCGGCGTTGGGACCGACGTCCTCGATGCGGACCAGGGCCCGGTGCCGTTCGGTGGTGTCGGGGGCGAGCAGGTCGAACAGGAGGTCGGCGAAGATCAGGTACCGGTCCCGGTAGTCGACGTAGGCGAACGGGAGCTCCCCGATGTAGGTCAGGTTGCCGGACCGTACCGCCCACGGGAACCGGGTGCCGTCGTTCCGTACGGCCAGGGCCGGAGTCTCCACCCGGGTCGGGTCGAGCCGGTCGTAGGTCATGATCCCGCTCTGGTTCTCGGGCGACCGGCCCAGGTCACGGTCCTTGTAGGCGACGGTGTCCACCGGCTGGGCGTCGAACCCGGCCCACATCCAGCCGTACTCGGCCTCGAAGTCAGGGGCACGGGAGGTGAGCTGCCAGATGTTGTTGTACATCCACAGCACCGGAACCGTTCCGGCCAGGGTGTCGGTGAGGAACGCATCCGACAGGGGCTCGTCGTAGGTGGAGCCGACGTAGACGACGGCCCGGTAGCCGGCCATCTCGCCCGGCGCGTAGTCGGCCACCGGCTTGGCCACCCACGGCCCGAAGTGGGACACCAGGTTGGCCACCATCTGGGAGTAGAGCTCACCGACCGCCCCCCATTCCCCGGAGTTGTCGTAGAGCACCAGGGTGGGGGCCAGCGGGTTGGGGGCGTCCTCGGCGGCGAGGGCGTCGGGTGCGGTCTCGTCGAGGCCCCGCATGTCGGCCCGGTTCGGCTCGCCCGGGGTGTTCCGGGTCCCGTCGTGGACACCGTCGGCGACTCCGGCGTCCGCGGCCTGGCCCGACTCGGTGGGGCTGGCCGTCCCCGACTCAGTCGGACCGGCCGTCCCCATGGTGGCGGAAACCACGCTGATGGGCACGGCCGAATCGGCGACGGGACGCATCGGCCCGGCCGGGGCCAGTCGGAGGCTCTCGGCCGCCGGTCCGAACGGGCCCACGGCCAGTACAGCCAGTACGGCCGCCAGGACGGAGGTCATCGTGGCCATTCGGGAGAGGGTCTGAACTCCGGTCCGCTTCATGGGGCGCCTTTCGCTCGGTGTGGTTGCTCGGTGTGGTTGCTCGGTGTGGTCGGTCGGTCGATGTGGTCGGTCGGTCGGTGGGATCGGGCCGGTCACGGCCGGTGGCGTGGACGGGCAGTGCCGGTGGCCACCGCGGTCGGGGCCGACCAGTGCCGCCGGCAGGCGGCCATGCGGGGGTCGTCGCGTCCGCTCAGGGCGGTGAGGGCAAGGGGGTCGTGGGGCCAGCCGGGGGAGGCCGCCGGCTCCCACATCCACATGGCCCAGGACACCCCCGCCCGCTCCACGCTCTCCAGCACCCGGTCGAGGTAGTCTCCCCCGCCGGGACGCTCCCCGGTCACGCCGAGCTCGAGCACAGCCAGGGGTACCCCCCGAACGGCCGATCGGTCGATCGCCGACCGGAGGGCGGCGGTGAACTCCTCGACGGCGGCCCCTGAGCCGCCGGCCCGACCGGTCTCGTTGGTGTACTCGTAGGGCGTGTAGAGGTGGACCACGTCCACCGTGTTGGACACCGCAGGTGGGGGCAGCAACGGCAGCCAGGCCGGCGTGGCCCAACCGTCCGGTTCCACCAGGATGGGGGTCTCGGGGTCGACGGCCCGGATGGCCGCGGCCAGGCGCGCCTGGAAGCTGCCCCAGTCGGCCGAGCTGCCCCGGTGGCGGCGATCGAAGGCGTCGGGGTCGTCGGGCCCCACCACCACCGAGGCGTTCGGTTCAACCATGAGGTCGTAGCCGACGACGGCGGGGTGACCGCCGATGGTGGTGGCCAGGTAGGTCCACATGGCCACCCAGGCGTCCTGGGCCACCGGATCGGTCCACACCGTCTCGATCAGGTCCTCGGCCGCGTAGTACCGACCGACGTCGCCGCGCACGAAGGTGATCTCGCTCCGTCCCGGCCCGGTCCGCAACGCCACCACGGCCCGGAGCCCGACCCGGTCGACCTGGTCCAAGAGGTGGATCAGGTTCGCGGCCACGGCCGGATCCTGCCGGTAGGGCGGGGACTCGGTGTAGACACCCGGGTGGGACAGGACCACCATGTTCGCCCCGGTGGCGGCCAGGGCCTCCAGATCAGCGGTGGTGTAGCGGGGCACGACCGCCCCGGTGGCGACCAGGTCGGCGTCGTGGTCGTAGTCGCCGAGACATCGCTGGAACAGGTTGGCTCCGCGCCACCGGCCGGTCCGCCAGCCGGCCATCGCGTCGCTCCGCCGTAACGGATCGGGCGGGGACGCCGGGGTGCTGTTCACCGGTCGGTGGTGAGGCCGAGGGTGGCCGCCATGGCCTCCACCGTGCGGACCGCGGCCGTGCCGTCCCCGTAGGGGTTCACCGCGTTGGCCATCCCAGCGTACGCAGCCGGGTCGGACACCAGCCGCTCCACCTCGTCGACGATGCGAGCCCGGTCGGTACCCACCAGTCGGGCCACCCCGGCCGCCACCCCTTCGGGGCGTTCGGTGGTGTCGCGCATGACCAGGACGGGTTTGCCGAGGCCGGGGGCCTCCTCCTGGATGCCGCCGCTGTCGGTGAGCACCAGCCGGCACCGGTCGAGCAGGGCCACCAGTTCGACGTAGTCGACGGGTTCGGTGACCACCACATTGTCGAGTCCGGCCACCGGGGGCAGGACCTGCTCCCGGACCAGCGGGTTGCGGTGGATCGGAAACACCAGGGTCAACTCGGGGTGGCGGGTGGCCACCTCAGCCAGGGCCCCGCCGATCTGGGCCATCCCGTCGCCCCAGGACTCCCGCCGGTGGGCGGTCACCAGGATCATGGGACGGTCGTCCTCGTCGAGGAACCGCAGGGCGTCGGTGCCGAACCCCTTCCGGTTGGCCTGCACCCACTGGAGGGCGTCGATCACCGTATTGCCGGTGCGGACCACGCGGGAAGGGTCGACGCCCTCGGCCAGGAGGGCGTCCACGGCGCGTTCGGTGGGTGCGAGATGGAGGGTGGCCAGCTGGGAGGTCATCCGCCGATTGATCTCCTCCGGGAACGGGGAGTACGGGTTGCCGCTCCGGAGGCCGGCCTCGAGGTGGGCCACGGGGATCTGGCGGTAGAAGGCGGCCAGCGCCCCGCACATGGTGGTGCTGGTGTCACCCTGGACGGCCACCATGTCGGGGTCCAGTTTCTCGAAGGCCTGGTCGAGGCCCTGCACCGCGGCCCCCGTGATCCCAGCCAGGGTCTGGCCCTGCTGCATGATGGCCAGATCGACGTCGGGTTCGATCCCGAACAGGGCCAGCACCTGGTCGACCATCTCGCGGTGCTGCCCAGTGAGAACCACCCGGGGCCGGAACCGGGCATCGGCGTCGAGGGCCTGCACCAGCGGAGCCATCTTGATCGCTTCGGGCCGGGTGCCGAACACGACCGCGATCTCGGCGGGCGCTTCTGTGGTCGCGGTTCTCTCAGACGGCACGGTTCTCTCAGACGGCACGGTTCTCTCAGACGGCACGGTTCTCTCGGACGGCACGGTTCTCTCGGACGGCACGGTTCTCTCGGATGGCACGGGTTCTCTCCAACGGCAGGGTCATCTCCAACGGCACGGTCGGCTCCCACGTCGGGGACGGTCAACCTGGAGATGGTTCGGACAGGCGTTCAAACGGACAGGGCGTTCAGATGGACAAGAGCTTGGACGGGTCGGCTTGAGACAGGACTTGTTCAAACGGGCTTGTCCGGGGAGGTGTCGTTCGCAGGGAGGTGTCGTTCGCAGGGAGGTGTCGTCGGGGGCGCGGGGCGGTGCGAGGTCGGGGCCGGACCGCCCCTGGTCAGGCGGCTTCGGCCTGACGGGCCGCGCTCGGCACCGCCGGTCGGGATTCGAGCCACGGCTCGGGGAGCGTGGCCTCCGCCAGACGATCCGTCTTCGCCCAGGCCCCCTTACCCCGGACGGTGCGGACCAACGCCTTCCACCCGGCGATGAACCACAGGCCGCAATACACGAGGTAGAGGTGGGCGATGGCGAGGCCGCGGAGGAAGCCCATGGTCGGCTCCCGGCGCCACAGCACGAAGGCCACCACCGGGCAGGGGGTGAAGGCGATGGCGTAGGCCATGGCCCCCCAGGGGGAGACCATCCCGGCCAGGCTGCCGCCGGGGTCGACGATCAGCTGGACCAGCATGGCGATCCAGCCGGTCACCACCGCCACCGACGTGGCCAGCATCAGCGCCGGTCCGGCCAGGTGGTAGGCCAGGTCGAGCTTGACCCGGGTGGGCAGGTCGGAGCGCATCAGGTCGATGATGTAGCCACGGCACTGAAGGTGGCCCTGGAACCAGCGGGTCCGCTGCCTGATCCACCGGCTGACCGAGGTCAGGCCCTGCTGGTCGACCCAGGTGGTGGAGCAGTGCCGAATCTCGTGGCCCTCCAGGATGAGGCGCAACCCCACCTCCAGATCCTCGGTGAGGCAGCTCGACCACGGCTCGGAGCCGATGTCCTGCAGGGCCTCGAGGCGGGTGAACTGGCCGTTGCCGCCCAGGCTGGGACTGGAGAGACGGTTGCGGCCCGTCTGGATCACGTCGGTGAACAGGCCGAACTCGACGTCCTGGAACCGGGCTAGCGGATGGTCCGACGCGTTCCGGATCTTCACCCCGATCTGGACCCCAGCCACCTTCGGGTCGGCCAGGTGGGGACCCACCTGGTCGAGGGCGCCCGGTTCCAGACGACCGTCGGCGTCGATGATGGCCACCACGAGCTCGGCCCGTCCGGCGTTCCACGGTGAGCGGAGCAGCCACCGGTAGGCGGCGTTGAGGGCGTGGCCCTTCCCCAACTGGGCGTTGGGGGCCCGCCGTCGCAGAACGTAGACGCGGGGGTCGTCGACGAACTCGGCCAGCACCTCGGCGGTGCCGTCGGACGAGTCGTCGTCGATCACCACCACCCCGACCGCGCCGGCCCACCGCCCCTCATCGAACGCGAGCAGCGACTGTACGGTGGCGCCAATCACCCGCTCTTCATTCATACAGGGTACGAGAAATACGAACGCCATATTCTCTGACGGTTCCCGAACGGCCGGCTTGGCCCGCCGTGACAGGAGGAACACGACGAGGCCGTGCGTCATCATCACGGCCCACAGGCTCAGCAGCACCCACGCGGAAATAGCGACGACGGTATCGAGAAAAGAAATCACAACTCCGACCCCTCCGGGTCGGAGGCCCCAGCCCGCTGAGAGACGTAGATCTTCGCGTAAAGACTGAACAGCCCCAACCCGATGCTCGCCAACAGAAGCCACGAGCCATGACGGAACTGCAGCGACGCCACCTGCTCTTGGACGCGTTCCAACGCCGGCGTGACCGCTGCCACGCCCCCGCCTATCACCATTCGCACGATCGAATACCGACCTTCACCTGCCGCGGCAAGACACGGCTACTCCCCTGGGGTCACCCGTCACCTATCCCGCCACTTCACCAACACCGCCACACCCTTGATGGTCCCAGGCTGGCAGCTCGTCTACGCGGCCCATAGTAGCCACATGTTTGGACACGCGCCCCCAGACAGGGTGAGGAAAACTCACCGTTATCCGGAGTTCGTTTCCCTGTTATTGACGATTAAATGCGTTGACATACAACGAAGCGAGGCTGCTCAACGGGTCAGGTCGCCGTTCAGACCTGCGGTTACATGTGCCACGTCGGGGTGCCACGCCGGACCGGGAGGGTGCGGTTACCGTCCCTCCATGGCAGCACGCACACCGGCCCGGAGATGCCTCTCCCCCCTTGTCATCCTGCTGACGGTGACCGCGGTCCTCGCCGGCTGTGCCGCGTCCGACGACGACGTCGCCACCGAGACCACCCCGGCGGCGAGTTCCTCGGGTGAGGGTGGCGAAGGTGAGGCCGGCGAAGGTGAGGCCGGCGAGTCCACCCCGGACGACGCCGAACCGCCGACGCTCGACGCCGTGGTCACCGAGTTCGTGGGGTCCGCGTCGGGCGGGGCCGACGTCCTGGTGCGGCGTGACGGGGAGGTCACGACTGTGGCCGTGGGCGTCGCCGACGCCGAGGGCAACCCGATCGTCGACGGCCAGCCGTTCCGGGTGGGCAGCATCACCAAACCGTTCGTGGCCGTCATGGTGCTCCAGCTCGCCGACGAGGGCCGCGTCGACATTGACGCCACCCTCGACACCTATCTTCCCGACACCCCGGTGGGGGGTGCGATCACCGTCCGCCAGCTCCTTGGGCACCGCAGCGGCCTCCCGAACTACATCGCCCAGCCGGCCGCCCAGGCCGCGATCCTGTCGGATCCCAGCCATGTGTTCACACCCGAGGAGGTCCTGGCCTGGATCGTCGACGTGCCGAGCGGCCCGGTCGGCGAGTTCGCCTACTCCAACACGAACTACATCCTGCTCGGGCAGCTGATCGAGGCGATGGACGGCACCCCGGTCGACGCCTCCCTGCGAACCCGGATCACCGACCCGCTCGGCCTCCACGACACGGTGCTGGCCTCCCCGGACGAGACCCTGCCCGCGGATCTCGCCGGCGGCTGGTCGGCCGGGCTCCTGACCGGGCAGCGGGATGTCCCCTACGAGGCCGTCGAGACAGCGGCGTGGACGGCCGGGGCCCTGGTCTCCACCACCAACGACCTGCTGGTCTTCCTCGACGCCCTCCTCGGCGCCGAGCTGACGTCGGAGGAGTCCCTGGCCCAGATGACCGACTTCCAGCCCGCCGGCTATGGCCTCGGCCTCCTGTCGGCCCCCCGACCCGACGGAGAAGCCGTCCTAGGCCACAACGGCCAGATCCCCGGGTACGCCGCGGTGATGGCCATCGAACCCGGGTCCGGGGACGGCCTCGTGGCCCTGACCAACAACGACCAGCTGGCCCCTGACGCCCTCATCGAGCCGATCTTCGGGTCGTGACCGGGCCCGGCGACCGGGGGCCCTCGCCCCCACCCCGGTAGCCTCGGTCCCGTGCGCGCCGGACATCCGTCCACTGTCGACCCGATGGTCCCCCGGGCCACCCCTCCCCCAGCGGTGGCGGGGGCTGACCCCATCGGATCCGACCGGCTGGATCAGGCCGAACACCGCCTGGCCGGGGTGATCGAGACGATCGGCCCCGCTGTGGTCGCCCTCTCGGGCGGGGTCGACTCCGGCCTGCTGATGGTGGCCGCCCGGCGGGTCCTCGGGCCCGACCGGGTCCTGGCCGCCACGGCCGAATCGGCCTCGCTGGCCACCGGGGAGCTCGACCTGTGCGCCGGACTGGCCCGCCGCTGGGACGTGCCGTGGACCGCGGTGGCCACCGCCGAGCTGACCGACGACCGGTACCTCCGCAACGACGGGCAGCGCTGCTTCTGGTGCAAGACCGCACTGATGGACCAGCTCGCCCCCCTGGCCGCGGCTCGCGGGGCCACCGTCACCCTGGGCGTCAACCTCGACGACCTGGCCGACCACCGGCCCGGCCAGCGGGCAGCCGCCGAACGCGGCGCTCGCTTCCCCCTCGTCGAGGCCGGGTTCACCAAGCCCCTGATCCGGGCCCTGGCCCAGCGGTGGGGTATCGAGGTGTGGGACCGGCCAGCCATGCCGTGCCTGTCGAGCCGCCTGCCGTACGGCACCCCGGTGAGCGTGGCCCTGCTGACCCGGGTCGACCGGGCCGAACGGGCGCTCCGCCACCTCGGGTTCGACGACGTCCGGGTCAGGCACTACGACGACACCGCCCGGATCGAGGTGCCCCGGTCCCGCCTCGGCGACGCCGTCGAGGCAGCCGACGAGCTGGTGGAGGCCGTCACCGCGGCCGGGTACCGCTACGTCACCCTCGACCTGGCCGGGCTCCGGTCGGGCAACCTGAACCACCCGGAACGGTCGGCCCCGGGACCGGTGGAGCCCGATCCGCCCCCGGCGGGCCGGACGGCGAACCGTCCCTCCGGCTCGACCTGGACCGGAGCCGGCGGATCGACCTGCCCGAGGCCGTCTACTGCCCGTCGAAATCGGTGGACGACTGTGTCACCGCCGTCCGCCTGAGCCTGTCCGATTCCACCGACGCGGTGCTGGCCAGCCGCCCCACCGACGACCAGCGGGCCGCCCTGTCGGCCCTCGAACCGGTGGGGACGGGCGCGACCATGCTCACCTGGCGCCACCGTCCCCCCACCGGCGGCCGGGCCGTGGAGGTGGCGGCCGGCACTTCGGACCTAGCCGTGGCCGACGAGGCCCGTCTCACCCTGGAGGCCCTCGGCCACCGCGTGGACACCGTCTGCGACGTGGGCGTGGCCGGCCTCCACCGCCTGCTCGGCCAGCTCGACCGCATCGCCGCCGCCGAGGTGGTGATCGCGGTGGCGGGCATGGAGGGTGCCCTGGCCACGGTCCTGGCCGGCCTGATCGCCGGGCCGGTCATCGCGGTACCGACCTCGGTGGGCTATGGCGTGACCGAGGGGGGCCGGACCGCCCTCATGGCCATGCTGGCCAGCTGCGCCCCCGGGGTGGTCGTGGTGGGCATCGACAACGGGTACGGGGCCGCCTGCGCCGCCCACCGCGTCCTCTCCACCCGCCACCCCGGCCCCGCCGCGACCCGTGAGGCCGCCGCAGCCCGGGCCGCGGCCCCGCCGGTCCGACCGGCCCCACGATGACGGGGGCCACCGGCCGCCTGATGTGGCTGGACCCCACCTTCGGGGCGGCCGGGGACATGCTCCTCGGTGCCCTCGTGGGCCTGGGCGCCCCCGTCGAGGGGATCCGGGCCGACCTGGACCGGCTCCGGATCGACGGCTGGGGGTTCGACGTCGAACCGGTGACCCGCTCCGGCCTGTCGGCGACGCGGGCCGTGGTCACCGCACCGGCCGGTCACGCCCACCGGCCGTGGTCCCTGATCGACGCCACCCTGGCCGGGGCCGGCCTGCCCGGCCCGGTGGCCGCCGGGGCCCGGCGCACCTTCGCCCGCCTGGCCGAGGTGGAGGCCGGCATCCACCGGGTCCCGGTCGACGAGGTCGCCTTCCACGAGGTCGGCGCCGTGGACGCCATCGTCGACGTCGTCGGCACCTGGTCGGCCCTCGTGGCCCTCGGGGTCGACCGTGTCGTCACGGGCCCGGTCGGCCTGGGCCACGGCACCGTCGGCTCGGCCCACGGCCGGCTGCCGGTGCCCAGCCCGGCCACCGCCGACCTCCTGGCCGGTGCCCCCGTCCACCCCCTGGACATCGGCCTGGAGACCGTGACGCCCACCGGCGCCGCCCTCCTGGCCACCATGACCGACCGGTGGGGCCCGATCCCGGCCGGCCGCTTGCGGGCCACCGCCCGCGGGGCCGGCACCCGGGACCCCGGCGGGCACCCCAATGTGGTCACCGCCATCCTCCTCGACGGCGCGGACGCCCCCGGAACCAGCGCCGGGCCCGGGGCGGTCCCGGAACCGGCGGTGGAGCTGAGCACCAACCTCGACGACGTCACCCCCGAGGTGGTGGCCCGAACCGTGGAGGAGCTGCTCGACGCCGGGGCCGACGACGCCTGGGTGGTCCCGGTGGTCATGAAGAAGGGCCGCCCCGGCCACCTCCTCCACGCCCTCACCGGTGAACGCCTCGCCCCCGCCCTGATCGACCTGATCGCCCGACGCACGGGGACCCTCGGGGTCCGGAGCCGTACGCTGACCAAGCACCGGTTCCCCCGCCACACCACCACGGTGGTGGTCCGGGACCAGGTCGTCCGGGTCAAGTACGGACCCTACGGGGCGAAACCCGAACACGAGGACCTGGTAGCCGCGTCCATCGCCACCGGCGAGGCCGTCCGCCAGCTCGCCCTCGAAGCCGGTCGGGCCGCCCGCCCCGACGAGCCGATACCCGGGAACGCCGACCCGGGCCCCGGAACTGTTCCCTCCAAAAAGTGATTTCTACCCATGCCCCAGGCCAGAATTGATGTGATGCACCCAGACCCGAGCAGCGACGTCGAACTCCGTCGTCGAGTCGGCTCGGCCTGGAGGCAGGTCCGACGCGGAGCCAGCGCGCTCCAGCTCAAGGACGTCTTCTACGGCGACCACTCAAACGAGACCCTGGACATGGCCCTGGCCGACGCCCTCAGCGTCATCTGCCAGAACGGCCCGTTGCGCATGGGGGAACTGGCCGACGCCCTCCAGATCACCCCGGCGTCCACCACCCGGGCTGTGAGCTGCCTGGTGGACAAGGGCTACGTGGAACGGGTCAAGGCCGCCGACGACCACCGGTCGATCCTGGTGTCGGCCACCCCGGTCGGGCGGGACCGGATGGAGATCATCAACAGCCGGGTCCAGGCCGGCCTGGGCCAGATCCTGAACGAGTTCAGCGTCGACGAACAGGTCCAGTTGGCCGAGCTGCTGGAACGCTTCGTAGAGTCGGTCGACCGGTTCGTGGCGTCCCAGACGACCACCGGGAGGGGCGACTAACGTCACCCTCCCCGGATCGCCCTCGCCGCCGGAGCCGATCCGCGATTCAGTCGTTCGAATCCAAGTCCGTTCGAACCGGTCGTTCGAATCCAAGTCCGTTCGAACCGGTCGTTCGAATCCAAGTCAACGCCAACCATCCCGGCGCCTCCCGGCGCCCGACAGAGGGGACCCCGTTCCATGAAGGCTGCCGTTCTCGAGTCGGCTCCCGGCTCACTCCAGATCGAGGACATCGTCATCGACAAGCCCGGTCCCCGCGAGGTGCTGATTCGTACCTCCGCGGCCGGCCTGTGCCACAGCGACCTTCACTTCATGGAGGGCAAGTACCCCTACCCGTGCCCTGCGGTGCTCGGCCACGAGTCGGCCGGCGTGGTGGAGGCGGTCGGATCCGCCGTCTCCTACGTGAAGCCGGGTGACCACGTGATCACCTGCCTGTCGGCGTTCTGCGGCTCCTGCGCCCAGTGCATCAGCGGTCACCTGTCCCTGTGCGAGAACAAGAACACCGAGCTGGTGCGGGGTCCGGGAGAGAAGTCCCGCCTGTCCCGCCCCGACGGGGAGACGGTCAGCACCTTCCTGCACCTCTCGTCGTTCGCCGAGCAGATGCTCATCCACGAGCACGCCCTGGTGAAGATCCACCCCGACATGCCGCTCGACCGGGCCGCCCTCATCGGCTGCGGCGTGACCACCGGGCTGGGCGCCGTGTTCCGCACCGCCAAGGTCGAACCCGGCTCCACCGTGGCCGTCATCGGCTGTGGCGGCATCGGCCTCTCGGCCATCCAGGGCGCCCGGATCGCCGGGGCCAACAAGGTCATCGCCGTGGACATGGTGCCCCTGAAACTGGAGCTGGCCCAGGCCATGGGGGCCACCCACGTGGTCAACGCAGCCGACGGTGACCCAGTGGCCGCCGTCCGGGAGCTCACCGACGGGCAGGGCGTCCACAACTCGTTCGAGGCCGTGGGTATGGCGGCCACCGCCGAGCAGGCGTTCAAGATGATCCGCAACGGGGGTCAGGCCACCGTGATCGGCATGATCCCGGTGGGCACCAGCGTCTCGATCCACGGACCGGAGCTCCTGTCGGAGAAGACCCTGACCGGATCCAACATGGGCTCCAACCAGTTCCGCACCGACATGCCCCGCTTCGTCGAGATGTACCTCGACGGTCGCCTCATGCTCGACGAGATGGTGTCGAAGACCATCAACCTGGACCAGATCAACGAGGGCTTCGAGGAGATGAAGACCGGGACCGTGGCCCGGAGCGTCATCGTCTTCGACTGATCCCGGTCTGCCGTCCTCCGGCGCCTGTCGGCCCCGGAGGGCCCCGGCTCATCGGGCGCTGACGCTGCCGAGCGTGGCCAGTTCGGCCCGGAGCCGGTGTAACTCCATGTCCCGTCGGTCGTAGTCGGCGGCGATCATCTGGGTCCGGGCCTCGGCCTGGAACATGGTGAGGTGCCGGGCGTAGCGGACGGCCGCGTCGGACACCGGGGGTGCGTGGGCGGCCAGGTGCAGGGCCAGGGTGTAGGCGGCCGACCGCTCGCCCTGGCCCAGACGGTAAGGGTCCGGGTCCCGTTCCAGCAGGGTCATGGCCTCCTGGGCCAGTTCACCGGCCTCGGCCAGCTCACCAGAGTCCGACCGCTTTACCGCGTCGGCCAGCAGCAGGTAGGCGAGACCCTCCAGGTCGCCGTAGCCCTGTTCCATGTCCACCGGAATCGGTATCCGGAACCGCGGGGCCTCCCCGGCCAGGGCGGAGATGAGGGCGTAGATGGCCGTGACGTCGGCCCACCAGCGGTTGACCCCGTTGAAGACCTCCTTCTTGATGTGGACCTCGAAGGAGCGTTTCCACCGCCCGATGCGGTCCCGTTTGCCCATCTCGTAGGCCTGGGCGGCGATGCCGACGATGGCGTAGCCCTGGTTGTAGACCGCGGTCCGTCGGGAGTTGGCCAGGATCGGCCGCAGGGTGGGGGGTACGGGCACGTCGGTGGCCTCGATGGCCCGCACGGTCATCTCCTCCACGATCGGCCACAGTTGGGCCTGGCGGTAGGCGAGGCCGCACATGATGTACGCCCCGGGCCGCATCACGGCCGAACCGCGGCCGGTCTCCAGCAGGGCCGTCGCCCGGGCCAGCTTGGCCGTGACCCGGTCGTTGTAGACCCCGGGATCGAGGAACTCGATCTCGACCACCAGGGCCTTGGCCATGAGGGCGAAGTCCTGGGATCCGGCCGCCGCCGCGCTCAGGGCGGTGACGAATGGGCGGAAGTCGTCGCCCCGGAGCCGGGCCCCGATGGCGTTGCCGTGGTTGACGGCGAAGATGACGTCGTGCCAGTCGTTCCGGACCGCCGCCTCCATCCTCGTGGCCTGTTCGGTCGAGTTGGGGTCGAAACCGTCCTGGTTGTACTGGATCTCGCCGATGTACAGCTGTGCCTCGACGAGCGCCTGGTCGTGTTCGACTTCTCCTGTCTGTCGAGACGGTTCTGGACCCACATCTGGCCATCGGCGCGCGGACGGCGCACCTGAGTAGAACGACCCACAAAGTCGCACCGTGAGGGGGACGGGCGCCGTCACCAGGGGGAGGCGCGGGCCCGACGCCGGGTGCCCGGTCAGTCCGCCAGGGCCACCGGCCCGATGGCCTCGTAGCAGTCCCCGGGTCCGGGGTTGGTACGGTGGGTGCGGCCCCCGAAGTGGGTCATGATCCCCCACACCGCGTTCAGGGCGGTCCGCACCGCGCCCTCGACCCAACCCGGGGTCCACGACACGTCATCCCCGGCCAGGAACAGGCCGCGTTCCCACGGGGGCAGCCCGTCCTGGAGGAAGTGGGAGTGCATCCGCCGGTTGTACCGGTAGTGGCCGGGCAGGGCGCCCTTGAAGGCCCCGAGGAACAACGGGTCGGACTCCCATGACACGGTGATCGGGTCCCCGAGGATGTGGGCGCGGAGGTCGACGGTCGGGTAGATCCGGGCCAGGGTCTCGATGGCCAGCTCGGCCCGTTCGGCCGCCGACATGGGCATGACCTTCATGGCGTCGCTCTGCCAGGCGTAGGAGAGCAGGATCACCGCCGGTCGGCCCGGCCCGTTGTCGATCAGGTAGGTGCCCCGGGTGTTGCGGTCGGTGAGGGTCATGCTCATCGCCTCCCGGCCGGTGGCCGGGTCGATGTCGTGCCAGAACGGCCGGTCGACCATGACGAAGGTCTTGGACGACTGGGTGTAGCGGGTCCGGTCGAGGGCCATCCAGAGCTTCTGGGACAACAGCTCCTCGGCCACCTGGATGCCGGTGGTGAGCAGCCAGCTCTGGACCGTCACCAGCACGGCGTCGAACCGATCGGTGCGGCCCCACCGGTCGGTCACCGCCAGGCGTCCGTCGTCGGCCCGGTTGATGGCGGTGACGGCCGGCCGGGGGACGTCGCCGTGCAGGGCCGACACCGACGTCCCGTCCGGCCAGTGGACCAGGCGGCGCGACCCGAGGGCCCACAGCCGGCGGGGCAGCTGCTCGGCCCCGCCCACCACCAAGTGCTGATCGTCCTCGAAGGCGGCCATGACCACCCGGAAGATCTCCAGCATCGAGTTCGGGAAGTCCGAATCCCAGCCGCCGGTACCGAACCCCACCTGGCCGAACACCTCCCGGTGGCGGTAGCTGAGGCGGGAGAACGAGGGGGCGGTGGCCACGAAGTCGTAGAAGGTGCGGTCGTCCCAGGCCTCGACCAGGGGGTTCCAGATCTCCTTGACCGCGGCCACGTCACGGCGGCGCATGGCGTCGTGGATCTCCGGTAGGCGGGCCACGGAGGCGAGGGCATCGTCCCAGGCCGCGGCCACCTCCCGGAACAAGGGGGGCAGATCGTCGAGGGTGCGGGCGAAGTGGGTCTCCCCCTCCAGGTCGATCACGGTGGTGGGGGCGAACGGGGTCAACGGGTTGGGGAACGGCCGGGTCTCCAGGCGGCAGAGGTCCAGGTAGTGCCACATCGTCGTCCCGGAACGGGGGAACCGCATCCCGCCCAACTCGGCCACGACCTCGGGGGCGGCCGGGAACCGTTCGGACCGCAGCCGGCCCCCGATCCGATCGGCCTCGTACACCACCGGCCTCAGGCCGAGGCGCAACAACTCGTGGGCGGCCACCATCCCGGCCACGCCGGCGCCCACCACGGCCACCTCGCGGCCGTGGGCCTCCGGGGGGATGGTTCCC
This sequence comes from Acidimicrobiales bacterium, assembly GCA_047974625.1. Classification (GTDB taxonomy): domain Bacteria; phylum Actinomycetota; class Acidimicrobiia; order Acidimicrobiales; family SZUA-35; genus CADEDH01. The sequence continues at coordinate 19,088 of JBKECK010000042.1, forward strand.
AGCCCGTCGGGGTGGGCGAGCCACCGGTCGAACGAGAAGGGGAAGTCCGGGCCGAATGCGCTGAGCTCCAAGACCCCCACCCTAGTCACCGGCCACCCCCGGATCGGGGACGCCGGGGTCCGGGGGCCGGCAGCCAATAGCATCACAGGATGTCTCTGCGCTTCGGCCGTCAGATGGTCGCGACGCCCGGACCGTCGGTGATCCCCGATCGGGTCCTGACGGCCATGGCCACCCCGATGCCCAACCTGTACGAAGGCGAGATCGTCGAGATCTCTCATTCCCTCGTCGCCGACCTTCCCGGCCTGGTCCAGACGGGGGGTGAACCGTTCATGGTGATCGGCAACGGGCACGCCGCCTGGCAGATGTCCATCGCCAACACCCTGACCCGGGGCGACCGGGTGCTCGTGCTCGAATCGGGCCGGTTCGCCCTGTACTGGGGGGAGATGGCCCGCCAGGCCGGGATCGAGGTGGAGGTCCTCCCCGGCGACAACCGGGGCCCGGTGGACCCCGCCGCCCTCGAGGCCCGCCTGGCCGCTGACGCCGGCCACACGATCCGGGCCGTGCTCACCGTCCACACCGACACCGCCAGCTCGGTCCGCAACGACGTGCCCGCCCTGCGGGCGGCCATGGACGCCGCCGGTCACCCGGCCCTGCTGATGGTGGACGCCATCGCCTCCCTGGGTTGCGAGCGGTACGAGATGGACGCCTGGGGGGTGGACCTCACCGTGGGGGCCTGCCAGAAGGGTCTGATGGTGCCACCCGGGCTCGCCTTCGTGTGGGCGGGCCCCCGCGCCCTGGAGGCCCAACGGTCGATGACGGTGGAGAGCGGCTACTTCGACTGGTCGCTCCGCATGAACGTCGAGGCCCACTACCAGCTCTACTCCGGCACCCCGCCCATCTCGCATCTGTACGGGCTCCGGGCCGCCCTGGACCTGATCACCGAGGAGGGCGGACTCGAGGCGGTGTGGGCCCGGCACCAGGTGCTGGCCGACGCCACCCGGGCCGCGGTGGACGCCTGGGCCACCCCGGACGGGATCGAGCCCAACATCATCGATCCGGCGTCCCGTTCGAACGCGGTGACCACCATCCTCACCCACGGGATAGACGCCGCTCGCCTGTCCCAGATCTGCGACGACCGGGCCGGCCTCACCCTCGGCCTGGGCATCGGGGACTACCGCGGCCGGTCGTTCCGGATCGGCCACATGGGCCACCTCAACCCCCCGATGCTGCTCGGCACGATCGGCACGATCGAGGCCGCCCTGGGCGCCATGCGGGCACCCACGGCGGGGTCCGGGGTGGCCGCCGCGGCCGAGGTGGTGGCCGCCGGCCTCCGGTCCTGATCAGAACCTGATCCGGGCCGGACCCCGGGGGGGCGGGCCGCAGGTTACCGGCGGGTCCGTCCTGATGGGCGGCGACAGCGCCGGCTCACTAGGCTCGGCCCATGCCGAGAGCGACCAATGGCCCGACCGAGATCGAATACGACACCTTCGGCGCGCCCACCGACCCCGCCGTCCTGCTGATCATGGGGTATACGGCCCAGATGACCGCGTGGGACGAGCGGTTCTGCCAGCAGATCGCCGACCGGAGCTACTTCGTGATCCGCTTCGACAACCGCGACGTAGGCCTCAGCTCGAAGACCGAGGGCACGGCCCCGAGCCTCCTCTCCCTCGTGGTTGCGGTGCAGTCCGGGGAACCGCTGCCCGACGTGCCCTACACCCTCTCCGACATGGCCGCCGACGGCCTGGCCGTGCTGGACGACCTGGGCGTCGAGCGGGCCCACATCGTCGGCGCCTCAATGGGCGGCATGATCGCCCAGCAGCTGGCCATCGACCATCCGGAGCGGGTGATCTCCCTCACCTCGATCATGTCCACCACGGGCAACCCGGAGGTGGGTCAGGCGTCGGACGAAGCCATGATGGCCCTGGTCAGCCCCGTGCCCACCGAGCGCGACGACATCATCGAACGCAGCGTGGAACTGGCCAAGCTGCTCACCGGCGTCCACTTCGACGACGCCCGGGCCCGCACCCGGGCCGCCAACGCCTACGACCGTTCCTTCCACCCCGCCGGCGCCGGGTTCCAGATGGCCGCCATCGCCGCCTCGGGCGACCGCACCGATCGGCTGGCCGGCCTGTCGGTGCCCGCCCTCGTCATCCACGGCGCCGCCGATCCGCTGGTCACCCCGTCGGGGGGTGAGGCCACGGCGGCCGCCATCCCCGGGGCCACCCTGCTGATGGTCTCCGACATGGGCCACGACCTGCCCCCGGCCCGGTGGGACGAGATCGTCGGGGCCATCACCGACCTAGCCGGCGCCGCGGCCTGAGGCCGACCCCGTGACCGGACCCGTGACCGGACCCGTGACCGGACCCGTGACCGAGGAGGGATCGTGAGCGGAACCGACCTGGTGCCGGTGCCCGAGGACTGGGACCGGGCTCTGGCCGTGGTGGCCCACCCGGACGATATGGAGTACGGGGCCGCCAGCGCCGTGGCCCGCTGGGTGGAGCAGGGTAAGACCATCACCTACCTGCTGGTCACCGACGGTGAGGCCGGGATCGACGACGTCGACCCGGCCGAGGCCGGCCCGATCCGACGCGATGAGCAGCGGGCCGGCTGCGCCGAGGTGGGTGTCGACGTCGTCGAGTTCCTCGGGCTCCCCGACGGCCTGCTGGTGGAGGGGATCGAGCTGCGGCGGCTCCTGGCCGGACAGATCCGGCGGCACCGGCCCGACGTCCTGCTGTCGATCAACTTCCGGGACAGCTGGGGCGGCCCGAGCTGGAACCATGTGGACCATCGGGTCGTCGGCCGCAGCCTGCTCGACGCGGCCCGCGACGCCGCCAACCGGTGGGTGTTCACCGACCTCGACGCCAAACCCTGGAACGGGACCCGCCTGGCCCTGTTCAGCGGCTCGCCCGAGGCTGGGCACGCGGTGGACGTGACCGACCACCTCGACGCCGGCATCGCCTCGTTGCGCTGCCACGACCTCTACCTGTCCCACCTTGGCGGGACCATGGCCGACGCCGACACCTTCCTGCGGGCGGCGGCCGAGACCACCGGTGCCCGCCTCGGGGTGTCCCTGGCCACCGCGTTCGAACTCATCGCCCTCTGAGGGACGGGCCCCGGAGGGGGGCGACAACACAGCCCTTTCGAACAACACAGCCCTTTCGAACAACACAGCCCGACTGGAGCGCCGGCACCGTCCGGTAGGGTCCGGGCCGTCTGAGCAGGCCGTCTGAGCAGGTGGTCGGCGGCGCGGCCCAGACGGGGGCGGCTACGGTGCGATCATGGCCCCAGCACTCGGCGTCTGCTTCCACCGGTTCCAGTCGGCCGGCGACATCGTGGCCCAGGCCCGTGCCGCCGAGGCGTCCGGCTACGACGAGCTGTGGGTGGTCGAGGACTGTTTCTTCACCGCCGGGCCCCCACTGGCCGCCGCCGCCCTGGCCGCCACCGATCGGATCCGGGTGGGTATCGGCATCATCCCGTCCCGCACCCGCCACCCCGCCCTCATCGCCATGGAGTTCGCCACCCTGGCCCAGCTCGCCCCCGGCCGGTTCCTGGGCGGGATCGGCCACGGGGTCCCCCATTGGATGCGGCAGCTGGAGGTCCAGCCGGAGTCGCCACTGACCGCCCTGCGGGAGACCCTCACGGCCGTCCGCAAGCTGCTGGCCGGGGAGACGGTCACCACCCACGGGCGGTACGTGAACCTGACCGACGTGCGCCTCGACTTGGAGCTGGCCGAGGCGCCGCCGGTGTCGGCCGGGGTCCAGCAGGCCATGTCCCTGGAACTGTCCGGCCGTTACGCCGACGGCACCATCCTGGCCGAGCTGTGCAACCCCGCCTACCTGTCCTGGGCCCGGGACCATATCGCGGCCGGCGGAGCCGGCCGCTCCCACCGCACCACGGTGTACTGCTCCGCCTCGGTGAAGCTCAACGGCTCGGCCGCCCGGGAGGCGATGGTGCCGTTCGTGGCCGGGGTGTTCGAACGGCCCCCGCTGGCGGTCCAGATGCTCGACTTCTACCCGGAGCTCCAGCAGCGGGCCGAGACGGCCGGCTGGACCGAGACGGTGGCCCGGATGCCAGCGGAGTGGTGGCGGCAGCTCGGCCCCATCGGAACCCCAGACGACGCGGCCCAGTACCTCCGGGCCATGCGTCGGGCCCACGCCGACTCGCTGGTCATCTTCCCCGACCCGACCGATCCGATCGCCGACCTGCGCCGCTTTGCCATCAACGTCAGCCCCCTCCTGGCCGACTGACCGGTCGGGCCCGGCGCCGCGGCACGGCCAGCGGGCCCGGCACCGGCGAGCGGCCCCGGTGACGCCGGGCGAATCGAGAACCGGGACCCGACTGTGCCAGACTTGGCACCGATGCGCATCGGAATCCTCGGAGGCACCGGTCCCGCCGGCAGCAGCCTCGCCGCCCGGCTGGCCAGTGTCGGCTACGACGTCACCGTCGGCTCCCGGTCGAAGTACCGCTCGATGGAGGCCGTCGACCAGCTGATCGACGACCACGAAGACCTCGCCGACCGGCTCCACCCCGGCGACAACGACGCCGCGGCGTCCTGCGACATGGTGGTCATCGCCACCCCGTGGGACTCGGCGGCCACCACCGCCCAGGCCAACGAGGAGGCCCTGGCCGGCAAGGTCGTGGTCTCCATGGCCAACGCCCTCGTCCGGGTGGGCCACGAGTTCCAACCCCTCGTCCCCCCTCGGGGGTCGGTGGCCGCCCACGTGCAGGCCGCGGTACCCCGGGCCCGGGTGGTGGCGGCGTTCCACCACCTCCCGGCCAAGGAGCTGGGCCACATCGGCAGCCCGATCGACTCCGACGTCCTGATCTGCGGCGACGATCCCGACGCCGTGGCCCAGGTGAGCGATGTGGTGTCCCACATCCCGGGCTGCCGGCCCCTGGACGCCGGTGAACTCTCGAACGCCACCGCCATCGAGGCCTTCACCGCCGTGCTCCTCCAGTTGAACGTGCGGTACAAGACCCGGGTCGCCCCCAAGCTCACCGGCATCAAGCGAGACCCCCGGGTCAAGCAGGCCAGCACGGCCACCGCCCGGCCGGCCACCAATCACGGCGCCCCGAACGACGGCGCCGGACCGGCCACCGTGCCCGCCGGCAGCTGATCCTCCCCCCGGTCCCGCCCGGGCGGCCGGGTCGGTCAGATGGCGGGACGGGTGGCCAGGATGTAGTGGTTGCCCCGGTCGTTGCGGACGTTGGTGGCCGTCACGTCCTCGAACCCGAGCCCGGAGAGCCGCTCCACGGCCAGTTCCTCCCCCCACGCCGCCCCCAGGCCCTCACCGCCGTAGGCCAGCGACACCGTCATGCAGTGCATGGTGGACACGGTGTAGAGGAGGGGAGCCATGGGCAGGTCGGCGTTGTTGTGCACATGGCTCGACGCCTTGGGCTCCACGCACAGGTAGGTGCCCCCCGGCCGCAGTGCCGCCAACACCCCGCTCAACAGGCCGTCGGGGTGGGCCTGGTCGTGGACGGCGTCGAAGGTGGTGACCACGTCGAACCGCTCGTGCTCGTCGAGGGCGGCCGCGTCCCGCTCCATGAAGGTGACATTGTCGAGCCCGGCCGCGGTGGCCGCGGCCCGGGCCTGCTCCAGCGCCGCGGTGGCGATGTCGAAGCCGACGAACCGGGAGTTGGGGAAGGCCCCGGCCAGGATGATCAACGCCCGACCGCTGCCACACCCCACGTCGGCCAGGTCGATACCGGCCTCGAGGCGGTCCGCCCCGCCGGGCAGGAGGGGGACGATCTCGCTGAGCAGCACGGCGTCGTACCGCTGCCCGGACGACTCGGCCATGATGGCGTGGAAGCCGGGGTAGCGGTCGTATGGCACCCCGCCGCCGGTGCGGAACGCCTCCACCACCTCGTCCTCCACCTGGCCCAGCAGTGACACGTACTGGCAGAACGTCGTCAGGTTGAGCGGTCCGGCAGCCCGGGTCAGCAGCCCGGCGTGCTCGCGGGGCAGGCGGTAGGTGCCGTTCGCCACGTTCAGCTCCACCACCTCACCGGTGGTCATGGCGGCCAGCCATTCGCGGACGTAGCGCTCCTGCAGGCCGGCCGCCTCGGCGATCTCGTCCGAAGTGGCCCAGTCGAGCCCGGCCATGGTGTCGAACAGGCCGGTCTTGTGACCGACCGAGCTCATCAGGGCGAGGGCACCCCCGTTCATGATCCCGGTCATCCGAGCCAGGAACGCGGCCGCCTTATCCCTGTTATACGGGGCCCGGTCATAGGGGGCCCTGTCAGACGGGGCCCGCTCGGCGGCGGTGGCGGGACCGGTGGTGGACGGCGTATCCATGCCGATGCTCCTTAGCTCTGGGTTCCGACGGCTTAGCGTCGGGTTCCGACGGCGAGGTCCTTGAACGGGCTGGTGGTGTCGATCCCGGGCTCCTTGGGCAGGCCGAGCACCCGCTCACCCATGATGTTGCGGAGCACCTGGTCGGATCCGCCGGCGATGGCCATGGCCGGCACGCCGAGCACGTAGCCGGCCCAGGAGAACGTGCCCCACTCGCCGGTGTCGGCCACCAGCCGGGGACCGAGCACGTGGGCCACCAGGGCGGCGGTGCGGCGCTGGTTCTCGGTCAGGGCCAGCTTGGCGCCCGACATCTCCGGGCCCGGCAGCTGACCGGCCTTCATCCGGGCCAGGGACCGCTGGTTGGAGTAGCGCAGCACCTGACCCCGGGTGTAGATGTCCATCAGCATCTGACGGGTGACGGCGTCGTCGGCCAGGCCGAAGTGGCGGACCATCTCGGTGAGCCGGGTGAACCCGCCCCCGGCCGCCGCTCCCCCACCAATGGAGGCCCGCTCGTTCATGAGGGTGGTAAGGGCCACCCGCCAACCGTCGTTGACGTCGCCGAGACGGTGGGTGTCGGGCACCCGCACATCGGTGAAGAACACCTCGTTGAAGTTGGCCCCGCCCGTCATCTGGCGGAGCGGCACGACCTCCACCCCGGGGGCGTCCATGTCCACCACGAACCCGGTCAGGCCCCGGTGCTTTGGGAGGTCGGGGTCGGTCCGGCAGATCACCTCACCGACGTCGGAGTAGTGGGCGCCGGAGGTCCACACCTTCTGCCCATTGAGGATCCACTCGTCACCGTCACGCTCGGCCCGCATCTGCAGGCTGGCCAGGTCGGACCCGGCGCCGGGCTCGGAAAAGAGCTGGCATCCCACCAGGTCGCCCCGGTACAGCTTGGGCAGGAGGTCGGCGGCCACCTCGGGGGCGGCATGGTCCAGGATGGTCGGGGCCACCATGCCCAGGCCAATCCCGAAGAAGCGCTGTTCAGGGAGGTCGTAACGGGCCTCCAACTCGTTGTAGGCCCGCTCGAAGGTGCGGGGCAGCCCCCGACCGCCCAGCTCGGTGGGGCCGGTGATCCAGCCGAAACCGGCGTCGTACTTCGTGGCCCGCCATCCCTTGGCCTCGGCCAGGTCGTCGGCCTCCTTCGACCGGTCGACCTCCTCGAACAGGGACGGGTCGTCGGGCCCCTCCCCCCACACGAAGGCCTTGCTCTCCGCTTTCAGGGACGCATTGGCCTCGAGGAACTCCTCCGCCTCGGTGGTGAACTGTTCGATGGTCGTGTCGGGCATGGCGGTGTTCCCCCAAGGACTTCAGCAGATGGTGCGGGTCGACCCCGGTCGGCCCGGCCGTGATAGACGAGGATGTGGGCCCGGTCCATCACGGCCCCCGGTCCCACCGACCGGTGGTCGGCGGGCGGCGGTGGCCGATCCGGCCGGCGTGGTCCCCGGCGATCACCGTAGTTGGACCCGACGCGTCGGCCCCAACTACCGGCGGGAACTACCGGTCCGGACGATCGCTGCGCAGGATCTCCTCGTACCGGTCGAGCACCGCCGACACCCCGAACGCGGCCTCGGCCTGGGCAGCCCGGCGGCGACGCACCTCGGGTGGATCCGGTTCCGCCACGGTGGCCCTGATCGCCGCGGCTAGGGCGTCGTCGTCGCCGGGCGGGACGAGCCGGCCCGAACCGACGGTCCGGATCGGCACTCCCACGCCGGGCAGGTCGCTGACCACCACCGGCACGCCGGCCAGCATGGCCTCCACCTGGGTGATACCGAAAGCCTCCAGCCGGTTGACCGACGGGAGCACGAACACGTCGAGGGAGGCGAAGAGGTCCGGCAGCTCGTCGTCGGACACGAACCCGAGGAAGGTCACCCGATCGTCGGCCAGGGGCCGGAGCCGTTCGATGATGCTCCCCCCGGCCACATTGTCATGGTCGCCGGCGATCAGAACCCGGAGGTCGGGGTCATCGATCCGCTGCACGGCCCGAAGTAGCACGTCCAGGCCCTTCTCGGCCACGATCCGGCCGAGGAAGCCGATGTGGGGCCCCGGTCCCCGCCGGAAGCTGGGCTTCCCCGGTGGACGGGCGATGACGGGGGGTGGGATGACGGTGACGGGGCACCCGATGGCGTCCCGCACCCGACTCTGGGCCAGATAGTCGTGGGAGGTGACGATCACCTCGTCGGCCCGGCGCAGCACCGCCCGGTCGGCGGCGTCGATGGCCCGACGCAGGACCTCGCCGGCAGGCCCGGGTTCGAACACCGGGTCGCAGTGGTACACCGGCACCAGCCGCTCCGGACGCCAGGTGCGGGCCAGCAGCCCCTCGGGCAGGGGCAGGTGGGCCTGCAGCACCCGGGTCCGTCGGGCCAGGCGGGCGGCATCGAGGGGGAACCGGGGCTGGAGCACCGCCTTGCCCACCGACGCGACCACGGGGCTGCGGCGGACGGTGACCCCCTCCACCACCTCCCGGTCGGGCAGGTCGGGCTCGTGGCGGGCGCACACCACCTCGACCCGGTACCCTCGGTCCGCCATGCCCTCGGCCACGATCCGGGCCACCTCGCTGAGCCCGCTCACATAGGGGCGGTAGTAATCGATGACCACACCGAGATCGACCGGCCGGTCGGCGCCAGACCCGGCCACCGGAGACGACGACCGCGGGGAGCTCCGGGGGGCGCTCACCGGCCGCTCACCCCGCGGTGGTCCACAGACCGGCCAGGAACAGCACGATCCAGGCCGCCCCGATGATCTGGAGGAGGCGGTCGCCCAAGACCAGGCTCTCGGGGGCCTCACCCCGGCCCCGTTCGATCAGGAGCGAGTAGTAGAGGCAGCCGGTAAGGAACGGGAGGATCGACACCTGATAGAACGGCAACGGCTGGCCGTGGCCGGCCACCGCGGTGAGGTCGGCCCGTTCGAACGCCCACAGCGAGTAGGCCAGGGCGGCGCCCGTCGTGGCCACACCCCGCACCTGGCGCAGATAGGCGTCGGTGTAGGCCCGCATGACCGGCCTGGTGGCCCCATCCGCCCCGGCATCGGCCAGTTCCGACTCGCGTTTCCCGGCCACCATCAGCAGGGACCCGAACATGGTCACCACGAAGAACCAGTTGGAGATGACCACCCCCACCGCGGCCGCCCCGGCCAGGGTCCGCAGCATGAAACCGACGGCCACGGTCATGATGTCGATCACGGGAATGTGCTTGAGCCAGACGCTGTACGAGAAGGTGAGGACCATGTAGGTGGCCAGGACCAGGGCGAGCTGGCCGTCGATCAGCCATCCGCCGACCACCGCCCCGACGGCGAGGACGCCGGCCAGGACGTAGGCGGAGCCGACCGACAGCTCCCCGGCCGCGATGGGCCGGAACCGTTTGGTCGGATGGCGCCGGTCCGATTCGACGTCGCGGGCGTCGTTGATCAGGTAGGTGGCGCTGGCGGCGGCGCAGAACAGGGCGGCGGCCAGCGTGGTGAGCAGGAACGGGCGGGCCTGGGTGAGCAGACCGGCCGAGCCTGGGGCCGCGTACACCAGGACGTTCTTGGTCCACTGTTTGGGCCGCAGGGCCCGGATGACGGCGGGGGCGTTGCGGCCGCCCGACCTGGCGTCGACGGCCACGCCGGTGGTCACCTCGGCGACCGGGCCGTGGCGAACAGGGACAGGGTCGTCTCGTCGACCGTCTCGGTGGGGGCGAAGTCCTCGGCGGTGATGGTGGTAGCTCCGCCGGCGTGGCGGCGGGCCTGGAGCCGGTAGAAGGCGCGGGTCCCGGTGGAGTAGGCGGCCACGTACCAGGAGCGGGGGATGCGGAACCGCAGACCGAGGGGGTCCAACCGGAGCACCTTGGCCGCCTGGGCCCGGCGGGCGGCGAAATCGGCCTTCACCTCGGGGGTTCCGTCGTGGCCGCCCACGTGGACATCACCGAAATGACGGCCCAGCATGCGATCCAGTGATTCGGGGGAGAACAGGTGGACGTGGAACGGGTTCTCGAAATCGGTGGTCTCGTTGGGGGTGAGCACCAGGGCCGTGCCCCCGGGGCGCAGCACCCGGGCCAACTCGGTGACGTGGGCCTCGGGATCGACGAAGTGCTCGATGATGTGCGACGAGATAATCCAGTCGACGCTTCGGTCGGCCAGCGGCAACCGGGCGCCGTCGGCGGCCAGGACATGGTACGCCCCACCGGCCCGTGACGCCGCGGTGACGGCCGCGTCGAGGTCGTAGTCGATCCCGATCACGGTGCGTTCCGGCGCCGCGAGCTCCCGGGTGCCGAGGCCGACCCCACAGCCCACGTCTACCACCAGCCCGTTGTCGATCAAGGAGGAAAGATCGCGATATCCGGCCCGGTGCAGAGCGATAAGCGCATCCGGGCTATAGCGATCATCAGGACGTTCGCCGGTGGCTCGCACCGGCACAGTCTACGGCGGGCCCGCGCCCCGTGACGCGCATGCCTCACCCCCCTCCGGGGAGGGGTCCGCACGATGCCCGGGGGTGGCGGGTTGGCTCTTCTCAGCCGAGGCCTCATCGGGGGTGTGCTGTTGGCTCTTCGGCCGAGGCCTCATCGGGGTGCCGGTCTAGCTAGGGTGCGACGCGGCCGCCGAGCTCACCGACCTGGTGGCAGAACGGAGCCACGTCGTCGGGCCCGGTCGTGAAACGCCGCACGCTCAGACCCCAGCACCGCACGGTCTGCAACGGGGTGTCGATGCGGACCAGGCCGAGACAGAACCGGCAGGCCGGCTTGGCCATGACACGGGCTTCGTTGATCGGAATCCTGACCGTTGAAATCGGATTGTGAACCCGGATGGTCTCGTCGACGATGTCCACCCGCGACAACACGACCGACATAAGCGCGAACCAAACCATGATGGCCCAAAACCACAGCCAGGCCGGCAGCGGATTCACCGAGGCGAGCACCCGTTCGACCGCCACGAACACCAGACCGCCAACCGGAATCACCACCACACCCAGGCCGGCGACGGAGCGAACATCCCCCGTTCGGTAGGTGGAGGACTGGCTGCCTCCCACCTGGTGATGCTCGGACGGCACCCGGGGACCGAACGGTGTGAACCGACCGTCCGAATCTCGTTGGGCGTCCTCGTCGCCTCCCCCGACCTCACCCGAACCAACCATCCACACCTCGACGTCGACCGACAGGCAGACCTAGGTAAATTTATCTCTAAATGAGAAACTAGGTCGTAATTCAAGATCCAAAATCTAACGATTTACTTCAAGATGAATCGGCCACTTATCAGATCCACAAGTCGACTATAAACGACGACAGTTTGTGCATTGGATAGCTTCAAATTTCAAGCACCGGCCGGAGGGGCGGTGAGGCCCAGCGGTCGGTGCACGGTCGCGGCATGATTGACGGTGCTGTTGACCACCACCGACCGCTGGACGGTCCAGGGTCCAGGTGCGCCCTGCCGCGGCTCGAACGCGAGGAGATCTCGCGGCTGTTGACCCTCAACCCCAAGATCAGCTGGGCCGAGATCGGCCGCCTCGTCGAGCGAGACCCGACCAACTAGCGGCAGTTGTAGGTGTTGCGACGGACCTGGGTCGGCCACCATCTGAACGTAGGCGGGGGCGCCCTCGTCAGCTTGATACCTAACCTTGATGCCTAGGCAGTTTCCGTTCGCGTAGTAACGGCCGGCGCGGTGGGTGGGGCGACGGACGGCCGGCGAGATAGGGGCGGCCGATCCGTAGACTCACGGGGTGACGCAGGACGACGGAGACACCGCCCTCGGAGGCGACAGCCGGGTCGTGGGCGTCTCCCTGCTGATCGCCGGCGTCCTCACCTACGCCTTCCTGGCCATGCCGGCCCGGGTCGCCCATCTGAGCCCCGAGGCCTACGCCCCGTTCGCGGTGACCTGGTTCGGTGTCCTGACCGTCGGCTCCGGCCTGTTCGTCCCCCTGGAGCAGGAGATCACCCGGCAGGTGGCGGCCCGCCGCTCCGGATCCCCGGTGCCCACACCAGATCGAGGGCGCCACGAGCGTTCGCCGGCGACGACCCCGGAAGCCTCGATCACCCTGGCCTGGGTGATCGCCGCCGTACTGGTGGTGGTGGGCACCGCCGCCTGGGGGCCCGTGCGCGACAACTTCCTCGAAGGGTCGAACCCGCTGATGGCCAACGTCCTGGCCGTGGTGCCGGCGTTCGCCCTGTTCGAGGTGGCCCGGGGCCTCCTGGCCGGCTCGTTCCGGTTCACCGCCTACGGGGCCGTGGTAGTGGCCGACGCCGGCATCCGCCTGGCCGTGGCCGTGGCCGCGGTGGTGTTCGGGGTCACCACCGCCGGCCCGTTCGCCTTCGGCCTGACGGCCGGGATGGGCCTGGCTGGGACGGCCGGGGCAGTGGTGGCCGGGCTGCGGTGGCGTCCGGCCCCATGGCCGGCGGTGGGTCGGGCGGCACGGGCGTTCGCCCCGTTCTCCCTGTCCCAGCTGCTGGCCCAGACCGCCCTCAACTCCCCGGTCCTGCTGGCCGCGGTGGTGGGCACGGCCTCCTCGGCCGCCGCCACCGGCCGCCTCGGGTCGGCCCTGGTGCTGGTGCGCACCCCCCTCTACTTCCTCCCCGCCGTCACCGCCCCCCTGCTCCCCCGGGTGGCCTCCGGGGCCGATCTGCGACGACCCCTGGTGCGGGGGGTGGCCGTGCTGGTGAGCGGAGGCCTGGCCACCGCGGTAGGGGCCGCCGTGGTGGGGCCCGCGGTGATCCGGCTGCTGTTCGGGGCCGCGTTCGCCCTGCCCGGGCCGGTCCTCGGTCTCCTGGTGGTGGGGTCGGTGGGGTTCGCGGTGGCCTCGGTGGCCACCGTCGTCCTGCTAGGGCGGGACCGCACCGGGGTGCTCGTGGCCAGTTGGGCCGCCGCCGTGGCCGTGGCCTCCGCCGCGGTGGCCCTCGGCACGCGGGGTGGCCCGTCCACCGGTGAACGCCTGGTGGAGGTGCTGGCCGTCGGCTACGCCCTGTCCACCACCGTGGCCGCCGTCATCCAGCTCGCCGTGGTCCGCACCCTGACCACCTCCGATCCGGTGGGAGCCGACTCATGACCGACCGAACCGTCCCCTCCGGGCGCACGCCCGACCCCGCACCCACCGCGGATCCTCCGGATCAGGGCCCGACGGTGGCGTTCTTCGACCTCGACCTCACCCTCACCACCCACGACACCTTCGTCCCGTTCCTGATCCGGGTGGCCGGGATCACGGCGGTGGTGCGGGCCCTGGGCGCCGCGGCCCGCACCGGTCGGCGCCAGGGGCGCGACGCGGCCAAGGCGGTGGTGGTGGCCGCCCTGTGGGGTGGCCGCTCGCAGGCCGAGCTCGACGAGGCCGCCGACGCCCACGCAGCCATGGTGCTTGGCCCGGGGCGGGGCCGCCCGTGGTCGCCCCGGCTGCGGCCGAACGTGCTGGCCCGGCTCGACCGCCACCGCGCCCTGGGCCACGACGTGGCCATCGTGTCGGCCTCCCTGGCCCCCTACGTGGGTCGGATCGGGGCCGGGCTCGGCGTCACCGGCACCTCAGCCACCGAGATCGAGCTCGTCGACGGTGCGGCCACCGGCCGCCTGGCCGGGGCCAACTGCCGGGGCCCGGAGAAGGTGGCCCGGGCCGAGGCCCTCATCGCCGACCTGGACTGGTCGCGCGCCTGGGCCTACGGCGACAGTTCGGGCGACGCCGACCTCCTCGCCGCCGCCGCCCACCCCGTCTGGGTCCGCCGGGGCGGCAACCTCGACGGCTCGGGTCCCGGCTGACCGGCCGGCCCGGGCCCCTACGGGGCCGCCTCCACCCTGACGGCCAGGGGCCGGTCGTCGGACCCGTCGGGGGCGGCCCGGCCCCAACCCCCCGGGTCGAGGTCGATCAGGGTGACGGGGTCGTCGTCGAGGTCGACCACGAGATCGGTGGGGGTGGTCTCCAGCACCACCGTCTCGGGCCGGGCCCCCTCCACGTCCACCCGCAGATCGAGCGGCGCCATCCACTCCGGGGCGGAGACCCGAAGGTCCACCCGGCGGGGGGCTCCGGTGGTGCGGACCACCGCCAACTCGCCCTCCCGGAGCAGCCACGCCCACCGGTCGGTGCCGACGTGCTCGGTGGGGGTGAAGGCGAAGCGGCGGGGGCTGACGAGCACCAGCGGGCCGGTGGCCTCGGTGTCGTACAGGCGGAACCGGTCGTTGGCCTCGATCGGCACTGCGTCCGGGTCGGTGACGATCGTGTCCCGGTCGACCAGGACGTACCGGTCCACCCGGTCATCGGTGAAGGAGTCCTCCCACAGGTAGCCGAGGTAGGTGAGCGGATAGTCCACGTCGGGATGGTCGCGCAGGGCGTCGGCGGCCCAGATGGTGGCCTCGTACCCGCTCGTCACCACGGTCAGGTCGGCTCCGCCCGCTCCCCCGTAGCGGGCCGCCCAGCCGTCGAGCGCGTCGTAGCTGGCGTTGACGGCCCGGAGCTCCAGGACATCGTCGGGCGGGATGGCCCGGATCGTGGTGGTCACCGCGGCCAGGGTCACCCCGGTCCAGGCCAGGGTGACCGCCACGGTGGCAGCCGACCGGGGACGCCCCGGGGCCGCCTCGGTCCGTTCGTCGAACCGGTCGGCCACCACCATCCAGCCGAGCACGGCGGCGAGGAGCAGCAGGGGTTGGAGGATCTCCAGGGTCCGCTGATGGCTGTAGTCGTTGCCCACCACGGCGGTCACGTACCAGGCCAGCGCGGCGCCACCGACGGCCAGGCCCAGCCACAAGAACCGGGAGCGGTGCGCCACCACCACGGCCAGGAAACCGCCGAGCACCACCACGCTGAGACCCAGGGTGACCCAGCCCCGGGCCACCGTCTCGAAGGGCCAGGCCGAACCGAGGTAACGGGCTACCAGCACCGGCACCGGCTCGTAGCGGTACTGGGTGCTGAACCCGTCGGAGGTGACCCCGGACAGGAACAGCAGGGACCGGACCGTGCGCAGCACCGCCACCGGCCCGATGACGACGGTCAGGGCGGCGAGCTGCACCCCGCGCCCCACGGTGGCGGGGATCCGGCCCGGCCGGCGGGCCAGGGCGACGATCAGGAAGGCGAGGCCCAGGATCGGGGTGAACTCGAGATAGCTGCCGAGGAGGCCGACGAGGAGCAGGGCCGCCAACGGGGCCGGACCACGATCGTCGGTGCCGTCCATCCAGGCCCACACCCCGGCGATCGCCATCGGCGCCAGCACGATCCCCAGCACCGACGCCGAGTTCTGGTTCCACACCTGGTGGGCCAGCACCGTGGAGGTGGTGAGCACCACCGAGCCGACGGCCACGGTGGCGGCCTGGACCCTGCGCTCGCCGCCCAACCAGGCCAGGGCGCCGGCCAGGGAGGCCGGCACGATCAGGAGCCACCCCATCATCTGGGGCATCCAGACGTGGCGGAGGGGACCCGCCCCCAGGGCACCGGGGGCGGCGGCCAGGACAACGTCGCCGATGCGGAGATTGTTGACCGCCAGGAAGAGGGCGCTGGCGTCGGCGGGGGCGTCCTCGCTGGTGGTCGGGGTGGGGCCCATCTCGGGTGGATCGGTGAGGCGGTGGTCCACCGCCCACTCGGCGGCCGAGACGTAGAACATGGCGTCGTTGTTGGCCGTCACCATCACCGTCCCGGCCCCGGTGGCGGTCAGGGGCAGGCCCAGTACGACCAGCCCGAGGGCCGGCAGGACCAGGGGGGCGACCACGGCGGTGACCTCCGACCAGGTGGGGGCGCCGCGACGGACCACCCGGGCCACCACCCCAGCGGCCACGGCCACCAGGACGACCGGGGTGACGATCCGCATCGACGCCAGCGACGCCCCCAGGGTACCCACCGCGACCAGGGCGGCGAGCCCAACGGCGGGACCGGCCGGGCCCATCCGACGGCGGGTCCCGTCACCGGCGAGGCCGAGCACCGCCCAACCGGCCGCGGCCGCCGCCAGCCATTGGACGACCACCACGACCGCGGCCGTGACCAGTGGCCCCGACAGCAAACCTGACGACGCGGCGGACAACGGCTCGGCGGCGATCATCGGTGACGGAGGTCAGCCCCCGTTGTTGCGCCGCTTCTGGATGTTGGCCCACTCGTCGCGGAGCCCGACCGTGCGGTGGAACAGGCCGGGCCGGTCCGGATCGGCGGCGAAGTATCCGAGGCGTTCGAACTGGACGACCCGGCCGGGCTCCGTGCCGGCCAGGGCCGGTTCGAGTTTGACCCCGCTCCGCAGTTCCCGGGAGGCCGGGTTGACGCTGGCCAGGGGATCCTCCCCGTCAGCCCCCGGTTGTGGGGTCGTGAACAGCCGGTCGTAGAGGGCGACTGTGCCGTCGACAGCGTGGTCGACCGACACCCAGTGGATGGTGGAGCGCACCTTGCGGCCGTCGGGGGTGGACCCCCCGGCGCTCTCGGGATCGTAGGTGGCGTGGACCCGCACGATCCGGCCGTCGCCGTCGACGTCGAAGTCCCGGGCGGTCACGTAGTAGCCGGCCCGGAGGCGCACCTCGCGCCCGGGGCCGAGCCGGTAGTACTTGGGGGGCGGGTCGAGCATGACATCGTCACGCTCGATCCAAAGGCGACCCGAGAACGGCACATGGCGGGTGCCGGCGGCGGGGTCCTCCGGGTTGTTGACCGCCTCCACCATCACCACCTCACCATCGGGCCAGTTGGTGATGACCAGCTCGACGGGGTCGAGGACGGCCATCCGACGCAGGGACGTGCGGTTCAGCTCGGTGCGGACGAAGGACTCCAACAGTTCGATGTCGTGGACGCTGTTGGTTCGGGCCACCCCGATGTGGTCCATGAAGGCCCGGATGGCAGCCGGCGGGTAGCCGCGGCGGCGGAGCCCCCGCAGGGTCGGCATCCGCGGGTCGTCCCAGCCGTCAACGAACCCGTCCTCCACCAGCTCCCGGAGCTTCCGTTTCGAGGTGATCGTGTAGGTGAGGGTGAGCCGGGCGAACTCGGTCTGTTCCGGTGGCTCGAACGGCAGGGTCAAATGCGAGAGGAACCAGTCGTACAACGGCCGGTGATCGGAGAACTCGAGGGAGCACAACGAGTGGGTGATGCCCTCGATGGCGTCGGACTGGCCGTGCGCCCAGTCGTAGGTGGGGTAGATGCACCAGTCGGTGCCGGTGCGGGGATGCGCCGCCCGCCGGATCCGGTACATGACCGGGTCCCGCAGCTGCATGTTCTCGCTCTGCATGTCGATCCGGGCCCGCAGCACCCGCGACCCGTCCGGGAACTCGCCGGCCCGCATCCGGGTGAACAGGTCCCGGTTCTCGGCCACCGACCGGTTGCGGTAGGCGCTCTCGATCCCCGGTTGGCCGAATCCGCCCCGCTCGGCGGAGATCGTGTCCCCGTCGGAATCGTCGACGTAGGCCAGGCCGGCGTCGATCAGGTCCAGGGCCCAGGTGTAGAGCTGCTCGAAGTAGTCCGAAGCGTGGAGGGCCGGCCCGTCGGGCCGGTACCCGAGCCAGGCGAGGTCCTCGATCATGCCCACCATGTAGGCCGCGTCCTCGGTCTCCGGGTTGGTGTCGTCGAACCGGAGGTTGCACCGGCCACCGAAGGCGGCGGCCAGACCGAAGTTGATGTTGAGGGCCTTGGCGTGGCCGATGTGCAGGTAACCGTTGGGTTCCGGGGGGAAGCGGGTGTGCACCCGGCCACCGAAGGTGCCATCGGCCTGGTCCTGGATGATCTTGGCCCGGATGAGATCGGGCGCGGAGTCAGCGGCGGCGGATGCTCCTGGGCGGGGGTCGGCTCGCGTCACCTACACGAAGCTACCCACACCGGTCAAACAACCGGCGTGCCACCTCGCCGGTATCCCGACCGGCGGGGCGCGACGGTGTCGGCATCCCATCGGCGGGGCGGGGCGGCGACCCTGGTCACACCACCAGCGAGGTGCTTGCCCTGGAGTGCGCTCCACGGTTTAGCGTCGCTTCCGTGACCGACCGGAAGACGAGCCGAACCAGCCCGGGTCCGATCCCGATGACGGTGGGGATCGCCGAGGTCGCGGCGCGCACCGGACTGACCCGGGACACCCTCCGCTGGTACGAACGGCAGGGCCTCATCCCGCCCGTCGGCCGTGACGACCGTGGGTACCGGGCCTACAGCGACGCCACCGTCGGCCTCATCGAGCTCATCGTCCGCCTGCGACGCACCGGGATGCCGGTTGGGCGGATGAAGCGGTTCGTGGCCCTGGTGTCGGAGGGGCCGGCCACCCACGGCGAGCGGATGCAGCTCCTGCAGGAGCACCGCACCCGGATCACGGCCCAGCTCGGCGAGCTGACCGACGACCTGGGCGCCGTCGACCACAAGATCAACCACTACGCCCGGCTGATCGCGGCCGGCCGCGATCAGCCGGGCGACCCGACCCCGTCAACCCACCCCACCCCGAGAGGAAACCCCATCGTGACCAACCACGCCTCCAACTCCAACCCCAACCCCAACCCCGACCCCGTCCCCGACGCCGGGAACCCGGTGGCCCGGGAGCAACTGGGCGACGGCCTCACCGTGAGCGCCATCGGTTTCGGCGCCATGGCCCTCAGCCACGTCTACGGCACCACCGATCCGGCCGAGGCGCTCCGCACCCTCCACCACGCCGTCGACATCGGCGTCACCTTCATCGACACCGCCGACGTGTACGGCGAGCCCCGGGCCGGCCAGGACGGCCCGGCGGGGACCAACGAGGAACTGATCGCCAAACTCCTGGACGGGCGGCGCCCCGAGGTCCAACTCGCCACCAAGTTCGGCATCACCGGCCGGATCGGGACCGGCAGCGCGGCCACCCGAGGCGACCGTGACTACGTCCGCTCCGCCTGCGAGGCCTCGCTGCGCCGCCTCGGCGTGGAGGTGATCGACCTCTACTACCTGCATCGACGGCAGCTCGACCTGCCGATCACCGAGACGGTGGCGGCCATGGCCGAACTGGTGTCGGAGGGCAAGGTCCGGCACCTGGGCCTGTCCGAGGTGACCGCGGACGAGCTGGAGGCGGCCCACCGGGTGCACCCCATCACCGCCGTCCAGAGCGAATGGAGTATCTGGTCGCGCGACGTCGAGGCCAGCGTGGTGCCCACCGCGGCCCGGCTCGGGATCGGGTTCGTCCCCTACAGCCCCCTCGGCCGCGGCTTCCTGACCGGGACCATGACCGGCGACCGGATCGCCGAGGGGATGCTGGCCCGGGAGGCACGGTTCACCGAGCACTTCGACGCCAACCAGCGGGTGGTCGAGGTGATCCGCCGGGTGGCCGACCAGCACGGGGCCACCCCAGCCCAGGTGGCCCTGGCCTGGCTGTACGCTCAGGGCCGCCGGTTCGGCCTGCCGGTGGTGCCCATCCCGGGCACCCGGTCGGCGGCCCGGGTGGGCGAGACCGCGGCCTCGGTCGGTCTCCACCTCGACGACGCCCAGATCGACGCGCTCGACGCCGCCGCCGACCTGGTCCACGGCGACCGGGCGCTCAGCTTCACCTCACCGGGCTGGATCTCCTCGGACCGGGAATGACCCGCCCGCCCCAGCCAGCCGCGCCCCGGTCCACCGGGGCGCCACCCCGAGCCTGGTCAGCGCGGTTCGAGCCGGAACACCCGCAGCTCGCGGCCTCCGGACGAGGCCGTGTACCGGTCGAACACCGGCCACAGGGCCGACATCCGGGCCCAGGCGTCGTCCCGTTCCCCACCCTCCAGGCGCCGGGCCCGCATCGACCGCCGGTGGCCCCGAACCTCGACCTCCACGTCGGGGAGTTCGGCCACGTTGATGACCCAACCGGGGTGGGTCCTCTGACCCCAATTCGATCCGATGACGACGAAACCGTCGCCGTCGGGCAGGGCGGCGAGGACGGTGGACCGCTCCCGCCCGCTCCGCCGGCCGGTGTGGTGCAGCACCAGGGTGGGCAGGACCGCGTCGGTGAGCCGGTACCGGCCCCGGGTCAGCCGGGCCGCTCCGGCGTCGAGCGGGGGCACGATCCGCTTCATCACCGCCCGGGAGAACGGGTTGGTGGTGAGGGGGGCGATCCGACGGGCCAGGACGTGTCGTGCCGTCACCGGCGGGGGGTACCGGCCGGTGACCGCCCGGGTGCGCCCGGAACCGGGCTCACCGGTCGGCGGCGGCCACGGCCAGCAGGATCTCGGCCAGAGGCTCGGCGTGGCTGAACGGGACCATGTGGGTGGAGGGGATCTCGTGGTACCCCCACCGGTCGCTGGACCGGGCGTGCCCAGCCAACCGCCAGAAGGCGGAGTCGGGCGGCTCGGCCGGGTCCGCGGTGGCCTTGATGTAGGTCAGGGTGAACGGCCACTCCTCGAGCGGTCGCCTCAGGCAGACGGGTTCGGCCAGGGTGCGCACCGGTTGCCCCACCCGGCGAGCGTCCGACCAGGCGGTGTCCTCCGGGGTGTCGAGGGGTCGGGGCACCGGGTTCATGGTCCACGACGCCGGGGGCAGGGCGGCCGACCCGGGCGGGCGGTCCCCTCCCCCGCCGCCGATCACGTCCACCGCGCTCTGGCCGTCCGCCGGGACCAGGGCGTCGAGGTACACCAGATGCGCCACCCGGTCGCCGATCTGGTCGAGAGCGCCGGTGACCACCATCCCCCCGTAGGAGAAGCCAACCAGGACGATGTCGTCGAGGTCTTCGTACAGGACGGCGTTGGCCAGGTCCTGGACGTGGGTGGCCAGACCGATCATGGGTGAGGCCAGGTGGGACCGCTCCCCTATACCGGTCAGGCTCGGGGTGTACACCTCATGGCCGGCCCCCCACAGGAAGGGCCGGACCCGCCGGAACCCGTAGGAGCCGCCCCAGGCCCCGTGGCAGAGGACGAGGGGACGGTGGGGGGACAGTTCGGTTCCTGGAGATGGCGCCATGGGCCGACCCTAGATCGCGGTGCCGCCACCGTGGTAGGCCGGAGCGGCGCGGGACGAGGCGGGACCAGTACGATGGCACGCCCATGGGTGAACCAGTGCACGTCCTCGTCAAACCGACCAGCCGGTCCGGTTATCTGCGGTTCGAGACCAACCGGTCGTTCACCGGGATGGGCCACGAGCGCTACCTGGTCGACGTACCCATCTACGGGCAGCGCCCGCCCGACGAGCTGGCCCGCCGGATGTTCGCCACCGGACGGGTCAGCGAGGTGCACGTGTACGGCATGGCCGTCACCGTGAAGCTGTCCTCGGCCCACGCCGCCGAGATCGTGGCCGAGCTCACCCGGGTGGTAGAAGACCTCTACACCCACTACCTGCCCGGTGTCGAGGTACCCACGGCCGAATCGTTCGCCGAGTGACCCTTGGCCGTCGTGGGCACCGCCCCGGCGCGGGTCGGGCTGCTGGGCCACCCGTCTGACGGCTTCGGCGGACGCAGCCTCGCCTTGGCTATCCCCCGGTTCCAGGCCGAGGTGACCCTGGAACCCATCCGGGGTGGCGTCGAGATCGTCCCCGGCCCCGCTGACGGAACGTCCTGGCCGTCCCTGGACGACCTGGCCGAACAGGTCGACCGCTACGGCTACGGGAGCGGGGCCCAGCTCCTGGCCGCCACGGTGCGCACCTTCGTCGACGTGGCCCGCTCCATCGAGCACCCGATCCCCGGTGGGGTCCGCCTGTCCTACAGGACCACCATCCCCCGCCAGGTCGGCCTGGGCGGTTCGTCCGCCCTGGCCGTCGCCACCCTCCGGGCTCTGAACGCGCACTACGCCATGGCCGTGCCCGACCCCGTGCTGGCCACCCTGGCCCTGCGGGTGGAGACCGAGCAGCTGGGGCTGGCCGCCGACCTCCAGGACCGGGTGGTCCAGACCTACGGCGGGCTGGTGGCCATGGACTTCGGCCCGATGGAGAACGACGCCCGGTTCGGGACGGCGCACGGCCGCTACGAACCCGAGGACCCGGGGCTGCTCCCCCCACTGTTCCTGGCCTACCGGCCCGACGCGGCCGGGTCGTCCTCCTGGTACCACCGCCGGCTCCGGTCCCGGTACGACGCCGGCGACCCCGAGACCCGCGCCCTGCTCCACCAGCTGGCCGGGCTGGCCGTGGAGGGACGGGCCGCCCTGCGGTGGCGGAACCACGCCCGCTTCGGTGAGCTCCTGGCCGAGGGAATGGAGCTCACCGCCGCCCTCGGCCCCCTCCCCGACCGGCAGGTCGAACTGGTGGACGTCGCCGCCGAGCTGGATCTTCCCGCCGGTTTCGCCGGCTCCGGGGGCGCCGTGGTGGGCGCCTACCGGGAACCCGACCAGCTCGACCGGCTGGAGCCCCGGTACCGGCGGATCGGGGCCGAGGTCGTTGCCATCACCCCGTACCCGGTGTAGCTTCGTCAACCAAGTAGTCCCACAGCCACATATCTCGCTGCCACGCGCCTCACCGAACGCGGCATCTCTGGCGTCTACTCTCGCCCGATGCCCGTCGTGGAAGGTGTCCTTTTTGCTGTCGCGCAATGGGTACTGGCCACGACGACGGGCTGGTTGGTCGTGGGCTGGCTCGAACCGACCACCCGGCGACGGTGGGCACCGGCCACACCCCTGATCGGCCTGGCCACGCTCATCGTGGTCTTCAGCCTCGCCGGCGCCGTGCTCCCCATGCGGCTCGTGGCCCCGATCACGCTGGCCGCCATCGGAGTCGGGGCGGTCACCCGGCTCGCCCTCGGCGATCGACCGTCGCTCCGCCTGGCCGGGGAGCTCCTGGTGCCGCTGCTCCTGCCCGTGCCCGCCCTGCTCCTGCTGCTCGTTCCCCTGGTGCGCACCGACTCGACCCTGGTCATGACCGGGCCAAACCACGACGCCATGTTCTACGTGGCCACCGCCGACTGGGTCGCCGACCACCCCTTCACCGACTCCCCCCGGGTTGGGTTTACCCCCGACACCAGCGAGGTGGCGCCCACCTACTTCCCGGCCCGCCACGCCGCCGAGACCAGGCTCCGGATCGGCGACGCCCTGCTCTCCTCGGTGGGCTACGCCCTGGGCGTCGGCCCGGTCCGCAGCTACTGGATGCTGCAGATGCTCGGCTGGTTGGCCTTCCTACCCGCGTCCCTGGCCGGCGCCATGGCCTGCCTGGACGACCGCCGCTGGTTCCAGGCCGCGGTGACCGCCGTGGGCACTGTGGTGATGACCGGCTCCCCGGTCCTGGCCTTCCAGGTGTTCAACCAGAACGCCGCCTCCCTCCTGGGCATCGTCCTGTTCCCGATGACGGCGGCCGCGGTGTGGTCGCGGCTGGAGGACGCCGACACCGGACCACCGCGGTTCGTGACCGCGATCGTGTTCGCCGCTCTGCTCGGGACCTACTCGGAGTACACCTCGGTGCTGGCCGTGGCCTTCGCGGTGGTGATCGTCGGCCGGGCGCCGCGCCGGATCCTGCCTGCGGCCGGTCGGGGACTCCAGGTGGCGGCGCTCACCGCCGCCGTCGGGCCGGTGATCGTGTGGCGGGTCGTCCACTCGCTGCTGTTCCTCTCCGGGGTAACCGCGGACGGCTTCGGCACTCTGTACCGCCACGTCGAACTGCCCTTGGTCTTCGGCCGGGCCCTGGGCACCACCTGGCCGTCGGCCACCGAGACCCCCCTCACCTCCACGGCGCTGGTCACCGCCGTGGTCACCGTCGGGCTGGTGGGCGCCGTCGCCCTCCACCGGTCGCGCCGTCTGTGGCTCGGCCTCACCGCCGGCGCGGTCACCACCACCTGGTACGTCACCGTGGTGATCGGGAGCGACTACAGCAACCAGCGGTCGGTGGAGATCATGCAGCCGATCATGCTGTGGGCGGCGGTGGTGGGCTGGACGGCGATGGCGGCCCGGGCCGGCGCCACCGTCACCGCGGCGGGGGAACGGGAGCCGACGGCCGGTGCCGTGCCGATCGGCGCCGGGCTGTTGGTGGTGGCCGGGGTGTGGGCGGCCGTGGCCCTGACCGGCGCCTACGTGACGAGGCGGGCCATGCCCCCGTTGCCGTTCCTCGAGCGACGGTCCGTCGGCCCCGCCTACGACGAGCTCACCGACTGGGCCGACCGCTACGGTGGCCGGGACGGGGCCGACCTGACCGTGGTGACCAGTGGGGTGGAGGAGTCGTTCTGGGCCGGTGACGCCCTACGGTACTTCCCCGACGTCGACTACCCGGTCCTCTACCCGGGCTATCAGGGCGGCCCGAGCTTCACCGACACCCCCCCGACGGGGGTCGGCGACCGGTACCTGCTCGTCGATCGCGAATCGTTCGTGATCCCGGCCGACGCCGAACCCTTGGAGCAGAACGACCGGTTCCTGCTGTTCGACACCGGGGTCCGGCCCGTCACGGTGCTGAGTCCCCGCCGGTTCGAGATGGGGGTGTCGGAAGGGGTGGGCGTAAGCCGGTGGGTGTGGCTCAGCGACGACGGCGACCTGGTGGCCGTCCGGACCGGCGGCGCCCCCCGCCACATCGAACTCCAGCTCAGCACCTCGGCCTGGATGGCCCCGCTCGGGCTCACCGTGACCGTCTCCGGGGGAACCACCCGGAACTTCGAGCTCGACCTGGACCCGACCATGGCCACCTTCGAGCTCCCCGAGCAGGCGATCACCGTGCTCCACATGGACACCGAACGGCCGGGCGTCCCCCCACCCGACGGCTCCGACGCCCGCGGGATCGCGGTCCGGATCCAACCCTTCGGCGCCCACCCCGTGCCCTGAGGACCGCCACCACCGGCCCGAGACCCGCCGCTCTCGACCCCCACTTGACCATGACGAACGTATGTTCGATCATGGGAGGATGCCGGTTCCCTCCCCCCAGTCCGCGGCGGACCACGCCCCCGGAATGGCTCCGCTCCGGGCCCGGGTGAGCCCCGTCTCGCTGGCCTGCCACCACCTGCTCCCGGTGCCCGAGCCGGTGGCGGCCCTGTTCCCCTCCGCCGGGATCCGGCAGGGCACCTCGGTGGGCTTCCGGGGGCCCGGGGGCCACGCCCTGGCCCTGGCCCTGGCCGCCGCGGCCCTCGGCACCAGCGGCTGGATGGCCGCGGTGGGGACCGACGACGTGGGCTGGACGGCCGCCGCCGAACTGGGGGTGCCGCTCGAACGGCTGCTGGTGGTGTCCCCGGTGGCGGCCCCGCGGCAGCCCACCGTGCTGGCCACCCTGATCGACGCCATGGACGTGGTCCTGCTGGGGCCGGGCCCGCCGGTCGACCACCGCAGCGCCCGCCGGCTCGCGGCCCGGATGCGGGAGCGGGGCACGGTGGTGTTCCACCTCGACGGGGGCCGGTCCTGGCCCGAGCCCCTCGATCTGGTGTGTGTCACCGCCGATCCCCGGTGGGAGGGCCTCGGTGTGGGCCACGGCCACCTCCGGCACCGCTGGCTCTCGGTCGGCGTGGAGGGGCGGCGGGCCCCGGGCCGGATCCGGTCGGTCACCGTCGGCCTCCCCGGCCCCGGGGGCGGGCTCACCGTCGGCAACCCCGAGCCGCACCACCCCACGGCCGGCGCCCCCGCCCACCCGGGAGCCCACCGGTTGGCCCGGACGGGGTGAGCGCCGGTGTCGGCAACCCGCATGGTGGTGGTGTGGTGCCCGGACTGGCCGGTGGTGGCCTGGGGCGTCCCGCTCGACGAACCGGCGGTGGTGATCACCGGCAACCGGGTGGTGGCCTGCTCCCCGGCGGCCCGGGCCGAGGGAGTGGCCCGGGGGCAACGACGGCGGGACGCCCAGGCCCGCTGCCCCGATCTGGCGGTACTCGACCGGGCCCCGGAGCGGGAGGCCCGCCTGTTCGAACCGGTGATCACCGCCCTGGAGACCCTGACTCCGGCCATCGAGGTGACCGGCCCGGGACTGGCCGGGTTCCCCACGCGGGGGCCTTCCCGGTTCTTCGGGGGCGACGAGGCCCTGACCGTCACCGTGGTGGCCGAGGTGGGTCGGGTGCTCGGCTCCCGGGGCGCCCTGCGGGTGGGCGTGGCCGACGGGGTGTTCGCGGCCCGGTTGGCGGCCCGGTCCCGCCGGGCCGACCCCGTGCACATCGTGGAGCTGGGTGACAGCCCCCGGTTCCTGGCCGACCTGCCCATCACCACCCTCGACCAGCCGGAGCTGACCGGCGTGCTCGGCCGGTTGGGGCTCACCACCCTTGGCGCCTTCGCCGCCCTGCCCGCCGCGTCCGTGACCGGCCGGTTCGGGCGGGAGGGCCGGGAGGCCCACCGCCTGGCCCGGGGCGACGACCGCTTCCCTCCCGACCTGCAGCGTCCCGCCCCCGATCTGGCCGCCACCTGGTTGTTCGATCCCCCCGTCGAGCGGGTCGAGGGGTGCGCCCTGGCCACCCGGATGCTGGCCGACGAGCTCCACACCGGCCTGGCCGAGCGGGGCCTGGCCTGCCTCCGGGTGATGATCGAGACCGAGAGCGAGCACGGCGAGACCCGGATGCGGTTGTGGCGCCACGAGGGCGCCCTGTCAGCCACCGCCATGGCCGACCGGGCCCGCTGGCAGCTCGACGGCTGGCTCACCCAACCCACCGGGCGGCCCACCGCCGGGATCACCCGGCTAACCCTGGTGCCCGACGAGGTGGTGGCGGCCACGGGCCGACAGCTCGGGTTCTGGTCCGGTCACGATCAGCGGGCCGACGACGCCACCCGTACCGTGGCCCGGCTCCAGGCCCTGCTGGGGTCCGACGCCGTCTCCGTACCCGTCCCCCGGGGTGGTGTGAGCCCCGCCGAGCGGGTCGGTCTCGTCCCGGCCGCCTCGGTCGACCTGGAGGATCGCTCCACCAGCGGGATGGTGTGGCCCACCGAACCGTGGCCGGGGATGATCCCCGCCCCCGCCCCCGCCCAGGTGTTCACCGATCCTCTACCGGTGGAGATCGTCGATGCGGCCGGGCAGGTGGTGTCGGTGTCCGGCCGGGGGGAACTGAGCGCACCCCCGGTGGCCATCCGGTCGCCGGGGGCGGCCCGGAGCCGCCCCATCGCCGCCTGGGCCGGGCCGTGGCCAGCCGACCAGCGCTGGTGGGATCCGCTCACCCACCGACGCCGCGCCCGGATGCAGATCGTGCTCGACCACGGGGTGGCCCACCTGGTGGCGGTGGAACACCGTTCCTGGTCGATCGAAGCCAGTTACGGCTGAGCCGCCCCGGAGGTGGGGACCGAGGGCTCCAGGTCCGCGGCACCGACCGTCGGCACCGTCGGCCCGGCCGTATCTCCGGCGTCCGCCGGGGCCGCCCCGCCCGGTTCGACCGGGTTGACCAGTCGGGTCGTCGATGTCACCACCGTGGGCACCGCCGGCAACGCGGACGGGGTGACCACCACCGGGGCCTCGGTCGTGGCCGGCTGGGTCGACGACGGCCCCGGCTGGGCCGTGGACGGACCCGCCGGGGCCGGGGTGGAGGTAGTGGAGGAGGGGACGGTCGGGTTCAGGGTCGAACTCGGGGGCAGGGTGGAGGGGTCGGTCGTTGACGGGGCTCCGGTGGACGGCGCCGCGGTGGACGGGGCCGCTGTGGTGGGAACGGCTGCGGAGGGGACCGTCGTGGCGGGACGGGCGGCGGGAGGAAGGACCTGGACCACCCGTCGCCGGGGCTGCTCCGTCGTCGACGACGCCGCCGGTTCGGTGGTGGACGGCGCCGCCGTCGTTCGATCCGTCGATGGGGGCTCGGCCGGCGAAGACGCCGAGGACACCGTCCGGGACGCTGCCGGCCGCGGCGACGGTGCGGGGGCGGTCGACGGGGACGAAGGGTTCGTGGACGTCACACCGGTGGAGGATCGCGGGGTGGACGAGCGAGCCGGGGCCGGCGGCTGGGTCGCCGGGGCCTGGGTGGACGGGGCCTGGGTGGACGGGGCCTGGGTGGACGGGGCCTGGGCCGGCGCCGGAGCCTGGGCGGGCGCCGGAGCCGCCGACTGGGCCTGGGTGGGTGACGGTGATTGGGCGGGCGCGGGCGCCGGAGCCGCCGACTGGGCCTGGGTGGGTGACGGTGATTGGGCCGATGACCGGGCCGTGGACGGTGGCCGCCCGGCCGGTGGCGTCGCGGCCGGGGCACGGGAGGCCTCCGGTGGGGCCGGAGCCGGGGTGCCGGCGGTGGGCGACGGTGAGGGGATCGGGGCCAGTGCGCTCTCCCCAGTCGCCGGCTGCTCGACGGCGGCGGCCCGGTCGTGGGCCGGCGCAGCCACTGGATGGGCGGTGACCAGACGGCGCGGTCCGGGCCGGGCGTTGGACGAACCCGTACCGGCCGACACCGACACCGAACCGTCTCCCCCGCCGGGGTCCGGCTCCGCTGGGGCGGCCCCTGAGGTGGACGTCCGTTCTGGATCGGTCGGGTTCGCCGGGGCGCCGGCTGCCACCGACGATCCGTCGGCGGCGGGTCCGGAGGTGGTGGGCGCCATGGCCTCGGTGGCGGCGGCCAGCTGGGGGGGCGGGTCAGCCCCGTCAAACCGGGCCAGCAGGGCGGCCAGGGCGGCTGTGGCCACCACACCGGCGGTGGCGGCCACCCGCCGGCGGTGGGGGTTGAACAGGCGGGCCAGCGGGTTGGCGGCGTCCACCGCGGCCCCGGCCGCAATCTCGTCGGGGTGCGCCTCCGACCGGTTCGGCTCGTCGGGGCTCAGTCGCGACGCCCGCACAGTGTGCTGGCGCGGGGCCCCGCCGTCGCCGGCCACCGGGGTCGACAGACGCAGATCCCGGGGGACCGGCCCGCCACGATCCTCCCGATACCGGCGGAACGGCGACCGGGATGGTGGCTGCTCCACATTGCGTGGTTTCTCCATGACGCGATCACTCCCGCCCAACCGAATCCGGGTGAGTGTAGGCAGATCTACCAATTATTGAGAACCTATGACGGAAATGGGCTTCGTTCCTGGACCAACTCGGACGATCCACCGGCCCGACC
Source organism: Acidimicrobiales bacterium (assembly GCA_047974625.1). Taxonomy (GTDB): domain Bacteria; phylum Actinomycetota; class Acidimicrobiia; order Acidimicrobiales; family SZUA-35; genus CADEDH01. The sequence continues at coordinate 48,062 of JBKECK010000042.1, forward strand.
CCGACGCTCAAGACCCCGACGCTCACGACCCCGACGCTCAAGACCCCGACGCTCAAGACAGCACGCGCTGGCCGCCGGGGGGCCGGCGCAGGCAGCCCGACCACGGGATGCTATCCATGAACGCCCACGACTGGCGGTGGAGCACCGTGGGGCCGTGGGCGGCCAGGGCCGCCTTGTGCCGGGGACACGGATACCCCTTGTTGAGGTCGAAGTCGTAGTCGGGGAACGCCTCGGCCTCGGCCCGCATGATCCGGTCCCGGGTCACCTTGGCCAGGATCGACGCCGCGGCGATCGATACCGAGGTGGTGTCCCCCTTGACCAGGCGTCGAGTGACGGGATGGCCGACGAAGTCCCAGTTGCCGTCCACCAGTACTGCGCCGGCCGGCAGGCCGAGCCCGGCCAGCGCCCGGCGGGCGGCCAGCTTTTGAGCCGCCGACATGCCGAGCTCGTCGCACTCCAGGTTCGAGGCGTGCCCCACCGACCAGGCCTCCGCCCAGCCGGTGATCCGGTCGTACATGGCCTCCCGTTCGGCCTCGGTGAGCTGTTTGGAATCACGGAGCTTGTAGATGCGGCGGTCCCTGGCCGCCACCACGGCCCCGATGGTGATCGGACCGGCCCACGACCCCCGGCCGACCTCGTCGACCCCCACCACCACCTCGTGCCCGGCGGCCCAGAGCTCACGCTCCACGGCCAGGCCGGGCGCCTTGGCCTTCAGGGCCTTGCGGAGCTTGGGGACGGTGCGGGTCGCCACCGGGCCACCGTAGCCGGGGGGGCGCCGTCGGTCGCCCCCCCGGGTCGGGGCCGATCCGCTCCCCGGGTCCCAGCCTCAGCTGAACGACTGGCCGGGTGACGGGCTGGGGGCCAGGCCTTCGGCCGTACCGGCCAGCAGGGTCTCCCCCCGCGGTTCGGTGGTGGACCAGTCCGGGTCGAGGCCCCGGCAGGTAAGGCCGACCGGGCGGGGGGCGCCGTCGGTCGGCGCCGGCTCGAGCTCCCACAACAGGGCGGGCCGGTAGCCGTGCCAGCGGATGGCGAACGAGACGACCCCCACCCGCGTGACCAGGCCGTGCACCTCCAGCGGACCGCCCCGCCAGTGGGACGGGAACTCGGGGAGCAGGCCCAACCCGTCAGGCCCGGACCCGGCGCTCCCGGGCCCGGCGACCAGGACGTCGCCCACCGCGGCCAGGAAACGGCCGGCCGCCCCCGGATCGTCCCGGGGCGAAAAGGCCAGGGTGGCCCCGGCCGCGCCGGCCAGGACGCCGAGGCGTTCGACCGGGCCGTCCCCGGACCCGGCTCCGGGCAGGGTGGAGCGGAGACCGGCCGCGCCCGAGGGGTCACCGGCCAGGTCGGCGAGGTCGGCCAGGGCCCGACGGGCGGTGTGGCAGTCGGTGTCGGTGCCGGCCCGGTCGACCAGCCGGGTGATGGCCACGGCCAGCTCCAACCGGTCCGGGGCCGGGGGGCCGATGAGGCGGTGGGCGGCGGCCAGACCGGCCAGGACCTCGGCGGCCGGGCCGGGACCGTGGGCCAGGCGGGTGGGGAACAGGTCGGTGAGTGGTTCCAGCGCGGCCGCCACCTCCCGGTCACGACCGGCGACGGCCAGCCCCTCGAGGACGGACCCGGCGCCGGGGGCGAGGTCGGCCAGGGGGCCGGGGAGCCCGGCCGCGGCCAGCAGGAGCCGGGCCACCGACGCCCCGGCCAGGTCGGTCAGGCCCGGATCGGGGAGGGTGATCCGGGTACCGGCGTCGACCATGGTGGACCAGCCCCGGACCACCGCCGCCGGGTCGGCCACCCCGGCCGGGGTCGGACCCCCGATCCCGGCCGGGGTGGGGTCGACGGGCGGGATGTCCGCCGCCGGGACGACGACCCGGAAGGTGGTCTTGTGGGGCACGGGGGCCACCACCACCAGGTGGCGTCCGGTCGCCGACGGGTCGGGGACCCGCAGGCCCCCACCGTCGCCCGAGCCGGCCCCGGCCGGGTCGAGGGCGGTGGTGAGCAGGGCGGACGGGTCCCGGTCGGTGGTCACCGCCTGGAGCGGGGGCCGGGGCAGCACCAGCACCGGCCGGTCACCGGCCCGGACCACCGGCCCGTCGAGGCGGACCCGGTCGGCCCGGGGGACGGCCAGCCGCACCATGGGCCTGGACCCCCGGCGGTTGCGGCAGAGGCGGGCCAGGGGTCCGCCCCGCCGGGCCGGTCGGTCGCCGGCGGCCGGGTCCGGCCCGTCCCTCCCCTCCGGGCCGTCCGCCGGCTCCGTCCCGTCCGGGGAGACCACGAAGGCGACGGCCAGGGGAACCGACGTCCGGTTGTCGATCTCGATGACGGCGGCGTCGCCCCCGTCGCCGCGAGCCGCGTAGGTGACGACCCTGACCTCACCCCCCTTGACGTTGAGGGCCGTCTCCACCACCGGGCCCGGCCCGGCCCGATGCTGCCGCACGGTGGGCTCGCGTTCCGGCCGGTACCAGCGGTCGTCGGACTGGATCCACCAGGCCACCCGCCACCCGGCCGGGCACGGACCGCCCCCGGCCCCAAACCCGGCCCCGGCGGGGCGGAGCGACCCGTCCGGGCCCACCGACCACCTGGCCGTGCCCCCGGTGGTGCCGATCTCGGTGGCGGTGGCCGCTGCTGATCCCGGCTCGGCCGGTGGTGGGGAGGTCACCCTCGGCACCCTACCCAGGCCGCCCGGGCCGACCCCGCGACCCCACCGGCCGGTAGCCTGCCCCGGTGATGTTCGGTGGGGCGGGCGGTGACAGCGACGGGCGACGGACCGCAACGGCCGTGGTCGTCCCGATCAAGGCCTTCGACACGGCCAAGGGCCGCCTGGCCGGTCGGCTCGACCCGACCGAACGGGCCGAACTGGCCCGCTCCATGGCCGCGGCCGTGGTGGAGGCAGCCCGCCCCCTGCCGGTGTGGATCGTGTGCGACCACGACGAGGTGGCGGACTGGGCCCGGGAGCGGCGGGCCGAGGTGGTGTGGCCGGCCGTCCCGGGGCTCGACGCCGCCGCTACCGCCGGGGTGGAGGCGGCCGCCGCCTCCGGGGCCGAACGGGTGATCGTGGCCCACGCCGACCTGCCCCGGGCCACCAGCCTGGCCTGGGTGGCCGAGTTCGACGGTGTCACCATCGTCCCCGACCGCCGGGGCGACGGCACCAACGTGATCGGCGTGCCGGCCCGGTCGCCGTTCCGGTTCGCCTACGGGCCGGGCTCGGCCCGCCGCCACCACCAGCTCGCCCTCGACGCCGGCTTGGCCGTGCGGGTCGCCCCCGACGCCGACCTGGGCTGGGACGTCGACACCCCGGACGACCTTCCCGGCCTTCCCGGCCCGACCGGAGATCGGAGCTCCCCGTGACCGAAGCCCAGAACCCCTTGACGCCCACCCCGGTGGTGGTGGACGACCCGTCGCTGAACCTGCCCACCCCGGCTCGGGCCCTGGCCGTCGGCGCCCACCCCGACGATGTCGACTTCGGTTGCGGCGGCACCCTGGCCAAGTGGGCGGCCGCCGGATGCACGGTCAACGTCCTGGTCTGCACCGACGGGTCGAAGGGCACCTGGGACCCCGACGCCGACACCCCGACCCTGGTGGTCACCCGCCGGCGGGAGCAGCGGGAGGCGGCCCGCCGCCTGGGCGCCACCGGCGAGGTCGGGTTCCTCGATCAGGTCGACGGGGAACTGGAGTCGTCGGCGACGCTCCGGGCCCGGGTGGCCTGGTGGATCCGCCGGACCCGACCCGATGTGGTGCTCGGCCACGACCCGTGGAAGCGGTACCGGCTGCACCCCGACCACCGCCACGCCGGATGGCTGGTCACCGACGGCATCGTGGCCGCCCGTGACCCCAAGTTCTTCCCCGAGCACGGCCTGGCCCACCACCGGCCGTCGAGCCTCCTGCTGTTCGAAGCCGACGAGCCCGACCACGCCGAGGACGTGACCGGATTCGCCGACCGCAAGCTCGACGCCCTGCTGGCCCACGAGAGCCAGTTCGAGTCGACCATGGCCTCCGGCGACGACCCCGACCTCAGCCGCTTCCGGGTCCGGGTGGACGACCGGCTCCGGGCCGCCGGTCGAGCCGTGGGGGTGGAGCGGGCCGAACTGTTCAAGCTCATCGACGATCTCTGATGGGAGTCTGACCCCCTCCGGCCGCGGCTGGCGGAGGATCAGAAGCGGAACCGGGTCAGATCGTGGGGGAAGTCCAACCAGGCCAGGGCCTTGCCGGGGGTGAACACCCGTAGACCGCCGGCGGCCGGGCCCGACCAGGCGTCGGCCTCGGGCCGGTAGCCCCGCTCCCCGTACTTGCGGCCGATCTCGGCCGCGATCGGCGCCCCGTCGGCGGCCGGAACCGGTGGTGAGGGGTGCGACTCGCCCTCCACCACGATCGACTCCCACCCGTCCCCGATGTGGAGGGCGCAGGCCGGGTTGGTCCGGAGGTTGCGGGCGTGGACGGTGTCGGGCGAGCCGTCGTAGTAGAGCCCACCGTCGAGCCAGACCCCCCAGCGGGGAACGACGTGAGGCCGACCGTCGGGCCGGGTGGTGGCCATCCAGTACTGGGGGGCCTCACGGAGCCGGGCCTCGACCACCGCCCACTCCAGCAGGACACCCCCGGACTCGGGCCGGTAACCCTCCGGAAGCTCAGGCTCGTCGCGGCTAGGATCCACTCCACGGATCGTAGCCCTTGCCCCCGTCACCCCCGTCCCCTCCTCGACGCCCGCCGGGCCTTCCCGGGCGGCCGACCCCGGCCCGAACCAGGTCCGTCCCAGGCGGGGAGCCGGTTGTGGTGATCTCGGCCGGGGTGGCCCTGGTCCGCAACGGCACCGGCGGGGGCTGGGAGCTGCTCGTCGTCCACCCCGGTGGCCCCTACTGGGCCGGCAAGGACGAGCACGCCTGGTCGATCCCGAAGGGCGAGGTGGACGACGTGGCCCCGCCGGCCGAACCGACCGCCGCCCAGCTCGAGGCCACCGCCCGCCGGGAGTTCGCCGAGGAGCTGGGCCGGCCGGCCCCCGGCGCCCCGATGAGGGCCCTGCCCCGGTTCCGGATCGGTTCGGGCAAGTACCTGGTCGCCTTCCTCGCCGTCGGGGATCTCGACCCCACCACCATCTCCTCGAACACCGTCGAGATCGCCTGGCCACCCCGGTCGGGACGGACGATCACCATCCCCGAGGTGGACGCGGCCGCCTGGATCGGCCTGGACGAGGCCCGGACCCGGCTCCACAAGGGCCAGGTCCCCCTGGTCGACCTGGTGGCGGCGACCCTGGCTGAGGAGCCGACCACCCGGACGTGAGGCCCCGGCCGGAACGGCCCTCAGCGGACCACCGAGCGCAGGGCCCTCCCGGCCCGGGTGTCACGCCGGGGTTCACCGTCGCTCAGCGCCACCGTCCCTTCCACCAGGACGAAGCGGACCCCCACCGAGGCCAGCTCCGGTGAGGCCACCGTGGCCCGGTCGACCACCGTGGCCGGGTCGAACACCACCACATCGGCGTCGGCCCCCCGCTGGAGGCGGCCCTTGCGGGCCAGGTCGGGCAGCATGGCCTCCACCCGCCGGGCCGGCAGGATGGTGATCTTGGCCAAGGCGTCGGGCAGGCCGAGCACCCCCTGTTCACGGACGTACCGGCCGAGCAGCCGGGAGAAGGTGCCCGAGGCCCGGGGGTGGTTGTTGAGGTCGGGGTTGAGGATGGCGTCGCTCGACACCATGGTCCACGGCCGTTGCAGGACCATGTGCAGCTCCTGCTCGGGGATGGCACCCAGGGCCACCACCAGCTTGTTGTCCGCCTGAGCCTGGTCGAAGGTGACCGGACTCAGCCTCTGTTCGGTGCCGGCCACCTGGAGGTCGGAGTCGTCGATCCGGTACCGCTGCCGCCAGCCGAGGGCGAACCGGGAGCTGGCCAGGAAGGTGCCCCACGAGTCGTAGGGGTAACAACAGGCGGTGACGTCCACCCCGTCCGATCGGGCCTCCTCCAGCAGTTCGAGGGCCGGCCCCATCTCGAAGGTGCCGCCGGTGGAGGTGATGTGCTCCACGTGCACCGGGGAGCCGGTGGCCCGGGCCACGGCCAGGACCTCCCGCAGACCGTCCCGGCCCGTGCCGGGCGGGTCGGGGTCGCTGTAGCGGGTGTGGAAGAACGACATGTGGCCGGCCTCCACCGCCACCTCGGCCAGGCCGACCATCTCGTCGCGGGTGGTGCCGGGCGCGTACTCGGGGGAGCAGCAGACCCCGGCGAAACCGGCCTCGAGGTTCTCGGCCAGAACGGCCTCGAAGCGGCGCTGCTGGGCCCGGGTCAGCTCGTCCTCCACCCCCGCCCCAATCTCTTCGGCCCGCATGAAGTGCTGGTGGAAGGCGCCACCGAAGTGGATGGGGGTCTCCCCCTCGTAGCGGTCGAAGAAGGCGGCGGCGTAGTTGCTGACCCCATGCATGGCCAGGTTGGTGGTGACCCCGTCGGCCAATTTGTTCCACACCCCGAACGAGTTCGGCTCGAACGACAGCAGGTCGATGAAGCCGGGGGCCACCACCAGGTCCCGGGCGTCGATGACGGTGTCGCCCTCCAGGGGGTCGGTGGTGAGGGCGGTCACCATCTCACCGTCGACCCCCACGTTGGCCACCCCGTCGAACCCCGAATCCGGGTCGATGACCCGGCCGCCGACCACCACCAGGTCGTACCGGTGACCGGGCGGGGGCTGATCGGGGGCACCTTCGAGGACGGGGGGCCGACCGAGCCCGGAGGTCAGATCGATCAGCCCACCGGTGCCGGGGCGGGCCCGGTCCGACCAGCCCACCACTCCGGTGAGGGCCACGTTGGCCGCGCCGTACCCCAGGGCGACCAACACCCGCCGCCGGGCCCGGATCGACAGGAGAGGGTCGTCGTCGTCCGCTGCCATCCCCCGTCGACCGTAGCCCCCGCCGTCGGGCCGGACGGCGACCCTCCCCCACCCGGATCCGGTGCCGGGGACGGGCTCCTACCGGCGCCGCCGTCCACCCCCGGGCTCCGCCCCACCATCCCCGGCACCACCACCGGGCACAAGTCGCGTGGCCGGAGCCCGGGGACGGGTACTGTTTCGGGGGTGAGCTCAGCGTTACCGCCCCTCTACCGCTTGGGCATCGTCGGCGCCGGCCAGATCGCCCGGATGACCCACCAGGCCGCGGTCAAGCTGGGGATCACCCCCCGCCTCCTGGCCGAGGACCGGGGCGACTCGGCCGCCCTGGCCGCGCCCGACGCCACCTTCGGCCACCCGGACGCCCTGGCCGCCTTCGCCGAGTACTGCGAGGTGGTCACATTCGAGCACGAACGGCTCGACCTGGGCCTGGTGGAACGGCTCGAGCTGCAGGGCACGGTGATCCGGCCCGGGGCCAGGACGATGCGGGTGGCCTTCGACAAGCTCTACCAGCGGCACGTGCTCACCAGCCGGGGGTTCCCCATCCCCGCCTTCGCCGAGGTCCGCGGGCCCGACGACCTGTTCGACTTCGCCTCCAGCCACGGCTACCCGGTGGTGATCAAGGCGGCCCGGGCCGTCCGGGGCCAGGAGCGGGCGGTGTGGATCGTGGAGAACCCGGCCGAGGCGATGCGGGTCCTGGCCGAGCAGGGCGGCCGGCAGCTCCTCGTCGAGGCCCACCAGGCCATCATGAAGGAGCTGGTGGTGCTGCTGGCCCGCCGGCCCGGCGGGTTCAGCCGTACCTACCCCCTGGTGGAGGTGAAGACCAACGACGGCATCCCCATCGAGATGCGGTCCCCGGCCGCCGTCGGACCCCGGGTGGCCGCCGAGGCCCGGCAACTGGCCATCCGGCTGGCCGAGGAGCTCGACTCCGTCGGGGTGATCGCCGTCGAGCTGTTCCTGTCCACCGACGGCCTGCTGATCAACGAGATCGCAGCCCGGCCCCACAACGCCGGCCACCTCACCATCGAGGGCACCCCGACCTCCCAGTTCGAGAACCACGTCCGGGCCATGCTCGACCTTCCCCTCGGCCCCACCTGGGCCAACGCCCCCGCCCTGGTCACCATGAACGTGATCGGCGGCCTGGAGGGCACCGACCCGGTCAACCACCTGGCCGAGGCGCTGGCCATCGAGGGCACCCACGTCCACCTCTACGGCAAACGGGCCCGGCCCGGCCGTAAGCTCGGTCACGTGACCGTCCTGAGCGACGACGTCGACCAGGCCTGTGAGCTGGCCCGGCGGGTCGAGGCCGCCCTCAACGGAAGGCGGGTCTGAGGTTGTCGACCCCCTCCCTGACGGTGATCGAGCATCCCCTGGTGCAACACAAGGTGAGCGTCCTGCGCGACATGACCACCCCGAGCGACGTGTTCCGGGCCACCTGCCGGGAGATTACCGTGCTATGCGCCTACGAGACGTTCGCCGGTCTCCCGCTCACCACCACCACGGTCACCACCCCCCTCACCACCATGGAGGCCCCCACCATGGCCGGCCCCAGTCCGGTGGTGGTCGGCATCCTGCGGGCGGGCCAGATCATGGTGGACGCGGTCCTCTCGATCCTGCCCGAGGCCGCGGTGGGCCTCGTCGGCATGGCCCGCCACCACGACACCCACGAGGCCTACGAGTACTATCGGAGGTTGCCCCACGGCATCGACCGCCGCCCGGTGGTGGTGGTCGACCCGATGCTGGCCACCGGCGGCAGTGCCGTGCACGCCCTGGACGTCCTGGCCGAGGAGGGCTGCTCGAATCCCCGGCTACTCAGCATCATCGGCTGCCCCGAGGGGGTGGCGGCGGTCCACGAACGGCACCCCAACGTACCCATCGTGCTCGCCGCGCTCGACCAGGGCCTGAACGACGACGCCTACATCGTCCCCGGCCTCGGCGACGCCGGCGACCGGCTCTACGGGACCACATGACCGGGCCGGCCCCGATCCCCTGGGAGGAGCTCCACCGCCGGGCCCGGGACATGGCCGGACGGGCCTACTCCCCGTACTCGGCGTTCCGGGTGGGGGCGGCCGCCCTGGTGGACGACGGCCGCATCGTCACCGGCTGCAATGTCGAGAACATCTCCTACGGCCTGACCCTCTGCGCCGAGTGCGGCCTCGTGTCCGACCTGGCCGCCACCGGCGGGGGGCGGCTGGTGGCCGTGGTGGTGGTGTCCGGCTCGGGGGCACCGTGCCCCCCGTGCGGCCGGTGCCGCCAGCTCCTCCACGAACACGGCGGGGACGATCTCCTGGTTGACGGCGACGGCACCGTCCGCCGCATGGAGGAGCTCCTGCCGGGCGGGTTCTCCGCCGCCCGCCTGGCCGAGGGCTGACCGGCCGATCCACCCGCCCGCCCCGGGCGCGGCTACAGCTCGTCGAGCAGGGCGGGCAGGTCGGCCAGGGCCGGGATCTGCCGCCACGGAACCTGCCCGGGCCCGGCGTCGTGCTCCTCGTGGGCCCAGGTCAGCCCGTAGGGAACGTGTACCGCCTGGCCCCCGATCTCGAGCACGGGCAGGATGTCGGACGGCACCGAGTTGCCCACCATCAGGAATTCCTCGGCCGGGGTACCGACCGTGTCAAGCACCCGCCGGTAGCCGACCGGGTTCTTCTCGCTCAGCACCTCGACCCGTTCGAACCGTTCGGCCAGGCCGGATTCAGCGATCTTGGACTCCTGGTGGAACAGGTCGCCCTTGGTGATCAGGACCATCCGGTACCGGTCGCCCAGCCGGTCGAGGGTCTCCACCACCCCCTCGATCAGGTCCACCGGGTGATGCAGCAGTTCCTTGCCCCACCCGATGATCTCCTGGAGGGCCCGCGCCGGCACCGCTCCCCCGCTGACCTCGATGGCGGTCTCCATCATCGACAGGGTGAACCCCTTGGCCCCGTACCCGAAGATCTCCAGGTTCGTCCGCTCCCGTTGGAGCAGCTGGCCGGCGAGGGTGTCCCCGTCCACCCAGGGGGCCAGCAGATCCCGGAACCGCTCCTCGGTGACGGCAAAGTGGTTCTCGGAGTGCCACAGCGTGTCGTCGGCGTCGAAACCCAGCAGCGCAATGCCCACCAGGGCAAGATATCCGGCCCCGGCCGCCGGTGGTGGCGGGACGGGCCCCGCCCGGCCACCGTGGGAGCGGGCCTGGCGGGGCGGGTCCGGTCCAACGTCACCCACCACCGACGAGGGGCCGGTTAGCATTTCCCATGAGCGATCACGACGCCACCAACCCGCCGACCCGGCGTCCCGTGTCCGCGGCGTCCCTCCCCGACGACACGATCCGGGCCGCCCCGAAGGTGCTCCTACACGACCACCTCGACGGCGGGTTGCGACCCGCCACGGTGATCGAGCTGGCGGCCCAGCAGGGCTACCGCGGTCTGCCCACCACCGACCCCGACGACCTGGCCCGCTGGGTCACCCGCGGAGCCGATCGCCGCAACCTGGAGCTGTACCTGGAGACCTTCGCCCACACGGTGGGGGTCACCCAGGACAAGGACGGCCTGGCCCGGGTGGCGGCCGAGGCGGCCGAGGACCTGGCCGCCGACGGGATCGTCTACGCCGAGGTCCGGTTCGCCCCCGAGCTCCACACGGCCGCCGGTCTGACCCTCGACGAGGTGGTCGGCGCGGTGCTCGAGGGCTTCCGGCTCGGCAGCGCCGGACGGCCGATCACCATCGGGACCCTGTGCACGGCGATGCGGACCGCGGTGCGGTCCCGGGAGATCGCCGAGCTCGCCCTCCGTCACCGGGACGAGGGGGTGGTGGGCTTCGACATCGCCGGGGCCGAGGCCGGCCACCCACCCCGCCGCCACCTGGACGCCTTCCAGCTGGTCATGCGGGAGGACTTCCACATCACCATCCACGCTGGGGAGGCGTTCGGCCTCCCCTCGATCGCCGAGGCCCTCCACTACTGCGGGGCCGAACGCCTGGGCCACGGGGTCCGGGTCGTCGACGACATCACCGTGGGCGACGACGGTCGGGCGTCACTGGGTCGCCTGGCCTCCTACGTCCGCGACCGGCGTGTCCCCCTCGAGATGTGTCCAACGTCGAACGTCAACACGGGCGCAACGGAAACGATAGAAGATCACCCAATCGGGCTACTTAAACGGCTCCGATTTCGGGTGACGGTGAACACCGACAATCGCCTGATGAGTAACGTCACCCTCTCGGACGAGTTCATCAGACTCCGGGATGCGTTCGGCTACAACATCGACGACATGCAGTGGTTCACCCTGAACGCCATGAAGAGCGCCTTCTGGCCCTTCGATCAACGGCTTCGCCTCATCAACGAGCTCATCCAACCCGGCTATGACCGGCTCCGCCTCGCCGAGTTGTGATCCGGGGGCCGACCCGGCAAATCGAACCGGTCCGGGAAGCCGATTACCGCCATATGACGACAACCACTGATTACCATGAACACGCATGTCCATGGATAACCAATCACCGGTGATCCGAGCGGATCCACCGCGGCCCGGACGTCCATCGACGGCCGATCGGACCGGCGGGGAACGGTTAGTTCAGTGACGGGTCGTCTGGGAAATGGGCGTACCACGCCAGGTGGCCGTTCTGGCGACCGAGGACCTTGGCCCAGAGCCGACCGGGATCGTCGGTGAAGAGATCCTCGATGTCGGCGTCGACCACCCACCAGCTGTGGTTCGTGATCTCCGCCTCCAACTGTCCGGCCGCCCAGCCGGCGTACCCGGCGAACACCCGGACCTCGGCGATCCCCTCCCCCGCCACCAAGGCGGGCTGGGCATCGAGATCCACCGAGCGGGCGCCCAGCACCAGGGCCCCCTCTCCGTCCCGGGAACGACCGAGGGCGATCAGGGCGTCACGGTCCACCGGGCCTCCGGCGAAGATCACGCTCGGTTCGGCCGCCATCTCCTCCCAGTCCGGGAAGGCGTCGGCCATGGCAAGGCGGGACGGGCGGTTGAGCACCAATCCCAGGGCACCTTCATCGCTGTGCTCGAGGATCAGCGTGAGGGTGGCGTCGAAGTTGGGGTCATGGAGATCGGGCCGGGCGACCAGGATGCGCCCGGCCAACGACGGCACCATATGTACGAACGGTACTTCTGCTTCAAACACCTGGGAGTTCCTCAGTTCGTCGTCGGACCTGAGCGTCGCCGCCTTTAGTAACCGCCCCTGCCGTCCATCACGGCCGCCTTACCGTCCACCGGGACCCGTTTCCCGATGGTGGAGCGGTATGTCGACGGAAGGGCCTGACCCGCCCGTCGTTATTTTCCCGCGTCGTCGAGACTAGCAGGAGCTTGTTGTGCACATGTGCTTCTCCCATCAGCTCACTGAGAGGACCACATCCGCCACCTTGCCACCCGAGGGGCGATGGGGACACGTTCTGATGTCCGCCTGACGTTCGACCGCCTCGCTCACCGGCCATTTGTTGCATCATCACCGATCACCAGCCGGGAGGCCATGTCTCCCCGGTCCATTCCCCGTCCATTCCCCGGCCACTCGTCGCCCGAGGTGCGGGTTGTCGCATCCTGGTTCGTATCGGTCAACGGTAGTACCACCTTGACCAATGCCCCCCACCGGACCGGCAGCCCGGCCCGGTGGTGACCGATACGGCGCCCGACCAGGGTTCGGCGTGGACCGAGCCCGTAGACTGGACGGGTGCGAGTTCTGCCCAAGGCCAATGACCTCTGCTGGTGCGGCAGCGGCAAAAAGTACAAACGGTGCCACAAGAACGCCGAGGATCCGATCCTGCCAGGTCGGGTCTCCCCGGTCCGTCCCGTGCCCGATTCGATCGCCAAGCCCACCTGGGCCGACGGCGGGCCGGTCCAACGGTGGGACGAACCTCGGGTCAAGTCACCCGAGATCATCGAGCGGATGCGCCGCACCGGGCGTGACGCGGCCGACACCCTGGCCGCGCTGGGCGCGTTGTGCCAGCCCGGCGTCACCACCGAGGAGATCGACATCGCCTGCCACACCGCGGCGATCGAACGCGGCTCCTACCCGAGCCCCCTGATGTACCCCGGTGGCGGGGCCGACCCGTTCCCGAAGTCGCTGTGCACCTCGGTGAACGAGGTGATCTGCCACGGGATCCCGGACGACCGCCCCCTAGCCGACGGGGACATCATCAACCTCGACGTCACCCTCCTCAAGGAAGGCGTGCACGGCGACACCAACGCCACCTTCTTCGTCGGCCAGGTCGACGACCTGTCACGGCGCCTGGTCACCGTGACCCGGGACTGCCTGCGGTACGGCATCGATGTCGCCCGGCCGGGTAATCCGATCAACGCCATCGGTCGGGCCATCCAGGAGCACGCTGAGGCCAACAACTTCGGTGTGGTTCGGGACTTCGTCGGCCACGGCATCGGAGAGCAGTTCCACACCGACCTCCAGATCTGCCACTACTACCATCCCCGGCTCACGGACGTGATCGAGCCCGGCATGACCTTCACCATCGAGCCGATGATCACCGCGGGCTCGTGGCGGGTCCGGATGTGGGACGATGGCTGGACCGCCGTGACGGCGGACGGGGGACGAACCGCCCAGTTCGAGCACACGATCCTCATCACCGACGACGGTGCCGAGATCCTCACCACCCCGACCGACCCGTCGCAGCACCCCTACTGGACCATCTGACCGCACCATAGGAGCCCCAATGCGACGGTTCTTGTCATCGCTGATCATGGGCGCTTCGCTCGTGATCGCCTCGCTGACGTGGGCCGGGTTCACCCTCTCCAACACCCTGCTCGACCCGGGGACGTCGGAGCGTCTGGCCGACCATCTCGTGGAGGATCCGTCGGTGCGCCAGGTGATCGCGTCGCGTCTGGCCGACGCCATCGAGGCCCAGGTCCCCACGGCGGTCCCGATCAGCCGCAACCAGTACGAAGAGGCCGCCGACCTAGCCATGGACGACCCCCGGGTCGAGGCCGCCATCCGCGACGGCATCGTCCAGGCCCATCAGAACGCCCTGGCCGGGGTGGACGAGCCGGTCACCTTGGACGCCAGCGGCATCGGCGAGGCCGCCCGTGATGCCATCGTGGGGTTGGCGCCCCCGCTCGACGCCATCCTGCCGGCGAGCCCCGAGCTGGGGGTGGAACTGCCCAACACCGGTCTGGCCTGGCTCGGCACGGTCAAGGACATGGTGGACCGGTTCACCGCCCTCGGGTTTGTCATCTCCCTGATCGGTCTGACCGCCTCGCTCGCCATCACCGACGATCGCGGCGCCGCCCTGCGCCGGATGGGGCGGTGGGCCATCGGCTCGGCCGCGTTCTGGCTCCTCGTCGGCCTGGCCATGCCCTACATCCTCGAGCAGGTGGCGCCGGCGGCGGCGGTCCTGGTGGCGGCGGCCATCGACGTCTTCTTCGGGGCCATGATCACCCCGGCCCTCATCCTGGCCGGTATTGGGGCGATCGTCATGGCCACCGGCTACCTCTGGCCGTCCTACGACCGGCGCCGACCGGCGGCCATGGTCTCCCGGCCGGGTCGGCGGCGGGGGCGCGACGACGCGGCCGCGGGGAACACGGGGGCCCCGGTGGGCGCCCCCGCACCCGGCCACGGAGGCCGAACGGTCAGCGCCACCTTCAATCCACCCGGCAATCCACCCGGGGCCGGATTCCCGGCCGGGCCGCCCGCCGCGGCCCGGGCCCCCGGCTCGGACCGGACCCAGGCGTTCCCCACCATCACCAGCCGGCCGGCCGGACCGGGGGTAGCCACGGCGACGAGCCCCGCCCCCGCCGGACCGGCGGCCGGGACCGGGGCCCCCACCGGGTCCGACGGGCCCACCACCCTCGGAGCAACCACCCTCGGAGCCACCGGCATCGGAGCCACCCGCCCGGCCGCCGCCGTCCCGACGGCAGGTACCCCCGGGGTCCCGGTGCCCGGCCCCGGCGGGCCGCCGGCCGCGACGGTCGACGGACCGGGCCTGCACTGGGTCGAGGGCATCGGCTACACCGAGACCGATCTCTCCCCCGACGGTCTGCCCGCCCCGACGTCCCCCGACGAGGCGGCCACCCACCCGGTGGGCGGGGAGGGCACCCCCGGTCGCGGTGAACCGCCCTCCCAGACCGACACCCGCCGGATCGGTTAGCCGACCGACCCCAACCCCCCGCCTCGGGGTCGTTCCCCGGGCAGGAGGTCGAGCTGGTCGTCGATCCAAGCCATGAGGGCGGCAGCCACCTCGGCGCGTTCGGGTTCGTTGAAGCACTCGTGGCGGAGGCCCGGCCACAGGCGGTAGGTGACGTTGGGGAGGGCGTTGAGGGGGCGGCTGGCCTCGGGGGCCACGACCTCGTCGTCCGAGCCGTGCAGTACGTAGGAGGGGACGGTGATCCGATCGAGCTGGGCCGAGGTGGACGTCATGGCGCCGAAGATCTCGCGCCCGAGGCCGGCGGACACGCCCCGCAACCGGAGCGGATCGTCGGCGTACGCCGCCTGGGCGGCGGGATCGCGCGACACCCGCGTCCCGTCGGTGCCTGAGGGGACCCGGACCCGGGGCACGACCCGCCCCAGCAGGGGTGCCGCCAGGCGCTGCCAACGACTCCCGGACGCCCCGAGCGCCGGTGAGCTCAACACCAGCAGGTCGGGCCGGGCCCGACCCTCGACCACGGCGGTGGCGGCGATGAGGCCCCCCAACGAGTGGCCGAGCAGGATCACGGGGCGGTCGAGCTGGTGACGTTCGACCACCAGGTCCTCGACGTCGTCCACGAACTCGACGAAGGAGCCGACATGGCCCCTCGGTCCGCCGCTCTGGCCGTGGCCCCGGTTGTCGAAACCGAGCACGTCCAGGCCCCGTTCCGCCAGGAAGGCGCCCAGGTAGGCGTGGCGGGCCGAGTGCTCACCCAGGCCGTGGACCAACAGCACCGCGGCCCGGGGCGGGACGGGCACACCGGCGTCGTCCACGGGCCGCCAGCGACGCTGGAGCTGGGTCAGCCCCGCCCTCGAACCGGCGAGGGAATCGATCAGCTCTACTTCCACGCCGAAAGGCTACTCATTGCGACCTGGTGGGCCAGACTGGGGCCGATGGACCTGCTCCGATCACTCCGCTACGTGGCCGCCGGCGGGATCATCGGCGCCCTGTGCCGCTGGGGCATCGTCTCGGCGCTCGGCGGCGACCCGACCGGGGCCGCGATGTTGGCCATCAACGTCGCCGGTTCCCTCCTGCTCGGCGTGCTGGTGGGGGCGAGCGCCCCCCGCCGGGGCGGCCGGCCCCGGGTGACCACCAACCAGTTCCTCCTCGTGGGCACCGGCTACTGCGGCGCCTTCACCTCGTTCTCGAGCTACGCCCTCGAACTGGCCCAGGACCTCGACTCGGGTACCGTCACGGCCGCGTCCGCGATCGGGTTCGGCACCGCCATCGGCGCGGTGGTGGCCGCCGGGATCGGCTACCGGCTCGGGAGTCGCCCGTGATCGTCCTGATCCTGCTGTTCGTGGTGGCCGCCGCGGCCGGTGCGTCGCTACGGGCGGTGTCCAACCAGGTGGCCAACACGGTCCACTTCCCGTACGGGACCCTGACCGTGAACCTGGCCGCCTCGTTCGCCCTCGGAGCGGTGGCCGGCGCCGACCTGGACGGCCCCTGGCCCACCGTCCTCGGAGTGGCCGGGTTGGGCGCCCTGTCCACCTGGTCCACCCTGGCCAACGAGGCCGCCACCATGGCCCGGGAGGACCAGGGGGGCATCGCCCTGCTCTACCTGGTGCTGAGCTGCACGGCTGGGGTCCTGGCCGCCTGGTTCGGTCTCCAGGTCACGGGCTGATCCCACCGGGAGCGCCGGTTCAGCCGCCGGCTCGGACCTCGGCGCAGTCGACCACGACCGTGGAGATGACCTCGTCGGGCCGGGCGGGATCCACCGCGTTCACCTCACCCTGCTCCAGGTCCGGATCGTCCCGGCACTGCTGTTTGGCCAGTTCCTCCATCTGCTCGTTGGGGGGCAGCAGATGGGGGGTGCCGAGATCAACGGTGCTGGTGGTGACCTCCCCGATCGGGGTGGCGTCCTCACCGGTGCAGCCGGTGAGGACGACGATGATCACCACCACCATGGCCACCACCGCGCCACCGACCCGGCCGGGAAGGGGCGGGCGGAACCGGGCCCGATGCGTACCAACCATCCGCGGCACCCTACCGGCCGGCCGGGTCCCCCGATCACCCTCAGGTCGAACCGGGCCCCGCCGATGGGTGATGGTGGCGACCGCCTCGCTCCCGGTTCGACGACCCGACTTCGGCCTGGACCCGGCCGCGCCCGCACCCGACGGCGGGGGGACCGTCGACCCGTGCTGGATCCCCGATCAGCCCGAACTGGCCTGTGTGGCCAACGCGGTGTCCCTCCTCATGCCCCACCTGGAACCGTACGTGGTGCGGACCGTGGCCGCCGCCGTGCCGGGCCTGGATCCTGAACTGGCCGCCACCACCCGGGCCTATGTGGGCCAGGAGACCGAACACCACCGCCAGCACCGCCGCTGGAACCGGGTCCTGACCGACCACTACCGGGGCCTCGGCGTCGTCGACCGGGTCACCGGCCACGCCTTCGGCCTCCTGGAACGGCGGACCGGCCCCCGGTTCGGGCTGGCGGTGGCCACCGCGTCGGAGACCCTGGCCTATTCGGCCGCCCGGTGGGCGGCCGACCACCGAGCCGACCTGTTCGCCGGAGCCGACGGGCGGGTGGCCGAGCTGTTCTGGTGGCACCTGGCCGAGGAGGTGGAACACAAGGCGGTGGTGTACGACGTGGCCCGGGCCGTCCGTCTGGAACGGTGGCGGCACCTGCTCGGCACCCTGGTCACCGTCGTGGGCCTGGCCGTGGCCGTCCTGGCCGGGATCGTGGTGACCACGGCCCGCGAGCGCCGCTGGTGGCGCCCGGTGGCCTGGTTCCGGCTCACGGTGTGGAGCGTCGGCTTCGCCTTCGAACTGATCCCCAACCTGGTGGTCGCCCTCCTGCCCGGCCACCCTCCGGACCAGCTCGCCGACCCGGCCTGGTACGCCGAGGTCCTGGCCCGGCACCGCTGACCCCCGGGCCGGGCCGGCACGCGGTGCCGGCACCGGCGCTATCCCAGTTCGGGGATGACCGGCCCGGCCCGCTCGACGGCGGGCCGCGACGCGTTGAGGTTCAGGACCGTGGAGGCCACACCCGGGAGGCGGCCCCCGTCCACGACATGGTCGGGCCGGCCCGAGAGACCGGCCAAGGCCTCCTCGACGGTGGCCGCCGGGGCGCTCGAATGGGCGTTGGCGCTGGTCAACAGGAGGGGGCCGGTCAGTTCGAGGACGTCGAGCAGGAGCTGATGGTCGGGGCAGCGGAACGCGGCCTCGTCCCGGCCGTGGAGCCACGGAGGCGTCCGGTCCCGATCGAGGCCGAGGACGAGGCTGAGCGCGCCAGGCCAGTGCTTCTGCATCAGGGCCTGCGTCTCCGGCGAGACCACCGCTCCGGCTTCGGTGACCTGGGCCAGGGAGGCTACGGCCACCGGTAGTCGACGGCTCTCGGGCCGCCCCTTGAGCCGGAAGATCCGCTCGACGGCGTGGTCGGAACCGGGATGGGCCACGAGCCCGTAGACCGTCTCGGTGGGGACCACGGCCACCCCGCCCCCGAGGAGGCAGCGCACCAGATCGGCGGCCACCACGTCACGGGCGTCGCGCGGCGGGGAGAACGTGAGAACCGATCTCGATCTCAACCTCCCGTCTCCTCTCCCGCCGGGCCGGGCTCCGAAGATGAGCGGGATCACGACGCCGCCGTGGAAACCGAACCGCCCCGGAGATACCGAACGGGGGCCGGCTCCAGCCGGCCCCCAGGCGTGTGGCACCCCGTACGGGATTTGAACCCGTGCTACTGGCATGAGAAGCCAGCGTCCTAGGCCGCTAGACGAACGGGGCCTGACGGCAGGATGAGCATACCGGCCCAGGTCCGGTGGAACTCCGCTACCGCTTGCTCGGGGGGGAGGACTTGAACCCCCAATGACTGGACCAGAACCAGCTGTGTTGCCAATTACACCACCCCCGAAGGTGGAGACATCACCTTACCGTCCCCGCGGGCGTCCACCGACCGAATTCCCCCGGCGCTCCCGGCGGGGCTGCCTCCGCCCCCCGAGAACCCCGGGGCCTCAGCCTCGATCCACCGTGTCGGTGGGTGGTTGAGGGTCCGCGTGTCCGCGAGAAGGCCTCTCTGGCCTGGGATGATGTTGATGTTCGACGTCAACATCATCCCAGGACCGAGAGAGGCACTTCTTGTGAGTGGAGTATTGCGAGTGGGGTATTGCATGGTCTGGACCGTGTCCGGGCGACCTTCGATGATGAGGCTCTTCCGTCGTTTCTGTGGGTCATCTTCCGGGGAGGGGCGGCAGGACTGTCCCATAGTCGTGGGGGTGGGGTTCTGACCTGGGGTTTTGGTCTGGTCCGGCCTTTTGAGGCGCGCGGGCGCCCACGATCCCCGCTGCTCGCCCGCCGGACTTGAGCAGCCGTAGGAAGAGGGCGAGGAAGTGCAGCTCGGTCTCCTTGGTCTTGACGACCTGAAGGAGGTCCTTGGCGGTGCTCTCGTAGTCGAGCGATCCTGCGAACGGTGGGTTGGCCCAGGATGAGGCTGTCGGCCTCGGCGTCACCGGCGTGGTCATCGGCGAGGGAGTCCTTGTAGATGATGCTCGGGTTCTCGGGGTGCACCAGGCCGATCTGGGCGGCGACGGCAAGCGATCGGCCGGATTGTGCCGAATACCTCGACGCCAGCTCGCTGCGTAGCTTCCACGGCGGCAGTTCCGGCTACGGTGGCGTACCCGCGGCCCCAGTGGTCGGCGTGGACGACGTAGCCGAGCTCAAGCCGAGCGGCGTCGAGGTCGTCAGGTCGGACCGTTCGCAGGGTGAGGCCTGCTGTTCGCAGCGGCGCGATCGGCACTCGCTGTTGTTACCACGAGCGAGCCGATGCGCTTGCCGGATTCTCCGATAGCGCCCGCTACCCGAGTGGTTCCCCGTGCGGCGCGGTGCCCCTGCGAGCGCTCCCACCCGTCCCGGGCTGATCACCCACCCCCCGGCCCGGCGCACCACAGACGAACACCAGCGCTGACAACCCCGCGACCCACGACCGCTGCTTCAACGCGCCCGAGCACCGCCCCAGCCGCCCCAGCCACGACACCCGGCCCGACCACCCATCGGCCGACCGATCACCGCAGCCGGTCGGTGGATCCAGGATCAGAGCAGGTCGAGGCGGCGGAAGGTGATGATCCGGCCCACCCCGACGGCGACGGTCTCGTGGACCAGGCGGCCGAACGTCGGGGACCCGTCGGTCAGCCACACCTCGGGATTGAGGCCGACCTCCTCGGCCACCAGCGACGCCCGCCGGGCGTGGTACGCGTCGGTGACGAGCACCACCTCCGTGACCCCCTCGTCGGGCAGGAACCGGGCGGTGGCGGCCAGGGACTCGTACGTCGATGCCCCCTGGACCTCGAGCCGGAGGTCCTCGTCGGGAACGCCGGCCGTCCTCAGGTAGTCGTAGCCGGTCTTCGCCTCGGTGGTGGCATCGCTGGGTTGCCGGCCCCCGGTCACCACCACGAGCCCGACCCGGCCCTCGGTGTACAGCTCGGCGGCCCGATCGAGCCGGGCCCGCAGGACCGGGGACGGCTCACCGTTGTACTGGGCCGCGCCGAGCACCACGGCCGCGGTGACGTCCGGGTCGGTGGCCGGAACCTCGGTGGCCTGCGACGCCAACCACACCTGGGCGAAGGTGATGAGGATGTAGGTGCCGACCACGAACAGCGCGGTGGCGGCGATCCACCGCCCGGGACGGCGGCGGGGGGCGGTTTTGCGGCGGCGTTTAGAGCCGCGCGCGGGCCGCACGGAGGCGCGAGATGACGACATCACGATCGAGTTCAGCCAGGGGTTCGAACAGGGGCAGACCAGACCGCCGACCCGTCACCGCCAGGCGCACCGGGAGCTGGGACTTCCGGTCGAGGCGCTCCCCCACCCCGAACACCAGTGATTCGAGCTCCTCTGGGGTCCAAGCCACCGTGGCCGCCCCGTCGATGACCCCGTCGAGCACCTCGGCCACGCCGGCCTTGGCCATGACCTTCTTCCAGTCGCCGGCCGCCGGCTCCGGCGGATCGCCCACCACCCAGTCGATGAACTCGTCCACCTGGTCCAGCCGGTTGACCCGCTCCTGGACGAAGGGGGCGAGGCGGGCGTAGGTGGCGTCGTCGATGTCTACGCCAACGAACGGTCGGGACCGCTCGATGAACTCCTCCACCGGCAGGGCCCGGATGTAGGTGGCGTTGAAGCTATCCAACTTCTTGACGTCGAAGAAGGCGGGGGCCTTGTTGATATCGGACAGCTCGAACCGCTCGATCAGCTCCCCGATCGGCCGGATCTCCACCCCGTCCTTGGGTCCCCACCCCAGCGTGACCAGGTAGTTCCGCATCGCCTCGGGCAGGTACCCCCGGCTCCGGTAGTCGGTGAGGGAGACGTCGTCGCGGCGTTTCGACAGCTTCTTGCGCTGCTCGTTGACGATCAGAGGCAGGTGGGCGTAGGTGGGGTGCCGCTCGGCCCCCATGGCGTCAAGGAGGAGCAGCACCCGGGGGGTCACGTTGACGAGATCCTCGCCCCTGACCACGTGGGTGATGTCCATGGTCATGTCGTCGTAGGCGTTGGCCAGGTGAAACATGGCCGTCCCGTTCGAACGGAGGATGACGAAATCCTCCAGGACCGCGTTCTCGAAACTGACCCGACCCCGGATGAGGTCGTCCCAGGCGGTGACCCCCTCGTCGGGGGTACGGAACCGGACCACGGACCCGGGGCCCGGGCCGAGGCCACGCGGCCGGCAGAACCCGTCGTAGCCGCCGGAGGTGCCGGCCGCCTCGTGCCGGGCCTTGACCGCCTCCTGGGAGCAGTCGCACCGGTAGGCGGCCCCCGAGGCCAAGAGACCGTCGACGGCGGCCCGGTACTGATCGAACCGGTCGGATTGGCGATACTCCTCGTCCCACTCGATGCCGAGCCAGCGGAGACTGTCGTGGATGGCCTCGATCAGCTCCGGCGTGGACCGCTCGGTGTCAGTGTCCTCGATGCGCAGGACGAAACAGCCGTCGGCGTGGCGGGCGTACAGCCAGTTGAACAGGGCGGAACGGGCACTGCCGAGGTGCAGGTAACCGGTGGGCGCCGGCGAGAACCTGAGCTTCACGACGGCCTCACCGGGCGGACTCGAGCGGGCCGAGGACGCTCGACCAGTCCCGCCCGTAGGCCTCGGCGATCTGGCCGTGGGCCATGAGGAGCACCTCGTCGGGCACGAGGTCGACGAGGTGGCGCAGCTCCACGTAGTGGTGGGCGTTGTGGACCTCGGCGAACAGGCGGCCCCGCAACGCGACCAGCTCCGGGGCCGGCGACGGGTCCAGGAACCCGTACACGGTGAACCCGGCGTTCAGATCGTGGATGATGGGGCCCCGGCCGAACAGGGCGGCCCGCTTCATGGCGACACCCACACCGCCGGCCACCGCGTCGTCCCGGTGCACCGTGCCGAGCTGGAGCTTCGGTTCGATCACGGGGACGAGAGTGTACGCGTAGCCGGAATCGGGCCCCGCCACACCGAGCAGGGAACCCCCGACCCGGCCGGGGCCGGGCTCGCCGGGACGGGCCGCGGGCCGCGCAAACCGGCGGGGCGGGGAGTGGTAGGTCCGAACCTGCTGGGTCGGGCTGGTGGGGACGTAGTCGGGGGCGGCCATTACTTCCAGAGCCTAGCCGTCCGGGGCCCGGCAGAGGGTCCCGGACCGGTACCGTGGCCGACGGCGATATCCGCACGCGAGAGAGGACCTCCATGGGCACGACGACCATGCTGTACCGCATCATTCTGCTGCTCCACGTGGCCACGGCCATCGTGGGCTTCGGTGGTTTGATCGCGCACAGCGCCTATCACGCCAAGGCGTTCCGATCCAAAGCCGGCGACGCCAACGTGATCCTGCAGTCCACCCGGGCCGTGCGTTCCCTAGCCGAGTACGCGATCTACGCCGTGCTGCCCTTGGGCATCGTGCTCATCGCGGTCAGCGACGACGCGTTCAGCATGGGCGAGCCATGGGTGTCGGCCAGCTTCCTGGTCTGGTTCGTCATGGTCGGCGCAATCCACGGCCTGGTCCGCCCGGCCGTCCGCACCATCGGCGAGCGGGCCGCCGCCCTCGACCCGGCCTCGCCCCTCCAGGCCGACCCGGCCGCCGCCGCAGCCTCCAAGCGGATGATGACGGGCGAGGCCCTCGAGCAGCTGCTACTGGTCGTGGCCCTGATCCTCATGATCTGGCAGCCCGGCCACTGACCGATCGGCCCGGGCCCCGGCCTCCGGGCCGGGGTCAGCCGGCGACACCGGTGGCGAGGGCCCACACCACCGAGTCCGACAGGGCCTGCCACGAGGCGTCGATGATGTTCTCGCTCACCCCGATGGTGGTCCAGTACCGCTCCCCGTCGGAGGCGTCGATCAGGACCCGGGTGACCGCCCCGGTGCTCTGGCCGGAGTCGATGATCCGGACCTTGAAGTCGGTCAGGCGGACCCGGCCGAGCCGGGGGAAGCGGTCTCCCACCGCGGTCCGGAAGGCCGCGTCGAGGGCGTTGACGGGGCCGTTGCCCTCCCCGGTGGCGATGATGCGCTGCCCGTCGACCACGAGCTTCACCGTGGCCTCGGTCTCCACCCCTTCGAAGTGACCGAGGGGGTTGGGATCCACGCCCGGCCGGCGGGCGGGCCGCTGCTCGACGGCCACCCGGTAGGACTCCAGCTCGAAGAACGGGTTCACCCAACCGGTGGCCCGGCGCATCAGCAGTTCGAGGGAGGCGTCCGCGGCCTCGAAGTGGTAGCCGGCGTGCTCCAGGGACTTCAGCTCGTCTAGGACCTCACGCATCTGGGCCCCATCGAGCTCCAGACCGAGCTGCTTGGCCTTGAGCTCGATGGTGGCCCGACCCGACAGGTCGGATACCAGGAACCGGGTGCCGTTGCCGACCAGGGCCGGATCGACGTGCTCGTAGGCGTCGGGCCGGCGGGCGATGGCCGAGGTATGCAACCCGGCCTTGTGGGCGAACGCCGACTGGCCCACGTAGGGCTGGCTGTCCACCGGGGGCAGGTTGACCAGCTCAGCCACATGGTGGCTGACCGCGGTCTGCCGCTCCATCCCCCCCTCGGGCAGGGACCGGATGCCC
>JBKECK010000002.1:0-4257 GCA_047974625.1 Acidimicrobiales bacterium
CAGTCGTTCGGGGCCTTTCTGCCCCACGGGATCACCCTGCGCCTCGAGGGCGACGCCAACGACTACTTCGGCAAGGGCCTGTCCGGTGGCAAGCTCCGCCTGTTCCCCCCGGCCCGGGCCCGGTTCGCCGCCGAGGACAACATCATCGCCGGCAACGTCATCCTGTACGGCGCCACCGCCGGGTCGGTCTTCATCCGGGGGATGGTCGGTGAACGGTTCTGCGTCCGGAACTCCGGGGCCGAGGCGGTGGTGGAAGGCGTGGGTGACCACGCCTGCGAGTACATGACCGGCGGGGTGGCGGTCGTGCTCGGCCGCACCGGCCGGAACTTCGGGGCCGGGATGTCGGGCGGCGTGGCCTACGTCCTCGACTCCGACGGCCGGTTCGAAGAGCTGGTCAACCCCGAGATGGTCGAGCTGGAACGGCTCGACGACACCGACTGCGAACGGCTCCACCGCCTGGTCGGCCGCCACCAGTCGGAGACCGGATCGGCGGTGGCCGCCCGCCTCCTGGCCGACTGGCCAGCCGCGTTGGCGTCGTTTGTGAAAGTCATGCCCACCGACTACCGACGGGTGATGCAGGCCAAGGCCCGCGCGGCCGAGAGCGGTGTCGACCCGACCGAAGCGATGATGGAGGCAGCGCATGGGTAACCCACGGGGGTTCCTCATCCACGACCGCGAGCTCCCCACGAGACGACCGGTGCCGGTACGGCTCCGGGACTGGCGTGAGGTGTACGAGCCGTTCCCGGAGTCGACCCTGCAGGATCAGGCGTCCCGCTGCATGGACTGCGGGATCCCGTTCTGCAACAACGGCTGCCCGCTGGGCAACATCATCCCGGACTGGAACGATCTCGTGTATCGGGGTGAGTGGCGAGCCGCCATCGAGCGGCTCCACGCCACCAACAACTTCCCGGAGTTCACCGGACGGTTGTGCCCCGCCCCCTGCGAGGCGGCCTGCGTGGCCGGTATCAACACCGAGCCGGTCACCATCAAGAACGTCGAGCTGACCATCATCGAGCACGCCTTCGCCCAGGGCTGGGTGGAGCCGGTGATCGCCTCGAAGCCGACGGGCCGGACGGTGGCCGTGATCGGATCGGGACCGGCAGGCCTGGCCGCGGCCCAGCAGCTGACCCGGGCCGGCCACCAGGTGACCGTCTACGAGCGGGCCGACCGGATCGGTGGCCTGATGCGTTACGGCATCCCCGAGTTCAAGATGGAGAAGGCCATTCTCGACCGCCGGCTCGACCAGATGCGGGCCGAGGGCACCGTGTTCGTCACCAACGCCTATGTGGGCGGCCCGGTCGACCACCCGGACTCCGTCGACGCGGTCCAGCTCCGGGCCGGCCACGACGCCGTCGTCCTGGCCGGCGGGGCTACCCAGTGGCGGGACCTTCCCGTACCGGGCCGGGAACTGGACGGCGTCCACCAGGCCATGGAGTACCTGCCCCTGGCCAACCAGGTGCAGCAGGGCGATATCGGGGAACCCTCGATATCGGCCGCCGGCAAGTCGGTGATCATCATCGGCGGCGGCGACACCGGCGCCGACTGTCTTGGTACCGCCAACCGGCAGGGGGCGAAAGTGGTCCACCAGTTCGAGATCATGCCCCGGCCCCCGGACTGCCGCGACGGCTCCACGCCGTGGCCCATGTGGCCCCTGATCCTGCGGACGGCCTCGGCCCACGAGGAGGGCGTGGAGCGCCGGTTCTCGGTCAGCACCACCGAGCTCGTCGGCTACGACGGGGGGGTCACCCACCTCCGGGGCCACGAGGTGCGCACCGAGATCGTCGACGGCCGCCCCTCGTTCGTGCCGGTGGACGGCTCCGACTTCGAGCTCGAGGCCGACCTTGTCCTGTTGGCCATGGGCTTCACCGGGCCCGAGACCACCACGGCGGTGGCCGCCCTCGACGTCGAGCTCGACCCGAGGGGCAACGTCGCCCGCGACGACGGGTGGGCCACCTCCCAGCCGGGGGTCTTCGCCTGCGGCGACATGGGCCGCGGTCAGAGCCTGATCGTGTGGGCCATCGCCGAGGGGCGCTCGTGCGCGGCCGCCGTCGACCGGGCCCTGATGGGCAGCACCCTGTTGCCGGCTCCGGTACGACCCACCGACCGCCCCATCTCCTGATCGGCCCGGCCCGGGGGCTGGCGGACGGGGTCTAGCGGGCCTCGACCACCAGACCCTCGAGGGTCAGCCGGTACAGGGTCGAGCAGACCCGGAAGGCGCTCTCGCCGGTGCGGGTGATCATGTCGGCCACGGTCATCGACCCGTCGAGCATGGCCAGATAGCGCCACTCGTCCGCGGTCACCACCCGTTCCTCCACCCCGTCGGCGAACCTCGGCGCCAGGCGGAACGCGGCCGCCGTGGAAGGGATGGTGGCGGCGATCCGACGCCAGATCTCCACCCGGCGTTCGGCCAGCTCCAGCAGGGCCGTGGTGTCCTCGGCGAACCGGTCCTCCAGGGCGTTGCGCAGCTCCGGGACGAGCCGGAAGGCGGCCGCCGAGGGGACCAGCATCTCGAACAGGGCGTTGAGGCTGTGCTCGTGCACCAGACGGCTGAGGGCGTCGGCGGCGGCTGGGTCGGCCTCGATCATGGCGTCCATCGCCCCGTTCGCCGAAGGTTCGAGGGCACGCCTGATCTCGTCGCGGCCGCCGAGACCGGCACCGTACAGCACCGCCTCCAGGGGCGGGCTGCTCGCCGTCGAAGCCAGGCCGATCCGACCGTCGACCAGCCAGATCTCCGATCCGCCGTCGATCTCCAGCAGACCCGTTCGGCCGGCGTCGGCCAGGGTGGACAGCAGCTGGGGGAGTGGGGTGGTGGCGAGGGTTCCGACCTCGCTCGAACCCGGAGAGTCGTCGCGAGTCACGAGCGAACCCTAATCGCCACAACCGGATCTTCCGAGGACCAATCGGCCCGTTTGCCCACGATCTCCCGTAGTTCCCCGGAATCCGGCCACCGGACGAATGACCCGGCTTGCTCAAGCGATCCGGCCGGACGCCGATGGTTGGTCCGACACGAAGCTCACCTTCGCACGAGGCCGCGACCATGCCAACTCCGCTCGACCGAGCACGAACCATCGGGCTCGACACCCAGCAATGGGTGTCCGCCTCCGCCATCGTGGTGGCGATCGTCATCGTTGGAGTGGCGGCCGTCACCGCCGGCCCCGCCGGCCTGGCCATCGGGCTCATCCTGGCCCTGGCGGTGGGGCTCCTCCCCGCGGTGGTGTGGGTCCGCCTGGGCCGGGAGCGCCTCGACGAGGTGGCCATGGAGCTCAGCCGCCTCACCCCCCGCCAGGACCAGCCCGACGAGGACCTCGACCCCCTGGCCCGGGTCGAGCAGCTGGTCGCGGCCCTGCCCGGGTCTCCATCCTCCGGTGTCACCGAGCTGACCGACCTGGTCGACCCGGCGGCCACCGGCCGGCTCGTCGCCAATCTCGCCGACCAGATCCGCCACCTGGCCGACCGGCAGCTGCCCGAGATCGCCTGGCTGGAGGGCACCGAGCAGGATCCCGAGCGGCTGCGTCACCTGTTCGAGCTGGATCACCTGGTCAACCAGATCCGTCGCGTCACCGAGACCACCGTGGTGGCCGGGGGTGGAACGCCGACCACCTATCAGGGTGATCCGACGACGATGCTCGCCGCCATCCGGGTGGCCATCGGATCGGTGGCCGACTACCGCCGGGTGAGGGTGGCCGCGGTCGACGACACCGTCGTGCCCGGCCAGCTCGGTCTCGATCTGGCCACCATGATC
Source organism: Acidimicrobiales bacterium (assembly GCA_047974625.1). GTDB lineage: Bacteria > Actinomycetota > Acidimicrobiia > Acidimicrobiales > SZUA-35 > CADEDH01. The sequence continues at coordinate 3,743 of JBKECK010000002.1, forward strand.
GGGGCCCTGGTGGACAACGCCTGCCGGTTCTCCCATCCTTCGGAGCTGGTCACGGTCACCGGCACAGTCAGCAGCGGGGACTCCTTCCGGGTGACGATCGCCGACCAGGGGCGGGGCATGGGACCGGCCGAGCTCGTGGCCGCCAACCAGACCGTCTCCGCTCCGCCCCTCGTCGACAGTGAGGGGGCCACCCACCTCGGTCTCATCGCGGTGGGCCGGATCGCGCGGCGGGTCGGGGTGTCGGTCCGGCTCACCGCCATGGGCGGGCGCGGCACCGCGGCCGAGATCAGCATCCCCCGGTCCCTGCTGGTGACGGCCGGCCCGCGACGGGAACGCCGGCAGGCACCGGCGTCGCTCACCGGCGCCCGGCCCGACCTGCCGACCCCCGCCCCCAGCCCGGCCCCGGCGGCGCCCGCGGCCGTACACCCGCCGGTGACCGCTCCACCGCCCGCCCGGCCGCCGGCTCCCGCCCCCCAACATCGTCCCGGCCCCGCTCCCGCCCCCGCCCGGACGGC
>JBKECK010000043.1:0-21163 GCA_047974625.1 Acidimicrobiales bacterium
CCCGGTCCCGCAGGCGGCGTCGATGACCAGCGCCCACCTGGCCCCGCCGGGGGCGGCCGGCACCGCCCCGGGGTCGCCGCCCCGGGGCGGCGGGTCGATGATCCGGCATCGCATCCCCCACCGTTCCAGGTGTAGGGCCGCGGCCCGACCATCGGCCCCGTTGTTGCCCCGCCCGGCGATGACCAGCACCCACCGCCCGGCCGAGGCGGGCCGCTCGGCGGCGAGCAGCATACGCCGGGCCGTGACGGCCACGGCCCGGCCGGCCCGTTCGATCAGTTCGGAAACCGGTTCCGGGGCGGCCGCGTCGATGGCGGCCATCTCATCGGGGGTGACGACCGGGCGCACGGTCGGGGCTCCCGATCAGGCCCGGGACCAGCGGGCGGCCACCTCAGAGATCGGGGCGGTCAGCAGCTCGACGGTGGACACCTCGGCCAGGAGGTCCTCCCGGAACGAGGGCTCCCGTTCGGTGACCACGTCCACCAGCTGCCGGAACCGGTTGCGGTAGCCCTGGAGGACCGACCGGGCGGTGGAAGAACCCAGGTTGTCGTTGAGCCGGACGTGGCACAAGGTCAGGCCGGTGGTGGTGCCGTCCTTCACCTCGGGGAGGATGAGGACCACCCGCCCATCGGTGCCCACGGTGACGAACGGCTCCTGCTCCACGGCCACCCGGCGCTTGGTACCCCGCAGGACCGGGTCGCGCTCCACCCGGGAGGCGATGCCGGTGGCGATCCCACCCCGGTCGACGACCTCCACCAGGGCCTGGTTCTCGGGGTCCCCGTCGACCCGGTAGCGGGTGTAGCCCACCACGGTCGCCACCGCCGGGGAAACGGCGGCCACGGTCCGCAGGGAACGGTAGCTGAGCCGGTCCCGGGGGCAACCGGTGGCCAGTACCGCTTCGATGAGGGCGTCGTGCAGGAGGCTCTCGTCGGCCCGGCTGATACCGACGGTGACCGTCTTGGCCTGGTGTTTGATGGCGTCCACGGGGCGGGTGAGTTCCTCGATGGCCGCGGTCAGGGCGGCGGCGAGATCCTCGACCACCACCCCGGGGGTTCCGACCTTGCCCATCTCCATCTGGTAGGCGTCGAGGGGGACGTGCCCGAGGGCGAAGCGCAGCAGGGTGGCCACCCGGGTGGCCGTCGACGCCTCCAGGTGACCGTTGTAGTGACCGGCCCGCAGGTCGGCGAAGAACCGCTCGGCCCGGGGTTCGAGCTCCCGCCCGAAGGTCTCGAACCAGCCCGGCCGGGTGTGGCCCACATAGTGCTCGATGGTGCCCCGGGCCTCCCGCAGGGGCCGGGCCGAGGCGTCGATGGCCAGGGCGGCCTCGTAGCCGAACAGGTGGCCGACCACGGTGGACAGCACGAAGGCGAGGCGGGGATGGACCACGGGCACGGCCAGCACGTCGAGGGCGGCCGAGAACCGGTTCTCCCCCTCACTGGCGATGACGATCGGGGCCGCCTTGTGGGCCCGGAAGATGGCCACCTCCTTGGCCACATCGTCGGCGGTCGAACCGGACAGCCCGGCCGCGCACACCAGGATCATCGGCTCGGAGGAGAGGTCGATGTGCTTCTTGTCCTCGGTGACGTCGCAGGCGATCGACTTGTAGCACAGCTCCGACAGCTTGATCCGCAGCTCTCGGGCGGCCACCACATTGTCGCCGTTGCCGACCATGGCCCAGTACCGCCGGCTGCGGGCGTGGCGGGCCGCGACCTCACCGATCCGGGGCCGCAGCTCCAGGGTGGTCCGCATCGCCTCGGGGAGGTCGCGGAGCCCGGCCAGGAGCCCGGTGCGGGCCCCGTCGTCGACGGTCACCCCGTCGATGTGCTGGGCCAGGGCGTCGGCCAGGAGGAACCCGGCGGCGATCTGGGCGTAGAACGCCTTGGTGGACGCCACGCTCATCTCCACGTCGCGCCCGTCGGAGGTGTAGAGCACCCCGTCGGCCTTGTCCACCAGGTCACTGGCCCGCCGGTTGACGATGGCCACCACGGCCGCCCCCCGGTTACGGACCAGGTCAACGGTGCGGTTGGTGTCGGTGGTGGTCCCCGACTGGCTGATGGCGACCACGATCGTGTCGCTCATGTCGTTACGGAGCTCGAATCCGGACAGTTCGGTGGCCGGGACCGCCCGGACCGCCACCTCGGCGTCGGCCACCGCGTCGGCTATGGCCGCGGCGACGGCCTGGCCGGCCACCGCCGCGGTGCCCTGACCGATGACCTCGATGCGCCGGACCCGGCTGAGGGCGTCGATCACCGCCGGCGTCATCGTCTCGGCCGGCAGGTTGACCCGCAGGCCGCCCGGTCCGTCCACCAGGCGGCCCCTGAGGGTCTTACGGAACGATTCGGGGGCCTCGCTGATCTCCTTGACCAGGAAGTGGGGGGCGTCACCCCGGTCGATGTCCCGGGTGGTGACCGAGGGGGCCACCCACTCCTCGGCGGCGATCGGCAGGGGGGTCCCGTCGTAGGCCACCCGGTGCACCCCGGCCGGGTCACCGGCCAGCAGCCCGTCGAGGTGGACGATCTGACCCTGGCTGGTGGTGGGGTTGGTGGGATCGGCCGGGGTCTCGCCGTCGAGACGGAGATAGCGGGGGCAGTCCTCCACCACCCCGTACGGCTCCGAGGCGACCACGAAGGCGTCCTCGGCCAGGCCAACGAACAGGCCCTGGCCACTGCCCCGGACCGACAGCCACAGATCGGCGGGGACGGCAGCCGGGCTGATCCCGATGGCCACCGACCCCTCGAACTGGCTGACCGAGGACCGGACGGCCTCCTGTACGTCGAGGCCCTCCTCGAGGCCCCGGCTGACCAGGGTGGGGATGACCTTGGCGTCGGTGGTGATCTCGGCCGGGATCCGGAGGGACGAGGCGGCGATCAGGTCGGCGAAGTTGTCGACGTCGCCGTTAAGGGACGCCACCACGTATGGGCCGTCCACCCGGCCCTCCTCGTCGCTGTTGACCGGGTGGGCGTTCGGTTCGCTGATGATCCCGACCGACGCCCAGCGGGTGTGGGCCAGCACCGTCACCTCGGCGGTGGGGGCGGCCAGGGCGGTGTGCAGCAGCTCATCGCCGGCGATGGCCCGGCGCATGGCGGCAGTGTTGTCGCCCAGCTCCCCGATCTCGGCGGCCGCCTTGTAGACGAACCCAAGGAATCCCTCGGGGGTCCGCACCGCCCGGTCGGTGAAGAGCCGGTCGGTGGTGCGGGAACCCAGCAGGCGGGTGACCGCCGGACTGGTCAGGTCGAGACCGTGGCCCCGCACCATCAGGTGCAACCCGGCGGAATCCCGGCCCCGGACCTCGAGCCGGTCCAGGTTGCTCAGGGCCTGCTGTACCGAGAACAGGGCCGCCACCGCGGCTCCGCTGACGTCGTGACCGCCCAGGTCGGCCACTTCGCGGGCGGCCCGGAGCCGATCCCGTTCGAGGGCCCACACCGCGTCCTTGACCGCCACCACGGCGGCGTTGACCGCTTCGAGGCGGGGGGCCCGGTCGCCTTCGGCGTCGAGGTGGGCCTCGACCGCGTCGACGGCGTCGGTCACCTCGGCGCAGGCGGCGGCCAGGGCCTTGGCCAACGGGCGGCTGCCGAGCAGGGCGCGGAGACCGGCTTCACCCCTCAGCTCGCCGTCGAGGTCGGACAGGGACCGGGCCACCTGGCCGAGGCCCTCCACCAGGTTCGGGTTGCCGGGCTGGGGACGGCCGGCCAGGACCTCCCGCAGCAGGGTTTCGAGGGCTCCCGTATCGGGTACCGGCCGGTCGGATCGACGGCGGGTGATAGCGATGATGCCGCACATTCGGGTCAGTGCTCCTGATCTCTGCGGTTCGGCCCGCTCGGGCCCGGCCCGCCCCAATGATCGCAGGCCGCGGAAAGGTTGGTGGTCGGGAGCCCGGGCTCACTCCCCGACCAGTGCCGCCGCCTCGGCGACCAGGCGGTCACAGGCGTCGATGGCGGTATCCGGGTCGGTGTGCTCGACCATGATCCTCAGCATGGGTTCGGTTCCCGACGCCCGCACCAGGACCCGGCCGTCGTCGGCCAGCCACTGTTCGACCTCGGCCACCATAGGGGCGAGGCGATGCACGATCTCGGGGTCCCGGCGGGGCAGCGACACGTTGCGCAGCACCTGGGGAACGGTCGTCATCACGTCACCGGCCAGGTCGGCCAGGGACCGGCCGGTGTGGACCATGGCGGTGACGAGCTGGACCCCGGTGAGGATCCCGTCACCGGTGGTGGCCAGGTCACGGCAGATCACGTGGCCGGACTGTTCGCCGCCCAGCGAGGCCCCCCGCTCGTCGAGCGCCTGGAGGACCGCACGATCACCCACAGGGGTGATGATCACGTCGATCCCGGCCTCCCGCATGGCCCGACGGAAGCCGAGATTGCTCATGACGGTGACGGCCACCGCCCGGTTGCGGAGCCGGCCCCGGTCGTTCCAGTCCAGGGCGAGGACCGCGATGACCCGGTCCCCGTCAACCACCGAGCCCGAGGCGTCGACGGCGATCAGGCGGTCGGCGTCCCCGTCGAAGGCGAGGCCCACGTCGGCCCCGTGCTCCACCACGGCCCGGGCCAGGCCGTCGGGGGCGGTCGAGCCGACCCCGTCGTTGATGTTGAGCCCGTCAGGCCGGTCGCCGATCACGGTGACCTCGGCCCCGAGCCGCCGGAACGCCTCCGGACCCACCCGGTGGGCGGCCCCGTTGGCGCAGTCCAGCACGATTCCCAATCCGTCGAAGCGGGCCTCGCCGGCCGAGGCCGTCACCGCCTCGAGCCAGCCGTCCACCGGGGCGGGCCGGGCGGGCGCGATCGACCCCACCGCGGCACCCACCACCGGCTGCGGCGAGCCGGCCCCGCCCGGGTCGGCGAGAAGTCCGTGGAGGCGGGCCTGGATGGCCCCCTCGACGTCGTCGCCCAGCTTGAGGCCGCCGGGGGCGAACAGCTTGATGCCATTGTCGGCGAACGGGTTGTGGGAGGCCGAGATCATGGCCCCGGCCGGGGCGTCCGGTCCGAGACCGACCCGGGAGGCGTTCGCCGCCACCCAGGCCACCGCAGGGGTGGGCACCACGCCCAGCAGGAGCACCTCGGCTCCGGCCCCGGCCAGACCGGCGGCCAGGGCCGCCTCCAGCATCGGGCCGGACCGGCGCGGGTCGCGGCCCACCGCGATCGAGGTGAAACCCATGACCTCGGCCGCGGCCCGACCCAAGGCCAGGGCCACCTCGGGGGTCAGCTCGTCGTTGGCCAGCCCCCGGATGCCGTCGGTGCCGAACTGGGGCGCCACCGGCAGCTCAGCGCTTGGAGTACTGGGGAGCCTTCCGGGCCTTCTTGAGGCCGTACTTCTTCGACTCCTTCTTCCGCGGGTCGCGGGTGAGGAGTCCGGCAGCCTTGATCGCGGGCCGAGACTCGTCATCGAGCTCCACGAGGGCCCGGCTGATCCCCAGCCGGAACGCCCCCGCCTGGCCGGACAGGCCGCCACCGTCGAGGGTGACGGCGATGTCGTAGTCGGCCTCACGGTCGACGATCCGCAACGGTTCGGTGATCAGGGTGCGGTGCACGGCCGAGGGGAAGTAGTCCTCGAAGGCCCGGCCGTTGGCCGTGATCTGGCCGGTACCGGGGCTGACCCGCACCCGGGCGATGGCCTGCTTGCGACGACCGGTGGTCTGGATGGCGGTGGACATGTCTCGCGAACTCAGCTTTCTCGACGGGCGCCGTCGATGGCCATCGGGGTGGGCTTCTGGGCGTCGTGGGGGTGGGTGCCGCCGGAGTACACCTTCAGCTTGCGGGCCTGGGCCCGACCGAGCCGGTTCTTCGGCAGCATGCCCTCGATCGACTTGCGCACGGTGTCGGCCGGCTTGCGGGCCAGGGCGTCACCGTAGGTGCGGCTGGTGAGACCACCCGGATAGCCGGAGTGGTGGTGGACCATCTTCTGGTCGGCCTTGTTGGAGGTGAGCACCACCTTGTCGGCGTTGACCACGATCACGTGATCGCCCATGTCCATGTGGGGGCTGAACGTCGGCTTGTGCTTGCCCCGCAGGACCCGGGCCACCTCTGTGGCCATGCGACCCAAGGTCATGCCCTCGGCGTCGACCAGGAACCAATCCCGCTGGACGTCGGCTGCTTTCGGTGAGTACGTCTTCACGACAGAAATCCTTGACACTGGACGCGGCCGGGAAGAGGCCGACGTTGCAGCATAATCGCCCTCGGGTCGGGCTCACACCCCCGCCGCGGAGGCCCGGCCACCGGCTTCGGTCGTCACCGGCCACTCCCACTATGTTCTGCGCCGTGACCTCCACCGACAACGCCGCCGCCCTCGCCTCCATGACCTCCTCCCGACCGGTCGGGCACGGACCGATCCCGGCCTACGACTGGATCGCCCACCACGCCAGGAACCGACCGGCCAAAGAGGCCATCCGGGACTACGGCACCGACCGGAAGTTCAGCTATGCCGAGCTGGACCAGCGGGTGGAGGCCACCGCGGCCTGGTTCACCTCCTTGGGGATCGGCCGGGGCGACCGGGTGGCGGTGCTGGCCCTCAACGGGGTCGAATACTTCGACGTCCAATTCGCCTGCGCCCGCACCGGGACGATCTGCGTCCTGCTCAACTGGCGGCTCACAGTGAACGAGCTCGAGTACATCCTCAACGACTCCTCCCCCGACCTGCTCATCCACGACGTCTCCTTCGCCGAGACCGCCGCCGAACTCCAGGGCCGGTGCGGGATCGGCACCATCACCGAGATCGACGGTGGCGGGGCGGACAGCGGTTACGAGCAGGCCCTCGCCACCCACCGGGGCGGCCCGGTGGAACGGGCCGAACTGACCCTCGACGACGTCGTCACCATCATGTACACCTCGGGCACGACCGGCCTGCCCAAGGGGGCGATGATCACCCACGGCATGAACTTCTGGAACGCCGTCAACCTGGGGATCCCGGCCGGAATCGGCCTCGACACCGTCCACCTCAACGTCCTGCCCCTGTTCCACACCGGCGGGCTGAACTGCTACAGCAACCCGGTGCTCCACGCCGGAGGCACGGTGGGGATCCTGCCCACCTTCGACCCGGCCGAGAGCCTCCGCCTCATCGGCGACCCGGCCGAGGGCATCACCCACTTCTTCGCTGTGCCCGCCCCCTACCAGTTCATGATGCAGCACCCTGACTTCGAGGACACCGACCTGTCCCGGTTGCGGACCGCCGGGGTGGGCGGCGCCCCGTGCGCCCTGGCCATCATGGAACGGTGGGCCGAACGGGGGGTCCTGCTGGCCCAGGGGTTCGGGATGACCGAGACCAGCCCGGCCTGCATCTTCCTCGACCCCGACGAGGCCCTCCGCAAGATCGGCTCCACCGGCAAGGCCCTGATCCACACCGAGTACCGGATCGTCGACGACGACGGCCACGACTGCGGACCCGACGAGGTGGGCGAACTGTGGGTGGCGGGACCCAACATCACCCCCGGCTACTGGAACAAGCCGGAGGCGACGGCAGAGGCCTTCGAGGGCCGCTGGTTGAAGACCGGGGACGCGGCCCGAGAGGACGACGAGGGCTTCGTCTACATCGTCGACCGGTGGAAGGACATGTACATCTCGGGCGGGGAGAACGTCTACCCGGCCGAGGTGGAGAACGTCCTCTACCAGCTCGACCAGGTGGCCGAGGCGGCCGTCATCGGCGTACCCCACCCCCGCTGGGGGGAGACCGGCCTGGCCGTCATCGCCCTCAAGCCGGGGGCCGAGCTCGACCGGGCCACCGTGGTGGAGCACTGCACCCCCCGCCTGGCCAGGTTCAAGATCCCCGACGACATCACCATCGTGGAGGCCCTGCCCCGCAACGCCACCGGCAAGGTGCTGAAACGGGAGCTCCGTCAGCGGTTCGTCGACACCGACGCCCCCGCCATCAGCTGAGCTCCTACTTCGAGCCCGACGAGGCGTCGAGCTACGCTCGCGGGCCATGACGGGGACCGACGCGAACGAGTGGGCGGGCGCGCCAGGGCGCACCGGGCCGCTGACCCATCTGACCGTGCTCGACCTCACCCTGGCCCGGGCCGGACCCACCTGTGTCCGCCAGCTCGCCGACTGGGGCGCCGACGTCATCCGCATCGAGCCCCCGGCGGAGGGGGCCGACCTGTCCGGCGGCGAACGCCACGGCCCCGACTTCCAGAACCTGCACCGCAACAAGCGGGCCATGACCCTCAACCTGAAGACCGAAGAGGGCCTGGCCGTGTTCTTCTCCCTGGTGGAACGGGCCGACGTGGTGGTCGAGAACATGCGGGCCAACGTCAAGCACCGGCTGGGCATCGACCACGCCGCCTGCGCCGCCCGCAACCCGGGGATCGTCTACGCCAGCCTCAGCGGATTCGGCCAGGACGGCCCGTACGGGCCCCGGGCCGGGGTGGACCAGATCGCCCAAGGCCTGGGCGGACTCATGTCGGTGACCGGGCTGCCCGGCCAGGGTCCGGTCCGGGTGGGGATCCCCATCGCCGACCTGTCGGCGGGCATCTATCTCGCCCTCGGGGTCCTGCTGGCCCTCATCGAGCGGGACCGGCCCGGCGGCTCGGGGCGGGGCCAGTGGGTCCACACCTCCCTGCTCGAAGCCCAGATCGCCATGCTCGACTTCCAGGCCACCCGCTGGACCATGACCGGGGAGGTCCCACCCCAGGCCGGCAACCACCACCCCACCGGGATCCCGATGGGCACCTTCCCCTCGGCAGACGGCCTGGTGAACATCGCCGCCTCCGGCGGGGCCAAGTGGCGGACCTTCTGCCGGCTCATCGGGGCCGCCCACCTCCCCGACGACCCCGACTACGCCACGGCCGCCCTCCGGTCCGAGAACCGCGACCGGCTCAACACCACCATCGGCGAGTACACGTCGACCCAACCCACCGGGCACTGGGTGGAGGTGCTGAACGACGCCGGGATCCCGTGCGGCCCCGTGCTCACCATCGACCAGACCTTCGCCGACCCCCAGGTCCGCCACCTCGGCCTGGCCACCAGCGTCGACCATCCCGCCCTGGGGCCGATCGACATCATCCGCAACGCCGTCAACCTGACCGGGACCCCGGGCCGGATCGACCGGGCCGCCCCCGACCGGGGCCAGCACACCGACGAGATCCTGACCGAGATCGGCTACGACGCCGCCGTAATCGACCGGTTGCACCGCTCCGGCGTCGTGTAGGCCGGCCCGGCCAGACCCGCCACCACCACCGTCCAGCCCCCAGTCCACCCCGGCCCACGGCCCCGCCGCCGGCCCGCTCAACGAGGAACCGTATGGCCACCGAGACCATCACCCTGTCCACCCCCTACATGCTGGCCGAGGTGGCCGACGGGGTGGGCTGGATGACGTTCAACAACCCGGAACGGCGCAACGCCCTGAAGCTGGAGATGAACACCGCCGTGGTCGAGATCCTGGACCGGTTCCAGGCCGACGACGCGGTACGGGTCGTGGTCATGCAGGGCGCCGGCGACAAGGCGTTCGTGTCCGGAGCCGACATCTCCGAGTTCGAGCAGCACCGCTCCAGCCCCGAGTCCCGGGCCCGGTTCGACGCGGTGGCCGCCGAGGCCGGGCGGGCCTTCATCCGGCTGGAGAAGCCCCTGATCGCCAAGATCCGGGGGTTCTGCATGGGCGGAGGGCTGGCCACCGCCCTGCGGGCCGACATCCGGGTCACCGCCGACGACGGCCAGTTCGCCATCCCCGCCGCCCGCCTCGGCGTGGGCTACGGCTACGAGGGGGTCAACGCCCTCGTCGCTCTCGTCGGACCGGCCATGGCGGCCGAGATCCTGATGACGGCCCGGCGGTTCACCGCGGCGGAGGCCCACGCCATGGGCCTGGTCAACCGGGTGGTACCGGTGGACGACCTGGACGACACGGTGGCCGAGCTGGCCGCCACCATCAGCGTCAACGCCCCCCTGTCGGTGCGGACGGCCAAGGCCGCCATCGCCGAGGTGGTGAAGGACCCCGACCGGCGCGACCTGGACCGGGTCCGGGCCCTGGTCGACGTGTGCTTCAACTCGGCCGACTATGTGGAGGGCCGACGGGCTTTCATGGAGAAGCGCACCCCCGCCTTCACCGGCCGCTGACCCGGGCCCCGCCCCTCCGGCCGGCTCCACCCGCCGGCCCCGGCGGCCTGGTCGGCGACGGGCCCCGACCACGACCTCCGAGTACGCTCGGGCCGATGTCCACGGTGCTCGGGCCAGCGGCCCTGTGGGCCACCGTCATCCTCGCCACCGGTGCCGCCCTCCTGGGGGATCGCTGGAACCGTCGGCTCCTGGGGGCGGCCACGGCCACGGCGGCGACGGCGGTCGCCACGCTCGCCTGGGCGTTCCTGACCGCTGACTGGCGGTGGCTGGTGGTGGTGGACAACACCCGGGACGGGGTCGGTCCGCTGCTCCGCCTGTCGGGCCTATGGGCCGGGCCGGAGGGCTCCCTCCTGTTGTGGACGGCCATGGTGGCCGTGGCCGCCCTGATGGCCGGACGCCGGACCCCACCCGCCGGTGCCGGCGCCACAACCCGCCTTGGCGGGGGCCTGGTGGCCGCCTACGCCCTGCTGACCGCCACGGCTGCGTGGCCGTTCGCCCGGCTGGACGCACCCCCCGCCGACGGACTCGGGCTCCAACCCGTCCTCGAGTACCCGGCCATGGTGTGGCACCCGCCCCTGCTCTACGCCGGGCTGGCCGCCATGTTGGTCGGTTCCCTGATGGCGGCCGGGAGCGCCCTGGGCCCCGGTCGGGCCCTCCGGACGCGCCGGGCGGGGGCGGGAACGGGCGCCGTGCGGGCCCCGGAGGCGCGATCCGGGGCGGATCCGGACGCCGTCCCCGAACCGTCGGACCTCACCCACCTGGCCGACCCGACCACCTGGCGGATCGCCCTCGCCCTGCTCGCCCTGGGCCTGGTCACCGGTTCGTTGTGGGCCGGCGTGGAGCTGGGTTGGGGCGGCTACTGGGCCTGGGACCCCATCGAATCCGCCGGGCTCGTCGCCTGGCTGGCCGGCCTCGGCGCCCTCCACGCCTCCGCCCCGCCAGGGACCGCGAGCGCCGACGGACGGGTGGTGGCCGGCCGGACCGCCGTGGCCCTGGCGGTGGCCCCCGGTGTGGCCGCCGTGGCCGCCACCACCCTCACCCGGATCGGGGTCGTCGCCTCGGTCCACACCTTCGCCGACCAGCCCGCCCTTCGGGCCGGGCTCCTGGCCGTGGCCGCCGCGGTCGTGACGGTGGCCGGGGCCGCCGTGGTCGTCACCCCAGGCCCGACGCCCGCCACCGCCACCACCACCGCCGGCCGGCCGGGCCGCCGGTGGGCGGTGGCCACCGCGGCCGCCGCCGCCGTCCTCACCGCCATCGGCGCCTACGCCCCGGTGGCCGACTGGATCCTCCGTGGGGCCGCGGCCGCCATCGCCGGCACCTACTTCACCCGCGTGCTCGCCCCCGTGGTGGTGATCGGCGCCGTAGCCTTGGTGTTGGCCGACCGCCGGTCGATGGCCACCGCCCCGCCCACCGGCGGCCCGGTGCCGCAGCCTCATTCTCGCGGCGCAGTGCCGCAGCCTCATTCCGGCGGCCCGGTGCCGCAGCCTCATTCCGGCGGCCCGGTGCCGCAGCCTCATTCCGGCGGCCCGGTGCCGCAGTGGATCCGGGTGGCCGGACCGGCCGCCGGGGCGGCGGTCGGGGTGATCGTGGTCTGGTCGGTCCTGATCAACCCGGCCGGCATCGTCCCCGGACCAGGCCCGGCCACCGCGGCCCTGGTGGTGGCGGCGGCCGGGGGTGCCGTCCTCGGCTCGTCGGTGGTCATGCTGGTGGCGAAACGGCCCCACCTGGGCGCCCTGGCCCACGCCGGCCTGGGCCTGCTCCTGATCGGGGTGGCCGGCACAGTGGGCGCCCGGTCCATCGTCGTGACCGTCGGCCCAGGCCGGCCCGTCGTCGTCGAGGGGATGACGGTCACCCACCACCAGATCGACCTGGATGAGACCGGCGGGCTGCGGTCAGCCACCGCCACCGTCGAGGTGGACGGCGTGGCCTACCACCCGTCGATCGTGACCTTTCCCCAACGGGGGGCGTCCGCAGTGGATACCGCCAGCCGCTACCAGGGCCTGGACGAGATCCAGGTCGTCCTGATCGACGGCTCGGCTGCGGCCGCCCGCTACCGGATCACCCACATCCCCCGTATCGCCCTGGTCTGGCTCGGCGTGACCGTGGCCACGATCGGCCTGGTAGGCCCGCCGATCCGCCACCGTCGCTATCACCCGGACGGCGAGCTCAAACCAACCGTCGGGACCGCGACCCCTTGAGCAGCACCGACACGGTCGAGCCCGAACGTCGAGCAGCTCAACTCAGCACGGGCCGGCCTCTCAGGGAACGCGCAGTCCAGCACCGAGTCTTCGAGAGCGGCTGGGACGCAGGATCGTGGCCTTCTCGTGCTCGCATGCCGCCTCCTGGATTCCTCCGGTCAGCCGCCCCCCGATCTGCTGCACTGGTCCGGTGGCTCGCTTCATCACCACCGTCACCTCGCCCCAACCGGCGCCCGCCGTGTTCGACCTCCTGGCCGACATGACCAACACTCCCCATTGGGACCCGGGGGTCCTGTCGGCCGAACAGACCGTCGGCGAGGGCGGCGGCTTAGGGGCGACCTTCGTCCTCACCGTCTCCGGCTGGCGCCGGCCCCTGGCCATGACCTACCGGACCGTCGAGTACGAGGCCCCCCACCGGGTGCGGTTCGTGGCCGAGACTGCCCGCCTACGGTCCGACGACGAGATCACGCTGGCCGGCCACAAGGTCGGTTGCAGCGTCACCTACGCCACCGAGCTCCACCTCACCGGCTGGGCCCGGTTCGCCGACCCCCTGCTCCGTGCCGTCTTCCGGCGGATCGGCAACGAGGCCGCCGCCGGTCTGGCCGGGATCGTCGACGCCCGCGCCCCCCGGTGATCGGTCCGGCCCGGCTCCACCACACCATCGAGGGGGCGTTCGACCGGGTCGCCGAGGCGTCGGTGGTCGGCAGCTTCAGCCGCCTCGGCTACCAGCTCCGGTCCCGCCGGGAGGACTGGCGGCCCCTGGACGCCTACCCGATGCGGGGCCGGACCGTGGTCGTCACCGGCGCCACCTCCGGCATCGGCCGGGCCGCGGCCGAACGGCTGGCCGCCCTCGGGGCTGAGCTCAGCCTGATCGGCCGGAACCGCCCCGGGCTCGAGGCCACCGCTCTGGACCTGGCCAGCCGACAACCGTCCCCCGCCCCGGTCCACGTCACCCTCGCCGACCTCGGCCACTTCGACGAGGTACGGCGCGCCGCGGCCGAGCTGGCCGAACGGCACCCCCGCGTCGACGCCCTCATCCACAACGCCGGCGCCCTGCTTGCCACCCGGCACCTCAACCCCGACGGGATCGAGACCACGGTGGCGTCGCAGGTTGCCGGGCCATACCTGCTCACCGCCGGCCTGCTCCCCCGTCTGGCCCGGTCCGGACCCGGCCGGGTGATCACCATGTCGTCTGGGGGCATGTACACCGCCGACCTGACCGTCGACGAGCTCCAGATGGGCCCCGACGCCTATGTGGGCGCCCAACAGTACGCCCGGGCCAAGCGGGCCCAGGTCACCCTCAACGAGTTGTGGGCGAACCAGGTAAACCCGAACGAGGTGGTGTTCCACTGCCTCCACCCGGGCTGGGTCGACACCCCCGGGGTGGCGTCGTCCCTCCCCCGCTTCGACCGCCTGATGCGGCCTCTCCTGCGGACCCCCGCCCAGGGGTGCGACACCATGGTGTGGCTGGCCGCAGCCGATGAGCCGTCGGTGACCACCGGCGGGTTCTGGCTCGACCGGGCCGTGCGCCCAATCCACCGCCTGGCCCGCACCCGCCGGTCCGACCGCGCCGACCGCCGGGCCCGCCTGTGGGACTGGTGCACCGACGTCACCGGCGGGGCCGGTCCCAGCTGAGCGGGGCCCGGCCCCGCCAACAACGAGGTCACCGCCCGCGTGACCGTTTGCCCCGCAGCAGGGCCGATACCGTCGACCCCTCCGACGGGCCGCCCCCATCCGGGGGGTCCCCGGCCGACCCGGGTGATCCGGGCCGATCCGGGCTCTGCGTCCCGGGCCGATCCGGGCTCTGCGTCCCGGGCCGTTCCGGGCTCTGCGTCCCGGGCCGTTCCGGCCCAGGTGACTGGGCCCGGGCCCGGGTTGGAACGGTGGTGCGGCCTGGATCGGTCATCCTGGGCAACCGGGACCGGAGCTCGGCCACCGTGGACGTGGCCCGGCCGGCCCCCTGGGCCAGGACTCCCCGGCGCCACCGGAGCCGGCTCACCGCCACGGCCACCGGCCAGGCCAGGGCGGCGAAAAGGAACAGCCACGGGGCCAGACCGACCCGCCGGGTTCCGGCCACGGTGCCCTCCGGGTCGAACATGGCCGCCGCTTCGGGGTCGACCCGGCCCCCAGTCCGGTCGGCCAGGCCGACCAGCTCGTCCCGCTCCACCGGCCGGGGGGCGTATTCGGCCGGGAACGACTGATTGGCCAGGGCCGTACCCGTCCAGGCCGGGTCGCCACCCTGCTGGACCGTGGCCCCCACCGCGTAGGTGCCGGTGGCGTCCACGGGCACCGATCCGGCGAAGACGGTGCCGTCCACGCGCTCCAGGGGCACGGACGAGTGGGTGCCGTCCGGTCCGGCCACCGTCACCGCGGCCACAGCGTCGTCGCCCCAGGCGTCGTCGCCCTCCACCGTCACCTCGAGGCGACCGTCGACGATCCGGGCGGTCACCCCGCCCCCCTCGCTCCCGGTCGGGAAGGTGTCCTTGACCACCCCGGCCCAGAACGCCGGACTGCCGTCCCAGGCCGCCCACGGGGCCGCCCACCGGTTCCCGGCGTCCGACGTCCAGGCCGTGACCCGCCCCAGGCCGGCCGACCAGGAGGCCAGCAACGGGTCCTCCTCCGGGCCGATCCGGAGGTCCACCGTGGCGGTCGGTCGGGCGGTGGTGGCGATGTAGCCGTTCAGGGGTGGGGACGACACCAACCCGGCCACCGGCGCCCGGTCGGAGGTGACGGTGGGCAGGAACTCGCCCTCGGTCACGAACGCCCGAGAGGCCAGCACCGCCTCCTGGACGATGAGGTCCGGCACCTCATCGAGGTTCCGGCCCGGATAGAACCGGCCGCCCCCGGCCTCCGCCACCGGTTCCAACCCCTCGGCCGCGCCCTCCCCCGTGGCCACCACCGACACCGTGATCCCCTCCTCGTACAGCCGGGCCGCCTCCTCCTCCATGGCGGCCAGATGCCGGGGTTCGGTGAACCCGTCGCTGAACAGGATGACGTGCTTGAGGTTGGCGTCGGAGGACCGGAGCTGTTCGGCCGCGGTGGCCAGACCCGTGTCGAGGAAGGTCGGCCCGTCGGGCACCAACCGGCTGACCGCGTCGTCCACCGTGTCCCGGTCCGGTCGGGGCTGAAGGTTGATCAGCCACTGGTCGTCGGCGTCCATCGACAGCAGACCCACCTCGTCGGTGGCGTCCAGGGCGGCGATGGCCCGGGTCACGGCGGTAGCGGCGATCGTGGTCTTCTTCACCCCGCCCGAGAGCCGGTTCCCCCCGCCCAGCCCGTTCTGGCCGTTCTCGTCGCAGTGGCAGGCCGCCATCGAGCCACTGGTGTCGACGGCCAGCACCTCGGCCACGGTCTGGCGGCGCAACGGGTCAGTGATCTCGGACTCCACCGGCAGGATCTCCTCCAGGTCGGAGCCCCGGTAACCGCCGAGCGCGTAGGAACTCGTCCCCCCGACCACTACCAGTCCCCGCCCGACGTCACGGGTGGCCGCCACCAGGTCGGCCACCTGGGCGTCGGCCAGGTCGAACCGGTCGACGTCCACCATGACCGTGGCGGCGTAGCCGCTCAGTTCGTCGAGGGCCGGGAGCGACCCGGTGCCGACCACGTCCACGGTCAGCCCGGCGGCCCGGAGGGCGTTGGCCAGGCCGGCCCCCTCACCCTCATCGCCCTCCACCAGCAGGACCCGTTCCGACCCCGACACCGGCACCGCCGCGAACCCGACGTCGTTGGCGGGCACCGGATCGCCCGACCGGCCGATCGTCGCCTGGTAGCGGACCAGCCCCTCCTCACCGACCACATCGCTGAACCGGACGGTGTTGGTGCCAGCCACCAGGTCCACCGTCCGGCGCCCCACCTCCCGGCCGGCGTCGGTACGGACCACCACCTCGGCCGGTCCCCGCTCGGTGGCGGCCACCCGCACGTCGAGGTCGATCCGGTCCCCCACCGCCGCCGTCGACGGGGCGTCCACCCCGGCCACGGCCGTGTCGGTGGCTTCGGCCCCGCCCACCACGACCACGTCGACGGGGACACCGGCCTCGGCCAGCCGGGCGGCCTCGGCCCCTGTGTCCCCGCTGGTGGCCCGGCCGTCGGACAAGAGCACGAGCCGGGGTCGGGCGTCACCCGGCAGGGCCGCCGCAGCCAGGCGGAGGGCCGCCGACAGGTCGGTCCCGGACGGATCGGTCTCCACCGTCACGCCGGCGAAGACCGGGTCGGTGGCCAGCAGGGTCTCCAGGCGGGCGTCGGCTCCGAACACAACCACCGCGGCCGGGGAGTTCGGCGGTTTGACGGCCAGGGCGTCGCCCACCACGGCCACCGCCTCGGCCCGGGCCCGGGCCGTCATCGAGTCCGAGGTGTCGATCAGGAAGATCGTGGCCACCTCGTCGGCCCGGAACGACAGGGTGGGGGCGATCAGGGCCGTCAGCAGGGATCCGGCCACCGCCAGCCGCAGGCCCCCGGCCACCTGCCACTGCCGGGCGCCCACCCCCCGCCGCCGGCGGGCCAGGGCGTACTCGGCCGCCAGCAGGGCGAGGAGCCCGACCACAACCGGGCCCACCATCGGCCGTTGGCCCCGCCGCGGGGTGGGGGTAGTGCCGGCGAAGGCCTCGGCGAATGGCAGCTCCACGGCCGGGGCGACCGACGATTCGGCCCGGTCGGCGGCCACGGCCACGGTGACGACCCCGAGGTCGGGTTGGTCGACGGTCCAGAACCCGACCCGGTCGGCCACCGGCCGGAACGCTCCGGGCGGGACGGTGCGCGAGGTGAGGCCGGGGTCAGTGATGACGGCCTCCCGGCGCCCGTCGACGGGGAGGGCATCCCCCACGTCGAGGCGGGCCGGCGGCACCGTCGACCCGCTCAGCTCGGTGACCATCCGCTCCACCATCAGCGGGAACGCGGCCTGGAGACCCAGGGTGGACTGGTCGAGGGCGAAGGCCACCACCACGGTCGGGACCGGATCATCCGCGGTCACCACCAGCGGCGCCCCCTCGGCCCCCAACAGGACCGTCGCCGTGGCCGGCGCCTCGAGCCGGCGGCTCTCGGCCACCCGCACCCCGGACAGGTCCAGCCCGGCCAGGAGGGGATTCTCGGCCCGGAGCAGGGTGACCACCGGCGCCGTCACCGTGCCCACCACCCGGACCCCGCCGACGTCGGCGGGCGGGTCGACGGCCAGGACCCCCACCCCCACCCCGGGCGGGACCGGCACCCCTACCGCCACCACCAGGTCGACGGCCGGGTCGAGCTCGGCCGGGACGGCCTCGACCCGGTCCACCTCAACCCCACCGATGGCCCCCAGGGCGGCGGCCAGGAACGGGTCGTCGGCCCCGGCCCAGACCACATCGATCCGGGGTCGGCGACTCACCGTGGCCACGGCCCGGTTGTCGAGGGCGAGGAGATCGTCGGCCTCCAGGAATGCCTCCACCCGGTCGCCCAGGGGGACCGGCACGGCCAGGTTGGCCACCCCGCCCGGTTCGACGGCCACGATCTCGGCGGCGGCGGTGATCCCGTCCACGTCGATCCGAACCGGCACCTCGGCCGCCGGGCCACCCAGGTTGGCCACCGTGACCCGGGCCACCTGGCCCCCCTCGCCCGGCTCCACGCTGAGCCGGGTGACGGCCCGGTTGGTGTCACCGTCGCCCACCGCCTCGTAGAGGGTGTCGGGCGGGGCGGTCCGCAGATCGGCCGGGTCCACCCCACCGTCGGACACGAACACCGTCTGGCTGTCGAGGTCCGGGGTGTCAAGCCCGGCGGCCAGGGCGAACGCCCCGGCGAAATCGGATCCGCCGTCCCCCACGGTCGCCCGGGCCAGGGCCTCGTCGAAGGCGTCCCGGTCGGCCGAGCGGGTGATCGGGGCCCGGGCCCCGTCCCCGGCCACCACCAGGCTCGCCACCCCACCGGCGGGCACCTGGTCGCGCAGCGCGGCGATCCGTTCCTTGGCCGCGGCGAACCGATCCGGCGTGCCGTCGGTGGACTGCATCGAGGCCGAGGCGTCGATCACAAACACGGTGTGCTCACCCATGGTGGTATCGGTCAGGCGGACCGGGCGGGCCATCAGCAGGCCCAGCAGCAGGGCGGCCAGCACCTGGGCGGCCAGGAGCCAGCTCGGGGTCAACCGTTGCCACGGCCGGGCCGCCGACACCGGGGCCGACACCCGCCGCCACAGGAACACGGCGTCGACCCGGGCCTGGACCCGGCGGGGCCGCAGCACATGGAGGGCCACGATCGGCAGGGCCAGCAGGGCGAAGGCCAGGCCCGCTGGGTTGGCCAGCGCCCACCCGCCTAACGTCATCGAACGACCCTGCTCACCGAACGACCCTGCTCACCGAACGACCCTGCTCACCGAACGACCCCGGCGTCGCGGGCCCGGCCCAGGATGACCCGCTCCACGTCGTCGTCGGCCATCACCCGAACCACGGCGCCGTCCACGGAACGGACCCGGGCGGCCACGTCGTCCACCCAGCGGGCGGCCAGGCGGCGGTAGTCGTCCAGGACCGACGACGAGAGGGACACCTCCACCCGGGCTCCCGTCTCCGCGTCGACCAGTTCCAGGTCGCCGCTCAGGTCCGGGTCGAGGTCGGTGGCGGCCAGGACGTGCACCACCACCAAGTCTCCCCGGCGGGCGGGCAGGCGCCGCAGGCCCTCGTCCCATTCGGGGGTGAGCAGGTCGGAGAAGACGATCGTCAACCCCGGCGGCCCGGGATGGGCCAGGACCCGATCGGCCGCCGCCACCAACGGCGTGCCGCCACCGGCCTCCAGCGACCGGAGATGGTCGAACAGGGCGGCGGCCCGGCCTCGACCCCGGAACCGGGCCGGCGGGATCTCGCCCGGGAACGGGTGCACCGAGACGATGTCGCGGCGCACCAGGGCGGCGAACCCGAGGGCGGCCGCCAACCGAGCGGCCATGGCGAGCTTGGGCCCCGCCATGGAGGCCGAGGTATCGATCATCAGCCTCAGGGTCAGCTCGTCCTCGGCCTCGAACAGGGTGACCAGCAGCTTGTCCAGGCGGGCCAGGGCGTTCACGTCGAGCCGACGGAGGTCGTCGCCCGGGTAGTAGTCGCGGGTGTCGGCGTAGTCGAGCGAGGCCCCCCGGCGGGGGGAACGGTGGTCGCCCGCCATCCCCCCGGCCAGGCGGCGACGGTTGACCAGCTGGAGCCGTTCGAGACGGGCCAGCAACGACGGCGGCACCAACGGCTCGGTCACGGCGCCCCCCGTACCCCGGAGGCCGGGGCGGGCACCGCCGCGAGCACGTCGGCCACCAGATCGTCGGTGGTCCGCCCGTCCGCGGCCGCCTCGTAGCCCACCACCAGCCGGTGGCGTAGGGCCCCGACGGCGCCGGCCCGTACGTCGTCGACGGCCACCGACGGGCGCCCATCCATCAGGGCCCGGGCCTTGGCGGTCAGGATCATGGCCTGGACGCCGCGGGGACTGGCCCCGAACCGGACGTAGCGGCGGATCGGTTCCGGGGCGGTGGGCGCCCCGGGGTGGGTGGCCACCACCAGGTCGACGGCGTGACGGGTGACGTGGTCGGGCACCGGCACCGCCTTGGTCAGGTCGATCATCCGGCGAAGGGTGGCCGCGTCGCACACCGGCTCGGGTTCGGCCGTGGCTGACCCGGTGGTGCGTTCGATGATGGTCACCAGCTCGTCGGCCGAGGGGAACGGGACGACGGCCTTGACCAGGAAACGGTCGAGCTGAGCCTCCGGGAGGGGGTAGGTGCCCTCCATCTCCAGGGGGTTCTGGGTGGCCATGACCATGAACGGGCGGGGAAGGGGGCGGGTGTCGCCCCCGACGGTGACCGACCGTTCGGCCATCGCCTCCAGCATGGCCGCCTGGGTCTTGGGGGTGGCCCGATTGACCTCGTCGGCCAGGACCAGGTGGGCGGTGATCGGCCCGGGCCGGAACCTCAGATCCCGCGCCCCGTCGTCGCCCTGGTGCAGCACCTGGGTGCCGACGATGTCGGCCGGCATGAGGTCCGGGGTGAACTGGATGCGGGACCACGGCATGTCCAGGGTCTGGGCCAGGGTCTTGAGCAACTGGGTCTTCCCCAGGCCGGGCACCCCCTCCAACAAGATGTGGCCCTCGGCCAGGAGACAGCGGAGCACCTCCTCCACCAGGCCGTGCTGGCCGACGATCACGGTCCCGATCCCGGCCGCGATGGCCTCCGCCAGCTCCCGGTACCGCTCGGGGGTCATGTCGGGTCGGTTCGGCTCGTGCCGGTCGGCTTCGGGGGTGGTCACGGGTCCTCCTCGGTCACGGCTGGCTCAACAGATCGAAGTAGTCGCCCACCAGCCGCCGCTGGCTGGGGACGTACCGGGCCTGGTCGACGGCGGCCGTGGCCTGGTCGGCGAACGAGCCCACCACGTCGGACAACGGGACCCGGGCCGGCGCCGCCGTCGACGGCCCGTCACCCCGGCCCGTCACCGGGCCCGGCCCGCCCTGGGCACTCCCACCCAGCGACACGTCCTCGCCGTCGGCGGCGCCGAGCGCGGCCGGGTCCACCACGGTGGCCCCGTCGTTGGCGTCGACCCGGGCCTGGTCGGTGCCTCCCGGGGTACCGCCGCCACCCTGACCCTGGCCGGTGCCACCGCCCGCCCCGCCGACCTGTCCGCTCGGCGCACCCGAACCCGAACCCTGGCCCTGACCCGAACCCTGGCCCTGACCCGAACCCTGGCCCTGACCCGAACCCTGGCCCGAACCCTGGCCCTGACCCGAACCCTGGCCCTGACCCGAACCCTGGCCGGCGGCGTCGCCGGACCGGCCCAGGGTGTCCGACGCCGCCGACACCGCGCCACTGGCGGTGGCCCGCCCGGCCTCGGCGGCCAGGCCGGCCTCCCCCGCCCGCTGGGCGGCGGCCGCCTCCCCAAGGGCCGCCTGGGCCCCGGCTCCGTCCCCCGAGGCCAGGGCCGCGGACGCCCCGGCCAGGGCGGCGGCCAG
>JBKECK010000044.1:0-92620 GCA_047974625.1 Acidimicrobiales bacterium
ACCCTGGTCCGCCTGGTCTTCGTGATCCTGGCTTTCGTCTCGGGTCTCGGCCTCGCCCTGTACGTGGTGGGATGGATCATCATGCCGGTCGGCAACCCGTGGCCTCCGGCACCGAACCCGCCCGCCGCCGACGGCCCGACGCCGCCGACCGGGCCGTGACGGGCGATCCGGCCCCGCCCGGGCCGCCGCCGGCCGGGAGTCAGGCCGGGGCGGCCTGGGAGCCGGGGCGGCTGAGCACCGGGCGGGCCACCCGGAACGCGTCGGCCGAGGCCGCCGCCCAGTCGGCCGCCCAGGTGGCCGGTGGCTCGTGGATCAGCTGACCGGGCTCCAGCCACTCGTGGATCTCGGCGTAGGACTGGTTGTTGTGGGCGCTCACGTTGCGGCGCAGCATGGGCGGGTCGAGGTGGCGCGGGTGCTCCACGCCCATGGCGGCCATCATCGTCATGGCCTCCCTCACCGTCTCCTGCTGGTAGCTCCTGACCCGGTCGGCCTTGCTCGGCCCGTCGAGGGCCCGGGCCCGGCGGGCGCTCTGGGTGGCCACCCCCACCGGGCAGTGGTTGGTGTTGCACCGCTGGGCCTGGATGCAGCCGACGGCCACCATCATGGCCCGGGCCGCGTTGAGGTAGTCGGCCCCTTGGATCATGCGCTTCGCCAGATCGGCGCTGGACGCCACCTTGCCACTGGCTCCCACCCGCACCCGGTCCCGCAGGCCGACCCCGACCAGGGCGTTGTGCATCAGCATCAGGCCCTGGGTGAGGGGCATGCCCACATGGTCCTCGAACTCGAGCGGAGCGGCCCCGGTCCCGCCCTCGGAGCCGTCCACGATGATGAAGTCGGGGGCGGTACCCACCTGGAGCATGGCTTTGACGATGGCCAACGCGTCGATCCGGGAGCTGACGCGCAGCTTGAACCCGGCCGGTGCGACGGCGGGCTGACGCACGTCTCGCCCTGGGGCACCCCCGGATCTCGGCGATCTCCGCCGTAACCTTGGGCCCGGGCAGGACCCCGCCGACGCCGGGCTTGGCCCCCTGGCTGAGCTTGGGGGAGACGCACTTGACCCGGTCGTCCACCGCCTTGGCCGCGAACTGGTCCGGGTCGAAGTTGCCGTCCCTGGTGCGGGCCCCGAAATGGCCGGTACCGAGTTCCCTCACCGGTGTCGTGGGCGAAGCCCCCCATGGCGGCCCCCTTGTTGAGGGCCCGGATGGCGTTGGCCGACAGGGCCCCGAAACTCATGGCCGACACGTTCAGCATCGACATGGAGTAGGGGTGACGGCAGTCGGGCCCTCCCACCGCGATCCGGGCCGGGGTGTGCGGCTCCGGCACCGGGGCCACCGAATGGACCAGCCACTCGTAGCCGACCTCGTCGACGTCCAGCTCAGTTCCGAAGGCGTTCTCGTCCGAGATGCCCTTCGCTCGCTGGCGACCGCGGCGAGAGCCGCCCCCGTCGCACCCAACAGCTTCCTGCCCGTGCTCTACCCCATCTGCACTCCCAGCGGTTCGTGTCCACTCGGCGACCGGACCCGTACCGGCCCCGTTCACCGTAGCCATCGCGGCCGCTGGCGCCCGTCCGTCACCTGGTCGACGGGGTCACCCGAGTCCGAGGGCCGGTCCGAACCGGGCTGGATGGGGGATAGAACGGAGTCAGGTCCGGTCGGGTCCGGGGGGCCGGGCCCGGAGCCGGTCGTAGTCGACCCGGGCGAACACCTGCTGGTCGGTGACCGTCCGCTCCGACCGTCCCCGGCCGATGAAGCTGACCGCCCAGTGGAGGAGGGTCGTGACCCGGCTCTTGAAACCGATGATGTAGACCAGATGCAGGGCCAGCCACGCCACCCAGGCCACAAAGCCCTTCAGCTCCAGCCGACCCATCTTGGCCACCGCACTGAACCGAGCGATCGTGGCCATGCTGCCCTTGTCCCGGTAGACGAAGGGCTCGTCACCGGTCGTATCGACACTACCCGCCGTATCGATAGGACCTGCCGGGCCCCGGTCGAGCCGGTTCACGATCCGGTCGGCCGCGTAGCGACCACCCTGGATGGCCAGCTGGGCCACTCCGGGGTAGCCCCGCAGGCTGATGAGATCACCGACCAGGAACACCTCCGGATGCCCGGGAAGGGTGAGGTCGTCACGCACCTCGATCCGCCCAGCCCGGTCCTGGACGGCACCGGACTGGGCCGCCAGCTGGTCAGCGAGCCCCGACGCCTGCACCCCCGCCGCCCAGATCTTGGTGAGCGCCTCGATCCGCTGCCGGTGGCCGTCCTGGTCGACGACCTCGAGACCTTCGGCATCGACGGCCACGACCCGGGCGCCGAGGCAGACCTCCACTCCCAGGCGATCGAGCGCCCGCTCGGTCCACCTACCGAGCCGGGAGCCGAAGGCGGGGAGGACCGCGTCGGCGGCATCGAGTAGCACGACCCGGGCCGAGGCCGCGTCGATCCGACGGAAGTCGCGCCGGAGGGTCCGCCGGGACAGTTCGACGATCTGTCCCGCCAGTTCCACCCCGGTCGGTCCCGCACCGACCACCACGAAGGTCAGGGCCCGGTCGGTCTCCTCCCGAGTGGCCGCCACCTCGGCCACCTCGAAGGCGCCGAAGATCCGACCCCTGATCTCCAGTGCGTCGTCGATGGTCTTCAGCCCGGGGGCGTACTCTGCGAACTGGTCGTTGCCGAAGTACGACGACGTCGAGCCGGCGGCCACGATGAGGCTGTCGTAGCCGGTGACGAGCGGGGCCGGGGCGGTCTGGTCATCACCGGTACCGTCGCCCCCGATCCGGGGCAGGACGGACGTCACGGTGCGCGCCGCCAGGTCGATCGTGGTCACGTCACCCAGGATCGGACGTACGTTGGCCTGGCGGGACAGCACCTCCCGGGTGGAGGGGGCGATCTCCCCCTCCGACAGGATCCCGGTGGCCACCTGGTAGAGCAGCGGCTGGAACAGGTGGTGGGTGGTGCGGGAGATCAGGGTGATGTCGACGTCCGCGGCGGCCAACGCCTGAGCCGAGAACAGTCCCCCGAACCCCGACCCGACAATGACGACCCGATGCCGACCGGTCGCCTTTGCCACGTCATCATCCAACGATCCCGCTACGTCATCCGACGATCCCGCCATCGACCCATCGTGGCAGAGGATCAGGCGATGGCGGGGGGCAACGGCCGATGATGAATGACGCCCAGGTGCTGTACGGCCCGGGTCATGGCCACGTATAGGTGCCGCAATCCGTGTTCGGCCTCCACGATCTCCCCGGGCTCCACCACGATCACCGCGTCGAACTCGAGTCCCTTCACCCCCGCCGGGTCGAGGAGGGCGACCGCCTCGCTCCCGGGGAGGCCCCTGCCCTCCACCCGCTCCGCCGGTACCCCGGCGGCCCGCAACGAGCCTTCTAACCGGTCCAGCATCCGAGCCGGAGCCACCACGGCCACACTGGCCATCCGGTCCCGGAGGGCGGCCGCCTCGGTGACCACGGCGTGGTCCAGGGCGGCGCCGGCGTCGGCGACCTCCAGAACCAGGGGCGGATCACCCCCGGGCCGGACCGACGCGGCCGGGGTCACCCCCGGGGCGGCCTCGGGCAGGAGGGCGTTGGCCACATCCAGGATCGAAGCCGGTACCCGGTAACCGACGGTCAGCTCCCGGCTCTCCACCGCCGGGGTCCCGGTCATGGCTCCGGTGAGAGCGGCCCTGGTGGACTCCCACGAGCCCGGCACCCCCGGAGCGGTGGCCTGGGCCAGATCTCCCAGCACCGTCATCGACCCGGTGCCGGCCCGCCGGGCCGCCATTCGCAGGGCCATGGGCGACAGGTCCTGGGCCTCGTCCACCACCACGTGCCCGTAGGTGGCGGGCACCCCTTCGATCCGGGCCGTGGCCTCGTCAACCAGGGGTATGTCGGCCGCCGTCCACGGCTCGGCCTTCACCCCGCCCGGCGCCTTGCGGCCCAGCCGGGCCAGGTCCCCAGCGTCCAACAGCCCGGCGGCCGCGGCCCGGAGCCGGGCCGGCGACCGGTACAGGTCACGCACCACGATGGCGGGGTTGAGCGTCGGCCACATCCTGGTCACGGCCGCGTCGAGGGCCTTATCGGCCCGGAAGGCGGCCGTGATCACCGGCTCGGCGGCCACGTCGACCCCCGGTCGGACCGAGTGCCGCCGCCACGCCTCCTGGACGATCAGGCGGCGGAACAGGCCACGGCCCTGGTTCACCGGCAGCGTTCCCCCCAGGACCCGCTTCTGGAGGTTCTCGAGATCCCCCGCTTCGAGATGGACCCGGGCCGATCCACCCCGAAGGGTAAGGCCGTCGGCCAGCGGCTTGATCCGGGCCGAGATGGCGGCCGTGATCACCTCCGCCATCTCGGCCCGGCCCTTGAGGGCCGTCACCTCGGGAGGATCCTCGGCCCGGACCGGTGTCCGGGCCGCCAGCAAACCCACCAGGGTCGACTGCGACACCGCCGTCTCACCCAGCGACGGCAGGACCTCGGCGATGTAGCGGAGGAACACCGGGTTCGGGCCGATTACCAGGACCCGTTGCTCCTCCAGGCGGGCCCGGTGCTCGAACAGCAGGAACGCTGCCCGGTGCAGGCCCACCGCGGTCTTTCCGGTGCCCGGGCCGCCCTGGACGATGACCACCGCGTCAAGCGGTGCCCGGATGATCTCGTCCTGTTCGGCGGCGATGGTGGCGACGATGTCGTGCATCCGGTCCGACCTCGACCGTTCCAGCTCGGCCAGGAGAGGGTCGGGCAGGCCGCTCCCCCCGGTGGCCTCCGGATCGGTCAGATCCTCGTCGAGGAGATCGACCAGGCGGCCCTCCTCGGCGATGAACCGGCGACGAAGGGTCAGACCCAGCGGGTCGATGGCGGTAGCCCGGTAGAAGGCAGCCGACACCGGGGCCCGCCAGTCCACCACGACCGGGCGGGCGGCCCCATCCTCGACGTGACGCCGACCCACGTACCACTGGTTGCCGTCCTCGGCGTCGATGCGCCCGAAGCACAACGGTCCCGAGCCGACCTGGAGTGACTCGACCCGCCGGGCCAGGTGGAACCGGGCCACGCGGGCGTCCACGCTGTCGGCGTCGCGAACGGTCTGCTCCCCGACGGCCAGCATGGCGTCGGCCCGGTCCTGCATGGCGGCCAGGTGGTCGTAGGCTGCGTCGAGCCAGGCCTGCTCAGACGCCAGTTCGGTCTCACTGTTGGTACCGGCCATGAGTTCCTCCCAGGGGAGATGGGTCCCCGACACGGCATCGAGGACGACTGGCGGATGGGCGCCCGGACCAGCGGCGGGACCGCGGGGATCAGGCCGCGGCCGGAGGATCAACGACCGTCGGAGCGGCGGCGCGACCCGCCCGGCTCCCAAATGGGCTCATCAACGGTAGCGCCCGCGAACCCCGGCCCCTACCGCCTGCTCTTCGGCCGAGGCCTCATCGGCACCGCCTGCTCTTCGGCCGAGGCCTCATCGGCACCGCCTGCTCTTCGGCCGAGGCCTCATCGGCACCGCCTGCTCTTCGGCCGAGGCCTCATCGGCACCGCCTGCTCAGGCCTCGGGGCCGCGCTCGTCGAGGACGGCGAGCACGCCGTAGTGGTCGGACGGGACCATCCCGGCGTGGGCCTCGACGCCGACCAGGTCGACCGACTGCGGGTTGAGGGTCCGATCCGGGCGGGGCCACGACACCGCCACGTAATCGAGCCGCCGCCGGGGCCAGACGGCGTCCGGGGTGTGCGGGTTGCGACGCGTCCAGGTGTGACCGTCCCCGTCGCCCACCGCGGCCCAGACGTCGGTGAAGATGGTCCCGGAACGGTACGGGGGCGCCACACCGGTGAGGTGGCGGATCTCGTCGGAGTCGGGGGTGGCGTTCAGGTCCCCGCAGAGGATCATGGGAAGCTGCCGATCGACGGGGACCCGGGCGTTGAGGCTGCCGTGTTGTTTCACCGCCACGTCGACCACGAGACCCAGCTGCTGCCGGCGGAGGGCCGAGCGGTCGTACTGCCAGGCGAGATGGGTCGACACGACGAGGACCTCCCCGAGCGGGGTGGCCACCGTGGCCATCACCGCGCTGCGGTGACCGGGCCGGCCATCCGCCGACGGCAACCGGATGGTCCCCAGGTCGGTGAGCGGCCACCGGCTGGCGACGGCGTTGCCGAACCGGAACGGGACGCCCTCCGCCGTCCGGCTGCGGGCCACGTGCCGCAGGCCGGTCGCAGAGGTGATCCGGTCCATCTGATCGTCACCGTCGATCGCCCAGACCTCCTGGAAGCAGGCGACGTCCGGGGCACAGGACGCCAGCTCGGCCTCGATGGCGGGCTGGCGCTCCCGCCAGGGACCGAACCGCCACCACAGGTTCCAGGTCAAGACGTGCATCGTCATCGCCGATCTCTCCCGAATCGCCGATCAGAATTCCCCCCGGAACCCGGAACGGATCGACCAGCTGGCCGGTTGGGCATGGTACCTCCAGCGGGATCGACCTCGTTTCAACCATCTTTGACCGATCGCTCAGCTTTCCCTACACTGACCGAAACGATCTGCCGCCCAACGTCCGTGCGGCCGCTTCTGGTCAATCCCCCTACCGATCCCCCACCGCACCCGGGACGGTCTCAGACCAGTCCCGCATCCGACCCCATCGGAGGTCGCATGGACACCGAATTCACCCGCCACCCCGAAACCGACGACAGTTGGACCGAGCAGGCCCTGTGCAAAGGGCTCACGCACGTGTTCTTTGGCCCGGCGGCCGAACGCCCGGAACGCCGGGTGGAGCGGGAGGCCATCGCCGCCAGCTACTGCCTGTCGTGTCCCGTGATGGTCCCCTGCCGCGAAACCGCCCGCCTCAACCGGGAACACGGGTTCTGGGGCAGTGAGAACGACGAGGAACGGGCCGCCGCCGGCTTCGCTCCCCGCTCCCCCAGCCGTCGGGCCGTGATCCAGGCCCGTGACCGGGCCCGGGCCGCCGGACGCGAACCCGTCGACGCCTGACCCCAACGGCCGGTACCGTCAGCGGTCCCGGCCCCGTTCCGTTCCCACTCCCTCACCGGCCCGACCGCCCCTTGACCGACCCCACCCCCGACAATCCCGCCCGCCCGGACCCTCCGGCCGCTCGGTCGTCCGCCAAATCGGCGGCGGCCACCGACCGGGGGAACGGGCGGGCCGTTCTGGTCCTAGCCTTCGGTGGGCCCGAAGGCCCCGAGGACGTCCTCCCGTTCCTCCGTAACGTCACCACCGGTCGCGGCGTTCCCGACGAGCGACTGGCCGAGGTGGCCGAGCAGTACCAGTTGTTCGGCGGCCGCTCCCCCCTCAACGACCAGATGCGGGCCCTCGTCGCCGCTCTCGGCCCCGCCCTCCACGAACGGGGGATCCCCCTCCCGGTGTACTGGGGCAACCGCAACTGGCGCCCCCACCTGGCCGACACGGTGGCCGCCATGGCCGCCGACGGGATCACCGAGGCAGCCGTGTTCGCCACGTCCGCCTACGGCTCGTACTCGGGATGCCGCCAGTACCGCGACGACCTGGCCGCGGCCCGGGACGCGGTCGGGCCCGGCGCCCCCGCCCTCCACAAGCTGCGCCTGTTCTACAACCATCCGGGGTTCGTGGATCCCATGGCCGACGCCCTCCGGGTCGGTTTCGGTGCGGAACCCGGCACCCGCGGCCCGGTGACCCTGGAGCGCGGCACCCGGTTGGTGGCCAGCGCCCACTCGATCCCCACCGCGATGGCAACCGGATGCGACTACCCCCGGCAGCTGGCCGAGACCACCCGCCTGGTGGTGGAACGGGCCGAACTGGTGGACGCCGACGGTCGAGCGGCCCCGGCCGACCTGGTGTTCCAGAGTCGCAGCGGTCCGCCCGCGGTGCCCTGGCTCGAACCCGACATCAACGACCACCTCCGGGTGCTGGCCGACCAGGGCGTGGACCGGGTGGTGAACCTGCCGGTCGGGTTCATCAGCGACCATATGGAGGTCGTGTTCGACCTCGACACCCAGGCCGCCCGGAACGCGGCCGGTCTCGGGCTCAAGTGGAGCCGGGTGCCGACGGTGGGCACCGATCCCAGGTTCGTGGCCATGATCGCCGACCTGGTGGCCGAACGGTTCCTCGACGCTCCCCGCCTGGCGGTGGGCCGTGACGGCCCCTGGCCCGACGAGTGCCCGGCCGACCACTGCCCGGCCCCGGTTCGCCGCCCCCGCTGACGGGCCGGCCGACGGCCAGGCGGTCAGACCCCGCCCACCACCCCGCCCGAACGTTCCCGCCAGGCCAGGATCTCCCGGCCCATAGGGGTGGACGGGGGGCTGGAGGTGAACGGCCACAGCTCGGCGGCGATCCGCCGCCAATTGGCGGTGGCCTCCAGCTGGGCGAACAGGCCCATGAGCCCGAGCGTGATGCGTTGCACCACCACGAACGACGGGGGCACGTTCAGGAACCGCATCAGGTCCTGGTAGGGCCCGTTGGTGTCGAACAGGTGCCCGAACCCTGCCGCCGCGTACTCGGTGTCGATGGTGATGGGCCGGTCCTCGAGGACGTAGCGGTAGTAATAGGAGAAGTAGTCCTCCACCTCGGCGTCGCTGAACGGGGCGTCGGGGGCCAGGATCCCGGCGTCGGTGACAATGCGCCGGAAGGCGGCGGCGTCGCGCTCCACCACCATGGTGCGGATCATGTCAGCGAAGAGCTGGGTCTCGGCCTCGGTGAACCGCTTGACCAGGCCGAAGTCGAGGAAGGTCACCTGGCCGCCGGGATTGAACAGGTAGTTGCCGGGGTGGGGGTCGCCGTTGAAGGCGTGCAGCCGGTAGATGGCCCCGAACGAGAACCGGAACAGGGTCTCGGCGGCCAGGTTTCGCTCCGCCTGTGACCAGCCGATCACGTCGGAGAACCGGGCCCCGGTGGCCAGGTCGGTGGTCAGCACCTGGGTGGTCGACAGGTCGTCGACCACCCCAGGCACGCTGATGAAGGGGTGTCCAGCGAAGTAATGGTGGAACATCCGCTGGTTGGCCGCCTCGATGCCGTAGTCGAGCTCCTCCACCAGTCGGTCCGAGATCTCGGCCACGATCGGTTCCGGGTCGACGCTCGGGAACATGGCGGCCAACCCCCCGAAGATCCACCCCGCGTTGCCGAGGTCGGCCGCAACCGCGTCGGCCACCCCCGGGTACTGGACCTTGACCGCCACCGCCCGGCCCCCGGCGGTGATGGCCCGGTGGACCTGCCCGATCGAGGCCGAGGCGATCGGCACCGGATCCCACTCCAGGAACAACCGGTCCGGGTGGGCACCCAGCTCGTCGATCACCTGCCGGGCGGCCAGCTCCGGGGCCATCGGCGGGGCGTCGTGCTGGAGGGAGGCCATGGTCTGACGGACGGTGTCGGGCAAACCGGTGTCCAGATAGCTGGCCATCTGCCCGATCTTCATCATCGCCCCCTTCATGTTGCCGAGCTCAGCGGTGACGTCGGCCGCCGTGCGCAACTGGAACTCGGTGTCGAGAGCGTCCCGCCGCTCGGCCGAGGCGAAGGTGCGCCGGGCCCGGTGCACGGCGTACCGTCCACCACCCCGGGCCGCCATGCGGGCCAGCCGGAGGTTGCGTTCCACCAGGCGCCGTCCCGACACCGGCCCTGAACCGACCGTCGGCCGGCGACGCCATGCCATCACCCCACCAGCCGCCACCGCTCCGAGTACGGCCGCACCGGCCACTACCGTTGCCCGTCGCCGAAATCCGGTCACGGGGCCAGGGTAGGGCCTCCTACACTCCGGCCCATGGTTCGACGGCCGCGCGGGGGGAAGAACACGGCCAGGGACCGCGCCCCCCGGTTCCGGCGCCTCTCGGCGGACGAGATCGGCCGGTACGATGTGCTGCCGGCCCAACTGGCCGTGCGGGTCAGGGTCATCCGGGTTCCCAGGCCCCCGGGGCCGTTCGTGGGCATCACCCTGGGCCGATTCGTCCTCCTGGCCCGGGACGTCCCCGTCGACGCCCCCAGCGGCCTACTGGCCCACGAGCTGGTCCACGTCCGCCAGTGGCACGAGCTCGGCGTGGTCGGCTACCTGTGGGGCTACCTGGGTGACTTCGGTCGCCAGGTGCGCCGCCACCGCTCCTGGCTCCGCGCCTACCGGGACATCCGCGCCGAACGGGAGGCCCGCCACATCGCCTCCGCCTGGGCCGACCGGCAGACCGACGGGCACCGGCGGGACCGGTCGGGGTGACCCGGCGGGCCCCACCCACTCCGGCCGCCGGGCCCCGGTGAGCACTAGGCTCGACTGGGTGCGACTTCTCCTGTCGGTGCTGGCTGCGGTGATGGCGTTAACCATGGCGCTGGTCCCTTCCGGCCCCGCCGGGGCCCAGTCGGTGGACGTGAACGCCCTGGCCGGGGACCTCAGCGCCTCGGGTCACTATCTGGAACGCTCCTCGGGCGATGACGTCGACGCCGCGGTGGCCAACGCCAACGCCAACGGTGTCGCCTTCACCGAGCTGGACACCAACGCCGACGCCATCGGCCTGGCCCGGCAGTTGTTGGATGCGTCCAACTTCGACGCATCCCGGTACCCGACCGTGCTGGTGGTCACCAACAGTGGGATGGGGGCGGCCTCCGACACGTGGAGCAGTGCCGACATCCAGGCCGCCGCCGACGCCTCGATCGGGCATTTCCGCAACCGTCAGGTGGCCAGCGGCCTCGACTCCTTCGTCGGCGCCCTGACCGGCGCCGCCGTGGCCGCCCCGGCCGACTCGTCCGGTTCGGGGGGCGGCTCGGTGTTCCTGTGGGTCCTGCTCGGCCTCGTGGTGCTCGCGGCCGCGTACTTCGGCGGGCGGGCGGTGGTCAACCGACGGAAGGCGGCCCGTGACGCCGCCGCCGACCTGGCCGCCGACAAGGCCGAGATCGAGGAGCAGCTCCGCAACAACGCCGACCGGGTGATCAACCTGGGTGACGCCGTGATCGCCGCGGGCCGACCCGACCTGGCCGACCTCTACGAGCAGGCCTCCACCACCTACCAGAACGTCAGCCAGGCGATCGGCTCGGCCACCACCCCGGCCGAGGTCGACACCCTCGACGACCAGATCGACACCGCTGAGTGGCAGCTCCTGTCGATCGCGGCCCAGCTCAACGGCCAGCCGGTACCTCCCTCCCCGGCGGAACGGGCCGAGGCGGAGGCCCGGGCCGAGGCCGAGGCGGCCGCCGGCCGGCCCGGCGCATCGGCCTCGGACGACGCCCCGGCGTTGGGGGCCGGCCAGAGCATCGTCGGCGGCGCCCCCGCCCCCTACCGCGGCACCCCGTCCCGGTCAGCAATGGGCGGACTCGGCGGCCTCCTCGGGGGTCTCGCCCTTGGGGGCCGGCGCGGCCCCTACGGACCGATGTCCCGCCGCACCCGGCAACGCCGGTACGGGACCACCTCCCACCGTTCCTCCACCCGGTCTTCGGGCGGTGGCTCCTTCGGCGGGGGAGGTCACGGAGGAGGCACGTTCTGAGCCCGGCGACCATCCCCACGCCTGTCACACCGGTCGGGCAAGATCGGAGCATGGCCGAACAGCCAGCGCATCTCTCCCCCTCGTCGGCGTCGGCGTTCCACCAGTGCCCCCGGCGCTGGAAGTTCAAGTACGTGGACCGGCAGCCCGAACCGTCGGGCGAAGCCGCCCTGGTGGGCACTTTCGCGCACCGGGTGCTGGAGCTCCTCGGAGGTCTACCCGCCCCCCTGCGGACCCTCGATCAGGCCAAGGCCCTGGCCAAGGAGGCGTGGCCCGATTTCGCCGCCGAGGAGGACTACGGCGCCTTGGACCACGACGATGCGGCGGGGCGGGCGTTCCGCTGGCAGGCGTGGCTGGCCATCAACGGGCTCTGGACCCTGGAGGACCCGGCCAACGTCCACATCGTGTCCACCGAGCAGAAGGTGGCGGTGGACTTGGGCGACGTGCCCTTCGTCGGGGTGATCGACCGGGTCGACCGCAACGGTGATGAATTGGTGGTGACCGACTACAAATCCGGCACCCTGCCCCGGGTGCGGTACCGGGGTGAGAAGATCCAGCAGGTCATGCTGTACGCGGCCGCCCTGGCCCGCCTCACCGGCGACGCCCCCCACCGGGCCCGGCTGTTGTATCTCGGCCAGCGGATCATCGAGGTGGCCGTCACCGATCGTCGCCTGGAGGAGGTGGAGGCCGAACTGGCCTCCACCTGGAACGCCGTCACCACCGCCTGCACCACCGACGGGTTCGACCCGAACCCCGGGATCCTGTGCGGCTGGTGCCCCTTCGTGGACCAGTGCGTGGAGGGACGGGCCGAGCTGGAGCGCCGGGCCGAGGCCGGCACCCTCCCCGCCCACGCCCCGGCCAAGGACCTGGTCGCCTGACCCCGACGGTCAC
Organism: Acidimicrobiales bacterium; assembly: GCA_047974625.1. Lineage (GTDB taxonomy): Bacteria > Actinomycetota > Acidimicrobiia > Acidimicrobiales > SZUA-35 > CADEDH01. Next base: position 12,290 of record JBKECK010000044.1, read on the forward strand.
CCTGATCAGACAGCCCCGATCTGACAGCCCCGATCCGACAGCCCCGATCTGACAGCCCCGACCCGCCGATCGCGCTGGCCCGTCGGGGCCCCGTCGGGCCACCAATCCGGAACGGCGCGACGGGCCCGGCCGGCGCGGCGCCTATCCTCCAGCGTCGGCTTTCCCGGTCCGGAACCGATCAAGATTCGGACCCGAGGCGCCGATGTCAGCCGGAGCGAGCGAGCCGCCCACCTGCGTCTCGCCTCACCCGGACGTTCGCATCAACGGGGATGTGGGAGATGAGTCTCGACACCAGCAACGAAACCACGGCCGCATTACGGCCCGGTTGGTACCAGGACCCGAACCGGGAGCACAAGTACCGCTACCACGACGGGCGTGAGTGGACGGCGCACGTCACCCACCACGGCCCGACCCCGTGCCGCGGCTGCTTCCGTCCCCCGGCCGGCGGGTAAGCCGGCTCCGCCGGCCCGGGATCAGCGGTCGGCGGGAGCGGGGGCGGCGGCTCCGGTGAGCAGTTCGACGAGGCGGAACTTCTGCACCTTGCCCATCGGGTTCCGGGGCAGTTCGTCGACGACGTCGACCCGACGGGGACACTTGTAGTGGGCCAGCCGGTCCCGGCAGAACCCGATGACCTCCTCGGGGTCGACGGTGGCGCCGGGCACCGCGACCACAACGGCGGTGACCCGCTCGCCCCACGTCGGATCGTCCAGGCCGACCACGGCCGCTTCGCCGACGGCGGGGTGCTCCAGCAGGATCCGTTCCACCTCGGCGCAGTACACATTCTCACCGCCGCTGATGATCATGTCCTTGACCCGGTCGACGATGGTGAGTCGGCCGTCGGGCCGGAGCACCCCGACGTCCCCGGAGCGGATGTAGCCGTCATCGAGCAGGGCGGCGGCCGTGGCCTCGGGCCGTCCCAGGTAGCCGGCGAAGGGGACGATCGACCGGGCCACCACCTCTCCGGGTTCCCCATCGGGCACCGGCCCGAGGGTTTCGGGGTCGACCACCCGGACCTCGCTCCCGACCAAGGGCCAGCCCACTGAGTGGGGCACGAGGTCGGCCCGGTCCTTGTCCTCGTAGGTCAGCCATCCCCCCTCGGTCCAGCCGTAGGCCTCGGTGATCCTGGCCCGGGGGAACACCTCGAACGCCCGGTCCAGCAGGGTGAGGGGCCCGGGGGCGCCCGAGGACAACACCCGTTCGGTGGCCTCCAGGCGGGGACGGCCCGCCTCATCCCACGCCTGGACGATCATGGCCAGCATCGACGGGACCAGGAACACCCAGTTGGCGTGGGCCGCGTACTCGGTGAGGGCGGTGGCGGGGTCGAAGCCGGTCAAGATCCGGTTGCGGCCACCCGACGCCAGGTGGGCCAGGGTGAGGCCGCCGTAGGACATGTGGAACAGCGGGCCAGGGGTAGACAACACCTGGTCGGGTGACAGGCCGAAGGTCCAGCCCCACTGGGCGAACCGGGTGAACAGGGACCGTGGGTGATGATCGAACCCTTGGGGAACCCGGTGGTGCCCGAGGTGTAGGCCACCAGGGCCGTGGCGTCCTCCCCGGCCACGTCGGCCACGTCGGCCACGTCGATCACCGTGGCCACGTCGGCCACGTCGGCCACGTCGATCACGGTGGCCCCGGTGGCGGCGGCCGCCGCCACCGCCAGTTCCAGGAACGGTGCCCCGGCCAGGATCACCGACGCGCCGCTGTCGGCGAGCACGAACTCGATCTCGGGTGGGGCCAGCCGGTTGTTGACCGGCACCGCGGCCGCCCCGGCCCGCGCCGCGGCCACATAGGCCAGGGCGTGGTCGGCCCCGTTGGGGAGCAGGATGGCCACCATCGGGCCGTGGGGCCCGGCGGGCACCGGGGCCAGCGCCGAGGCCAGGGTGCCGGTCCGGTTCCAGGCCCGCCGATAGGTCCACGTCTCGACCGGGTCGGGGCCGTGGGCCGGGTCGATGATCTCGAGCGCCACCCGATCGGGGGCGGACCGGGCGGTGGCCCGGATGCAGTCGGTGACCGTGGACCGCAGACCACGGCGGCGGTCTCCGTGGCGGAGGGCCGGCATCTCAGCGCCGTCCCGGGGCTTCGACGACCACCGACGCGTTCTGACCGCCGAAGCCGAAGGCGTTGACCTGGACCACCTCGGCCCGGGTGGGCCGGGGCCGGTGCAGGGCCACGTCGAAGCGGATCTCGGGATCGAGCTCGGTGGTTCCGGCCACGTTCGGCAGGGCCCCACCGTTGAGGGTGTGGAGGGCAGCGATGACGTTCATGCCCCCCGACGAGGCCCCGGTGTGGCCGGTGTGGCCCTTGAGCCCGGTGACCACCACTCGGTCGTGGCCAGCGTCGGCGAAAACCCGGTTGAGGGCCCGGATCTCGGCCTCGTCGCCCTTGGGGGTGCCGGTGGCGTGGGCCACCACCGCGTCGACGGCATCGGGCCCGAGCCCGGCCGAGTCCTGGGCCTGGGTCATGACCCGGGACTCCCACCGGCCGCTCGGTTCTGGGGATGAGGGGTGGTAACCGTCGGCCAGGGACCCGTAGCCGGTGAGCCAGCCCAGCACCGGGGCATGGCGGGCCGCGGCATGGGCGGCGGTTTCGAGGACGAAGAAGGCGGAGCCCTCACCGGAGACGATGCCGGCCCGGTCGGCGGCGAAGGGCAGCATGGCCCGGGCCGGATCAAGGGCCCCGCTGCTCATCCCGTAGCTGGCCTCCGCGGCGGAGGTGGCGAGCACGAACTCCTCGTCGCCGGGTTCGTCGCGGCTGTAGCCGCCCTCGGTGCCGCCCACCACGGCCACGTCGGCCCGACCGGTGTCGAGGTACAGGGCCGCGGTGCCCAAGGCGTCCAGGGCAGAGGCGCAGGCGGTGGTCACCGTCATCGACGGCCCATGCAGGCCGTGCCGCATGCAGATCTGGGCGGCCGCCATGTTGCACCAGATCTTGATCTGGGTCTTGGGGTCGACGGCGTCGGGACCGAGGGTGTCGAACTTCCATTGGGCCTTACCCAGGGAGAACAGGCCCCCCATCGAGGTGCCGTGCACCACGGCGGTGCGGACGGGGTCGAGGGTCTCGGTCCCACCCAGACCGGCCTGACCGAGGGGCCTGTTCGGCGGCGACGAGGGCGAACCGGGCGAAGCCATCAGTGCCCCTCACCAGGCGGTCGTCGAGATGGTCGACCGGATCGAACCCGTCGGCCAGGCCGGCGAACAGGGCCGGCCGTTCGGGGCTGGACCACGGCGCCGACCGGATCCCCCGTCTCCCCCCGAGGAGGGCGGCCACGAACGCGTCAGTGGTCAGGCCAATCGGTGAAACCACGCCCGTCCCGGTGATGGCCAGCCGCACGATGTACCCCCAGGAATCGCCGCTCCGCCCTCCGATTCTGTCCCGGGTCAGGGGTCGCGGTCGAACCCGTCGCCGGTCAGAAGGGCGCGGACCTCGGCCACCGCAGCGGCGAGATCGGCCAGGGGGCGTTCGAGGGGGCCGTCGGGGGTGACGAACACGAACCGGCAGTCGGTCACCGGGCGTCCCGTGACCTCGGCCAGGGCCAGGGCGTAGCTGGCGGCCTGGATCCGGTAGGTGGCCACCTTGGCGTCGACCTCGGCCGGCCCGGTCACGGGGTCGGTCTTGTAGTCGACCACGACCAGGCCGTCGGGGCCGTCGACGCACAGGTCGATGAAACCCTCGACGAGGGCCTCGCCGACGGGGGCGGCCACGTACAGCTCCCGCCAGTGGTCGTGGCGGCGGGCCAGGTCGACGGCGGGGGCGTCCAGGGCGGACCGGGCCAGGCGGGCCACCAGATCGGCCCGGTCGGCTACGTCTTGGCGGTCGGCCTCGACGGCGGCGAGTGCCTCGAGCCCGTCCGGTCGGTCGAAGTCGATCTCTTGGAGCACGGCGTGGACGGCCGTTCCGATGGCGGTACCGGCCCCTCCGCGCGACTCGGCCACGGCGACGGTCGGTCGGGGGCGGGGGGACGACCCCGCGTGGGGCGCCAACCGGGCGGCCAGGGCGGTGGCGGAGGTGACCGCGGTCCGTGCGGTCCGCTCGGCGGCGGCCGCCATCTCGTCCCGCCAGCGTCGACGGGCGGCCGGGAGCTCGTCGCCGGGGAGTTTCAGCTGTCCGGTCGGGCCCGGGGCGAGCCGGGCCTCCGGATCGGGCCCGAATCCGACCCACAGGTCGGCCCGGTCCTCCATGGCCCGCCACAGTCGGGCGCCACTGCTCCTTGCCACCCCGGTGGCCTTGTGGTGGAAGCTGACCACGAGGAGGTCGCGGGCCCGGGTGGCGGCCACGTACTGGAGCCGGATCCGCTCGGCCAGGTCGAGGACGTCCTCCACCGCGGCATGGACATCGTAGTTGGCGGTGGCGGCGCCCTTCCGGATCTTGACCTCGGCCGGCCCGTCGTCGGGGAACAGGACCTGGGGACCGGCCCGGACGCCACCGTCCTCGGTGGGGGCGCCGGCCACGATCACCATGGGGAACTCGAGGCCCTTGGAGCCGTGCACGGTCAGCACCCGGACGGCGTCGTCGTCCGGTTCCGGTGGGATCGGCTCGACGATCCGGGCCAGCTCGCTGGACTGGATCTCCACCCAGGCCACGAACTGGTGGAGGTCACCCGCCGTGGTCTGCTCGAACTGGCGGGCCTGATCGGCCAGGAACCGGTAGCGGCGCCACCGGTCGCGGGGGCGGGGGTCGGCCAGGGCCAGCTCACGGAGGCGCCGCTCGCCCACGATCCCGTCCACCAGGGCGGACGGGGTGATCCACCATCGCTCCCGGTGCCACCGGTGCAGCACGCCCATGGCGTCGGCGACGGCCGGGGCCGACGCCAGGAGGTCGGCGGGGGCCCGGTCCGCGGCGCGGTAGTCCCAGCCGCCGCCGGCCTGCCGCCAGGCCACCAGCTCGTCGTCGCCCACGTTGAACAGGGCCGACCGGAGGGCGGCCACCACGTCGATGGCCGACAGCGGGTCGGCCACCGCCCGGACACCGGCCATGACGTCGCGGATCTCCTGGGTGGCGTAGACCAGGGAGCTGGTCTCGGGGCGGAACGGCACGGAGGCGGCGGTGAACGCGCTCTCCAACGAGGGAAGCGAGAGTCGGGACGGGATCAGGACGGCGATGTCGGACAGGCGGACCGGCCGCCAGCCCGATCCGTCCCCCACCCGCCATCCCTCCTCGACGGCCCGGCACACCACCGCCGCCACGTCGGCAGCCTCGGCCATCCGGGCCGCGGCCACGTTGACCCCGTCGTGGGGCCCTCCGATGGCCACCACCGGCGGGTCGGTCCGGTCCGGATCGGGGGCACGGTGGGCGTCGAGGGGCCGGTACGGGGGTTGGAGGTCGCCGTCCCCGGACCCGATGAGGGTGCCGAAGGCGGCGTTGACGAACTCAACGATGCCGGGCACCGACCGGAAGTTGGTGCTCAGCCGGGCCGGCGACGGGTCGAGGGCCCTTTCGGTGGCCCGGTACACGGTGATGTCGGCCCCGCGGAACCGGTAGATCGACTGTTTGGGGTCGCCCACCACAGTCAAGCGCCCGGCCGGCACCACGGCGGCCAGGTCGGTCCAGGCGGCCCCGGCCACGTCACGCCCGGGTTCGTCGGCGACGGCCAGTAGGACGGCCAGTTCAATCTGGATCGGGTCGGTGTCCTGGAACTCGTCGAGCAGGATCCGCCGGTACCGCTGGGCCAGCCGGCGGCGGACCCCGGGGTGGTCGCGGAGCAGGTCACGGGCCAGCACCAGCAGGTCGTGGAAGGCGAGCTCGCCGGCCGCCCGCCGGGCGGCCACCCGCTCACCCACGAACCCGGCCACGAGGCTCAGGAACTGCTGCAGGACCTCGCGGGTCGCGGCCTCACGCACCGCCTCGCACCGCTCGCCGACCTCGGTCACCCGGGCCCGGGCGTCGGCCACCGGGATCCCCGTCCACGACGTCTTCCGACCCGTGTTGGCCACCCGGAAGCTCGCCAGCTCCCCGAGGGCCTCCAGCTGGGTGAGGGGATCGAGGCCCATGAGGGAGCGGCCCCGCCCGGCCAGGTCGGCGATCCGGGCGGCCAGCTTGTCGGCCGGGCTGGCGCACGACTCGAGCAGGGCGTCCAGTCCGGCCAGGTCGGCCACCGCCGGCCCGGTGCCGAGCGAGCCCAGTGGGGCGGTCCCGGTGGGGATCCGGTCGAGCAGGTCCCACCGATCGTCGAGCCGGCGGGCAACGTCGGCCATGCGGGACAGGTCGACCCGGAGGACGGCGGCACGGTGGGCCAGTTCGAGGTGGTCGAGGTCGTCCCCGAACCGGGCGGAGAAGTCGCGCCAGTGCTCGTCGAAGGCCAGGATCGAGGTCATCTCGTCGGCCACCACGAATCCCGGGGGTAGGCCGACCTCAACCGGGTGGTCGGCAAGGAGCCGGTAGGCGAAACCGTGGACCGTGGTGAAGGCGGCGTGGTCCACCCGGGCGGCCTCGTCCAGCAGCCGTCGGCCCCCGGGCCCGGGGCTCCGGTGGCCACGGTCGGTCAGCTCGGCCCGGACCCGCTGCCGCAGCTCGGTGGCGGCCGCCTCGGTGAAGGTGACGGCGGCGATCTGCTCCACCCCGATGCCGGCGTCGACCAGGTTGGTGATGCGGCCGACCAGCGAGGCGGTCTTGCCGCTGCCCGCCCCGGCCTCCACGAACACCGACTCGTCGAGGGAGGCCACCACCCGGTGGCGGGCGGCGGTGTCGGCCAGGTGGTCGTCGCCGGTGGGTTCGGTCACCGATCGGTTCCCGTCAACAGGGGCCGGATGGGGCCCAGTTCGGCCGACGGTGCCACCCGGTCCCACTCGGTCCCCCGGTCGGCCGGGCAGATCCGGTCGAAGTCGCACCAGCGGCAGTGGTCGTAGCTCAGGCGGGGCCAGCCAATCGCGTCGCCGGGCACGCCGGGGAACAGGCCGGTGGTGATCCCGTCGAGGACCGAACCCACCACCGAGTCCAGTTCCGGGTCGAGCCCGTCGAGCTCGACGGGCCGGATCTGGTCCGTCGCGGTGAGCCAATACACGGCGGTCCGGGGTCCGGTGCGGTGGAGCCGGTCGGCCACCACCCGGGCGTAGAGGGGAAGCTGCAACCGGCGGCCGCCCCGGAGGGGATCGGCGTCGAGTCCGGAGAACTCGGTTCCCGAACCGCCCTTGTAGTCGATCACGAGGACCCCGCCGTCCTCGGTGGTGTCCACCCGGTCGACCCGGCCCCGCATGCGCACGGTGCGCCCGTCCGGCAGTTCGATGAGTCCGGGATCGTCCTCGAAGCCGAAGCCCAGTTCCACCGCAGCCGGGGTGGCCCGCCGGGACCGCCGCAGCTCCTCGTCGCGGTGGAGGAACCGTTCGAGCTCGACGGCTAGGCGCCGTTCGAGCACGGCGGTGTTGACCCGGCCGCCGGTAAGGCCGGCGAGGCGGAACAGCTCCAACTGCTCGTCGAGCACCCCGCCCAGACGCCGGCGCTGGTCGCCACCCCACGGTTCGTCGGGACCGGGCGCGGCGTCGGCCCCGATCTGCTCGCCCAGGAACTGCTCGAGCACTGAGTGCATCAACGAACCGCGGTCACGGGCCGTGATCTGGTGGATCCGCTCGGGCCGCTCGTCGTCGCGCAGCCGCAGGACCCGGCCGAACAGGTACCGGCGGGGGCAGGTGGCGTAGTCCTCGAGGGCGGTGGCCGACAGCAGCCGGTCGGTGAGGTCTACGCCGCCCGGGACCCGACCCACGTGGCGGTTGAACCGGTTGGACGCCCGCCGGTCCCCCGCCCCGGCCACGGCGGCGGCCAGGACCGGGTCGGTGGCGGCTAGCGGGTGGGAGGCCAACGGCTGCCCGAGCCCGGTGTGAGCCACCAGGTGCCGCAGCTCCAGGTCGGCCAGCGTGGCCGGGCGGCCGTACTCCCCCACCAGCTGGTGGTGAGAGGCCAGGACCGTGACGGCGGAGGGCTCCACCAGGGCGGCCACCGAGCGGGGCAGGGAGCGACGGTGACTGGTCCGCAGGTCGCCCCGGGCCAGGGTGACCAGCGGGGGCGAGGCCGATCCGGCCAGGGCGGCGGCCACGGCCCTGAGGTCGACCGCCTCGGTGACCGGCTCCACCGGGAGCAGGCCGCCGGACCGCTCACGGACGGGGCCGGGCAGAAGGGGGTCCTCCCGACGGGCCCGGGGGTAGATTCCCTCGGCCAGACCGACCACGACCACATGGTCGTGGTCGAGCCCGGCCGCCTCGGCGATCGGGGCCACCAGGATCCCGGTACCCAACAGGTTCCCGGGCATTACGATCCGTTCGAGTTCGCCGATGATCACGTCGATCACCGTGGGCAGGTCGGGGGCGGGCAGGAGGCGGTCGAGCGGGGCCAGGTCGGCCAGGACCTCGTCCACCCGACTCCGAGCCTCGACCTCGGCGTCGGGCCAGGCGGGAACCGCCGGTCCACCGGGGTCGTTCCCGACGGGGCCGGCCTGGTCGACCGGGGCCAGGACGTCGGCCAGCACCCCGCCGGCCCAGTGGCCCCAGTCGCGCCACGGGGAACCGGGGGCCGGGGGCCGGAGCCGGATCCGCAGCCAGGTGATGAAGGCCGACAGGGCCTCGATCTCGGGCCGTTCGTCCGGGGTTACGTGGCGGCACAAGGCCGCCAGCCGGGGCTCCCACTGATCCGCGGTGACCACCCCGGCGTGCCGGGACAGGCGGTCCCAGCGGTAGGCGGGAACCAGCCCGCCGTCGTGGACCACCGGCCCGGCGGCCAGGAGGTCGACCACGGCCGACCGGTCCAACCCGCTGCGGACCAGGCCGAGCAACTGGCGCAGGAACCGGCCGGCGGCCGACGCGGCGAGGGGCCGGTGCCCGGGGCCCGACCAGGGCAGTCCGGCCTCGTCGAGCCGGTCGATGATCCGGGCCGCCATACCCTCGAGGCCGGTGTGGCAGACCGCCAACCGGTGCCAGGGCACCCCGGCCGCGGCGTGGTCGCTCAGGACGGCCACGGCCGCGCCGACCTCGTCACCGGGGTCGGCCACCTCGACCAGCCGGGCCGGTCGCCGGTCCGGAGGGGGGCCGGCCGGCACCCTGATCCCCCAGCGGGCCAGCCGGGCCGTGTGGGCCTCGTCGATGCCGGCTACCCCGGTGATCCCGACCACGACCGTGGTGTCGTCCCGGGCGGCCAGGGCGGCCAGGACCCGGCCGGTGGCGGGCGTGGACACCTCAGGCAACAGCACCACGATGGGGCCCCACGTCCCGGCCGGGGTGCCGGCCAGGGCGTCGAGGGCCGCGGCCACCACCGCGTTCTCCCCCACGGTCACCGCTCCGGCGGCGGGCGGGGGGCCGGCGGCGGGCGGGACCGATCCGCGCTCGAGCACGGCGGAGGCGATAGCCAGGGCCTCGGCGACCAGGGGCGGGCCGGCGGCGGCCATGGCGTCCAGGGTGGCCGGGGGGAGGCCGGCCACCTCCCGCGCCACCCGGCCGATCCGCTCGACGGTGGCCCGATGGCCGGCCACCGGGCCGAACCGGCCCGGGCGGCGGGCCAACTCGGCCCGGATCGCCCCCGCCGTCTCGACCGGCCGGGACCGCCGGCGGCCGGTATGGGCCAGCACCGGGGCGGCCAACCGATCGACCAGGCGATCGGTGGTGGTGACGTCGATTCCGGCCACCCCGCCCGGGCGCCGGCCGAGGGCCCGACGGGTGGCGATCGCCGCCGCGCTGGACGGGCACACCACCAGGGCGGGGGCCAGGGGCCCGTCCCGACCGACGGCCAGGACGCGGGCCAAAGTCTCGGTGGCGGCCGAGCCGAAGCCGGCGGTGATGACGTTCACGCCTGATCACGATAGGTCCCCCCGGTCACCGCCCAGGGCGATCCGGCCGGGGACCGACCCGGACCAGAGCCGGATCAGGCCGGATCAGGCCGGATCAGTGGTGGACCCAGAGACGGTCGAGCACGTCGAGCCACAGGCCGACGGTGAGATCGAGGGATTCGATGTCGATCCGTTCGTCGTGACCGTGGAAGCGGCGGAAGAACTCGGTGGCGTCCACCCGGTGGCTGAGCAGGCCCGCCCCATAGGCCACGGCCCCCCGATTGCGGAAGAAGCGGGCGTCGGTGCCCCCGGTGACCAGGCTGGGGATCACCCGGGCCTGGGGGTAGGCGACCTGCATGGCGTCGCTCAGGGCCAGCCACAGGGGGTTGTCGGTGGGCGATGCGGTGGATTCGTCGCTCTGGAGGACCTCCACGTCGACCGCGTCCCGCAGGTCCCCCAGGGCGGCCCGCAGGTGGACCTCCACGTCGTCGGCGGTTTCGCCCGGCAGGGTCCGGATGTCCACCTCGATGCCCACCTGATCGGGGATCACGTTGGTCTTGACCCCGCCGTGGATCACGTTGGGGCTGAAGGTGGTGTGGCTGCAGGAGTGGGCGTTGGCGGCCAGTTGGGGGGGCAGCTCGGCTAGGGCGTCGTCGAGCCTCCCGGGGTCGAGCAGCTTGGCGGTGAGATCCTCGGAGAGGCCCATGGCGGTGACCCGGGCCGCCCACAGCTCGTCGAGACGGGGGGCGGGGCGGTAGCGGGCCAGGCGCCGGACCACCTCGGACGCCTTGACCAGGGCGTTGTCGGTCCCGTAGGGCATCGAGCCGTGGCCGGGTTCGCCCCGGACGGTAAGCCGGCGCCACCCGAGCCCCTTCTCCGCCGTGGTCACAAGGACACTCGTGCCCCGGGGCGAGCGGAGCGGGATCCCGCCGAACTCGGTCAGCACATAGTCGCAGCGGAGGGCGTCCCACTCGTCGGCCACCAGGGGCCCGGCCCCGTAGCGGCCCCCGGCCTCCTCGTCCGCTACGGCGAAGAACACCACGTCGCCGGGCAGGCGCCGACCACTGGTGACGAGGTGGCGGAACACCACCGCCATCGAGGAGGTGAGGTTGAGCATGTCCACCGCCCCCCGGCCCCAGATCTCGTCACCGATCAGCTCCCCTCCGAACGGGTCGTGGGTCCAGCCGTCCGGGGAGACGGGGACGACGTCGGTGTGGCCCATCAGGCACAGGGCCGGGGCCTCGGGATCGGTTCCCGCCCAGCGGGCGATGATGGACGAGCGACCGGGCAGGACCTCGTACCGCTGGATGTCGAGCGCCGGATGCTCGATGAGGCCCTGGAGCAGGGACGCGTTGCGGTCCTCGTGGCCGGATTCGGGTGTGCCGTCGTTGACGCACCGGTTGCGGATCAGAGCCTGCAGCAGCTCGACGGTCTCGTTGGTGAGTCGATCACGGACATCCGGTGCCATCCCGCCATCCTCGCACCCTCCCCCCGGTTCCACACGACTCCCGGCCGCCACATCATTCCCGAGTCCGGCACGATGGGGTCGGGTCCGGCGGGCAAACCTGCCGGGTCGACCGGATGCACCGGCGAGGTCGGTAGCGTGTTGCGCTGGGGCAGATCGGCTGGCTGGGAGTGAACCCGACGCGGGATGACGACGACAACAGGCCCGAAATCGACTGACCGCGGCCACCGCGCCGCCGTCTCCCCTGGATCCCCCACCGCTCCAGGGCCGACCCCCCGCACCCGATCCCGGGCCCGGCGCGGCTTCGCCGCGGCCTCGGTGGCGGTGACGTTCCTGTTCGCCGCCGGGTGTGGAACGGCCGCCACCGCGGCGGCCCCCACCGCGGACGAGGGTGATGCCCTCGGTACCGACACCGGCGGTGGCCTACCCACCCTGAAGAGCGCGCCGCTCAGCTCCGAGGAGCTGTCCGAGCTCGGCCTGACCACGGCGAGCGACACCGACGACGAAGCGTCGCCGGTGCTGCCGGTGGGGGCGCCGTTGGGCGACGGCGCCCCCGCCGACGAGGTCCGGACCGTGCTCGAATCGATGCACGGCCCGATCGACGACCTGAGCGGTCAGATGAACCGCCTGGTGCCCTTCCCGTCGGTGACCACCCCGGTGGGCACCTACCTCACCGGGGTCCGGGTGGACGCCCGCCTGACCGAGGACGAGCAGGCGGTGGACGTCGTCGCCGAGGCCACGTTCGCGGCTGACGGACGGCCGGAGGACATCATCGACGGGTTCGCCGCCGACTTCGACGGCAACGGCTGGGACCAGACGACCCGCCACGGCCGCTCGACCGACACCTGGGGCGTCAGCCACGTGCTCGGCTATCGGGTGCCCGGATCCGGCTACCCGCTGGAAAACATGGTGGTGGCTGTAACCGACCAGCGGCCCGGGCCGGACGGGCAGGCCCGCTCCGACGTGGTGGTCCGCTGGGTCGATCAGCATCCGCTGGCCGGTGACACCACCCTGGGCCGCCTCAGCGCCTGGGCCGGCACCGTACCCCTACCTCCCGGGGGGAGCATCACCGGGGCCGGGTTCCAGAGCAGTTCGGTGGGCCGCCACAGTGTGCACCTGATGATGAGCCGACGCTACGACGCGGCGACGCCGGGCGGGGTTGCCGATGGGGTTCGGGCCACCGCCGCCGGCAACGGCGTGAGCGTGGTGGACACGCCCCGCTTCGGCGACAAGCTCGACGACTGGGTCTACCTCTCCGTTCCTCCCCTGGCCGAGACCTGGGTCTCCCCCCACGCCCTGGCGGGTGACCGGACCGTGGCCGTGGTCGACGCCCGGATGCCCTTCGCTCCAGCCGGGATCGCCTCCGGCGGGAACTGACCACCCCGCCCGGCGGCCTCGACGATCCCCGGGCGGGACGACTACCCCTGCGGCCCGGGCGGTGCCCGGCGTGTAGGGGATGTCGCCGCCGTCCCCTGCCTGCACATGTCCCCTAGACGTGTCCCCTAGACATGTCCCCTATATACAGCACCGCCCGGACCTCTCGAAGGAGATCCGGGCGGTGGGCACCACGATCGGGTGGTCGGTCCGACGGGGACCGGCGGAAATTGGTCAGCGGGAGCTGAGGGCCTCCAGCAGGGCCGGCATCACCTTGTGGACGTCGCCCACGATGCCGAGGTCGGCGACGGCGAAGATCGGCGCCTCCGGATCCTTGTTGATGGCGATGATGTTCTTGGAACCCTTCATCCCCACGAGGTGCTGGGTGGCCCCGGAGATACCGGCGGCGATGTAGAGGTCGGGCTTGACGACCTTGCCGGTCTGACCGACCTGCATCGAGTACGGCACCCAGCCGGCGTCGACGATGGCCCGGGAGGCTCCGGCCGCGCCCCCGAGGGCCTTGGCCAGCGACTCCACCATCACGAACTTCTCGGCTTCGCCCAGGCCACGTCCGCCCGAGACCACCACGGCGGCTTCGTCCAGCTTGGGACCGTCGGACTCCTCCACGTGCCGTTCGGTGATCTCGGCTCCGGCACCGGCCAGGTCGTCGGGGACGTCGAGATCCTCCACGTCGGCGGCGTCACCCCCGGACGGTTCGGCCACGAACGACTTGGGCCGGACCAGCACGATGAAGGGCTCGTCACCGGTGAACCTGGTGCGGACCTCGGTGGTGCCACCGAAGACCGGCTCGGTACCGACCAGGGTGTCGTCGTCCAGGTCGAGGCCAACCACGTTGGTGATGACGGTGCGGTTGAGGAGCACCGACAACCGGCCGGCCACGTCGCGGCCGTCGTAGGTGGTGGCCATGAGAATGGCGTCAGGGCCGTCTCCGGCCTCCACGGCGGCGGCGATGGCGCCCGCCGTGGGCACACCGACCATAGCATCGTCGAGATCGCCGGTCTGGTGGACGGTCTCGGCCCCGTATTCGCCCAGCTTGTCGGCCAGGTCGTCGGCATCGTCACCGGCGTAGACGCACTCGACGGTGTCGGCCAGTTCGCGAGCCTTGGTGAGCAGTTCCAGTGTGGTGGTGGTGACCTCGCCGTCGACGGCCTCGGCCAGCACCCAGATGGTTGACAACGTCATTGTTCGCTCCGCGTCCTCAGATGAGCTTCATCTGTTCGAGGAAGGCCACGATCTTGAGATGGCCCTCACCGTCGTCTTCGATGATCTCGCCGGCCTCACGTTGGGGGGCGGCGCTGATCTCCACGATCTCCTGTCCGGCCCCGGCCCAGCCGACCTCGTCGGCGTCGAGACCGAGGTCGGCCACCGTCTTCTCGTCGACCGGCTTCGACTTCGCGGCCATGATCCCCTTGAACGATGGGTACCGAGGCTCGACCACACCGGCGGTCACGCTGACCACGCAGGGGGTGGGGCATTCGACGTCGTCGTGACCGGCGTCGGTCTGGCGCTCGATCTTGACCGTGTCGCCGTCAACGGTGATCGACTTGGTCGCCGTCACCGACGGCAGGCCGAGGACACCGGCGATCTGGGTGGGCACCGTGCCGGTGTAGCCGTCCGAGCTCTCGGAGCCGGCGATGATCAGGTCGGCGCCGTCGCCGATGGCGGCGGCCAGGACCTTGGCCGTGCCGAGGGCGTCGGAGCCCTGCAGGGCCGGATCGGAGACCAGGGTGGCCGAGGCGGCCCCCATGGCCAGGGCGGTCAGGAGACCCGACCGCTCATTGTTGGGCGCCATCGAGACCAGCCGGACCTCGCCCTCACCCGCCGCGTCGACCAGCTGCAACGCCATCTCGACACCGTAGGAGTCGGACTCGTCGAGGATCAGCTTGACGTCCCGGACCAGGGTCTTGGTCTCGGGATCGAGCGCGCCTGGGTCGGCCGGATCGGGAATCTGTTTGACGCATACGACCACGTTCATGGCCGGGATGGTAGGCGATGGCACCGATAACGGCACACTTGGAGCCATGCGTCTCGCGCTGATCCTCAATCCGGTGGCGACATCGGTCACGGGGCAGCTGGTGACCGAGGTCGAGGCGATTCTGAGCCGACGCCACAAGGTCCATATCCTGCCCACCAGCGGGCGAGGCCACGGGGTGGAGCTGGCGGCCCGGGCCGCCGCCGAGGGGGCCGACGCGGTGATCGCCCTAGGCGGCGACGGCACCATGAATGAGGTGGCCAACGGACTCCTCGGCACCGGTTGTCCCGTCGCCCCGCTGCCCGGCGGTTCGACCAGCGTGATGGCCCGCTCGCTCGGCTATCCGAACGATCTCCCCGGCGCCGCCCGGTCGCTGCTGGACGCCCTGGACCGGGGCAGCCCACTGGCGGCCGGGGTGGGCGTGGCCGGGGACCGGGCGTTTCTGTTCAACGTGGGGGCGGGGTTCGACGCCGCAGTGGTGGCCCGGGTGGAGCGGCGGGGCCCGCTCAAGCGGTACATCGGACAGCCCCTGTTCGTCACCGCCACCGTGGCCACCTGGCTGTTCGACGTGGAGCGACGGCGACCGTGGTTCTCGGTGGAGGTCGAGACCGTGGCCGGCCAAACCGGCCCGGCGGCCGCCTCCGCCCTGGTGGCGATGAACACAGGCCCGTACTCCTACCTCGGTCCGAAGGCCCTCGATCTGGCCCCCGAGGCTGCCCTCGACCGGCCGCTCAGCGTGCTCACCCTGGCCAACCTGTCACCCCGGCTCCTGCCCAGACTGCTCCGGGCTGCGTTCGGGGACGGAGGCCTGCCGGACCGGCCCGACGGCCACCACTGGAGCGACGTCCGCCGGGTGACGGTGCGGGGGCACCGGCCGTTCCCCTACCAGCTCGACGGTGAGCTCCTCGGCCCGGTCGACAAGCTGACGGTGGAGCACCGGCCGGACGCCCTCAACCTCATCGCCCCGCTCCCACCCACCGGTTTCACCGCCGGCTGACACCGCCGGTGAAACGAGCCCGGAGACGAGGCCCGGTGGCCGATCGGCGTCGGCCAGCTGGACGCGTCAGATGTCCGTCAGTTGTCGGTCACCGAACCCATCCACGGATGACGTGACTGATTTCACACATTGCCCGGTATCTGACGCGGTCGCGGTCGGACCCGGACCGGGCCGGCGGGTCCGACCTATCGCGCCGTCCGACCGAGACGGGCCACGACCTCGGCCGGGTGGTTGGTGATGATCCCGTCGACCCCGATCCGGGCCAACTCGTCGACCCGGGTCATGGAGTCGACGGTCCACACGTTCACGGCCAGACCGGCGGCGCGGCAACGGCCGACGAAGCTCCGGTCGGCCAGCAGCTCGGGGGGATGGATGGCCGCCAGGCCGCGGCCCGCGGCCCGGTCGACCAGGCTGACCGGATCGGCCTGGGCCCACACCAACCAGGCGAGGGGGATGTCGGCGTCCACCGCCCGGATCCGGTCCAGGGCGGCCATGTCGAACGACGACACCAACACCCGGGAGGCAGCGTCGAAGGCCCGTACCAGCCCGGCCACAGCCACGGCTTGCCCCTGGTCAGCATCGTAATCGGGCTCGCCGGGCGAGTTCTTGATCTCGACGTTGAGCCACAGGTCGGCGCACGCCTCCAGGGCCTCGGCCAGAGTGGGAACCGCGTCCGGGAGGTCGTCGACGGCGACGTCGCACACCGCCTCGCCCGAGACCAGGTGGGCATCGTGGTGTACCACCAGGACGCCGTCGGCGGTGAGGCGGACGTCGAGCTCCACCCCGTGCGCCCCCTGATCGGCGGCGGCCCGGAAGGCCTCGAGGGTGTTCTCCGGGTGGGTGGCCGACGCCCCCCGGTGGGCGATCACTCGAACCATGGGCGGGCCTCCTTCGGGGATCAGTGCCCGGTGACGATCGGCCGGGCAACGGGCCGGCGTCCGACCCGGACCGTGGCGGCATCACCGGCGCCGCGTCGCACCCGGCGCGGCCCCACGATGCCCGCCCCCGACCCCCCGTTCCACCCGGCGGCGAACCCGCCGTGCAACGTTCGTGTGAACTTTTAGTTGCACGTTCCTCGATTGAAGTCTTTACGAAGATCTAACCATTCGTCTATGGTGTCCGCCAAGGTGCGAACGAGCGAGCAGCCGGGGCCCCACCGCTCCACAGTTGCTCGATTTGGCGTACCTCGATCTCGGCGCCGCTGTGCAACGACGGACACGTCACACGAGGATCACCTTCCGTTTCCATCGCCACTCCATGGGGAGGAGTACGTGGCAGCAGTAGTCCATTCCGCCGAGGTTCAGGTTCCTGACTTCGCCGAATTCGAGCAGATCGCCCGCGGCTTGGTCGGTCGCCCGCCGGATCCCGATCCCGATCTCTCCTGGAGGGCCACGGCCGCGTGCCGTGACACCAGCCCGGAGCTGTTTTTCCCGATCGGTACCACGGGTCAGGCTGTCGACCAGATCGCCGCAGCCAAGCTGGTGTGCACGGCGTGCCCGTCTCGGGTGCCGTGCCTCGAGTTCGCCTTGTCAACCAACCAGGACTCGGGAGTCTGGGGCGCAACCTCGGAAGAGGAACGTCGCCAGCTTCGTCGCACGTATCTGAGCCGTCGGCGCTGAGCCGACGTACCTGCTTCGAATTTGTCCAAACCCAACAGGCTGTCCACGTTGAGGACGATGGTCCTCAACGGACAGACTGTTCCAACCAGGTAGTTTCTTCAACAACAGGCACACGCAAAGCCGGACTCAGCTCGCTGGGTCCGGCTTTGCGTGTGCCGCCGACGGTGTGTCCGAGCCGCGGGGCTAGCGGGGCTTGAGCCGGACGACGAGCTCGGCCACGGTGCCCGGATCCTGGCCGCCCGCCGGCCGTACCACCAGCCGCCCCCCCAGGTCGCTCTCGACCAGGGCGTTGATGATGGTGAGGCCGAGGCCGGTCTGGGCCGTGCTGTCGAACCCCGCGGGGACCCCGACCCCGTTGTCGTGCACGCTCACCGTGAGCTCGGTGGCGTCGAACACCATCTCCACGGTGACGGCCCCGCCGGCCGATCCGGGCGGGAACCCGTGCTCCACGGCGTTCTGGACCAGCTCGTTGAGGATCACGGCCAGGGAGCTGGCCGTGCTGGCTGAGACCACGGGACCGTCCCCGACGAGGCGGACCCGCAGGGGAACCACGGCCGCCTGCTCGGCCACGGCCAGGATCGGACGCACGATCTCACCCAGGACCACCTCGTCGCCACCCCCGCGCGACAGCATGTCGTGCACCGTGGCGATCGAGGCGATCCGGCGTTCGGCCTCGGCGATGGCGGCCTTGGCCTCGGGGGCGGTGGCCCTCCGTTCCTGGATCCGGAGCAGGGACGTCACCGTCTGCAGGTTGTTCTTGACCCGATGGTGGATCTCCCGGATCGTGGCGTTCATCGACACCATCAACCGTTCCCGGCTGCGGAGCTCGGACACGTCGCGGAGCAGGACGAGGGCTCCGTCGACCACCCCGTCGGTGATCAGGGGCACGATCCGGACCAGGATGGTCACATTGTCGGGCCGGTCGAGCTCCTCCACCACCGGTGTCCGCAGGGAGTACGCGGTGCGGACGTTCTCGTTGCGGACCCCCAGGTCGACCAGGCGCCGACCGACCACGGATCCGTGGTAGCCGAGGCGGTGGAAGGCGGACACCCCGTTCGGTGAGGAGTAGGCCACCGTGCCTTCCCGGTCCAGGATGAGGGCGCCATCCCCAACCCGGGGGGACTCCTCGGTGCCGTTGTCCTCGTAGGGGAAGGGGAAGGTCCCGTCGGAGACCATCTGGACCAGCCGCTCCGACACCCCCAGATAGGCGAGCTCCAGGTCGCCGAGGGAGCGATGACCCAGTTGGGGGGTCTCCCTGGTCATGACGGCCACCACCTTGCCCTGCCACCGGACCGGTACCGCCACGACCGAGGCCCGGCTCTCGGGTATCGGCAGATCGAGTTCGGCTTCGGTGATCTTCCCCGACCGCATGGCCGCGGCCACCAAGGGCCGTTCGGCCGCGGTGACGAACCCACCGAGCTGGTCGTCCCGGTAGAGGGTCTGGGCCGTGGTCGGACGCATCTGGGCCAGGACGATGAACCGCTGCCCGTCGTCGCCCACCGGCGCGAACAGCAACAGGTCGGCGAACGACAGGTCGGCCAGGGGCCCCCACGAGCTCACCAGGCGGCGAAGATGGTCCCGGGCTTCGTCGTCGAGCTGGGTGTGACGGCGGACGATGTCCTTCAAACTGGCCACGATGAACGGCTCCCCCTCAGATCGGGTCCGCTGGACCGCCTGGTGGTGACCAGCCAGGCGTCCGGCCGGCCCCGGTCGAGGCTATCAACATGACGATGAGGCCTCGGCCGAAGAGCAGAACATGACGATGAGGCCTCGGCCGAAGAGCAGAACATGACGATGAGGCCTCGGCCGAAGAGCAGAAGATCAGCCCGTCCGGGTGATCAGGTCGGCGAGGTCGTCCGGGGTGGCCAGGTCCGGGCGCCACGGCAGGCGGACGAGGGCGGGGGCCGGGGACGGCTGCCGCTCCACCAGCTCGGCCGGTCGGTCGTCGTCGGCGAGCAGGTGGAGCATGGCCGCCCGGAGCGGGGCCGCCTCCACGGAGTCCACCGACAGCTCGGCCGACGCCGCCGGCCCGGCACCGGGCACGGCCCGGTTGTGAACCACGGCGGCCACCGGGTGGTGGCGCTCGTTCAGAGCCCGCAGCAGGTCGTCGGCCTGGGACAGGGCGCCGGCGTCGGCGGTGGTGATCAACAGGTAGCGGGTGGATGGGTCACTGAGGCGGCGTTTGACGGCCCGGGCCCGCTCGGCCACGCCCGGCTGGAGCTGGGAGAACCGCCAGAAGAACTCCCCTACCTGGGCCAGGAACGGCCCGCCCACTACCCGTTCGGCCGCGGCCAGGAACGGCCGGGCGGTGAGTTGGGCCATCCGGCTCCGATAGGGGGCGGTGAGCCACCGGAGCAGCCAGCTGTCGAAGAAGTCGAGCATCCGGTCGGGGGCGTCGAGCACATCGATGGCGTGCACCGACGGAGGGGTGTCGATCACCACCAGGTCGTAGCGGTCACTGTCGGTGAGGTCGTGGAGCCGGTCGAGGGCGATGTAGTCGTGGCTCTGCACGAACCGGCGGGTGAGGGTGCGGTACAGGGGGTTGGCCAGCAGGTCGTCGGCGGCGGCCTGATTGGGGGCGTGCCGTTCCACCAGCTCGTCCCAGCTCCGGGCCATCTCCACCATCGAGGCCCAGAGGGCACCGTCGGGGGCGGTGTCGAGCTTGACCCTGGCCGGTTCGTGACCGAGGGGGACCCCGAGGGCGTCGGCCAGGCGACGGGCCGGGTCCACCGTGACCACCAGGACCCGGCGGCCGGCCTGGGCGGCCGCCGCGGCCACGGCGGCGGCCACCGTGGTCTTGCCGACCCCGCCGGCGCCCACCACGAGCACGACCCTGGCCTCGCCCAGCCGATCGATCAGGGTGCCCGGGGCCGGCGTGGTCATCCCACCACCCCGGCCAGCGCGGCCTCGGCCACCCCGACGGGGTCGTCCGGTTCGGCCCCTTCCCCAATCGGGATCCGGTCGGGGTCGAGGCGGGACAGGCGCTCGTCGAGCTCGACGGCCCGCCGGTACCGGGTGGCCACCATGGCGGCCAGCGGGGCCAGCCGTCCCGACCCTCCGGCCAGCCGGTCGGCCTCCTCGATGGACGGCCCGTCCAGCGGGGCCGGCACCCGGTTGACCACCAGTCGTTCGACCCGGACGTCGGTGTCGGCCCGGAGCCGGGCCGTGAGCTCCTCGGTCTCCTCCACGGTGAGCTCATCCAGGGTGGCCACCACCATCACGCCGGTGTGGTCCTGATCGGCGAGGATGTCGGCCATCCAGGACGCCTCGGCGGCCAGGGGTCCGTAGCCCACCATCTGGCCCAGGGTCCGGGGGGCGTCGAGCAGTTCCACCACATGTCCGGTGGCGGGACCGTCCACCACCACCAGGTCCCACGGCCCCCGGCGGACCTCGTGGCACACCTTGCCGATGGTCAGGATCTCGCGGACCGCGGGCGCGGCCACTGCCACATAGTCGAGGGTGCGCGACAGGGGCCGGAGCTGAGACGGGGCGATCGGCACCCAGAGGGTACGGCGAACGTATTCGTCCACGCTGGCCTCGGTGGACAGCTCGAGCAGGGCCACCCCGTCGTCCCCGGTGACGATCCGGCCGGCCCGGGGCGACGGGTGGTGCAGGGCGGCGGCCAGGCCTCCCGCGTTGACGGCGTCGACGGCCAGGACCCGGTGGCCTCCGGCGGCTGCGGCGCGGGCGATACCGGCGGCCACCGTGGTGCGACCGACCCCACCCTTCCCCGTGACCACCACGAGTCGGGCCCGGTTGGAGCGATCGTCGCTCAGACGCCGAACCCGATGCGCTGGGCCGTGGAGGACGTGCCAAGCTGGATGAAGGCGAGCTTGGCCGCAGGTACACCGATCTGGCTGCCCTTGCGGTCGGTGATCCAGAGCACACCGTCGGACCCGAGGGCGGCCTCCACCAGGCCCCTCAGCTGCTCCTGATCGGTGTCGTCGCCGAGTTCGAGCTCGATCACCTGGGAACTCTGCACAATACCGATGCGGATGTCCATGGCAGCCAAACCTACCGGCCCGCCCTCCCGGTTCAGACGATCCGCAGTTCAGACCGGAACCGCTTCTTGGGGGCCAGATCGACGGCCACCCGTTGGGCCAGCCCGGCGAAGACCTCGCCGGCCTCGCTCGACGGGTCGGCGGCCACCGGGTCGCCCACGTCGGCCCCCTCCCGCAGGGCGGGTACCAGGGGGATCCGCGCCAACAGCGGCACCCCCAGCTCGTCGGCCAGCACCTGGCCGCCGCCCTCGCCGAACAGCTGGTACCGCTTCCCGTCGTCGCCGGTGAACCAGCTCATGTTCTCGATCACCCCGGAGACGGTGATCCGCACCTTGTGGGCCATGTAGGCGGCCCGCTGGGCCACCTTCTGGGCGGCTGGCTGGGGCGTGGTGACCACCACCAGCTCGGCGCGGGGCAGGAACTGGGCCAGCGAAAGGGCGATGTCGCCGGTGCCGGGCGGCAGATCGACCAGCAGGTAGTCGGGCTCGTCCCAGTACACGTCGGTCAGGAACTGCTCCAGGGCCTTGTGGAGCATCGGTCCCCGCCAGATGACGGGCTGGTTCTCCTCCACGAAAAAGCCCATGGAGATGCAACGGACGCCGTGGGACTCGGGGGGCACGATCATCTCGTCGATCACCACGGGGTCCCGGTCGACGCCCAGCATCCGGGGGATGGAGAAGCCCCACACGTCGGCGTCGACCACGGCCACCTTGGCCGGCTCGCCCGAATCATCGGTGCGGCGGGCCAGAGCCACCGCCAGGTTGGTGGTCACCGAGCTCTTGCCCACGCCGCCCTTGCCCGAGGCGACCAGGATCACCCGGGTCCGGTTGTCCGGGTCGGCGAAGGGGATGGCCCGACCCTCGGCGTGACCGTGACCCTGCTGGCTGCCGGCGGTGGCGCCCGGGTCGCCGTGGACCATCCGCCGCACCTGTTCACGCTGCTCGTCGGTCATGACCCCGAACTCGACGGCGACCCGGTCGACCCCGTCCAGGGCCGTCACCGCGGCGGTGACCGACCGTTCGATCTCGTTGCGCAACGGGCAGCCGGCCACGGTGAGATCCACCGCCACCGCCACGGCCGGAAGGCTGACCTCGACGGTGCGGACCATGCCGAGATCGACGATGGAACGGTGCAACTCCGGGTCCTGGACCGGGCGCAGGGCATCGATCACGGACTGTTCGGTGATGGTCACGGGGGGCCTCCTGCCAGTGAGCGGCTCCGACCGCTGATCCGGGCACGGTGGAGCGGACACCCCTCGCCCGGGCGGCCGATTTCTCCTACGGCCGTAGGGGGAATGTCCCGGAGGCTAGACTACCGACGTGGCCCGCCGAGCCCTCAAGCCCACCGAGTTCGCCAGCATGGTGAACGCTGTCACCTCCGCTTTCGGCGATCCAACGCGTCGGGCCATCTACCTGCTGGTCCACGAGCACCCCGAGGGCCTCACCGCCGGGGAGGTGGCCGAACGCACCGGCCTGCACCCCAACGTGGCCCGGCACCATCTCGACAAGCTGGTGGGCGGTTCCTACCTCGAGGTGACCCAACGGCCGTCCGCGGGGGCGGGCCGTCCGGCCAAGCTGTACCAGGCCACCAACCCCGGCCTGCACCTGTCGTTCGACGTCGGCCATCACGACATCCTGATCACCCTGCTCGGCAAGGCTCTCGGCCAGCTGCCCGACGGGGAGGCCGAGGCCCTGGCCGAGGAGGTCGGCCTTGAGTACGGCCGGCGGATGGCCGCCTCGATGGGGGCCGACCCCGAGGCCCAGCGGTCGTTCCGGGCCGCCCTCCACGTCGTGGCCGACGCCCTGTCCGCCCACGGGTTCGCCGCCCACGCCGAACGCCACGGCGAGGAGCTCCGCATCGTGTCCGATCACTGCCCCTTTGGTGACGTGGCCATCGAGCACCCCGTGATCTGCGCCATCGACCGCGGCATGGTTCAGGGCCTGCTCGGCTCCTTATACGGGGAGACGGCGGTGGCCCTCTCGTCGTCGGTGGCCCGGGGCGACGACGCCTGCGTGGCCGACGTCTCCGCCCACTGAGCGTTCCGGTCGCCCCCCGTGCGGGCCGGGCTGGCCCGCACTCAGCGGGACGGGGCCGAGTGCCGGTGGTCGAGGTACCACTCCAGGACCGGGGCTAGATCGTCGTAGCGGAGGTCCCGGGCCGCCTCGAGCAGCTCCTCCATCTCGGCCCGGGCGTCGCGACCACCCAGGTAGATGAGCACCACGATCGACGCGAAGAAATCGTGGCCGGGCCAGGTGTCACCGGCGACCCTGGCCCCCGGGGTGGCGTCACGCAGCACCTCGAGCACTGTGTCGGTGGCCGTGTCCGGGGCGTGGCGCATCATCAGCCACTGGGCGGCCCGGTAGAGCCGCTGGGACACCGACGTCACCGGCGGGGTGTCCACCCCGAGACGGAACAGGGCGTCGACCAGCTCGATCATCCACGGCGACGGTTCCAGCCGGTCGAGCAGCTCGTCGACCGGGCCGACGGCCTCGGCCACCGGCACCGTGGGCAGCTGGGGTGTCTCGAGGCTGGTCAAGGCCTCGAACAGGTCACGGACCTCAGGTCCGCAGTGGAACTGGCGGGCCATCGACTGGCCCAGGAAGAGCGCACCCACTCCGTAGGGGTCCATCTCGTCGATGCCGAACTCCATCAGGAGCATGGTAGATCCCCCTGTCATGGTGCCGACAGCGGGGTTACCCATCAGCGTCGAGGTCGTAACCGATCGGTCACCGAGTGGGTGTGACGGGGCTCCCCGTGCGGACGCCACAACATGATGACCGGCTTGACGGGCGCCTTCGCCGCGTTCGCCAGGGACCGGCCGATGGCCGTGCGGGACCGGCCGCCCCGGGCGGTGCGAACGAGGCCCATGCGCACGAACACCAGCCAGCTCACGACGGCCACCACCCCCATCCCGGCGGTGACCAGGATCCACCCCCAGGAGTCGGCCGTCCAGGGCAGGTCGACCATGTTCATCCCGTACCAGCTGGTGATCAGGGACAGGGGCAGCAGGATCGCCGCGTACGCGGCGAGCACGGCGGTCGCCGACGCCTCCCGCTCGGCCGACGCCCCCCGGTAGGTGTCGAGGGTGTCGGTGAGCAGGCCCCGGGCCGTGGCCAGGGACTCGACGACCAGGTTGTGGACGTCGTAGGCGTCGTTGAGGATCGTGGCCGCAGCCGGGGTCAGGATCGGTAGATTCCTCGACCGCAGGGTGGTGATCACCAGCCGCTGGGGCCGCAGGACCCGCCGGATGGTGGCCTCCTCACGGCGCAGGAATTGGATCTCGGCCAGCACCGACCGATCGGCGGCCAACGCCCGGTCGGACAGGTCGTCGACCTGCCGTTCGAACTCGTCGAGCACCTCCAGGTAGCGGCGGCCGACGGCCTCGGTGAGCTGGGCGAACAGTTCGGGGGGTGCGAGCTCGCCGATCTGGGGGTAGCTCCGGGCGGCGCCCCACAGCCATTCCACGCCCACCACCGGCTCGGCGTGCACGGTGACGAACAGGCCCTCCCGGACAAAGCAGTCGAGCTCGACGGTGTCGACCCGGTCACCAACGAAGGTCAGGGCGTGGATGACCACGAACAGGTGGTCATCGTGCAAGTCGAACTTCGGGAGCTGTTCGACGTCGAGGACGTCCTCGATGGCGGCCGGATCAAACCCGAAGCGTCGGCCCAGCTCCTCCACCTCGCCCGGGTCGCTGGTGGTGACATCGAGCCAGACCATCGAGCCGTCGCCGACACGGCCCTCGATCTCGTCGGGGTGGGCGGGCTCGTACGCCGAGGCGCCGGCCGGGCGGGTGAGCAGTTGGTAGGGCAAGCGGACTCCTGCGGATCCTAGCGGCGGGCCTGGCGGGCCCCGAGACCACGGCGGAAGATCCACAGGCCACCGGTGACGGCGGCCAGGGAGAACCCGAGGGCCACGGCGGTCACCCAGCCTCCGCCTCGGTCCCGGTGCTGGGCGGCGTCGATGGCCCCGGTCCGTCCGGCGGCCACCGCGGCCACGAGCTCCTCGACCGGGTTGACGGTGTCGCCCTCGTCGACCGAGACCGTGGTCACGAACGAGGGTCGGCCGGGGGCGTCGGTGGCGCCGGCCACGGCCACGTGGGCGAACAGGGCCGTCGACGCCGGGCAGCGACGGTCGCCACCGGCCCGGGACCCGGCCGCCAGCCCGGCCACCAAGGCCCCGGCGAGGTCGGCCCCCTCGGCCCGGGCCACCACGAAACCGTCGATCGTGTCCCCCACCACCTCGGGCGACGCGGTCAGATTGGCCTGGGCCGACGCCCCGGGCGCCGACCGCCAACCCGACTCGGGGAGCACCTCGTCACCGGTCACGCCCACCGACGTGCCGGCCAGGTCGACCACCGCGTACTGGCGGACGGCGGCCAGTTCACCGTCGGCGATGACCAACCGGTCCACCACGGTGCGGGGGTCGAGGCCGGCGTTGATCAGCTCGGTCATCTCCGCCACCGGGGCCAGGTCGATCTGACCCTGGACCACCCCGGCCGCCAACCCCGGGACTACGACCGCGGGCGGGAGCAGGGCGGCCGGATCCCCGACCGTCTCCACCGGCACACAGCTGGCCACCGCCACCCCCACCTCCCCGGTGTCCGCGTCGGTGGCGGCCACCGACCAGGTGGCACCGGCCGGGGCGGCCCAACCGGCCACCACCGCACCCCCGAACAGGACCCCGCCGGCCACCATCCGCCGCCACCGGCGGAACCGGACCCGGGACACCGGGGGTGGGGCCGAGGGGGGACGGACTCCGATCATGGCCACAGTGTGCCCCGACGATCGTTCGTGGCAGCATGGCCCGGTGACCGACGCCAACGCCGCCCCCTCCGACGGATCGCTCCCACCGGTGAGGGACCCGTCCCCGCCGGGAGACCTGTTCCGCCTCGACGGCAAGGTCGCCGTCCTGACCGGCGCCAGCTCCGGTCTGGGGGAACGCTTCGCCCGGGCCCTGGCCGCGGCCGGGGCCGACCTGATCATCACCGCCCGACGGGCCGACCGGCTCGAGAAGCTGGCCGCCGAGCTGCCCGGCACCGTGGTGGTGGCCGGTGACGTGACCGATCCGGTGACGGCCGAAGCGGCGGTCACCGCCGCCGTCGACCGGTACGGTCGCCTGGACGTCGTGGTAAACAACGCCGGCATCTCCCGGGTCCTGCCCGCCGTCGACGACGATCTCGACGAGTTCCGCCGGGAACTGGAGATCAACCTCGTCGCCCCCTACGAACTGGCCCGGACGGCGGCCCGCTGGATGATCGGGGCCGGTCGGACCGGTTCGATCGTCAATGTCGGCTCCGTGCTCGGCACCGTCGGTGGTGGCCGGTTGAAGGTCCCGGGCTACGCCGCGGCCAAGGGCGGTATCCACAACCTCACCCGAGAGCTGGCCTCCCAGTGGGCCCGCCGCAACGTCAGGGTCAACGCCATCGCCCCCGGCTGGTTCGAGACGGAGATGAACGCCGAGATGTTCGGCACCGCCGGCGGGATGCGGTACATCGTTGACAACACCCCGATGGGCCGCCCGGGGGTGGAGGGCGAGCTCGACGGGGCGCTGCTGTTCCTGGCCTCGGACGCCTCCCGGTACGTAACGGGCCAGGTCCTCCACGTGGACGGGGGATGGACCGCGATCTAGCTCCGCCCGCGGGCCCGACCCGCCTCGGCCTACGGACGGGTGGCCGGATCTGCCCACCGCCCGTGAGCAGAGGTCCCCGCGGCCTCCGAGTGGCCGCGGCCGCCCGCCCCGGCGACCGCTAGCGTGAACCGACCGGCCGGGCGGGCACCAGGTGACCGTCCCGTGGTACGGACGGGTTCACCCGGTGATGAGCAGGAGGGCAGGACCCATTGAGCAAGCCGACCAACGAATCCACCTTCTCCCCGCCACCCCGGATCGACGATCTCCTGGCCCGGATCGACGACCGGTCGGCCCGGGTGATCGTCGTGGGCCAGGGCTATGTGGGCCTCCCGGTGTCGATGCGGGCCGCCGAGCAGGGGTTCCCCACCGTCGGGTTCGAGATCGACGAGCGCCGCAGCAAGCGACTGGCCGCCGGTGACTCCTATATCGAGGACGTCCCCAGCGAGACCCTGGCCTCCGCCCTGGCCCGGGGGTACCTGCCCACCGCGGACCGCCGCGACCTGGCCGACTTCGACGTGGCCGTCATCACCGTGCCCACCCCGCTACGGGAAGGGGTCCCGGACCTGTCCTTCGTGGCCGGGGCCGGCGAGCTCCTGGCCGGGGCCCTGACCCCGGGGGCGCTGGTAGTGCTCGAATCAACCACCTACCCGGGCACCACCCACGAGCTGCTCCGCCCCATCCTCGAACGGTCCGGGCTGGAGTGCGGGGTCGACTTCTGGCTCGGGTACTCCCCCGAGCGGATCGATCCCGGCAACCCGACCTGGAATTTCGTGAACACCCCGAAGGTGGTGTCCGGCATCGGCGGGGACGCCGGCCGGGCCGTGGCCGCGTTCTACCGGGCCCTGGTGGACCGGGTCGTCGAGGTGGCGAGTACCGAGACCGCCGAACTGGTCAAGGTCCTGGAGAACACCTACCGGCATGTCAACATCGCCCTGGTCAACGAGCTGGCCATGTTCGCCCGGGACCTGGGGGTCGACGTGTGGTCGGCCATCGACGCCGCCAGCACCAAACCGTTCGGCTTCACCCCGTTCCGGCCCGGCCCCGGCGTGGGCGGGCACTGCCTCCCCATCGACCCGTCCTACCTGTCGTGGCGGGTCCGCCAGAACCTGGGCCAGGCGTTCCGGTTCGTGGAGCTGGCCAACGACGTGAACGCCCACATGCCGGACTATGTCGTCACCCGGATCACTGCCCTGCTCAACGAACGGCAGCGGGCCGTGAACGGCACCTCGATCCTCCTGCTGGGCCTCACCTACAAGTCGGGCACCTCCGACTGGCGGGAGTCACCGTCGCTGGCGGTGGCGGAACGGCTCCATCAGCTCAAGGCCGAGCTCCGCCTGTGCGACCCGCACATCGACCCGATCGCCGCCACCGGCCTGGACGCCCCGTTGGTCGAGTTCATCCCCGAGGAGTTGGCGGCCGCAGACCTGGTCGTCGTACTGGTGGACCACGCCGAGTTCGATCCGGCCACCATCGCCGAACACGCCCCGCTCGTGTTCGACACCAAGGCCATCCTGGCCGGCCGTCACTTCAACGGGGAGCTCCTCTAGCCCCCACCCGCGGTAACCCCCACCCCGCATTAGTGGCACCTGCCGTACTGCTCGCCCCTGGGCCGACCCTCAGTTACCGTTCGTCGACATGCGCCTCTACCTCATCCGGCACGCCCATGCCGGGACGCGGACCGCGGGCCGGCACGACCGGTACCGCCCCCTTTCCCCCAAGGGGAAACAGCGGTCGGAGACCCTCGCCCACATGCTCGCCGACCGGCCGGTCGACACTGTCCTGTCCAGCCCGGCGACCCGCTGCGTCCAGACGGTGGAGCCGATCGCGGCCGGTCACGACCTCACGGTGACCGAGGTGGACGAGCTCTTCGAGGGGGCCCGGATCGACGAGGCCGAACGGTTTCTGCGGGCCCAGCCCGGGCCAGATGTGGTGGCCTGCTCCCACGGCGACCTGATCCCGGAGCTGGTGGAGCTCGTGGCCCGCGAGGGCGCCGCCGTGACCGGCAACGACTGCCGCAAGGGCTCGATCTGGATCATGGAGCACCACAACGGTCGCTGGACCTCCGCCACCTATGTGGACCGCGCCGTCAACCAGCTTCCGGGGTGACGGTCCGGGGCCCGGAGTCCGGGGAGGCCCGGGCCACGGCGCCCTCCAGGTCGTCCAGGGCCGACCGGGCCAGGCGGTACTCCTCGTCGTAACCGGCCCCGTCCGAATGCGGCCCATACCACAGGGGTTCCAGAGCCCGGACCGCCCCGGCCACTGGTTCGACGGCCACCCCGGCCGCCACCAATCGGTCTCCCCGCTGCCGCAAGGTGGCGGCCGGGGTCCACACCGCGCCGACGACCCGGCCCTGACGGTCCAGCTCGTCGGCCAGTCGGTCCAGCGGATCGCGAGCCTGGCGGCGCCGCCGCCGATGCGGTCGGAGCAGGGCCATGGCCCCGGCCGCCGCCACGCCAACCGGGGCCACCGCCGCCAGGGTCCAGGGCCGCACCCCGTGGGTGCCGGCCGGGGCGAGGAGGGGGACCTCGGCGGTGGGATCGAAGGGCTGCCATCCGGCGGACGGGAAGTACACCTCGGCCCAGGCGTGGGCGTCGACCCCGCGCGACACCCACTCACCGGTCGCGGTGTCGAACCGGCCCGGGACGAAACCTGCCACAAGGCGGGCGGGGATCCCCAACGACCGGGCCATCACCACCAGGGCGGAGCCGATCTGTTCGCAGAAGCCGACCCGGGACTCGAAGAGCAGGTGGTCGACGGCGTCGGTGCCCTCCGGCAGCCGCCCGATATCGCGGCTGTAGTGGACGTTGTCGGCCATCCACGCCTCCAGGGCTCGGACCTTGTCGTAGCTGGTGGGGGCGTTGGCCGTGACCGTCCGGGCCAGGGTGGCGACCCGGGGGGTCACGGCGTCCTCGGTGGCGTAGGTGTCCATCACGGGGTCGTCCGCGGCGATCCGGGTCGGCTCGTCGGCCCGGAGCTGATCGGGGGTGACCGCCCGCACCCGGGACTCCACCGTCCAGGTGGTGCCGGCCGCCAACGGCTCGTCGGAGACAAGGGTTCCCTCGCCCGAGAGCCGACCCGACCGGAGGCTCGACCACAGCCGAAGCGGCTCCCAGGCCAGGGGCACCGTGGTCATCCCGCCGGTGACCAGCCGGACCTCCTGGCGGACCACGGTGGCGCCCGGCCCGGGCTCGTCCAGGACGGCGGCCGCGCCCTCGGTCAGGGCCACTTCCCCCGAGTCCCACCGCACCGACACCGACGGCGTCGAGCTGGTCCAGCGGCGACCGTCCCAGCGGTCGTAAACGGCCCCGCGCAGGAAGAGGGCCAGGTCGCTGCGGACCCGGAGGATCTCCTGCTCGTCCAACCCGATCGGTTCGCCGGTGTCGAGGTTGCCCCAGAAGCCGGGGTAGGACGGGGCCACCGGTCCGGATGCGTCGCCGGAGTTGACCCGGACACCGGATCCGATGTCGAGGCGGGTGGCCACCCGGGCCAGGCCGATGGTGGCCGGGGCGATGAGCAGGGCGACCCCCACCACGGTGGAGGCGCTCCTCAACCGCCAGGTCCGGTCCGGTCCGGGGGTGAGCGGTCGGGCCCCGGAGGCGAAGCCGGGTCGGGGCGACCAGTCCACCCCGGGGGGATCGGCCAGGATCGACAGGGCGAGGGTCACGGTCACCGCGGCGGCCCAGATGGCGACGGCGGGACCGGACACGGTGGCGTCACGGAGGTCGGTGACCACCACCAACGGTAGGCCGAGAGCGGGTACGGCCACCAGCATGGCGTTCCGGTTGAGCAGCGAGTACCCGATGACCACCGCCCCGGCCAGGGCGACCAGGCCGAGCGACCTGCCGGTGGATCCGAGGACGACCGCCCAGGTGGCGAGGGCGACGGCGACCAGGCCGACGCTGTCGTCCGGGCGGGGCCGTACGGCACCGATGACCACCCCGACGGCGAGGGCGACGAGCAGGGCGGTCTGCTCGTGCTCGCTGAGGGGGGCGACGACGGCGGCCAGACTGGCGGCGACCATGCCGGCCAGGCGCAACGGCAGGTCCCTCACCAGGCCCATCCCGCCCGGTCCGGGGCCGGGCACCGGCCGGCGATCCGACCGCCGGTTCACCCGGGCGTCCCGTCCGAGTCGGTTCCCCACCGCACCCCGGATTCGTCGAGGGTCACCAGCCCGGAGGCCGAGGGGAGGAGGTCGGGGCCGCAGCCGTCACCGGCCGGGTCAAGCTCGGCTCGGGCCAGACGGGCGGCCAGTTCTTGGCGGTCCGAGACGGTGCCCACCACCCAAGAAGTGCCGGACCGGTCGAGCCCGGCCCGGGCCGCGTCGGCCGACTGGCCCAGAACCCGCCGGGGTGGGGGGAAGGCCTCCACGGTGGAGAGCATCACCCGCCCGCCGGTGTCGAGGACGGACTCGACGATCCGCCGGGCGGCCGCCAGGCGGTCCCCCGGGCACGGGCCGTTGATCCCGCCGACCACCACGGTGACCCGCTCGGCGGCCCGGTGCCGGGACCGTTCCCGCACCATCAGCGTCCGGGACCGGGCCACCGTCGGCCAGTGGATGTCGCGTTGCGAGTCGCCGGGCACGTACGGCCGTACCCCCACGGGCTCGTCGTCCCGACCCGAGGTCTCGCTGGCCGTGCCCATGGCCCGGATGGCCTGGGCGGCCGGGATCGGAGCCACCGCCATGGGTCGGTGGAGGGGCACGATGACCGACGCCGTGGCCCCCACCAGGCCGAGCGCGGGCCGGGCCTGGAGGACCACCTGGACCCGGTCGACCAGGCCCCGCTCCCCGGGGTCAACGGTGACCCGCACCGTGCCGGGGGAGACGAGAGCCACCGGCTCCCGTCGTCCGGCGATGGTGGCCAGCAGCCGGACGGGGCGGCGGGTGGTTACGGTCAGGTCGAGGTTGCTGGGCTGGTGCTCGTAGCTCGACGCCGGTGCGTCCACCTGGACCTCCAGGCCCCGAAAGACGGGCCGGGCCAGGGCCAGGTCGAGCACAACCAGGGCGGCGGCGCCGATCAGCGGGGCGACGACGGCCACCTGGCCAGTGAACAAGGAGCTGAAAAGGCCGGGGACGATGAGGACGAGCATGCCCACACCGAGCGGGGTCCACCCGGGCCGGACGTGGTGAACGGCCTCAGGTTCCGCCACGCCGATCCCCCCCTCGGCCGGTGCCGACCGGGACGGCGATGTCGTCGAGCGCGGTGTTGATCCGGTCGGTGACCACCGCCGGGGGCAGCCCGGTGGCCACCAGCCGGTGGGCCAGGCACGGGATCGACACGGACTGGACGTCGTCGGGGACGACATGGTCGCGCCCCTCGAGCAGGGCCAGGGCACGGCTGGTGGCCAGCACCGCCTGGGGGCCGCGGATGCTCAGGTGGGATCCGGAACGGACCCGGTCGGCCAGGTCGAGCACGTAGTCGATGATGACGTCCGAGACGTGGACGCCGGCCACCACACCCTGGAGCCGGGGCATGAGGTGGATGGGGATGACGGGGTCGATCTGGGGCACGGCGTCACGGCCCCCGTTGCCCCGGAGCAGATCCCGCTCGGTGGGTCGGTCGGGGCCGCCGAGACTGATGGACATGGCGAACCGATCCACCTGGCTGCTGGTGAGGGCGAACGTGCCGGCGTCACCGGCCGGGTTCATGGTGGCCACCACCATGAACGGATCGGGGGTTCGCCGGCTGGTGCCGTCCACGGTGATCTGCCCCTCCGCCATCGCCTCCAGCAGGGCGGACTGGGTGCGGGGGGTGATCCGGTTCAACTCGTCGACCAGTACGACGTGGGCGTGGAGGGGCCCGGGCCGGTAGCCCCACTCCCCGGTCCGGGGGTCGTAGATCGCCGAGCCGGTCAGGTCGGTAGGCATCAGGTCGGGAGTCCCCTGAACCCGGGACATGGTGCCGCCGATGACCCGGGCCAGGGCCGTACCCAGGGTGGTCTTGCCGACGCCGGGGGCGTCGTCGAGCAGAAGGTGCTCCCCGGCCAGCATCACGGCCATGGCCAGCCGCACCTCGTTGGCCTTGCCGAGCACCACATGGGCCACCCGCTGCTCCATGGCCTGGGCGATCTCGGCAGCGCGGGGGTCGCTGGCCGTGGTTGCAGCGGCGGTCACGGAGATCTCTTCGACCGGTTTCGCCGCCGAGTTGAGGCCGTCGTCGCTCCGGTCGGCCGGCGACCGGCCGACCGGACTCAGCAGCTGTTGCGTTCGGCCACGCCGGAGGTCTGGGTCACGAAGAACTCGGGTGGATCGAGCTCCAGTAACGCGGCCACGTCGGCGCAGGCCTCGGGACCCTGGCCGAGGCGGTCGTGCACCACCGAGCGGAAGGCCAGGGCGTCGGGGAAGGCGGGGTCGGAGGCCACGGCCCGGTTGAGGTAGTCGAGGGACACTTGTCCGAGCTCGTCGGCCTGGGCGGTCATCTCGGCGTCCCCCGCCGCCTGGTCGCGGACCGACGCCGCGGCCAGCCATACGTACCAACCCCGGTAGGTCAGGGCCTCGGTGTTCTCGGGATCGCCCTCCAGGATGCCGTCGTAGCATTCGAGGGCGCCGAGCAGGTCGCCGCCGCCGGCTCCCATCTGCTGACATTCCATGACCCGGTCCCGGGTCGAACCGGCGACGCTCCCGGTCAGCTGATCACCCACGCCGCGCTCGCCCGCGGCCCGGGCCAGGATCACGCCGGCCACGGCCGCGGCGGCCACCATGCCGACGGTGATGAAGGTCCACCGGCGGGCCCGGCCCGGAGGGGCCGGATCGCCGGCCGGGGTGGTGGCCTCACCGTCGAGCCGCCGGAGGATGGCGGCCGCCCGCCGGGTCGCGTCCCCGTGGAGGCGGTCGTAGTCGTCTCGGGTCAGGTCGCCGTCGGCCAGTTCCCGGTCGAGCTGGTCGAGCAGATCGAGCAGGGTGTCCCGCTCCTCCTCCAGGGCCCTCCGACCTGTCGTCGAGGTGCCGCCTGCCGTCATCGTCCCGGATCCCCGTCCGACCCCGCAGGACGCCCTCCGGAGTGGGACGGCCCGTCCCCGGCGACCGCGTCACCGTTGGGCGCGCCACCGTCGAGCGCGTCACCGTCGAGCGCGTCCCCGTCGAGCGCGCGGTCCCCGGCATCTTCCCCAGCGGATGCGTCATCGTCGACGGACGAGTCCCCGCCGACGGCGTCGTTCTCGTCGGTGGCGTGCTCGTCGGCGGCGTCCCCGGGGGTACTGTCGTCGGCCGGGTCGGGGTGACGCCGGCGGCGGGCGGCGGCCACGAGTTCCCGGTCAGCGGCGGTCGGTTCGAGGTCGGTGGGCCGGTTCCGGCTCAGCATGGCCGCCACCAGAACCGCTCCGGCCACCACGGCCATCACCGGCAAGACCCACACCAGGGACCCCAGGCCGGTGGCCGGCGGGTTGAGCAGGACCCGGGCCCCGTAGGCGGTCACCAGCTGATCCCGGATCTGCTCGTCGGTGGCCCCTGAGCTGACCTCCTCGCCGATGAACTGGCGGATAGTCACCGCCACGGCCGCGTTCGACTCGGCCACGCTCTCCCCCTGGCACTGGGGGCAGGCGTAACTGGCCGACAGCCGCTGGATGCGCTCGGCGTCGGTCTCGGCGCCGCCACGGTCGGCGGCCGCCACCACTAGGAGCGCCACCGCGGCGACCGCCACCGCCACCCAGGCCAGGCGCCGCCACGACCGGGCCGGTGGCCCGGCGTCCACCGAGCCACCGGTGTCGCCGTCGGAGGACCCCGGTGAGGACGGGGAGGGTGGGGAGGAAGAACGCCGGGCGGCCCGGTCGGTGCCGGTGCTGCTCACTGACCCGCTCCTCTCACTGGCCCGCTCCTTGTTGTTCGGCTTCCTCAATCAGGGTGATCAGGGACGCCGCCGTCACCTGACCCTGGATGTGCTGCACCACCTGACCGGACGGGGCGACGAGGAAGGACTCCGGGATCTGGGCCACTTGGAACGCCACCGGTATGGACGGGGCGTACAGCACCGGCCAACCTCCCCCGTTGACCTCGAAGAACGAGCCGACCGCCTCGGGCGTGTCGTTGAACACCACCGCCACCACGCTGGCCCGGCCGGTCTCCCGACCCCATTCCTCGAAGGCCTTGAGCTCCGGATGCTCGGCCTCGCAGGGTGGGCACCAGGTGGCGAAGAAGTTGACCAGCACCCATTCACCCCGCCGGTCGTCGATGTTGTAGGTGCCGCCGTCCATGGTCGGCCCGGCCACCTCGGGCACCCGTTGGCCGACGACGGCGTTGGCCGGGTCGAGACGGTCACGGGGTCCGACGGCGAACACGGCGATCAGGCCGACCAGGACCACCCCCACGCCGAGGGCGACCCAGCGGGTGGTCCGGCGGGGCGGGGTGGGGTCGTCCGCCTCGGAAGTGGCCGTCGGGGTGGCCTCGAGGTTGGTCACCGCCTCATCTCCCATCGCCGTCACCGGCCCGCCAGAGCGGGGGCGGGTTCATCGCTCGAGCCGGACGGATCAGCGGACAGAGGGGTACCGTCCCGCCGCCGGCGGTGCCGGTCGGGGACGACGGCCAGGATGGTGCCGATGCCCATGACGATCCCGCCGGCCCAGAGCCAGCTGACCATGGGCCGGATCACGACCCGGAGGCGGATGGCGTCGTCGGTGCGGGCGGGGACGTCATCGAGGACCAGGTACACGTCCTCGCGCAGACCGGCCCGGACCGAGGGAGTCCCGACCACCTGTCCGGACTGGCGGAACTGGGTCATGGCCGGGGCGTACACGTCGGATCCGTCGATCTCGATGAGGGCGAAGGTCCGGATCCGGCGGTCGTTGACGTCGGCGCCGGGCTCCACGTAGCGGAACTCATGGTCCTCCACGGTGACCGTCTGGCCCACGTCCATCGGGATGGTCCGATCGCTCTTGTACGACTCGCTGGCGATGATGCCGAGGGCCACGATCACCACCCCGAGGTGGACGACCATGCCCCCGTTGGTCCGGCCGATCAGGCCTCGCCACCCGTTGCGTCGCACCGATCGCACGATCTGACGCCCGGCGGACACCCCGGCGAATCCGCCGAGCCCGAACCCGAGGATGGTCCACCACCCCCGGCCGCCCACGGCCAGGGCGGCGGCCATGGTGAGCACCCCCCCGACGGCGGGGGTGAGGAGCCGCTGGGACAGGACCTCGGTGGAGGCCTTGGTCCAGGGGACGAGGGGGGCCGCCGCCATCAGGAACAGCAGGACCAGGCCGATGGGTCGGGCCATCGAGTCGAAGTAGGGCCGGCCGATGGTGAGCTGATCGCCGTTGAGGGCCTCCACCACCAGGGGGAACACGGTGCCGAGCAGGATCACGAAGGCCATGGCCCCGAAGAGGACGTTGTTGGCCAGGAAGGCGGCCTGGCGGGACACGGGGTGCTGGATGCCCTGAGGGGACCGGAGCTCGTCGCCCCGCCAGGCGATCAGGCCGATCGAGACCGAAGCGACCAGGGCGAAGAAGCTCAGCAGCCAGGGCCCGACCGCCCCGTCGGCGAAGGCGTGGACCGACGACACCACCCCGGACCGGGTCAGGAAGGTGCCGAGGATGGTGAGGCAGAAGGTGGCGCACAGCAGGGACAGGTTCCAGACTCGCAGGAGACCCCGTCGCTCCTGGACCATGACGGAGTGTAGGTAGGCGGTTCCCGTGAGCCAGGGCAGCAGCGAGGCGTTCTCCACCGGGTCCCAGGCCCAGTAACCGCCCCACCCGAGCACCTCGTAGCTCCACCACGCCCCGAGGACGATCCCGAACGTGAGGAACCCCCAGCTGATCACCGTCCAGCGGCGGGTCTCCAGCAGCCATCCCTCACCGAGGCGGCCGGTGACGAGCGCGGCCACCGCGAAGGCGAACGGGACAGTGAAGCCTACGTAGCCGGCGTACAGCATCGGCGGGTGGAAGGCAACCAGGATGTGGTTCTGGAGCAGGGGGTTCGGCCCCGGACCGTCGAACCCGACCGGCACGGCCGCGGTGGTGAACGGATTCGCCGGACCGACCAGCAGGGCGAAGAAGAAGGTGCACACCACCAGCAGCACCACCACGGCCCAGCCCACCAGCGGATCCTCCAGGCGGCGGCGGAACTTGAGCAGGACCGCAGCCACGTAGAAGGCCAGGACCAGGACCCACAGCAGGATCGAGCCCTCCAGGGACGACCACAGGGCGGCCACGTTGAACAGGGGCGGGGTGGAGTTGGACCCGACCTTCTGGACGTAGGCGACGGTGTAGTCCCGCTGGATCAGGGCCCGCTCCATGACCAGGAAGGCGCCGACGGCGGCCACCAGCACCAGCCAGGCCCACTGGCGCACGGTGCGCACCAGGTCGGACCGCCGGTTGATCAGGGCGATGGCCCCGCCGGCCGCCCCGAGGGCCGAGGCGGCCAGGCCGAGCACCACGAAGCCGAAGCCGAGCATGGCGTTCATGGGCTTCTCTCCCGTCCCGACTCAGTCGGATCCGGACGGCGCGGCCCCACTGGCCGCCGGGTTCTGGACCGCCACCTGACCGCCCTCGACAGCCTCGTCGATCCGGTCGGGATTGTCTTCCACGTACTCCTCGGAGTGCTTGATCACGATCTGGGTGGAACGGAAATGGTCGCCGTCCCAGCGGCCCTCGACCACGACGGGCTGGCCGATCGCGAACAGGGAGGTCGGTTCATCGCCCACGTGGACCACGGTGGTGTCGACCCCGTTGTAGGCCACCTTGAAGCGTAGGGCCCCCGTCTCGTCCATCCCGTCGTCGGTCTCTACGGTGCCCTGCATCCGGAAGGTCTGGTCGCCCAGATCGTCGCGCTGGGCCACGGCCTCGTCGACGTTGAGGAAGTAGACCCGGGCCTCGGCCAGGGCTTGGTACACGACCACCCCGAGGACGGCCACGATCACGGCCACGATGGCGATGTTGCGCCCGTTGCGGCTGCGGCGCGCCTCGACGGGACCGTCGTCGGGCCGGGGGGTCAGATCGAGCTGGTCCGCCGCCGTGGCGGTGGCCCCGGCATCACCGGGGTTGGTATCTCGGCTCTCGCTAGTCAAGGAACCGCCTCCGTTCCGGGGGGATCTGCTCGGCCAGCCGTTTGCCCTGGCGGACCAGTGCGGCCGCGTAGGCCGCCGTGCCGACGCCGACGATCAGGTAGCCGACGATCACGTAGTTCCAGCCCATCAGGCACCACTCCCCATCGCGCCCCGGGTCGTCTCGGCCCGTCGTTCGGCCAGGGCCCGGGCCAGACCGAGCTCCTCGACCTGCCGCTGGAGCCAGGCCAGCCGGAACCGGTGGATGAGCAGCCAGGCGAAGACCATCAGGCCGACCACGAGCGACAGGAACAGGGTGAACAGCATCAGGCCGTCGAGCTTGGTGTCGACCCCGATGGTGGCGCCCTGGTGCAGGCTCCGGAACCACTGGACCGAGTAGTGCACGATGAACACGTTGACGAAACTGACGATGCCGAGCACTGCGGCCCGGCGGGACCGCACCGCCGAGGGGAGGTCGAGGCGGCGGACGGCCAGGTAGCCGACATACATGACGAACAGGATGGTGGTGCTGGTGAGCCGGGGGTCCCACTGCCAGTAGACGCCCCAGGTCGGCTTACCCCACAAGGACCCGGTGATGAGGGTGAAGGCGCAGAACAGGACCCCGATCTCGGCCGCCGCGCCGGCCAGGAGGTCCCAGAACACGGAGCTCTTCCGCAGGTAGATGATGCTGCCCACCAGGGTGATGGCGAACGAGATGTACATGATGGCGATCGACGGGAGATGCACGTACATCAACCGGACCGCGTCCCGCTGACTGACCTCGGGGGGCGACAGGACGAGGGCGAACACGATGACCGCGGCCACCCCGACCAGGGAGGCGGCGCCGAGCAGACGGGTGCGCGGGCCGCCGGTGGAGGCCGGCGCCGTCTGGGGCTCCGACCTGGTCGTCTCGGAAGTGTCCGCTGGCCCGGGGGTTCCGGGCGCGGTGTCGGCTTGGCTCACGTCTCCTCCATCAGGGGCCCGAAGGCGAGCATCCCGACTCCCAGGTAAAGCAGTGCGAAAACCGCGAGCAGCATCGCCCACGGCCACCCCGACACCGAGGCATCGGGGAACAGGGCGTCCCTGGTGGCCAGGGTGGCTCCCAACAGAACCGGAGTCAGCACCGGCAACACCAGCAGCGGTACCAGCGTATCCCGACTCCGTAGCCCGGCCGCGAGCGCGGCGTACAGGGTGCCGGCCAGGGTGACCCCGAGGGTGGCCATGACCACCGTGACCACGAGCAGGAGGGGGTCGTCGAGCGGGGGGCCGAACACGATGAAGGACCCGATGCCGAGCACTACCTCGATGACGAGCAGCTGGGCGGCCACCGCCAGGGCCTTCCCCAGGAAGACGCCGGCCGGGTCGATCCCTGCCATCCGCAGGGCGTCGAGGTTGCCCTCGCTGGCCTCCAGAGCGAAGGCCCGCCCCAGGGCCATGAGGGCGGACAGGAGCACAGTGAGCCAGAACAACCCGGGGGCGACCTCCTCGAGCACGGAGCGTCGCACCTCCCCCACAACGGCCAGATCGGGGGAGATGGCCAGGCCGAACAGGATGAGGATGAGGAGCCCGAACGGGAGCACCTGGACCAGCACGACCCGTGAGGTCATTTCGATCCGCAGGTCCTTGACCGCCATCAGGAGGGTGTCGCGCAGCACGTTCGGTTCGTTCCCGCTTCGTGGTCTCTGGTTTCTCGGATCGGTCGCGCTAGGTGACGGGACCGTGTCCGCCGGGGGCCGCCGTCAGTCGGACGAGGCGGTGACCTCGACCGTATCGGCTCCCTCGGACGGGGCCGTTCCGTCGCCGACCTCGGACGCGTCCGGTTCGTGCGGCCCGTCGGGGCCGTCCGGACCGTGCGGTTGGCCGGGGCCGGCGGGCTCGGTGTGGTGCCGTCCCTCGTCGGTGACCTGCCCACCGGTCACGGTGACGGTCCGGGTGGCGATCTCGGTCGCCCGGTCATCGTCGTGGGAGGCCATCATGACGGTGGCGCCGAACACGATCGCGTGCCGGATGAGGCCGTCGACGAAATCGCGGCCGTTGGCGTCGAGGCCGGCGTGCGGCTCGTCGAGCAGCCACAACCGGGGACGGCGGCTGACCAGGACGGCGAGGGAGGCCCGCCGCCGCTGACCGGCCGACAACCGAGCCACCCGAACGTCGCGGAGGCGGCCGTTGAGGGCCAACCGGTCGAGCACGGGCTCGATCGAGGACGGTTCCAGGCGGTTGGCCCGGGCCCAGAACTGGAGGTTCTCCTCCACCGTCAGCTCGTCGTAGAGGAAGCTCTGGTGGGCCAGGAGCCCGGTCTGGCGGCGCAGCAACCTGCGTTGCCGCCGGTCGGCCAGATCATGACCGAGCACCTCGGCCGTTCCCCCGTTTAGCGAGGCCAGGCCGGCCACCAGCCGGAGCAGGGTGGTCTTGCCGGCCCCGTTGGGACCGCGCAGCAGGACGACCTCACCCTCGGCCACCTCCAGGTCGGCTCCGGCCAAGGCCGGGAACCGGTCGATCAGGCTGATGGCGCCGACCAGGCGGACGATCGGCTCGTCCGGCCCGTACCCCCGGCTCGTGACACGACCGTCCGGGCCACCATCGCCCCTCCGGGAGGCGGTGTCCGGGACGGCCCGGTCATTCGGCGAGCCCGTGGATTCGGTCACGCCGACAACGATACGGCTCCCGGTGGACCGGTCCGCCCCCCGAGCCGGGGAGTTGGGCCACCCCGACGGCCGGCCGCGGCCGGGCCCAGACCTCCCGACCCGGCTGCTACCTTTGGGCGACATGGTCAGACGACACCCGGAGACCCCCGTCGGACCGGGCGCGGAGCCATCGATCCCGCCCCTCACCACCCGACCCCGGCCCCCGATGCTCCGGTTGCGCGGCGTCACCAAACGTTTCGGCAAGCGAACGGTGCTCGACGGGTTCGACCTCGACGTGGCCGCCGGGGAGCTGGTGGCCGTCGTGGGGGCCAACGGCAGCGGCAAGTCGACCCTGCTCAAGATCTGCGCCGGCGTGATCCGTCCCGACGCCGGCACGGTCGAGGTGTTCGGCACGGTCGGGTGGTGCCCCCAGGCCGGTGGCCTGGCCGATGGGCTGACCGCCGACGAGCAGTTCGTCCTGTTCGGGGCACCGGGGAACCCCACCCGGGCCACGGCCCGGGCCCGCGGCCGACGCGAGGCGGCCGCGATCGACTGGACCCCCACCGACCAGGTGGCCTCGGAGCTATCGGGCGGGACCCGGCAGAAGCTGAACCTGGTGGTGTCGACCCTCGGTCACCCCGATCTGCTGCTGCTGGACGAGCCGTACCAGGGGTTCGACAGGGGCACCTACCTCGACTTCTGGACCCAGGTCGAACGGTGGCGGTCCCAGGGCCGGGCCGTGGTGGTCATCACCCACGTCCTGCACGAGCTCCACCGGGTGGACCGCGTGGTCGACCTCGGCCGATCCGAGCGGGGCGTGGCGGTATGAGCGGCGTCGAGCGAAACGGGCCGGAGCGAGTGATGGGGCCGATCGGCCGCTGGATGGTCGTGATGGAGATGACCCTGCGGGAGCTGCTCCGTCGACGGGTCATGCTGGTCCTGCTGATCGCCGTGCCGGCCACGTTCGCCCTGTCCAGCGCCGATCACGAGGGCCGGGCCATCCGGTTCGCGGCGATCGGCACAGCGTGGGCCGCCTCCACCCTGGGGCTGTTCAGCGCCCTCGGTTCGCGGGACGTGGACCGCCGCCTCCGGGTGGCCGGTCATTCGATGAGCGGCCTGACCGTCGGTCGCCTCGGTTCGGTGACCGTCCTCAGCGGGATCCTGGCCGGTGGGGCGGCGGCGGCCTGCATCGCCTACTTCCAGCCCGATCGTTGGCCGGCCGTGCTGCTGATGTTCGCCCTCGTGGCGCTGATCGGACCCCCGTTCGGGATGGTCTGCGCCGCCCTGGTGCCCCGGGAGCTGGAGGGCGCCCTGGTGCTGATGACCGTCACCGGTATGCAGTTCCTGATGGACCCGGTCAGGGCGGCGGCCAAGCTCCTGCCGTTCTGGTCGACCCGGGAGCTCGCCACCTACGCCGTCGACCACACAGGAGTCACCGACCTCCGCCAGGCCGTGCTCCACGCCGCCGTGTACCTGCTGGGCCTGACCGTAGTGTTGGTGATGGTCCAACGCCGCCGACTGCACCGCTGGGTACGACCGCAGCCGACCGTCGGCCCCAACCCGGCCCGACCGGTCTGAGGCGCCGCCGGCTCCCCGACCCCAAGGCCTCATCCGGTCTTTCGCTCTTCGGCCAAGGCCTCATCCGGTCTCGGGTCTTCGGCCAAGGCCTCATCCTGTCTCGGGTCTTCGGCCAAGGCCTCATCCTGTAACCCGCCGGGTTCGGCGATACCCCTGGTTCGCGGCGAGGTGGCACCGGCCCGCCACCGCGGCAGGCTGGAACGGTGGTGGAATCACCTGATCCGGTCCTGGCTTCCCGAGCCCGTGTCGCCCGATGGGTCAAGCTTGGTCTCCGGACCGGGTACGGCCTGTTCGGCCTGGCGATGGTGGTCTTCTTCCTCGGCCTGATCTTCGACTTCACCGACCTGGTGGCCGCAGTCATCACCGTCTGCCTGATCGTGGGCTCATTCGTGCTCGCCCCCGCCATCGTGTTCAACTACGGAGTGAAGGCGGCGGAACGGGCCGATCGGGAAGGATCGTGGTGACGAAACAGGAAGAGGCGGCCGGAGCGGACATGACCTCGGTAGCCGATCCCGACAGCGACAACACCGACGGATCGGACGGCGCCCGGGCCACGGTGCGGCTCCCGGCGGCCACCCGACGCCTGCAACTGCTCGGCGTCGCCCGTCAAGAGTTCGGCCGAACCGGATTCCACCAGACGACGATGTCCGACCTGGCCGCCCGGGCCGGCGTCACCAAACCCGTCCTGTACCAGCACTTCGCCTCCAAACGCGACCTCTACACCGCGGTCCTGGCCGACGCCGGCCAACGGCTCGAGGCGGCCCTGGCCGACGCGGTCGACGAGGGGGC
Source organism: Acidimicrobiales bacterium (assembly GCA_047974625.1). GTDB lineage: Bacteria > Actinomycetota > Acidimicrobiia > Acidimicrobiales > SZUA-35 > CADEDH01. Next base: position 55,076 of record JBKECK010000044.1, read on the forward strand.
GACCCCCCGGGACCAGGTGGATCTCGGCTTCGAGGCCTACGTGCGGTTCGTCCAGACCGACCGCGACGGCTTCCGGCTACTGTTCTCCAGCACGTCCCGCCAGGACAAGGAGTGGGCAGCGATCGGGAACCGGGTCCAGGAGGCCGTGGCCGGCGCCATCGCCCAGCGGATCGACGTCGAGGGCATGAGCGACAGCCACCGGATGGTGTTGGCCCACGGCATCATCGGCCTGGCCGAGGGGATGATGCGGTACTGGCACTCGGGAGCGGCCGAGGGCATTGACTTCGACGATCTGCTGGCCGACCTGCAGACCCTGGCCTGGGGCGGGGTCCAGGGCCTGGACTGACGGTGCGGTTGGGGGGCGGTCAAGCTCCCAGCAGGACCTCGAGGGCGGCGGCGTGGAGCTCCGGGGTGGCGGCGGCCACCACGAATCCGCCCGCTGTGGGTGGGCGCCCGTCCAGGTCGGTCATGACCCCCCCGGCGCCAGTGACGATCGGGACGAGGGCCACGACGTCGTAGGAGGCGAGGCCGGCCTCCACCACCAGGTCGAGGTGGCCTTCGGCCAGGAGCCCGTAGTTGGCGCAGTCCCCGCCATAGCGGGTCATTCGCACCCGGGGCACGAGCCGGTTGTAGCGGTCGCGCTCCTCGCCCTCGGCGAACATCTCGGGGTGGGTGGCCGCCATGATCGCCTCATCGAGCCGGGTCGTCGACCGGGTGCGGAGGGTTCGGGCCCCGTTCGGGGTGATGAGCCGGGGCCCGCCCGCCGGCGTGGCCAGATGGGTCTCGTCGATGACGGGCTGGTGCATCCAGCCGGCCACGGGGCGACCATCGATCACCAGGCCGAGCAGGGTTCCCCACTGGGGGTGTCCGACGATGAACGCCCTGGTCCCGTCGATCGGGTCGATCACCCAGGTTGCGTCGCCGTCCCCGGTGACGCCGCGTTCCTCCCCCAGGACGGCGTGGTCCGGGAAGCGGTCGGCGAGACCGGCCCGGAGGAGGTCCTCGACGGCCCGGTCGGCCTCGGTCACCGGATCGAATCCGTGGGCGAGCTTGTTGTCGACCCGCATCGGCTGGCGGTACCACCCCAACGCCTTCTGGCTGCAGGATCGGACGAGGTCGGTGATGTCAGGGACGTGGACCTCGACGTCGAACGCGGCGCTCACGCCGCCCCGTTCGCCGCGGCGGGGCCCGGCCCGGGCCCGTCGCCGGGGTCATCCCCGGTGCCGGGGTCGTCCTCACCCCGGAGCTCCCGGTATCCCCGGGCCACGTCACCGAGATGGTGGATGTTCTCGTAGAGCAGATGTCGGGCCAGAGTCTCGACGGTCCAGGTGCGGTCGCCGGGGCCGGCGGCCGGGCGGTCCCAGTCGGCCCCGCTCACCCGGTCGAGCATGTCGGCCGTCCGACCGGCCGCGCTGGCCAGGTCGTAAGCAATCCGGGCCGGGTCCTCGGAGCCGTATGCGGCCGCCGCCTTCTCGTGATCCCAGTCCTTGAACTTCGGGTTGGACTTCCGCAGCGCCTGTTCGATGCGACGCCGGAAGAGCTGGGTCACGTCCCGCAGGTGGGCACCGTACTCGGCCGCCGACCAGACCTCGGGGGCGGGTCGCTCGGTGGCCAGCTCGCCCCGGCCCAGATCGGCCCGCCACTGGGCGGCACTGGCCCGGAGCCGGGCGCCCAGATCGGCCCGGGCCACCTCGGCCACCCGGCGGGTGTACTCCGCCGCCGGCAGCGGCGTGTCGTTCGCGTCCTGTTCGCCGCCGGGGCCGTCGTGATCCCCCGCTCCCCTACCCTCACCGGTCGTCACGACACCGATCGTATCGGTCGGCGGGGAGGCGTGCCCGGCGGAGGATCACCCGACCGGCCGCCGACGACCGGCCGGCGCCGGCGGTCAGCCCACCAGCTCGCCCGACCGGTCGTCGAGACTCCCAACGGCGGCCAGGTCGGGATCGGATCCCTCCACGTTGAGATCGGGAAGGAGACGGTCGAGCCAGCCGGGCAGCCACCAGTTGCGGGCCCCGAGCAGTTCCATGGTGGCCGGGACGAGCAGCATCCGGACCAGGGTGGCGTCGAGGAACACGGCCATGCCCAACCCCAACCCGAACAGCTTGATGATCCGGTTGTCCTCGAACATGAACGCCCCGAACACCACCATCATGATGGCCGCGGCCGCACTTATGACCCGGGCGGTGGACGCCAGGCCGTCGGCCACCGACCCCTGCGGATCCCCGGTGCGGTGGTATTCCTCCTTGATCCGGGAGAGCAGGAACACCTCGTAATCCATCGACAGGCCGAACACGATGGCGAACAGCATCATGGGCACGAAGGGTTCGATCGGACCGGGTTCGATGTTGAGCAGGCCACCGCCCCAACCCCATTGGAAGATGGCGACCACGATCCCGTAGGCGGCGGCGATCGACAGGACGTTCATCACCACCGCCTTGACCGGCACCACCACCGACCGGAACACGGCCATCAGGAGGAGGAAACTGAGGGCGAGCACGGCGCCGAAGAACAGCACCAACCGGGACGACAGGTAGGCGGTGAAATCGACCGACGAGGGGACCGATCCGGTCACCGAGACCTGGCTGAGACCGGTGGTGTGGGCGGGGATGATCTCTTCGCGCAGGGTGGCCACCAGGTCCGTGGTGGCCGAGTCCTGGGGGGATGTGGTGGGAATGACCCGGATCAGGAATGCCTCCGGGGCGTCAGCCGAGTTGGGGAACGGTGGGGTGGCCGCGGCCACCCCGGCGGTGGTGGCGATGTTCTGGGCCAACGAGGCCGCGCTGGCCATCCCCTCGGACGAATCCAGCTCCCCGATGACCAGGACCGGACCGTTGGCGCCCGGCCCGAACCCTTCGGCGATCAGGTCGTAGGCCCGACGGGTGGTGGTGTTCTCCGGGAAGTTGCCCTCGTCGGAGAACCCGAGCCGCAGGCCGAGCACCGGCGAGGCCAGGACCAACAGTAGGGCGGTGCCGATCAGCATGGCCGCCCAGGGATAGGCCTGGATGATCCGACTCCAGCGGTAGGAGGCGGTATCCCGCACCCGCTTCTCGGGGCGCGGCGGCAGGGTGCGCTGCAGGGCCGGGACGGCCGAGCCGACGATGAGAACGACCACCGCGGCCGCCACGGCCACGATGGCCACGGTGGCCTGGCCGATACCAAAGGTGAACAAGGCAACCGAGACCAGACCGGCGGCCACGATACCCCGGATACGGGTGGTCTGGATCCGCTCCCCCACCGCCCCGAGCAGGGCCGGCAGGAGGGTCACCGAGGCGGCCATGGTCGCCGCCACCGTGATGGCCGCCGCCACCCCGAGCCCGCCGACAAACGACAGCCCGATGAGCAGCATCCCCAGCAAGGACACCACCACGGTGAGACCGGCGAAGATGACCGAACGGCCGGCGGTGTCGATGGCGATGCCGACCGCCTCGATCTGGGAGAGGCCCGCGGCGACCGATTTCCGGTAGCGGGTGACGATGAACAGGGCGTAGTCGATGCCCACCCCAAGGCCGATCATGGCCCCCACCTGGACGGCCAGATCCGGGATCGAGGTCACATTGCTGGCCAGGGCGACCAGGCCCATGCCGGTGCCCACCCCGGCGACGGCCACACCGATGGGCAGGCCCATGGCCATGACCGACCCGAAGGACAGGATGAGCACGATGACGGCGAACGAGAGGCCGATCAGCTCGGTCTCCGGGGGTTCGAACTCCCCGAGGGCGGCCCCGCCGAGCTCCACCTGGACCTGGTCGGTGAGACCGGCGTGAGCCAGCAACCGGTCGGCGTCGGCCCGGATCTCCTCGGCCAGATCGGCCGCCTCGACCTGGTCGATGTCCATCCCGAGGGTCAGATCGGCGTAGGCCACCTGGCCGGCCAGGGGCCCGGCCACCGAGATCTGTGAACCGGTGGGGTCATCGTATGGACTGACGATCTGGAGCTCGGGGGTGGACGCGGCGACGTCGGCGAACAGCTCGGTCATGACCGCTTCGACTTGGGGATCCCGAACCCCATGCTCGGCCTTGAACACGATCGACGCCGGTTGCCCCTCACCGACCCCGCCGAAGTACCGGCCGAGCAGGTCGAACCCGGTACGACTCTCCGAGGCCGGGATCTCGAAGCGGCTGTCGTAGGCGGCGCCGATCAACTGGCTGGCGGCGCCGACCCCGACGACGGCCACGATCCACATCCCAATCACGGCCTTCCAGCGAAGGAAGCACCATCGGCCAAGCGCTCGGTACATGGGGCCCTCTCGGTAGCCGGAGTCGGGATCGGTCCCGCCATCTCCATCGGAGGGACCAGACTCCAGCTTGACGGCAAGCCTAATCACGGCCGGCGAGACGCATGGCACCGAAAAGATGCCCACCCGTGGCACCATGATCCCCCTGTGAGCCTTCGCACCCCCCTCCCGGTCCGACCGCCCCGTCCCGGCCACATCCGTGTGGACGGAGCCGGTCCCCCACCGCTGCGGGGCCTGCGGACCCGCTGGCTTGTCGTGACCACCACCGCCGTGGTGGGCCTCCTGTGGACGAACCCGGCGGCGGCCACCGCGGCCGAGGCCACGGCCGACGCCGTCCCCGGCCTCTCGGTGACCGCCGCCGTGGTCCTCGGCCTCGTCGAGGGACTCACCGAGTACCTGCCGGTGAGTTCCACCGGGCACCTGCTGGTGGCCACCAGGATGTTGGGGCTCGGCGGCACCGAGGCGTCCGACGCCGCCCTCAACGCCTACGCCATCTGCATCCAGGCCGGCGCCATCCTGGCCGTGGTGGTCCTGTACCGGCGCCGGCTGATCGAGATGGTCGAGGGCGTGTTCGGGGCCAGCGATGAGGGCCGGTCGATCCTGCTCGCCGTGCTGGCCGCCTTCGTGCCGACGGCCCTCATCGGTCTGGCCCTGAAGGACGTGGTCGAGTCCCGCCTGTTCGGCCCGGGGCCGGTGGCAGTGGCATGGCTGGTGGGTGGGGTCGCCATCCTCGGCCTGGTCCGGGTGGGGGTGTTCGACCGGGACGGCGCCCCCCTGGGCGACCTGACCATCCGCAACGCCGCCATCATCGGGCTGGCCCAAGCCATCGCCCTGTGGCCGGGGGTGAGCCGCAGCCTGGTCACCATCGTGGCCGGCGTCCTGGTGGGCTTGAGCCTGTCGGCCGCCGTCGAGTTCAGCTTCCTCCTCGGCCTGCTCACCCTGACCGCGGCCACGGCCCTCACGGCCCTCACCGACGGCGCCCTCCTCGTGGACACCTTCGGCGTGGTCACCCCTCTAATCGGCCTGTTCGTGGCCTTCGTGTCGGCCGTGGCGTCGGTCCGCTGGATGGTGTCGTGGCTCCAGAGCCGGGGCTTCGGCGTGTTCGGCTGGTACCGGATCGTGATCGGGGTGGCCGCCCTGGTGGCGATCGCCGGAGGCTGGCTGTAGCCGTCCTCCACCCCCCGATGGGCCCGGCCGGGCCGGGCCTCAGCGGTTGACCGGGCGGGAGAACGTCCACCGGGCCGCCCAGGCGGCCACCGCGGCCAGCCCCAGCACCCAGTAGGTGAGCACCGTCAGGTTGACCACCTGGGTGGGGCGGCGGTGCTCCCACCGGGGGTTGTCGCACGACTCGGGGGTCGAGAATGCCGCGTCCGCCTCCCCGCCGCTGTCGGGCGCGGCAGCAGGCGCGGCCACCGCACCGTCCGGCGCGGTCCCGTTCGGATCCCCGGGGGAGACGGGAACCAGGTCGTTGCAGCCTTCGGACCGGGGCAGGTCGACGGTGACCGCGGCCATGGCCCCGCCCCACTGCACCGGATTCAGGTAGGTGAGCTGTTCCACCCCGGCACGACCCGAGGTGGGGACGACCAGGCCGCTCAACAGCAGGGCGGGAATGATCACCAGGGGCATGATGGTGAGCGCCCGGGGGGTGTCGCTCGACAGGGCCGAGATCACCAGGCCCATGCCGACGCTGACCACACCGACGCCGGCCAAGGCGACCATCAGCTCCATCGGCCCGGACGGGATGAGGACCCCGTCGCCCAGGGGATACTCCTGGCGGAGCGACGCCATCAGGTGGAGGACGACGGCCTGGAACACGGTGGCGGTCGCCAGGACCACCCATTTCGACAACACGAATCCGACCGAGGACACCCCGACGGCGGCCTCCCGTCGGAACACTTCCCGGTCGTCGACGATCTCCCGGACGCTGTTCGAACCCCCCAGCCAGGTCATCGACAACACGGTGGCCAGGAGGTACTGGCGGGCACCGGGGCCCGTTTCGGGTCCGAAGGCGTCGCGGTAGAGCAGGAGGGAGAGGATCAGGCCGAGGATCGGGGCCTGGAGCAGCAGCAGGGCCAGTCGCTTCCGGTCACCCACGATCGAGTAGACGTACCGCACCAGCATGGTGGTGAAGTCACGCCACCAGGAGCGGGGCGGCAGGGGGCTGGTGGCCTGGCTCGGGGCCACCGGGACGGGGGCGCCGAACTTCAGGTAGGAGGTGGTCCGGGCGAACTCGAGCTCCCATTCGGCCCGCTCCCGGGTGGCCAGGAGGTTGAACACGCTGGCCATGTCGCCGCATCCGAAATGGCCGGCCACCTTGGACGGCGGGCCGATGAAGGCGAGCCGACCACCGGGGGCGAGGACGAGCACGAGGTCGCAGAGCTCGACGCTGGCCACGCTGTGGGTGACCACCATGGTGGTGGTGCCCTCGTCGGCCAGGGTCCGGAGGTTGAGCATCAGCTCGCGCTCCAGGCCGGGGTCGAGCCCGGAGGTCGGTTCGTCGAGGATGAGGGCCTGGGGGGCGCCGACCAGCTCGTAGCCGACGCTGACCCGCTTCCGCTGGCCGCCCGACAGGGCCCGGATGCGGAGATCGAGGCGGGCCGTGAGACCGAGGCCGGCGGCGACCCGGTTGACGGTCTCGTCGAGCTCGGCGGTGGAGGTGTCGGGGGGGAGGCGAAGCTTGGCCGCGGCGGCCAGGGCCCGACGGACGCTGAGGGGTTCGTGGACGGCGTCGTGCTGGGGGACGAAGCCGATGCGCCGACTGGTCCCCTCGTCGGTGGCGTAGACGTCCCGACCCCCGAGGGTGACGCGCCCCTGCTCGGCCGGTCGTCGACCGGTGAGGGCGTCCACCAGGGTGCTCTTGCCCGCCCCGCTGGGCCCGATCACCGCGGTGAGGGAACCAGCCGGCAGGGTGAAACTGACGTCGCTCAGGAGCACGGCCCCCGAGTCGACGATGACGCTGACGTTCTCGGCCTGGAGGGGCAGACCGTCCGCCTGGTGCTGGCGGAGCTGGCCGTTGGCCAGAACCAGCTGGGTCCGGCCGACCTCGATGATCTGGCCTTCGTGGACCGGGCTGTCGGAGACGCGGGCCCCGTCCACGAAGGTGCCGTTGTCGCTGTTGAGGTCGCGGATCCGGTAGCCGGAGGTGTCCACGACCAGTTCGGCGTGGATCCGGGACACCAGGGGGTCGGCCAGGCGGAGATCGCACTGGTCGGAGCGGCCGATGCGGGTGGGGCGGCTCGGGGCATCCAGGACGGCGCTGAGCTGGCCCAGATGGCGGTCGCCGGCCGGCCCGCCCGAACCTCCCGCGGGCGACGGCGGCGACGGCAGGGACGACAATGGGGGCGACGGCAGCTGGCTCGCCGGGGGCGACGGCGACGAAGCCGGCGGCGATGGCAACGAGACCGGGGGCGACACCGCCGGCGGGGTAGACACGACCGACGGGGCTGACGGGGGCGCGAACGACGGCGTCGGCGCCGACGGAACGATCGCGTCGACCGGACCCGACGGCGGCGACCAGGCCTGCTCGGCGGCTGGGTTCGAGGTGGGTGGCGGGGCGTCGCCCGGCAGGACCTCCACCTCGAGCCCGGGGCCCTCGCCGGGAGGGCCGAGCCAGACCGGGGTTCGCCCCGCCATGAACGTGATCTGCGACTGGCGGGTGTGGCCGTCGTGCAGGCCATTGGTGCTGCCCTGGTCGATCAGAAACCAGCGACCGTCGCTCTGTCGGAACTGGGCGTGACGGCGCGACACCTTCGGATGGTCGACGACCACCGCATTGGTCGCGTCACGACCGATGGTGGCCCCATCGGCGATGGGCCGGGGCCGCCCGTCCAACCAGACGACGGCGGCGACCCGGCCGCCGGTGCCCGACGGTACGTGCCATGGCCCCGAGGGCGGCGCGACGTTCCCGAACGGCGTGGACGCCCCCGGGCCCGATGGTGTGTGGCCAGGTTCAAAATTGGTCATGAGTCGGTGCTGGGGACCCCCGAGCCGTCGGCTCCGTCAGTGTCCGGTTTGGTCACCGTAGGCGGTGGCCACCGCCCGGACACCTCTCCGGTGTCGCGAAGATATGTCACGAGGGGATCGAGACCCGCCACCACCGTGGCCACACCGTCGGCTCCGAGCCGGGAGACCAGCGGCCGCGCCAGTTCGTCGGTCCGGGACTCGATGGTAGCCCGAGCCGTTCGCCCCGTCCGGGTGAGGACGCCCTCCCCGTCCAACCAGCCCCGGTGGCGGAGCCGGTCCACGGCCGCGGCCCACTCCTCCTCGGTCCAGCCCCGGATACCGAGGATGGTCGGCCGGTTGCCAAAGCCCCGGGCGGCCATCAGGACGTGGCACTCCACCCCGTCCACACCAGAACCGGCCAGGGCAAGGTTGTGACCGTCACCCCGGTACTCCCGGGCCAGGGTGCACCCGTGCCACACCGCCATGAGCGGATCGTCGGGCCAGGCCAGCTCGGCGTAGGCCGCGTAGAGCGGCCGGCCGGCCACGGGCAGGTCGGCCACCGCGGCCCGGATCGTCCCGGCCACCGCCGCGGCGGCATCGGTGGGGGCCGCCGGGGTGGCCGAGAGGCGGGACAGAGCGGCTGCCACCCGTTCGTGGCGGACCCGAACCGCGTCGGCGGGGGCCAGGATCGACCACACCCCCGGAACGGCCCGTCCCACCATCCGGGGGGCGAAGTTGTAGAACGCCGCCGTCACCACACCCGCCCCGACCGGTCCCATCGGGGCCGGCCGGTAGCCGAAGTAGGCGTGCCACCAGCCCCGGTAGCCCAGGTCGGTCAGATCGGTCAGCTCCGGCGAGTAGTAGGAGATCGAGTGGACGGGTTCGAACCGTCGGGACAGGGCACGGGCCGCTCCGTCGGTCCCGTCGAGGGGCGCTTCAGCCATGACCGGTCCTCCCGGGGCCGGGTCGGCCGCTGGCGCTCAACTCGTGTACCCCGTGGGGCAGCCGTCACCGACGGTGACCCGGTCGCCGTCGGCCACCATGAACTGGATGATCCCGCCCGGATCGGCGGACGTGACCCGCTCCTGGCCGTCCGCGGTGTACACGATCACGTCACACGCCGCCTCGGAGCGACCCCGGTAACTGCCGGCGACCAGGTCGTCGGGCACGGATGCCGGCACCCCCGGGGTGAGGTTGGCGGTGCCCGCCGGAGCGGAGGAGCTCGGCGATGACGACGATGGGGTGGAACTGGAGGGTGTCGAGCTCGGCGACGTGGAGGACGGGGGGATCGAGGGCGGCGGGGCGGTGGGTGAGGCGGTGGACGACGGGGCCGAGGTCGATGGTGCCGTGGGGGCCGCCGTGGCCGGGATCGAGGACGTTTCCTGCGGTTCGGTCGGGCGGGTGGGCGCCGCCGTCGTCGGCCGGGCCGTCGAGGTCGTGCGGCGGCGGGCGCTGGTGGACGTCCGGGGGGCCGTGGCGGGCGGCGCCGTCGACGGGGCCGCGGTGGTTTCCGTGGCGGGCACGCTCGACGCCGTGGTGAGGCTGGAGGCCGCTGTGGTGGTGGAGGTCGTGGCCTCCGCCGATCCGTCGGCCACCGCGGTCGGGGCGGCGGCCTGGAGTTCGTCGGCGGCCACGGTCTGATCACCGCTCCCGTCGCCACCCCCGGGGAGGGGCAGGGTGACAAGGCCGAGGGTGTGGGCCGCGGTGAGGAGGAACACGATCACGGCCGCCCCGGCCAGGAGCTTGGGCCCGGTCGGCCGCAGCAGTTCACTGATAGTGTCGGCGCGCGACGCCCGGGACGGGCGCCCCGCCCCGGTGGGCGGAGGCAGGGGGGCCAGGGCCCACACCCCTTCTACCGCGGGAGGGCCGTCATCGGGGACCAGGCCCCGGGTCGACCTAGCGGACGGGGGCGGCCCGGCGATGGGCTCGTCGTGGGCCGGTTGCAGCACCGGGGTGGCCGGCGCCTCCCCGGACCGGTTGGACGGGGCCGGATTGGCCGCCGCGGCCGCCCGTAGGGTCCCCGTCTCCACGGCACTGGCCACGATGGGGAACGGCGGAGGGCCCGGTGAGGCGACCTCCGGATCCGGGACCGGGTCGTCCTCGGTGGCGTCGGAGCGGGTGTCCTGCGACGACACCTGCTCCAGAATCGAGCCGCTCCTCGGCGCCACCGGCCCCGACCCGGGCGACGTCTCGACGGTCTCCGAGGCGAATACCGGCCGCGAGACCGGCCGGATGAGCGTCCCCGGCTCCCCCGGCGGCGTCACCCGGGCGGGACGGGACGAGAACCACTCCGACAGCGACCCGCCGGGTTCGGGGGTGAACCGGTCGGGAAGGCGACGGGCGTCGTCCAGGAAGGCGGCCAACGGATCGTCGGAATCGACGGCCACGCCGTCAAGCGCGGCCGCCAACCCCTCATCGGTGAGGACACCGTCGTCGGACAGGTTCGGTTCGTCGAACCGGGGATCCGACATCAGGTTGGACGGGCGGGGGCCGGACGTCATGGGATAACCATCTCCAGAAGGACTCGGGACTGGACCCGGCGCAGGGCACGCCGTTGTAGCGCGGCGACGGCGGTCGCCGGCTTGTCGAGGACGTAACCGACCTCGTCGACGCTGAGCGGGCCGAGCAACCGCAGCAGGACGACCGAACGCTGTTCCGGGTTGAGGTCGGCGACCATCGTGATCAAGCGCTCGACGGCGGGGTCCGCGTGGGGCGACCGTTCCGTGTCCGACGGGTCGCCGGCCACGCCGGGAGCTGACCCCGGTGATGACCCGGGATGAGGATCGGGACCGATCCGGGGGGCGGGTGCGGTGACCGTGACCGACCGACCGCCGCCGTCGTCGGGGACGGAGGCCATGACCAGGCGGTGGGCGATGGCGAACACCCAGGCCCGGAAGCCGGAGGGCCCGCCCTCGAACCGGTCCAGCCGCTGGAAGGCGCGCCGAAAGGCCTCACTGGCGATCTCGACGTCGTCGGGGACGCGACTGGCCGCGGCGTAGGCGGCCACCGATGGGGACAGCCAACGGAAGATCCGTTCGAAGGCCCGGCCGTCACCGAGACGGGCCGCGTCGAGCAGAGCGGCGAACTCAGTGTCCGACCGGTCACGGTCTTGGGGGCCGTCGCCCACCTGGGAGTCCGATGTAGCCATATGCTCCGCCAGTGCCAGAGGCACACACCCGCCGTGCGTCCCGGCCACCCGAAGGTCGGCCGCTGGCAACTCTAGCCCGGTGGCACCTGCCACGCCCCGGAACATCATGCCACAGGTCGCCCCCTGCTTGAGCCTCGCGCCCCCAACGCACCGGTGGCGCGGGCCGCAGATGCCCGTTCGACACCTGGCTATCACCCCCGACCGCGGGGTCCGGACCGGTCATGACGGGGCCGTCGCGGTGCGCTATCGTGAACGGTTCCGGCTCAGAGGGACCACAGCACAAGTAGGAGTGATGAGGCACCTCAGCTATCTGCCGGCTTGGGCTGGCAAGGTCGGTTCCGTACCGGCCGAGTCCGACAAGCCGGGGGCGACGAGAAAACCAAGACACGATCTCATCATCATCGAAGATGGGTACGTGGCCGATCCGGTGATGGAGACGGCCGCGCGACCGGTCGCGAGTGGTGTCGAGGTCCAGGGCGACCCGGACGTGTCGTCCGCCGTCGCGCTGTGCGACGTCGCCCTAGCGACGGATGACCCCCTACCGACGGATGACGCCCTACCGACGGATGGGGACATCACCGCGGAGCTGAAGGTGGTGGCGGTCGGCCCCGGGATCGTCGACGTCGCGGCCGGGGCGGTCTTGCCCACGGTTACAGCGACATTCCCGGCTCGGGCCACGCCACCTGTGGCCGGCAACGACACGGCCAACCCTGTGGCCGGCAACCACACGGCCAACCCTGTGGCCGGCAACGACACGGCCGACCCTGTGGCCGGCAACGACACGGCCGACCCTGTGGCCGGCAACGACACGGCCAATGGTCCGAGCGTCGAGGACGAGTCCGTGGCCCCGGATGCCGACGGCAGATCGAACGACACCGGCCACGACAACGCCGACAACGGCGGGAGCAGCGGCAACGACCCCGACCCGGCGGAAACGGGCCCCGAGGCCGTCGCCGTCTTCGTCGACCCCCTCGATCCGGACGCCATCCCCTCCCGGGAGCTGGCCGACGGGGCGGCCACGAAGCGGAACGGGAACGGACCGGACCCGTCCGGGGCGCCCCCCACCGAGGCGACGGCCGCAGCGCCCACGGCTGAGGGGGCAGAGGACGGTCCAGGGGACGAGCCCACGCCGGAGCCGGCCACCACTGGGGAGGTGCCGGCCGTGGACGAGTCGGGGTCGGCCGAAGCGACGCCGGCGGGGCAACCCGATCCGGCCCCGGGGCACGCCGCTGCCACCGCCACCCCCCGTCGGACCAGTCCGATGCTGGTGTTCACCCTGGTGTGTCTCGCCGCCCTCGCCCTCGGCGTGTTGGTGGCGTGGCTGTTGAGCGGTCAGGCGTCGGGTACCGCGGCCGCCGAAGCCGGGCGCGCCCTCGGGGTGGCCGTGGCCCGTCCGATCGGCTGAGGCGCGACCCGCCGACGGACCAACCGCCCCTCATCGACCGCCCCTCATCGACCGCGCCTCAAGGGACGTGCATCATCGATCGGGGGGCGACGCTCCGGGCCGGTCTACCGTCGAGGTTCGGAGGAGACGCGCCGGTCGCGTCCGCTGAGACGGCGGACGGCGGAGCGGGCACCGCGGGTGAGCTGCACCACCCCTAGGGCGGCCACCGCGACGCCGATCATGGCCAGGAACGGCGACCGCTGGATGACCAGCATCGCCGCCACCAGGCCAGCCACGATCAGGATCGGGGCAAACCACCACCAGCCCAGCGCCGACACCAGCGCGGCCCGCAACCGGAGCCGCCAGCCCACCGCGCCGCTGATGTCGGCCTCAAGCTGGTCGAGCGACTGGCCGGGGCTGCCGTCGAGATCAGCGGTCAGTTCGCGGAACCGCCGTTCTTCCTCGGGGGTGAGTGGTGCCCCCCGGCGATGAGGCGGGTCGGTTCCGGCCATGGCGCTTCTTTTCCGCAGCAGTTCCGCAACGGCCGGCACTGCGGCCGTCAGTGTCGTTTCACCCCACCGTACTTCATTCTGGTGTCACTCATCTCAGCCGGGCGGGCAACATCGTCGTTGAGTGCGGCGTCGACGACCTCACCGATGAACAGGGTGTGGGTTCCCAGGTCGATCGAGTGCTCGACCCGGCAGTCGAGATAGGCCAGGGCCTGGTCGAACACGGGTGCGCCGGTGGCACCGGACCGGACGGGGCGACCGTTCAAGGTCGCCCCGTCGTCGACAGCCGGCTTCGAGAACTTGACGAACACCCGGGTGTCCTCGGCATCCCACAGGTTGACGGTGAACGAGCCACCCTCCCTGATCAACCGGTGGGTGACCGCGGTGTTGTCGACCCCGACCCCGATCAGCACTGGTTCCATCGACAACTGGGTGATCCAGCTGGTCGTCATGGCGTTGCGCTCGTCGCCGGCCCGGGAGCCGACGAGGGCGAGCACGTTCGGGATCTTCCACGTGATCTTGTTGATGAGTTCGCTGCCGGGGCCGTCCCCGCGGGCCTCGCTCACCGGCCGGCCGTGGGCGCCGCGCCGCGGATGACGTCGGCCAGTCGGGCCACCCCGACCCGCATGTCCTCCGGGCTCGGCTGCCCGAAACACAGTCGCAGGCGGGAGGCGCCCCAGACGGGGTCGGCGGCCCAGCCCGCCCCGGCGTTGAACTCGACGCCCACCGCGGCCGCCGGTTCGACCAGCTGGGCGGTGTCGATCGGCTCGGTCAGTTCGACCCAGAGGAAGATGCCACCCTTTGGCGCCCGGAACCGGGCCAGGGAACCGAACGAGTCCTCCACCGCGGTCATCATCGCCGCGGCCTTGCCCTGGAGGGTCGCAGTGAGCTGGGGCACATGGTCGTCGAAATGGGCGGCCGCGTACTCGGCCACGACCATCTGTTCCAGCGCGCCGGTGCCGGCGTCGGCCTTCATGGCCGAGATCTGGGCCAGTACGGCCGGGTGGGCCACGATGTACCCGACCCGCAGGGCCGGGGCCAACGACTTGGAGAACGATCCGCAGAAGATCACCCGGCCCTCCTCGTCGAGGGAGGCGAGGGTGGGGGGACGCGAGCCGTCCCACAACAGCTCCGCGTAACAGTCATCCTCGAAGATGACCAGGTCATGGGCCTTGGCCACCTCGAGCAGCTGGCGGCGCCGTTCCAGGGGCAGCACGGTGCCGGTCGGGTTCTGCACGGTGGGGATGGTGTAGAGGAATGCGGGCCGGCGGCCCTCGGCGGCCAGCCGTTCCAGCACCTCCACCAGGGACTCCACCCGGAGACCGTCGTCGTCCACCTCTACGCCGACCACCTCGGCGCCCCGGCGTTGGAGCTTGGCCAGCATGCCCCCGTAGGTGGCCTGCTCCACGAGGACGACGTCGCCCCGCTCGACCAGCAGCATGTTGACCAGGTCGAGCGCCTGGAGCGAGCCCGAGGTGATCAGGACGTCGTCGGCGGTGCACGCCATCGACGCCTGCTTGCCGAGCATGGACGCCACGAACTGGCGAAGCGGCTCGTAGCCGAACGGGCTGCCCCCAAGGTTGTAGGTGGCGAGACCCCGGCCTTCGCGGCCGAGGACGGCGAGCGCGGACTCGGCCAGTCCACCTACCGGCACACTGTCGGCGTCGTTGTTACCCCCGACGAAGCTGTAGGGGGGTGAGGATGTCCACGCCGGGCCGGCGGGCGGGAGTCCGGGGCGGAACGCCCGGGTGGGATCGTAGGTCATGGCCCGATTCTGTCCCATCGTGGCCTCGCGGGGCCACGAGGACGGCCAAGCAGGGGGGTGGCCGTGCCGTATCGCGGCCCCGAACCGGCACACTCAGTGGCCGTGAGCCCAGCCCACCGATCGACGACACCACAGGCCTCGCTCATCGTCACCGGGCGGGACCAACCCGGCATCGTGGCCGCCGTGACCTCCGTGCTGGCCCGCCACGGGGCCAACATCGTGGCCCTCGACCAGCATTCCGACCCGGGCGATGGTGCGTTCTTCCAGCGCACCGTGTTCGGCCTCGGCGACCTCAAGGCGGCCATGCCCCAGCTCGACACCGATCTCGCCGGGGTCCTGGCCGACGGGTTCGACCTCCGGTTCCAGCTCCGGGACCGATCGATCCCGAAACGGATGGCCATCTTCGCCTCCCGGTCGGACCACTGCCTGCTCGATCTGTTGTGGCGGCACCGGCGGGGCCAGCTACCGGTCACGGTGCCGATGGTGATCTCGAACCACCCTGACACCGCCGAGGAGGTCCGCCGGTTCGGGGTGCCGTTCTTCCACGTTCCCTGCGCCGGGCCCGACAAGTCGGGGGCCGAGGCCGAACAGCTCCGCCTGCTCACCGGCAACGTCGATTTCGTGGTGCTGGCCCGCTACATGCAGATCCTGTCACCCGCCTTCATCGGCCGGCTCGGGGTGCCGATCATCAACATCCACCATTCGTTCCTCCCCGCCTTCGTGGGCGCCGACCCGTACCAGCGGGCCCGGGAACGGGGGGTGAAGCTGATCGGGGCCACCGCCCACTACGTCACCGAGGAGTTGGACGAGGGTCCGATCATCGAGCAGGACGTGATCAGGGTGGGCCACGCCGACACCGTCGCCGATCTGAAGCTGCTCGGTGCCGACGTGGAACGGGCGGTGTTGTCCCGGGCCGTGAGCTGGCACAGCGAGGACCGCGTGATCCGCCACGGGGGCCACACCATCGTGTTCGCCTGACCCCACGTCGGGGGCCGGCCGTTCGGCCCCGTCAGTCGTCGGGGAAGGGGTCCACCATCCCGTCCTCGAGTTCGATGTCGAAGGCGTTGAGGGTGAACGAGATGAGGCCGTAGTAGCCGACGAGGGTCACAAGCTCGATGAGTCCGGCCTCGCCGAAGGCCTCGACGGCCCGAGCGTAGGTGGCGGAGGTCAGGCGGGACCCGGCGGTCAGCTCCGTGGCCACGGTGTGGGCCACGGCCTCGTCGCCCTCGAAGCCGGGGTCCTCGCCCGCCTGGAGCCGGTCCAGTGACGCCTCGCTGAGGCCGGCGGCCAGGCCCAACCGTCGGTGGGCGGCGAACTCGAACCTGGCCCGGTGGTGGGCGCCGACGGTGCAGACCGCGGCCTCGACGACCGGATCGGGTAGGGAGGTGCCGAAGCGGAGGGTGGCCCCGAGCCGCTGGGCGGGTTCGCCGACATGGGGGGCGCGGGCCCAGACCCCGAACGGCCCGACCAGGCCGAGGCGCCCGTGACGCCGGGCCCGGTCACCCTGGTTGATCTGGTCGAGGAACGCCCGCTGGCGCTCGTCGAGATCGTCTTCGGTGATGGGATCGAGCCTGGTCATGGTGGTCCGTATGGTGGTCAGGCGAGTCGGTAGACCCGGCGGGCGGTGGCGTTGAACAGCTGCTGCCGGTCGGCTTCGGAGCGGGACGCGGCCAGCTTCTTGAAGGCGTTCCACAGGACGGAGTACGACACCGATTCCCGGTCGACGGGGAAGTTCGACTCGAACATGCAGCGGTCGGCCCCGAAGGTGTCGATGCAGAACTCGTAGTACCGGCCGGTCCGGTCGACCAGTTCGTCGGAGGTGGCGGGCCGGGGCCGCTCATGCCAGCCGAACCCGTTGATCTTCATGTTGATGCCGCCCAGCTTGAAGTGGACGTTCCCGGAGGCGGCGAGCGGGGCGATTGCCTCCTGCCAACGGGCGAAGATCTCGTCGTGGCGGTCGGCGTAGGGCCCGATCCCGAGCGGGCCACCGAAATGGTCGAGGATGATGGTGACGTCGGGGTGGGAGCGGGCCAGTTCCACCAGCTCGGGAATCTGGGTGTGATAGCACCAGGCGTCGAAGCTCAGGCCCAGGTCGGCCAGGACCCGCATCCCCTCGTTGAAGGCGTCGGAC
Organism: Acidimicrobiales bacterium; assembly: GCA_047974625.1. Classification (GTDB taxonomy): domain Bacteria; phylum Actinomycetota; class Acidimicrobiia; order Acidimicrobiales; family SZUA-35; genus CADEDH01. Next base: position 72,189 of record JBKECK010000044.1, read on the forward strand.
ACCATCAGGTGCTCCACCGGGTCGGTGTGGGAGTTGCGGACGGCGTCGTCGGCGTCCCACCCGGCCGCGTGGCGGATCCCCTTGAACCGTTCCGGGGCGACCGACAGGTGGGCGTCGAGCACGTCACGGACCTTGGCCCCCAGGGTCAGGTCGGCGTAACCGACGATGCCCTCGGCCACCCGGCACTCCCCGTACCCGCCGGACGCGCTCATGGCCGCGATGCCCTGGACGAACTCGGTCTCCCCCACCGGGGCCAGTTCCCGCGGCCCGTCGGCGCGGTACATGGCGTTGCATTCGACGAAGACGGTGGACGTGACCCGATGGCGGGCGTCCGGTTCGGGTCCATCGGTGATGTCGGCCAGAACCTCATCCAGCAGGTAGCGGCTGCCTGGGTGGTCCCAGAGGTGATGGTGGGGATCACAGATCTCCCGGTCTGGGTCGACGATGTCCTCGCGGACCTGATCGAGCCACTCAACTTGGCGCATACCCACTCCCCCGGTCTCCACCGGCCGTACCGAATCACTCGACCGGGCAGGCCAGCCTTCCACGCACCCGGCGAGCCCTCAACCCGGGCCCGACCCGTGTTGTCCGTACTATTGGCCGGGTGCGACCCGTACCATGGTGACCGTATGACCTCCGTCCTCGACGACATCGGCCGGTTGGCCCGGTGGGGGCACCACCGCTGGCTGGCCGCGGCCGGGGCCAGCCTGGCCGCCCTGCTGATCTTCGGGCTCCCGGCCGATCTGGTCCCGAACCCGGTGTTCGGCCGCCAGATCGCGGCGCCCTGGTGGGCCTTCCCCGTGCTGGTGGTCACCGCCGTGTTGAGCGGCCTCCTGTTCGCCAGCTACGTCCGGCCCGACGACACCGGCTCGGGGCCGGACGCGCCTCCGCCGGGCGACGGGTCCGCCTCCGTCGGGGAACAGGCCCTGGCCGACGAGCCCGGGCGACGAGGAGTGATCGGCGGCTTCCTGAGCTTCTTCGCCATCGGCTGCCCGGTGTGCAACAAGCTGGTCGTCCTGGCCCTGGGCTACACGGGTGCGCTCCGCTGGTTCGAACCGGTCCAACCCCTCATGGCGGTGGTGGCCGTCGGCCTGCTCGGGTGGGCCCTGCACCGGCGCCTCCAGGGGGAGCTGGCCTGCCCGGTGGCCCCACCCGTCGGCCCGTAGACGGGGTACCCGACGGGCCGGTCGTCGTCCTCAACCGGCCGTCGGCAGACCGAACGCCGCCCGCAACCTGTCGGCCGCCTCCCGGTGGGCGTCGGCGGCCCGGGCCATCTGGATCCAGCGCGACACGAAGCCGTGGACCACGCCGTCGTAGCGGGTCACCGTGACCGGCACACCGGCGTCCGCCAGGCGAGCCCCCCACGCCTCCCCTTCGTCCCGCAACGGATCGAACTCGGCCGTCTGGATGAGGGCCGGGGCGAGCCCGGCGACGTCCCCGGCCCGCATCGGCACCGCGTAGGGATCGTCCCGGTGACCGGGGGGTACGAACTGGTCCCAGAACCAGGCCATGTCCGCCGCGGTGAGGAAGTAGCCGTCCGCGTTGTCCCGCATCGACGGACGGGTCTGCTCCACATCGATGCACGGGTAGATCAGGAGCTGGAACCGTAGGGGTAGACCCTCGTCCCGGGCCCGGAGGGCCACTCCGGCGGCCAGGTTGCCACCGGCCGAATCACCGGCCACGGCCAACCGGCCCGGATCGCCGCCCAGTTCCTCGGCGTGGTCGGCCAGCCAGCGGGTGACCGCCCAGCAGTCGTCGTGGGGGGCCGGGAACGGATGCTCGGGAGCGAGGCGGTAGTCCACCGACACCACTAGCGCCCCGCTCGAGGCGGCCAGTCGCCGGGCGAGGCTGTCGTGCCCATCGACGCTGGAGAGGACCCAGCCCCCACCGTGGAAGAAGGCCACCACGGGCAGTCCCGGCTCCGTCGACGGCGCGTAGACCCGGACCGGCACCTCGCCCGCCGGACCCGGCACCCGATGGTCGCTCACCCGGGCCAGCACGTCGCCCTCCGGCTTCGGCGCGGCGAAGTAGTTGGCCCGGGCCTCGGCCACGGTGCCCTCGCTGAGGGCGGGCGTGTCGAGCTGGTTCAGGGCGTCGAGCAATCGGGCGACATCGTGATCGAGGGGCATCGGAGGCAGCCTCACATCGATCGACCGGGACCGGCAACCCGGCGGCCCGCCCCGGGCCGGGTCGACTTCGGAGGCCGCCCCGGGTCCGCGGTGAACGGCGAGATACCGGGCTACGAGATACCGGGCTGCGAGATACTGGGCTGCGACCCGACGAGCATCAGCTCCCGCCACCGAACGGATGTCCCGGACCTCGACGTGACCCTGCTTCGCTACATCACCCACCCGAACGTCGAGGTGGACGCCACCACGCCGGTGCCCCACTGGCGGTTGAGCGCGACGGGCCGGCGGCGGGCCGAGCTGATGCTCGACCAGGCCTGGGTGTTCGACATCGTCCGGATCGTGTCGAGCGACGAGACCAAGGCGATCGAGACCGCCGAGCTCCTGGCCGGCGCGACCGGCCTGGACGTGGAGGTCCGGGCCGGCATCGGGGAGATCGACCGTTCGGCCACCGGGTTCGTCCCGCCCGACGTCCACGAGGAGCTGGCCGACGCGTTCTTCGCCTTTCCCGACCGCCCCGTGCGGGGCTGGGAGACGGCCCGGGACGCCCAACGCCGCATCACCGCCGGCCTGGCCGACCTCCTCTCCCCGACCCCACCGGGCGGCGCCGACGACGGCGACACGGCTGTGGTCGGCCACGGAGGTGTCGGCACCCTCTGGCTGTGCCGGCTCAACGGCCAACCCATCGACCGCCGCCACGACCAGCCGGGTCAGGGCCACTACTTCACCGTCGACCGCCCGACCGGGCGGGTCAGGCACGGCTGGAGACCCATCGACCTCCTCCCGCCCTGAGCGACCGTCCGCCCGGCCGCCGTGCCCCCGGTCGGACCGACAGCGACATCCGGCACGTCCGCTCGACAGGAGCGGTCCGACCACGCGGCGGTAAGTTACTGCGTCGATGGCCTCACGATTCGATATCGACACCGAAGTCACCGCTCGCGGTGATGGGCGCTACGGCACCCGCATCGATCCCGGTTGGTGGATCCAGCGGGGACCCAACGGGGGCTACATCGCCGCGGTGCTCGTCCAGGCCCTCATGGCCGAGGTCGACGATCCGACCCGCACCGCCCGCTCCCTCACGGTCCACTACCTGACCCCGGCGGTGGAGGGCCCGGCCGAGGTGGAGGTCCACACCGAACGGGCCGGCCGCCTGGTCCACTTCATGTCGGCCCGGCTGCGGCAGGGCGACCGCATCATCGCCACCGCCCAGGCCGCCTTCGCCGTGGTCTACGACTCCGGCGACGCCGCCTTCGCTGATCCCAGCTTCCCCGGCTACCCCCTGCCCGAGGAGATCGCGGCGGCCGGTGCCCCCGAGGTCACCGTCCCGATGCGGGAGCGCTACGACTTCCGCCACGTCACCGGTGCACCGTGGCACAGCCCCCGCCAGACAGCCGAGACCGGGGGCTGGATCCGGCTCCGGGAACCCCGCCCCTACGACGCCGCCGTGGTGGCCGCCCTCTCCGACGCCTGGTATCCGGCCATCTTCACCAGGGTCACCAAGCCTCTCGGCGTGCCCACGATCGACCTGACCGTCCACATCCGCTCGGTGGAGGCTCTGGCCCGGATGCAACCCGACGACTGGATGGCGGTGCGGTTCCGAACCACGGTTGCCGCCGAGGGCTATCTGGAGGAGGACGGCCAGCTCTGGGCGCCCGACGGCACCCTGGTGGCCCACTCCCGCCAGCTCGGGGTGCTGCTCGACGCCGACGGTTAAACCGGCCCTCAGCCGACCGGGGGCACCGCCCCGGCCCCGTCGCCGGGGGGTGTCGGCGCGGCCACGGGGCTGACGAGGGCCCGGAGCGCCGCCGCGTGGGCGGCGAGGGCAGCCGAGCCGTCACTGGTCACCGAGAACCACGACTTCCGGGACCGGCCCCGTCCGGTCCGCCGTGACGAGGCGTACCCCGCATCGGTGAGGGCCTTCAGTTGCTTGGACAGGTCCGAGTCGCTCAACCCGAGATAGTCACGCTGGAATCCGAACTCGACCTGCTTGGCCGCGTCGAGGACCCCGAGCGCGGCCAGCCGCTTCGGTGGGACCAGCACCGGATCGAGCGCATCGAGACTCATGCCGGCGACCAGACCTGCCGGCGGAGCCGACCCAGGCCGGCCCGGACGGCCAGGAGCAGCAGGGTGACGACCACCCATCCAGCGAGGAGCAACAGGTAGGCCGGGGCGCCACTCAGGTCCAGCAGGGACTGAACCAGGGTCCACAAGAACACCACCAGCACGACGAGGGCGGCCACGGCGAGCGTCATGACCACGCTCAGCCGGCTCCACCGCCCGACGAACCTCCGGGCCTGGTACTGGTGGAAGCTCACGAGCAGCAGCCCGGCGAGCAGGAAGAACCTGGCCACCCAGCTGTCGGAGACGACCCCGCTGTAGGAGCCGGCGGCGACGCCGGCCAGGAGAGCGGCGAAAACCGGCGCGTACCACCACGGCCCGAAGTCGAGGACCGGCTCGAGCGCGGAGGCGTGGCGAGCCCGCTCGAGCTCCACCAGATCGCGGGCGGGATCGGGCGTAGTTGGAGATTCCATATTGGAAACTCTACTTGTAATTTCCGATATGGCAAGTAGAAGTCGATGGTCGGCGCACCGGGCGGACCACGGGGCCCGACCGATCCCGGCGTCCCGCCGATCCCGTGGTCAGACGATGCTGTGGTCAGACGATGCTGTGGTCAGACGATGCTGTGGTCGGACGATGCTGTGGTCAGACGATGCTGTGGTCAGACGGTGCCGGTGACGGCCAGTTGCTCCACCGTCCGGGCCCGGGCCCGCTCCCAGTCGTCGACCAGCTCGTCCACCAGCTCGGCCACCCCGATCTCGGCCGTCACCGCGCTCACGCTGTGGCCGGCGCTGCCGTTTCCGGACCGGAGCATGCTGGCCGCCACCCCGTTACCGGCGATTCCGAGCTCGATGTCGTCCATGGTCGAGGTGACCAGATCGCCCTGCCAGGCCGCCGGCGCACCGCTGGCCGGGGTGGCGATGAACCGGGTCCCGAACAGGCCGAGGTCGTAACCGGCGCAACAGGCCGCCCACAGGGCGGCACCGTCGCTCATCCCACCGGCCACGGCCAGGGGGCCGTCGAACACGGCCCGAACCGCCCGAACGAACGCCAACGGGTTGGCCCAACCGGTGTGGCCGCCGGCCCCGGCCGACAACAGGACCAGGCCATCGGCCCCGGCGGCGAGCGCCTTCTCGGCGTGGGCCATCGACGCCACATCGGCCAGGACGAAACAGCCGGCGTCGTGGAGCGGTGCGATCACCGGGGCCGGGCTGCCCACACTGGTGATGACGATCGGCACCCGTCGTCGGGCCACGGCGGCGACGTCATCGTCCAAACGGGTGTTCTGACGACCGACGATGAGGTTGACCACCAGGGGACCGATCGGTCCCGGCCCGGCCGCCGCGTTCACGTCGGCCTCGATCCGCTCGAACCACTCCTCCAACTCCGCCGACGAGGCCGCATTGCTCGACGGGAAGGATCCAAGCACTCCGGCGATCCTGGCCTGGGCCACCAGTTCAGGCGTCGACACCCCCGTCATCGGTGCCGCCACGGCGGGAATCCGGAGCCCGGCGAGCAGGGCCCGGAACTCGGGGGCGGTCATGGGGGATGGGGGCCGGGCCAGGGGCGACGTGGACATGGGCCGAACCTAGCCACCGACCCTGACCGGGCAAAACCCTCCACACGACAGCGCATCGAACCGGGCACCGAACGTGGCGTCGGGGCATACTCTCGGCCTATCATTCCCCGGCGTTGAGCGAGGCCAGACCGCATGCGTCACCCTGTCACCAGCCGTACCACCACCCTGGGCGCGAACCTACTCGCTGTCGCTCACGATGGTGGCGTGAGCCGAGCTGGCCAACCGGACCAGGCGCGACGGATGACGGCCGGAGAGATTACCTAGACGGTCCGGGCCCCCGGCCCACGTGGCCGACCTCGCTGGCCAGGGAGAATCGACCGATTCGTCCTAAATCCGCCGGCCGATCAAGCCGAACTACAACTTTGACGACACGGGGTTCACGTTGAACATCATCAGACCGTCCGGCCGCAGCCTGATCCGGCCCCTCGCCCTGGCCTCCTGCACCGTCGTCGCGCTCCTGGCGGTGCTGGTCGCCGGTCCGCTCGGTCTCCTGAACCAGGCCGAGGCGGCTGTGACCACCGATGTCAACATCCTGGCCGCCGACGGTGTCACGAACCGCGCCGTCGACACCTCGACCGATATCGACGCCGAGGTTTGGGCCATGGAGTCGGTCGGCTCGACCCTGTTGACGGGCGGCAAGTTCCGTACCGTGCGGGACCGCTCGGCCCGGGCCGACGTACCCCAGCGCTACCTGGCCGCCTTCGACGCCAACACCGGGGACTTCATCCCCTGGTTCCGGCCCCAGGTGGACGGTCCCGTCTACGACATCGTCGACGTCGGCAACGACCAGGTCCTGATCGCCGGCGAGTTCACCTCGGTCAACGGGGTGGCCCGGACGGCCGGCCTGGCCCGGCTCAACCTGTCCGACGGTTCGGTGGACACGACCTTCGTGTCCTCGATCAGCGGCGGGTCGAAACCGGTGGTCCGGTCGGTGGCCGTGGCCGGCAACACCGTCTACGCCGGCGGGAGCTTCTCCCGCCATGTCGGACCGGACGGAACGCCCCGGTCCACCGGCCTGGTCATCAAGATCAGCCGGGCCAACGGGGCGCTGGACACCGGCTTCGCGCCGAGCTTCGTCAACGGCGGCGTGTGGGGGGTCGCCTACAACAGCACCTACAACCGGTTGTTCGCCGTCGGCTTCTACGACACCGTGAATGGGGTCGCCTCCCCGGGTTTCGCCGCCCTCGATCCGGCCACCGGGGCCAACTCGGCCGGCTACACCGCCGCCCTCCCGTCCTCATACACCAACCAGGCGGCCAGCCTTGGGCCCCAGTTGCACGATGTGGAGACGTCGGGTGACCGGGTGATCGTCACCACCAAGCACCATCTCTACATGGTGTTCACCGCCAGTTCCGGCTCGTACATCAACGGCACCAGCAGCAACGGCACCCAGCGGGTGTCGCTGAGCCGCGACGGCGCCTACGCCTACGTCGGGTGCCACTGTGACGGCACCGGCTACCTCCGCGTCGTGGACCTGGCCACCGGTCAGCTGGCCGCCGCCCCGATGCTCAAGGACGTGCGCGGCACCGCGGGCGTGTGGGCGATCGAGGAACTTCCGAACGGGTGCGTGTGGACCGGCGGGGCCCTCGACTACGACACGACCAACAGTCGGGCCGTCTACAACATGCTGCGCCTCTGCAACTCGTCGGCGCCGTCGACTCTCACCAACGGGCTCACCGCCTCCACCGCCGACCGGCAGGCCCCCTCGACGCCGGGCGCCCCCCAGGTGACCCAATCCGGCGCCTCGGTCGACCTGACGTGGACGGCGGCCAGCGACAACGGCCAGTTCGGCTACATCGTGTACCGCGACGGCGCCGAGGTGGGCCGGACCGGGTCAAACCGGTACACCGACCCGCTCGTCCCCGTGGGCGTGCACCAGTGGTCTGTGGCCGCCGTGGACCTGAGCGGCAACCGGTCCGAGGCATCCGGGCCGTCCGGGCCGCTGGAGATCGGCCAGGCGGTCAACATCGCCGGCAACTACGCCTTTCAGGCCTCACCGGGGCGGGGCGGCACCACTCCCGCCGCGCTCACCGACGGCAACCTCAGCTCCTACTGGTACCCGGACAGCAGCGAATCCGCTGCCTTCTACTTCCAGGTCGACATGGGCCAGCCGACCCCGATCGACTACGTCCTCATCCACGAGTCCGATGTCCAGAGCGCCGGTCTCGGCCTGGCGGCCGGCTCGGTCAAGCTGTCGCACGATACGTTCCCCGAGGTCCGACTGCCCGACGCGGCGTCCCCGTACGCCTTCGCCGCCCTTCGGGTGGACCGTTACTACCGGGCGACGGTCCGGCTCGACGTGTCCGCCCTGGCCCGGAGCGTCCGTCTCGACTCATACGCCAACTACGGCCAGGCCATCGACGAGTTCGAGATCTACACCACGCGTCCCCTGCCGACTCCCCCGGCCCCGGCCCCCGACACCGGGCGACCGGTGGGCCCGACCTGGAAGCGGACCAGCGTGATCAGCGACCAGGCCGTGTTGGAGTGGGGCGGCGACCATGACGACCGCGCCGTCGTCCTCTACGAGGTGTGGACGGACGGGGGTATCGTCGGCCAGACCCCGCTGTCGGTCTTCCCCGTCCCCTCGGCCTCGGAGCGGGCCGCCGACTACAGCATCGTGGCTATCGACCAGGCCGGTAACCGGTCGGTGGTGAACCCCCAGGTCACCTCGACCGGCCGTCCGGCGGAGCAGTCGTCGGTCTACGCCGGGGCCGACGCCTCCCGGGCCGTCGACGGAAACATCGACGGTGCCTGGGCCAACGGCTCGGTGGCCCATACCAACATCGGCGCCCAGCCGTGGTGGCAGGTCGACCTCGGCTCGGTCCAACCGATCGAATCGGTCCGGCTCTGGAACCGCACCGATTGCTGCGCCGGGCGCCTCAACCATGTCAACGTCTTCGTGTCCGACCGGCCGTTCCCGGCCGGCGCCACCGTGGCGTCCCTCGGTGCCGACCCGGCGGTGACCCGCTACGACCTGGGACCCGGCGCGCTGGGTACCACGACAACCGTGCCGGTGAACGTGGACGGCCGCTACGTGAGGGTGATGCTCGACACCACCGAGTACCTGGGGCTCGCCGAGGTGGAGGTGACCACCGGGACCCCGCTCGGCGGGGCCGTCGCCGGTCCCGTCGACACCGAACGGCCTAGCCGGCCCACCGGCCTGAACGTCACCTCGGCCGACGGTGCCGCCAACCTCACCTGGAGCCCCGCCACCGACAATGTCGGCGTCACCGGCTACCAGGTGTTCCGCACCAACCCCGACGGCACCGACACCCAGGTCGCCACCACCGACGCCAACACCACCTACACCGACACCACTGTCACCCCCAACACCACCTACGCCTACTACCTCAAGGCCATCGACGCCGCCGGCAACACCTCTTGGCGCACCGGCGCCGTCACCGTCGACATCGTGGCGGTGCCCACCGGCGGTACGACCTCCTGCACGTTCACCCGGGACGGCACCAACGTGACCGTGAGCTGGACCTTCGGTGACCAGCCCGAACAGGTCGTGGTGGAACGCTCGGTCAACGGGGGCACCTACTGGTGGCGTGGGGCGGTGGCCGCCACCGACGGCTCGTTCACCGACGCCGACCGCTCCGGAACCCTGGCCTACCGGACCGTGCCCAAGGTGGGGAGCACCAAGGGCGCCCCCGTGGACTGCACCGAAGGCTGATGGCCCACCGATGAGGCCCTCGGCCGAAGAGCCGGCAACACACCGATGAGGCCCTCGGCCGAAGAGCCGACAAGCAGACTCAACCGGTGGAGGCCCGGTACCGGCGCCAACCGCCGAGTTCGGTGACGTCGTGGGCCCCGTCGAGGGCGCGGGGCTCGCACACGAAGCCGGTTGCGGACGAGCCGTCAGCCAAGTCCACCGTCCCGAGGGCGAGTGGGGCCGGCACCGTAGTGAGGAACCGTCCGAGCCCGTCGGGGCTGAGGCGCCAGACATCCACCTCGACCGCCCAGCCGGTCGGGTCGAACACGAGGCCCGGCTTGGCCGGCTCGGTACCGGCCAGGGCGTAGAGCCGGTAGGTGGGGGCGGTCCGGGTGGTCTGCTCCCACACGGCGCCAAGATCGGTCAGCTGGTGTTCGAGCGGCTGGCCCTTGAGGTGGGCGCCGGCCACTACGAGGCGCACTCCGGCCTCGGTCCCGGGGCCCGTTCGGGGTGGGGTCCGGGCGGCCTGTACGGACCCGCCGGTGTCGGCCGCAGCGGCCGGCCCGGCCGGGTCGACCAGGGCGGTGGCGCAAGCGAGAAGGGCCTCGTCCGACCAGGCCGGTCCGTACAGGGTGACGTTGGGCGGCACCCCGCCGGTCCGGTCCGAGCCGGGCACCGTGACCGACACGGCGGCCAGGTCCAGCAGGTTGGCGAAGGTGGTGAACCGGCCCAGGGCCGAGTTGGCCCCCACCGGGTCGGCGGCCACCTCCGCCAGGGTGGCGTGGTGGGGGACGGTCGGGGTGACCAGGAGGTCGATGACCTCGAACGCCCGGCCCGCCCGGCGGCGGAGGTCGGCCATTGTATAGGCGGCCAGGTGGGCGTCGACGGCGCTGAACGAGCGGCCGGTGGCGACGATGGCGGCCACCGTGGGGTCGACGGCGTCGGGATGGGCGTCGATGAACGGACCGACGACGGCGGTCCGTTCCGCCACCCACGGTCCTCCGTAGAGCAGGTCACCGGCGGCCAGGAACGGGTCCATGTCGATCTCGATCATGGCCGCCGCCCACGGACGCAGCCGGTCGACGGTGGCTCGGTAGGCGGCGGCAACGGAGCCGTCCACCCCGAGCGCAGTCAGGGCAGCCGGGCCGACGAACCCGATCCGCGGCTCCGGCCCGGTCCCGGATCCAGGTGGCGTACGGGGGACGGGACGGGCGTAGGCGTCGTCGGGGTCGAAGGCGGACATCACTTCCAGGACCCGGCCGGCCAGGTTCAGGTCGGCAGCGAACACCGACACCACGTCACAGGTCCGCACCGCTGGGACGACCCCGACGGTGGACACCCGACCCCGGGTCGGTTTGATCCCGTGGATGCCGCACATGGCCGCCGGTACCCGGCCGCTGCCGGCGGTGTCGGTGCCGAGGGCGAAGTCGACCAGGCCGTCGGCCACCGCCACCGCGGATCCGGAGCTTGATCCGCCCGGCACCAGGGCCGGGTCGATCGGGTTGCGGGGTGTGCCATAGGGGGATCGGGTGCCGACCAGGCCGGTGGCGAACTGATCGAGGTTGGTCTTGGCCACCGGGACGGCCCCCGCCGCCACCAGTCGGTCGACGACCGGGGCGGATCGGGCGGGGGTGTAGGCGTAGGCGGGACAACCGGCGGTGGTGGGCAGGCCGGCGACGTCGATGTTGTCCTTGACCGCGAACACCAGTCCCCGCAGGGGCACGTCGGCGCCGGGCCGGTCGTCGATCTGGGCCGCCAGCCGGGTCAGGTCGGCGTCGGCCGCCACTGAGATGAAGACGGCAGGGTCGTCGAGGGTGGCCATGCGGTCCAGGAATCCGGCCACGGCCCGGGTCGCTCCGGGAGCGGGCGGTGTGGGTCGTGAGGGCGGGGAGCGGTCGCCCGGGGCGGGTGCGGTCACGTCAGTTCTCCCCCGGCCCGCCACCGGGCCCGTTCCTGGGCGAAGGCCCGCTGTTGGCGGTCCCGGAAGGCGGCGATGCTGTCGGTGTGGTCGTCCAGCCAGGCCTCGTAGTCGGTGAGGGAGAAGGTGGCCGGCTCGATAGTGATGTCGAGGCGACCGGCCCGGGCGTCGGCCCGCAGGTCGGCCAATTCCTCGGCGGTGACCGGATGGAACCGGAGCTGGTCGAAGGGTCGCAGCAGCCACGGCACCTCGGGTTCGGGGCCCGGGGTGGGTTGATCGAGGTACCAGACCGGCACGGTGCGCCCCACGAACTGGTAGCCGCCGGGACCCTCCATCCCATAGACGCACAGGTAGGCCCCCCCGATACCGACCGCGTTCTGGGGGGTCCAGGTCCGGGCCGGGTTGTACTTGGTGGTGACGAGCCGGTGCCGGGGGTCGAGGGGGGTGGCCACCGGGGCACCCAGGTAGACGTCGCCCAGGCCGAGCACGAGATAGCTGGCGTCGAACACGATGCTGCGCACCTCGTCGGTGGAGTCGAGCCCGTTGATCCGCCGGATGAACTCGATGTTGGACGGGCACCACGGGGCGTCGGGCCGGACCATCTGGGTGTAGCGGGCGATGGCCTCCAGGGTGGACGGATCCTCCCAGGACAGGGGGAGGTGGACGGTGCGACTGGCGATGGTGGCCCCGCCCGGTGGGCTGAGGGTGTCGACGAGGTCGGCGAGCAGGCCGACCGCTGTCGGTACCCGGAGACGGGACGGGTCGACGTGGACGAGAACGGAGCGGACCCCTTCGGTGACGTCCACGATCCCGTCGATCCGGCTCCCCCGGGGTCCGTCGAGGGCGGCCCCGAGGGCGTGGGCCCAGGCCCGCAGGCGCAGGTCGAGGGTCATGGCGCCGAACTCGACGAGGATGAACTCGTCGCCGGCCCGCCGGATGGCCACCGGGGGCCGGCCGGAGACCGCGGGAGGGTCTGTCGGGGTGCCGGGGCAGGTGGCCATCACCCCTCCGTCGAGCCGGGACGGCGGAGCGGGTGCGGTTCGGGGGGAGCTCACCGCCCCCAGATGGGCGACGACCCGGTCGTGGTAGGACCGGATGCGGGCGGCGCCGTCGTCGTCGACCAGGCGGAACCGGAGCCGGTCGCCGGGGGCGAGCTGGCCGAGCTTCCAGCGGTCGGCGGAGATCACGGTGAACGGGCAGGTGAACCCGCCGAGGCTGGGGCCGTCGGGCCCGAGCACCACAGGGGTGTCACCGGTGAAGTCCACCGCACCGAAGGCGTAGCCGGTGTCGTGGATGTTGGAGGGGTGCAACCCGGCCTCTCCCCCGTCGGCCCGGGCCCAGGCCGGGGTGGGGCCCGACAGGCGGATACCGGTCCGGGAGGCGTGCCGCTGCACCGTCCAGGCGGCGGCCAGCAGGTCGGCCACCCCTTCGACGGTGAGGAACTCGGGGGCGGCGTGCGGCCCCTCGGTAACGGCGACCTCCCAGTCACCGGTGATGGCCGGGATGGCTTGGGGTCGGAGCCCGAACGGGGTCAGACCGGGATCAACCGCGTCGCCGAACGGCAACCGGTCCCCGGTGGTGAGCCGGCGGCCCTGGTGGCCTCCGAACCCGCCGAGGGTGAACGTGGCCCGGCTACCGAGCACGGACGGCACGTCGATCCCGCCTCCCACGGCCAGGTAGGTCCGCATACCGGGGCCGACGAGGGAACCGAGGGCCAGCACCGCCCCGGCGTCCACCGGCACCGGTTCCCAGAACGGCACCGGTCGGCCGTCGAGGGTGGCGGTCATGGCCCCGCCGGCCAGGGCGACGACGGTGGCCCGCTCGAAGCGCACCGTGGGACCGGTCACCGTGCACTCGAGGCCGGCGGCGCCGGCGGTGTTGCCGACGATCCGGTTGGCGAGCCGGAGCGACAGGCTGTCCATCGCCCCACTCGGCGGGACCCCCACCATCCAGTAGCCGAGCCGACCGCCGGTGTCCTGGACCGTGGTCTGCAGGCCGCCCTGCTCCACCACCAGGCCGGTCGGCGACCGCCCCGGGGCCGATCGTGGTCCTGGTCCTGGTCCTGGTCGTGGTCGTGGTGGTGGGTCCGGATCGGGCCGGCTCCCCTGGACGGGGACGCCCATGGTGCTCGTCGCCATCGGGGTCATGGTGCCGGTTCGATGATGACGCGGACGGGGGTGGGATCGAACCCGTTGCACGGGTTGTTGACCTGGGGGCAGTTGCTGATGATGACGAGGGTGTCGAGCTCGGCCCGGAGGGTCACGGTGAGGCCGGGGGCGGAGATGCCGTCGACGATGCCGAGGCTGCCGTCGGGGTCGACGGGCACGTTCATGAACCAGTTGATGTTCGACTGGATGTCGCGCTTGTCGAGCCCCCAGCGCAGGTGTTCGTGGACGAAGTTCTCGACGCAGGCGTGCTGGTGGTGGGTGTGGTGGCCGTATCGGAGGGTGTTGGACTCCTTCGAGCAGGCTCCCCCCAGGGTGTCGTGGCGGTCACAGTCGGTGGCGGTGATGGTCATCAGCGTCCGACCTTCGTTGGTCAGCAACCGGGTGCCCTCGGTGAGGAAGACGTTGCCCTGGGCGGTCATGGTGTCGGGGGCGCTGTACCGCTCGATGGGGTCGTCGGCCAGGTACAGGACGCAGTCGACGGCCTGGTTGCCGCCGAGATCGACGATCGTGAGCTGGTGACCGGCGGGGACGACACTCGACCACGGCGCCCGAGCCGCGATGTCCACCTCGGTGATCAGGTCCATCATGGTCATCGGATCGCTCCTCCATTGGCGGCGGCCGGAGTCGTCTCCTGGCGACGGGTCGGGTCGGGGGCGGGGCCGGCGAGGACCGCGTCGGTGTTCAGGAAGGCCCGTTCGGCTTCGGGCGTGGCCAGCCGGTGGGGGTCGTCGGGCCCGGCCGGTGGCCCGGTCCAGGCGGTGACCCGCAGGGGGGTGACGGTGTAGTCGGGTCGGTCGTCGAGGGGGTGGGGGACATTGACGATGGTGAGCAGCACGTCGAGCTCGCACCGCAGCACCACCTCGCCGCCGGGGCCCGGGCCGGGGTGGAGGCTGATGGTCCCGTCGGGGGCCACCCGGGTGCCCTTGAAGAAGTTGACGTTGGGGGCGATGTCGCGCCGTCCCCGTCCCGCCTTGGCCAGTGAGAGGGCGAACAGGTCACGGCCGTTCGGCGTCGGCCCCTCGATCCCGGCTGCCCCGTACCGGGCGGTGGTGGCGGCCCGGTTGGTGGTTCCGCAGATGGTGTCGTGGCGGCCGGAGGTGTCCCGCACGATGGTGGCCAGGACCCGCCCCATGTCGGAGAGCAGCAGCTGGCCCTCGTGGAGGTAGCACTGCCACTGGACCTTGACCGTGTCGGCCACGTTGAGGCGCTCGCTGCGGTGCCCGATCCGGTGCAGCAGCACCCCGGCGCAGGCGTCGCCGTCCCGGTCGAGGAGGCGGACCCGGGTGCCGGGGCGGCAGCTCAGGGAGGTGTAGCCGCCACCGGCCACCGTCTCGTCCCACACGATGGCCGTGGGGTCGACGCCGGTGGGCCCTTCGGTGCAGGCGCTCGGCGGCATGGTGGGCATGGTGTCGACCATGGTCCCGGCCATGGCTCGGGCGTGGGCCCGGGCTCCGGCGGTCGTGGCCGTGCCGGCCTGGTCGGACGGCTCGGTGCTCATCGGTGATCTCCTCGTGGCTGGGCTCCGGCCCGGTCGAGTGGCTCCGGACCGGCCTCCCGACCCGACGCGGCCGGTCTCGAGCCGGAACCGGAGCGGGTCCGGGGGTGGGCGTGGGGTTCGGCCCGGGAATCTGACGGGGTGGGGGTGGCGAGCAGGAGGTCCTCGATCTCGTCGACGAGGTCGAGGAAGCGGGCGTCCCGCTTGATCGTCGGGCCCCGGTTCGGCCCGAACGGGACCTCGATGACGTCGGCCACCCGACCGGGACGGGGCGACATCACATAGATCTTCTGGGCCAGGTAGACGGCCTCGGCCACGTCGTGGGTGACCATCAGGATCGTGGCCCGGGTGCGGAGCCAGACGGTGCGGAGGAACTCCTGGAGGCTGGCCTTGGTCTGGGCGTCGAGGGCCCCGAAAGGCTCGTCGAGCAGGAGCACGTCGGGGGCAGGGGCGAGGGCCCGGGCGATGGCTACCCGTTGCCGCATCCCGCCCGACAGCTCCCGGGGGAGCCGGTCGGCGAAGGCGGTAAGGCCCATGATGCCGAGCAGCTCGGCCACCCGGTCGGCCCGCTCCGCCTTCGGGACCCGGGCCAGTTCGAGCCCGAAGGCCACATTGCCGGCCACACTCTTCCACGGGTACAGGGAGTAGCCCTGGAACACCATGCCCCGGTCGGGTCCGGGGCCGATCACGGGTTCCCCGTCGATCTCCACCGCCCCGGTGGTGGCGGTCTCGAGGCCTCCGACGATGTTGAGCAGGGTCGACTTGCCGCAACCGGATGCCCCGACCAGGCAGACCAGCTCACCGGCGGCCACCTCCACGTCGACACGGTCGATGGCCAACACCGTCCCCGATCGGCCGACCCGGTACTCCTTCACCAGGTCACGGACCAACACCTTGGGCCGGGGGCCCGGCTCGCCGGGCGTCTCGATCATCGGGTCGGGGGTGGGGGCGGTGGGCGCCAACGCGGCGGTCACGGGTTGCTCCACAACGGGTTCCTGAACACGGGGTCCTCCTTCAGTCACGGGCCCACCGGGCGGTCCGGTTCCGGAAGGTCCGGAGGGCCAGATCGCTGAGGATGCCGAGCAGGCCGAACACGAGCAGTAGGGCGAACATGCGGTCGATGCGGCGGAATCGTTGGGCCCGGATGATCCGGAAGGCGAGCCCGTCCTGGGCGGCCAGCAGTTCGGCCACCACCAGCATCAGCCAGGCGGCCGCCAGGTTGATACGGGCCACGTCGACGATCCCGGGCCAGGAGTGGGGCAGGATCACCTTGCGGATCACGGTGAGACGCCGGGCGCCCAGGGTGTACGACGCCTTGATGAGCTCGGACGGCACCGCCTTGGCCACGTCGGCCACCATCAGGACGTTGTAGAAGACGGTGCCCACCACGATGAGGGCGATCTTGGGTGCCTCGTCGATGCCGAGCCAGATGAGGAACAGGGGGGTGAGGGCGGTGGCCGGGATGTACCGCAGGAAACCGACCGGGGCCTCGAAAAACGAGTGGACGGTGGCGAACGAGCCGATGAGCATCCCGAGGGCGACCCCGATCACGATGCTGATCGAGTACCCGATCGTCACCCGACGGACACTGGCCACGAAGTCGGTCTGCAACTCGCCGACCCGCCACATCTCGAGCCCGGCCCGCCAGGTGGCGGCCATGGTGGGGATGGGGAACGCCTCGCTGGCCCACGCCGTGGAGGCCAGGCCCCAGAGGGCGAGCACGGCCACCACGCCGGCGGCCACCGTCGGCCACCGCAGCGCGGGTGAGATGTCGGCCCGGAGTCGGAACAGGCGTCCCTGCCGGTGACCCCGACCAGCTGGGTGGCGCCCGACCAGAAGACGCCCGACCCGGGGGTTCCCGGTGGCCGTGTCCCGGGTGGTGCCGATGCCATGGGCGGTGCCGATGCCGTGGGCGGTGCCCATCAGCCGCCACTCCGGCTGAGGTAGTCCTCGGTGAAGGCCGGCTCGAACAGCCCGTCCAGCGGCGCCTCTGATTCGGTGAATCCGGACGCCACCAGGAACGGGTTGATCAGCTCGGCGGTGTGGAGGAGGGAGGTCGTGTTGTCACCGGGTTGGAAGGCGGCCAGGGCCTCTTCTGCGGTGAATAGGGTGGTCCCGTCGGCGAACTGCTGGTATTCCTCCACGGAGGTCTGCGCCACCGTGGCCATGATCTCGGTGGCCTCGTCGGGGTGCTCGTTGATGTAGTCGAGGGTCAGGTACCAGACGTCGACCAGCTTCTGGACGGCGTCGGGGTTCTCGTCCACCAGCTCCCGGCTGGCCACGATGTGGTCGGGGATGAGGCCGGGGAAGTCGGCGCTGCTGAACAACTCGTGGGAGCCGGGGCGTTCTAGGGCGGTGAGCCAGAAGGGGGCAAAGACGCCGACGCAGTCGAACTCGCCGGCCGCGAAGCCGGCGGCCGCGGCGTCGGTGGGCACACCCCGGAAGTCGATGTCGTCCTCGGTCAGTCCGACCGAGTCGAGCCCCTGGACGAGGAGGAAGTGGTCGACCACGCCGGCCTCGGCCGCCACGGTCCTGCCTGCCAGGTCCTCGATCGACTGGATCGACTCGTCACAGATGATCTTGTCGTTGCCGGTCGAGTTGTCGTTGACGACCACGATGGTCTGCTCGTCGCCGAAGGCGACGCTGGCCATGGTGTCGTTGAGGGTCTGGGTGTTGACGTCGATCTCGCCGACGGCGAGAGCGTCGATGCTGGCCAGGTAGTCGGCGAAGAAGACGAGCTCGACGTCGAGGCCGACCTGATCGAAGATGCCGGCCTGTTCGGCGACGGCCAGCGGGAACCAGCCGGGCCAGGCCGAGTACCCGATGGTGATCGTGGTGCCCTCGGCGGTGGAGCCGTCGTCAGCGCCGGCGGCGGTGTCGGCCGAGGTGGGGTCGGCCGAGGTGGGGTCGCTCGAGGCTTCGTCGGACGTACCGCCGCAGGCGGCGACGAGCATCAGGGCGAGGCCAGGGGCCAGGAGTCGCCTGACTGTTCGGGACATGGATCGCTACCTCCGGTGCTGGTCGATCGACCTGAAGGTACGGGTACCGTGTTTCCATCGAATGTCATTCGAAATAAGGGCGTGGATCCGCTTCCTGACGGCTTTCTGCCTCGTCAAGCGGGTTCGACAGTCGCCGTGTCGGCCCGGATCACACCTAGGGCGTCGATGTCCCGCAGCAGGCCGCGCAGCGCCTGGTCGGCCACGAACAGGCCGATCTGGTCGGGTCCGAGTCCGTCGACATCGGCCGGCCGGGGCGCCCCGGCCGGGCGGGGCCGGTACCAGTTCTGCACGGCCTCGTCGTTGGCCAGGATCGTGACCGCGGCGAGGGCCGGGGCCACGGCCACGAAGTCGCCGGAGGTGATGCCGTAGTTGACGATGGCCGTGATCTCCTGCACCAAGCGCTCGCGATCGGCCCAGTAGCGAGCGAAACTCTCTGCGTCGTCGCTGGCCAGACGGTGGATCTCGTTGATGTCGAACGGCACGTGACATAGGGCGGCCACGTCGGCCCGGACGAACGCGTGGAGCTGGCGGGCGGCATCGGGATGCCGAGCCCGGGCGGCGGCGGCCAGATCGAGGGGCGCCCGGTTGGCGTCCACGACGATGCGTTCGACGATCTCGTGCTTGTTGCGGAAGTAGTAATAGAGCGAGGACACGCCGAGCCCGGCCGCCTCGGCGATCTGGGCCATGGTGGTGGCCGATACCCCGTGTTTGGCGAGCAGCCGAGCGGCGGCACCGAGGATCTCGGCATCGACCGGACCATCCCCGGGCCGGGGGCGGGCCCGGGGGCGACCGGCTCCGGGCCGTCGGGTCCGGGGGCGCTCACCGTGTCGGGGTGCGCTCACCAGACCGAGGGTACGGGCCATTTGCCGTCATGGTCGGTGCCCTGGCCTCGCGGGAACCCGTTGCCGGGGCGGCCGCCTCCGGTTCACCCCCGCCAGAGGAAGCGCTCCAGTCCGGGCCACGAGCGTCGGAGCTGCTCGACGACCGAACCTCCGAGGGTTGTGACACCCGAGTGGGAAGCGAAGATCAGCCAATCGAGCTCGCCGGAGAAGAACATCCCTTCGGCGCCCGTGTACACGAAAGCGGCCGATTCGGCCTCCCGCTCGAACTCCGGTCCGTACTCCCTCAACTCCCACAATCGGGTGATGCCCAGATCCCCGAGTGCTCTCCGAACGGCGAGCGAGGCCGGTCCCGTCGGCTCGTAGCCGCTGAAGAAGGCCTCGGCCCTGAGCGCGAGTACCGGCCTTCCGCCAACCTGGTCGGCGTCGAGCGGCAACCAGAAGTCCAGGCCGTCGAGATCCCACGCGGTCTGGACAACGGTCCGCCACTCCCCCGCTTCCGCGGCGGCAAGGGTTCGCCGGTACGGGAGAGGTGCGACGACGCCGGGCTCCATCCCCGCGAGCGAATCGACGAAGCCGGCGAAGTTCCGACGTTCGTCCTCCTGGGCGATCGCTTCCACCGACTCGGGCTCGTGTCCCTTCGAGAACGCGATCTCGGCCTCGACCCCGGCGGCCTGCAGGCGTTGGAGCACCTGTTCGTGGGGCGGGAGCTGGTCGGGGTCGAGGCGGTCGACCTCGACGGCGATGGCATCCAGTATCAGATACCTCGGATAGATGTTCTTCGCTTCGTCCGTGTTCTGGAGGCCGTCCGGCCGCCGACCGTGGTTCGAGAGCCTCTCGTACACCTCCACCCACTCCGCCTCGCGGTCGTGGAGGAACCGGCGAGCCGCCTGGTGGTAGAAGGCTGAACGATCCGTCACCGGGCTCGCCCCGGCGCAGGAACGGCGAGACGATCGGAACTGGTGGCCCCTCCACCGCCGAGCGCGCCGGAGCCGTTGCGTGCGCTACCGCTCATGGTGTCGAATGGTAGGCGACCCCGTGCGCGTTCACGCTCCTGATCCCGCGCCGCCGTCGGTGCCAAGTTGAGTGCCGGGGAGTGGTGTAGGAGGGGGTAGGGGCGGAGGGTCCCCCGGACGCGACGGTTACTGCGTCAACCTCAAGCAGCAAGTTCCAATACGAACTGCTTGAGGAGTGACTGCAGTGACCGTCCCTTCAACTATCGATCCCGGCGCGTGGCTGGGCAAGTATCTCGGGGGCCTTGAGGGTGACACCGACCTGGCCAGGGCGATGCTCCAGGCGTTCGCGGAGGTGTTGATGTCGGCTCAGGCGTCGATGCAGTGCGAGGCCGGCTACAACGAACGCAGCGAGGAGCGGGTCAATCATCGCAACGGGTACCGGCACCGGCCGTGGGACACCAGGGTCGGCACGATCGATCTGGCCGTCCCGAAGCTCCGGTCGGGCACTTACTACCTGGAGTGGCTGTTGCAGCCCCGCCGTCGGGCTGAGCAGGCGCTGGTGACCGTGGTCGGCCAGGCCTACATCGAAGGGGTGTCGACCCGGCGGGTTGATGACCTGGTCAAAGCGATGGGCATCGA
>JBKECK010000045.1:0-182900 GCA_047974625.1 Acidimicrobiales bacterium
AGTTTCACGTGGACCCGGGCCGACGGGTTGGCGTTCTTGAGGTCGTGGATCAGCTGGGCCAGATCCTCGATGGAGTAGATGTCGTGGTGGGGTGGGGGGGAGATCAGGCCCACACCGGTGGTGGAGTGCCGGGTCTTGGCGATCCACGGCCACACCTTGCGACCCGGAAGCTGGCCGCCCTCGCCGGGCTTGGCCCCCTGGGCCATCTTGATCTGGATGTCGTCGGCCTCGGTGAGGTAGTGGGAGGTGACCCCGAAACGGCCGGAGGCCACCTGTTTGATGGCCGATCGTTTGGAGTCCCCGTTGGGCAGGGGCACGAACCGTTCCGGGTCCTCCCCGCCCTCGCCGGTGTTCGACTTCCCGCCGAGCCGGTTCATGGCCACGGCCAGGGTCTCGTGGGCCTCGGCCGAGATCGATCCGTAGCTCATAGCCCCGGTGGCGAACCGGGCCACGATCGAGTCCACCGGTTCGACCTCGTCGATCGGGACCGGCGCCCGGCTGCCTCGATCGAGCCGGAACAGGCCCCGCAGGGTGGCCAGGCTGGCGGACTGCTCGTCGACCAGCCGGGTGTACTCCTTGAAGATGTCGTAGCGCTCGCTGCGGGTGGCGTGCTGCAACTTGAACACTGTGTTCGGGTTGAACAGGTGGAACTCGCCTTCACGGCGCCATTGGTACTCGCCGCCGAAGTCGAGGCCCCGGTGGGCCAGCTGCTCGGGGCGGTCGGGGAAGGCCACCACGTGGCGGCGCCGGCACTCCTCGGTGATCTCGTCGAGGCCGATACCGCCCAGCTTCGAGGTGATCCCGGTGAAGAACTCCTCGACCAGACCCTGGCTGAGCCCCACCGCCTCGAAGATCCCGGCCCCGGTGTAGGAGGCCACGGTGGAGATGCCCATCTTGGACATCACCTTGATGACCCCGGTGGAGCCGGCCCGCACATAGTTGTGCTCGGCGTCGGCGAGGCTGATCTCGAGGTGGCCGGAGGCGACGCGGGACCGGATGGTCTCGAAGGCCAACGACGGGCACACGGCGTTGGCCCCGCAACCCAGTAGCAGAGCGAAGTGGTGGACCTCGCGGGCGTCCGCGGCCTCGATCACCAGGCCGACCCGGGTCCGGGTCTTCTCCCCGATGAGGTGGTTGTGGACGGCGCCGGCCAGGAGCAGGGACGGGATCGGGGCCTCGTCGGCGGTGGCTCCCCGGTTGGTGACCACCAGGACGGTGGCCCCGTCCTCGATGGCGGCGGAGGCCGCGGCCCGGACCCGGTCGAGCGCGCTGCGCAGCCCGTCGGCCCCCTGACCGATCGGGAAACGACCGTCGATCACCGTGGTCACGAAGGTGGTGTCGAGCTCGTCGGTGTCGGCTCGGGGCGATGCTGGGGCCGCGGTCAGGCGGGCCAGATCCTGGCGGGTCAGCAGGGGGTAGGGCAGTTCGAGTTGATGGCACCAGGACGGGCCAGGGTCGAGCAGGTTGGCCTGGGGGCCGAGCAGGACCCGGTGGCTGGTGACCAGTTCCTCGCGGATGGCGTCGAGGGGCGGGTTGGTGACCTGGGCGAAGAGCTGGAAGAAGTAGTCGAACAGCATCCGTGGCCGGTTCGACAACACCGCTGTCGGGGTGTCGGTGCCCATCGACCCGATGGCTTCCTTGCCGTCCTGGGCCATGGGGTCTACCAGCAGCTCTAGGTCCTCGGTGGTGAACCCGTTGGTCACCTGTTCGGCCTGGAGGGCGGCCAGGTCGAGGGGGGGAAGGGCCGCCCCGGCGGCGGGGGCGGGGAAATCCTCCAACCGGCGCCGGGCCCGGAGCCAGGTGCCGTACGGCCGCTCACCGGCCAGCTCGGTCATGATCTCGTCGTCGTCGACGATCCGGCCCTTGCTGGTGTCGACCAGGAACATCTTCCCGGGCTCCAACCGGCCCTTGCGGACCACCTTGGCCGGGTCGACGTCGATGACGCCCACCTCGGAGGCCATGACCACCAGATCGTCGTCGGTGACCCAGTAGCGGCTCGGCCGCAGGCCATTGCGGTCCAGGACCGCACCGACCATGGTGCCATCGGTGAAGGTGACCGACGCCGGCCCGTCCCACGGCTCCATGGCCGAGGAGTAGAAGTCGTAGAAGTCGCGCTGGGCGGCCGGGAGGTCGGCGTGGCGCTCCCAGGCCTCGGGGATCATCATCAGCACGGCGTGATGCAACGGGTAGCCGCCGAGATGGAGGATCTCGAGGGCCTGGTCGAGGCTGGCGGTGTCCGATGCGCCGGGGGTGCAGATGGGGAACAGCTTGTGTTCCTGGCCCCGCCAGTGGGGTGCGGCCAGGGCGGCCTCCCGGGCCCGCATCCAGTTTCGGTTGCCCATCACCGTGTTGATCTCGCCGTTGTGGGCGACGAACCGGTACGGGTGGGCCAGGGGCCACGACGGGAAGGTGTTGGTGGAGAACCGGGAGTGGACCAGGGCCAGGGCCGATTCGACCCGCTCATCGGCTAGTTCGGGGAAGAACCAGGCCAACTGGGGGGTGGTCAGCATCCCCTTGTAGACGAAGGTGCGGCTGGACAGGCTGGCGAAGTAGATGGCCGCGCCCAGTTCGCTCGGCACCTCGATCTCGGCCCGCTTTCGGGCGACGTAGACCTTGCGGTCGAGCTCGATGCCCGAGGAGCCGGCGTTGTCGGTGACGACGATCTGCTCGAACGAGGGCATCACCTCCCGGGCCTGCTGGCCCAAGGGGGTGGGCTCCACCGGTACCGACCGCCAGGTGACGGTGCGGAGGCCCTCCTCGGCCATGATGGCGTCGACCCTCGTCTTCGCCTTGTCGCAGGCCGAGGCCTCGGGCGGACCGAACATGATGCCGGTGGCGTAACGGCCGGCCGGGGGGAGCCCGGCCACCATGTCGCGTAGGTAGCGGTCCGGGACCTGGATGAGGATGCCGGCCCCGTCACCCGCGTTGGGCTCTGCGTTCGTCGCCCCTCGATGTTGGAGGGAGCGGAGGGCGCCGAGGCCGTTCTGCACGATGTCGTGGCTCCGGCGACCCTTGAGGTCGGCTACGAACGACACCCCGCAGGCGTCGTGCTCGAAGCGGGGGTCGTAAAGACCCTGCGGCCGCGGAAGATCACCCACTGGAACTCCTGAGGTCGTCGTCGTCGATTGTTCATGCTGCACCGGCGCTGTGACAGCCGAGTCACGTGGCCACCGGTGGGCAATCACCCGTGGTGTCCCTGTGCTAGGCCGGTCTCGGCGCCGAACGGGACGACGTTGGCCCGGCCGAACCTGTACGTCCGGAGACCAGCGGCCGGCCTCCGGGTTATGGGGAACGTGACGTCAACCTTATCGAACAGTCGGCCCCCCCTGGCAATCCCGTATCGCTTTCGGTGATCATTTCGGGTGGGCCGATCATTCCGTTCGGAACGGTTCAGAACCGAACTGGATGGGGTGAACCCCCTGGTCACGGGGGTTAGGGCCGGAGGCCTCCCCCAGCTCGGTGAACACTGGGTAAACGGTACCGGCCCAGTGGCGTGCGATGATTACCGCCATGCCAACACCCTCCGGATCCCGGCCCGACCACTCCCCCATGGTCGACGACGTCCTGGCCGACATCGAGCAGTCCCCCACCCCCTACCACGCGGCCGCCCGGGTCCGCGACGGGCTCACCGCGCTCGGTTTCGTGACCGTGGACGGGGAGGCGCGCCTGCCCGAACCGGACGGCGGGCACGGCTACGTACTCGAACGGGGCGGGTTCGTGGCCGCCTGGTGGCCCCGGCCGGGCGCGGACCGTTTCGTGGTGGTCGGCGCTCACACCGACTCCCCCAACCTGCGGGTCCGCACCCACCCCGACGTCGGCCGGGCCGGGGTCCGCCAGATCGGTATGGAGGTGTACGGAGGGATCCTCCCCAACACCTGGTTCGACCGCGACCTGGGCCTGGCCGGGCGGGTGATGGTGGCCCCCGGAGACGGCCGACCCGGCATCACCTCCCGCCTGTACCGCGAGCACCAGCCCATCATGCGGATCCCCCAGCTGGCCATCCACCTCGACCGGGACATCCGGGAGAAAGGCCTGCTGGTGGACCCCCAGAAGCACCTGGTGCCGATCTGGTCGCTCGGGGAGGTCGAGGAGGGCGGCCTGCGGCGCCACGTGGCCGAGGACCTCGACGTCGACCCGGAACTGATCCTGTCCTGGGATCTGATGGCCTACGACACCCAACCCCCGGCGGTGGTGGGGCGCGATCGTGACCTCATCGCTTCGGCCCGGATAGACAACCTCGTCTCGGTCTTCTGCGGGGCCCACGCCCTGGCCTCGGCCACCGGTGACCCGGAGTCGGCGACGGGCGTGGTGCCGGTGCTGGTCGCCTACGACCACGAGGAGGTCGGTTCGGGCTCCTCCACCGGGGCGGCCGGTGCCCTGCTCGCCACGCTCCTGGAACGGATCTCGGCCTCGTTGGGGGTGGACCGGGTCGACCACCTGGCCATGCTGGCTCGCTCGCTGGTGGTCTCGGCCGACGGGGCCCACGCCACCCATCCCAACCATGTCGACCGCCACGAACCCGCCCACCACATCGCCCTCAACGGCGGGGTCGTGATCAAGCGCAACGCCAATCAGCGGTACGCCACCGACGCACCTGGCGAGGCCGTGGTGGTGTCGGTGGCCCGACAGGCCGGGATCGAGCTCCAGTCCTACATCCACCGCAACGACCTGCCCTGCGGGTCGACCATTGGCCCGATTGCGGCCGCCCGGTTGGGGGTGACCACCGTGGACATCGGGGTACCCCAGCTGGCCATGCACAGCGCCCGGGAGACGGCCGGGGTGGCCGACGTGGACCGCATGGTCGGTCTGCTCGACGCCCTCTGGCGCATCTACGGAGCCGCCTGAGCCCGGGGCCGGATCAGCCGGGGGATCCAGCCCCGGGGATCCCAGTGCGCAGTTGTGTGGACGTCGCCGGGCCAGGGACTTGGCGACGGTCCGATGTCGATTGTTGCCCTTGTCCGCGGCTCCAACTAGCGTCGGACGGTCGCTGGTGCCATGAGCCCGGCGCGTACGCGCAGCCCCGCCGCCGAACGCGGTTACGGCGCGGCGCGAACGAGTTCAGCACCCCAGAGGAGATCCAGCGTGGGAGCAGTTCCTTACCTCGCCTTCTTGTCGGCAATAGCCGCCTTGGCACTGGCCGGGTTCTTCTACACCAA
This sequence comes from Acidimicrobiales bacterium, assembly GCA_047974625.1. Lineage (GTDB taxonomy): Bacteria > Actinomycetota > Acidimicrobiia > Acidimicrobiales > SZUA-35 > CADEDH01. The sequence goes on from JBKECK010000045.1 coordinate 5,157, forward strand.
TGTCAAAAAGGCCAGCCCCGGTAACGAGCGCATGGTCTTCCTGATGACCGAGATCCAGAACGGCGCCAGAGCGTTCCTGAAGCAGGAATACACCTGGGTCGCCGGGTTCGTCGTGGTCATGGCCGTGCTCATCGGGGCCTTCATCAGCCCCTGGGGCACGATCAGCTACGTCTTGGGCGCCGTGCTCTCGGCCACCGCCGGCTACGTCGGCATGACCGTGGCCACCATGGCCAACGCCCGGACCACCGAGGCGGCCCGCAGCGGCCCCGGCAAGGCCCTGCCGCTCGCCTTTCGGGGCGGTGCCGTCATGGGCTTCTCGGTGGCCGGCCTGGCCCTCGCCGGTCTGACCCTGACCTACATCCTGTTCGTCCTGGTCCTCAAGGTGGAGGACGCCTTCGAGGTGGTCACCGCGTTCGGTCTCGGCGGCTCCTCCATCGCCCTGTTCTCACGGGTCGGCGGCGGGATCTACACCAAGGCCGCCGACGTCGGTGCCGACCTGGTCGGCAAGGTCGAGGCCGGTATCCCCGAGGACGATCCCCGCAACCCGGCCACCATCGCCGACAATGTGGGCGACAACGTGGGTGACGTGGCCGGCATGGGCGCCGACCTCTTTGAGAGCTACGCCGGTTCGATCATCGCCCCGATCTCCCTCACCGCCTTCAGTCTGGCCCTCGTGGCCGACCAGGCCTCCGACACCGCTGTCATCTCCCTGCTGGTGTTCCCCATGGCGGTGGCCTTCGTGGGCATGATCGCCTCCATCATCGGCTCGTTCACCGTGCGCGGCGGGGACTCCACCGACATCCGCAAGCTGTCCTCGGCCCTCCACATGGGCACGAACGTGGCCATGGGCATCACCGTGCTCGGCACCATCGGCCTGGCCTACTGGCTGTTCGGAGGCGACGAGTTCGACAACCCGCTCGGGATCGCCCTGTCGGTCATCGGCGGCCTCATCGTCGGTTGGGCCATCGGCAAGGTGGCGGAGGTCTGGACCTCCGACCACTACGGCCCGGTCAAGAAGATCGCCGGCCAGTCCGAGACCGGTCCCGCCACCACCATCCTCTCCGGCATCTCGGCCGGCATGATGTCGGTCGCCGCTTCGGTGGCCCTGATCGTGGTCGGCGTGCTCCTCGCCTACTACGGCGGTGAGATGACCTTCCACGTGGGCGCTACGTTCCTGGGTGACCAGGGCGACGCCTTCGGCGGTATCTACGGCATCGCCGTGGCCGCCATCGGGATGCTGGCCACCACCGGTGTGGTGGTCTCGGTGGACGCCTACGGCCCCATCGCCGACAACGCCGGTGGTATCGCCGAGATGGCGGAGCTAGAGCCCGGCGTCCGGGACGTCACCGACGCCCTCGACTCCCTGGGCAACACCACCGCCGCAGTGGCCAAGGGGTTCGCGGTCGGCTCCGCCGCCCTGACCGCCCTCGCCCTGTTCAAGAGCTTCCAGATGGCCGTCGAGTCGGCGGCCAACGCCGCCGGCAAGGACATCGTCCTGTCGCTCGACGTCGGCCAGGTGGACGTCTTCGTGGGCTTGTTCCTCGGGGCCATGCTGCCGTTCCTGTTCGCCTCCCTCACCATCGACGCCGTGGGCCGCGCCGCCCAGAAGATGATCGAGGAGGTGCGGCGCCAGTTCCGCGATATCCCCGGCCTGAGGGAGGGTAAGCCCGGTGTGGTGCCAGACTCGGCCCAGTGCGTGGCCATCTCCACCCAGGCGTCGCTCCGCGAGATGCTGATCCCCGGCGGTCTCGCCGTCGCCGTGCCGCTCGTGATCGGGTTCATCAACCTCAACGCCCTCGGCGGCTTCCTGGCCGGGTCCCTGGTCACCGGGTTCGCCCTGGCTATCTTCATGGCCAACTCCGGTGGGGCGTGGGACAACGCCAAGAAGTACATCGAGGCCGGCAACCACGGGGGCAAGGGATCCGACCCCCACAAGGCCGCTGTGGTGGGTGACACCGTGGGCGACCCGTTCAAGGACACCTCCGGTCCGGCCATGAACATCCTGATCAAGGTCATGACCATCGTCAGCCTGGTCTTCGCCTCGGCGTTCGTCTCCTTCGCCTGACCGGCGTCGGACCGTCCACCTAGACTGCGGCCCGTGACCGTCCAGAAACTGAACTCGACCGACGCGTTCGTGGTCGTGGACCTCCCCGACGCCCCGGCGTCGGGGGTGGTCCGCCGAGCCAGGAAGATCCTCCAGTCCAGCGCCTCGGACCTGGCCCGTTCCGCCACCTACACCTTCGCCAGTTTCGGGATCGAACGGGGCGGGGCGTCCGCCGGCATCAACGCCCCCGACGACGCCGGGGACGTTCCGGTGGAAGCCTTCACCACCGAATTGCTCGACCGGGTCGGCTCCGGTGAGCTGATGCTGACCGCGGGCAAGGGGATGACCCCCGCCGGCGTAGCCCCCTTCGAGGCGGCCACGCCCCTCAACGCCTCCACCGGCACCGACGCGGCCACCGCGGCCGGGATCGTCGCCGCGGCGGCCTGGGCGGCCGGCGGATCCCTGCGTGACGTGACCGTGGCCATCGAGGGCCTCGGCCAGGAACCGGCCGGTCTCGGCGCGGCCCTGACCGCGGCCGGGGCCACGGTCATCGAGGTGTGGGGCGTCGATGAGAAGCCGTGGCTGGTGTGGGGGGCTGACGTCGACGTCCTCCTGGCCGGATCCAAACCGGGTGCCCTCACCCACCAGGCGGCGGGCACCATCAGCGCCAAGGCCCTGGTGCCCTGGGGTCCGATCCCGATGACGACCAAGGCCTACGCCCAACTCAAGCGGGCGGGCACGGTCACCGTGGTGCCCGATTTCGTGTCGGTGGCCGGTGGCCTCCTGGCCCCCGTACTGGACGGGGACGCCGGAGCCGTGGTCAGCGGGGTGGTGGAGCGCGTAACCTCGATCCTCGACGAATGCGCCGGGCACCCCGAGGGTCTGTTCATGGGGGCTTGCCTGCGGGCTGAGGAATTCCTGGTCGGTTGGCGGGGTGAGCGTCCGTTCGGGCGCCCGTTGGCGGCCTGAGCGATTGTCATGTAGGGAGCTGGGGCGTGGTTCGATACGACAAGAGCACGGCGGATCAGGGCAGGAAGTACGTCAATGATCAACGCCGGTCCGGCGCCGGGGGCGGCTCCGGATCCAGCGGGGGCCGATCGGGTCGGGGCGCCGCCCTCGGTGGGGGCGGGCTGATGGCTGTCATCATCGCCGTAATCGTGGCCCTGCTCGGCGGTCGTGGCGGCAACAGTGCCAACGTCACCGAATCCGGTTCCGCCACCGACGCCGGTACCTCCTCGGGCCAGATCGATATCACCGTCCCCGGGTTCGGGGCCGACGGGCCGGCCGATCCCGTGTCCACCGACGGCGCGGTGGAGGTGGTCGATCCCGAGGCCGACACCGTCGAGTACCTGCAGTTCCTGATGTACGACATCCAGGACACCTGGGCCCGGTACTTCGACCAGGCCGGGCTCACCTACCGGGAGACCAGCCTCACCATCTTCACCGACTCGGTGGAGACCGGGTGCGGACCGGCCACCTCGGCGGTCGGGCCGTTCTACTGCCCCGCCCCCAACGACCAGACCGTGTACATCGATCTCGAGTTCTTCGACGAGCTGGCTTCCCCCCGTTTCGGTGCCGCCGGTGACTTCGCCCAGGCCTACGTGGTGGCCCACGAGGTCGGCCACCACGTCCAGAACGTGGCCGGGATCAGCGACGCCGTCCGCCAGGCCCAGGCCCAGTCCCCGAACCTGGCCAACGAGTACTCCGTACGTCTCGAGCTCCAGGCCGACTGCTTCGCCGGGGTGTGGGCCCATTCGGCCAACCAGCGGGTCACGGCCGATTCGGGTCAACCCATCCTCGAGGAGGGCGATATCGAGGAGGGCCTGGCCGCCGCCTCCTCGGTGGGTGACGATCGGCTCCAGGCCCAGGCGGGAATGCAGGTCGATCCCGAGTCGTGGACCCACGGCTCCTCCGAGCAACGGGTCAACTGGTTCACCACCGGGTTCCGCACCGGCGATCCCGAGCAGTGCGACGTGTTCGCGTCCCAGAACCCCTGACCGATTCCGGCTGGCCGGGCCGGCGCGGGCGCCCTACGGGCCCTGGACCTGGCAGGTGGCCGCGGCCTGACTCACCACGGGTTCGACCCGGTCGAGTTCGGTCTCCAGCACCTGGGGTGAGTCGAAGTTCTCGGCCAGGCCCTCCAGGGTGGTGTCGGACAGATCCGAGCTGAGGAGCTGGCCGGCGATGCAGCGGGCTGTGTCCTCCGAGACGTCAACGGCCGGGTCGTCGGCGGTGGCGGCGAGGATGGCGTCGGCCAGGTCGTCCTCGGAGGGTCGGGAGGCGCAACCGGTCAACGTCAGGGCCGACGACAAGGCCAGGGACGCGGCCAAGGCCAGGGGGCCGGCCCGACGGCCGGACCGTGTGCTGTACCTGATCATGGCGCCGCGACTCCTCGGATCGGATCGTGTCGGGACGACTCGTGGGGCCGGGCGAACTGTAGCCGAAACGATTGGTTAGGCGTTCACCGGTCGGACGGCCCCGGGCCCCCGACCGTCGGGCTACCGTGGGCCAATGCCCCGTGGAGAGCTGCACCAGTGGTCCGTCGTCGAACTGGCGGGAGCCCTCGCCCGTCGGGAGGTCTCGGCGGTCGAGGCGGTGGACCATCTGGTCGACCGGGTGGTGGCCCGTAACGAGCCGGTCAACCTGGTGGTTGCCCTGGACGTGGTCCGGGCCCGGGCCACGGCGGCCGCCATCGACACGGCCCGGGTCAACGAGCTCCCGGTGGGGCCCCTGGCCGGGGTGCCGATGACGGTCAAGGACTCCCTGATGACCGAGGGCCTCGTCACCACCTCGGGCGCCCCCGAGCTGGCGGACTTCGTGCCCGACCGCGACGCCGTGGTGGTGGAACGGCTCCGCCGGGCCGGGGCCGTCATCTACGGCAAGACGAACATGCCGATCTACGGCGACGACGTCCAGTCGTTCAACCAGGTGTACGGCACGGCGAACAACCCGTGGGACCGGAACCGGAGCGTGGGCGGATCCTCCGGCGGCTCCGCCGGTGCTCTGGCCGCCCGGTTCACCCCTCTGGAGATGGGCAGCGACATCGCCGGCAGTATCCGCAACCCCGCCTCGATGTGCGGAGTGGTGGGCCACAAGCCGAGCTACGGCATCGTGTCGGCCCGGGGTCAGATCCCCGGACCGCCCGGCACCCTTACCCAGGCCGACCTGGCCGTGGTGGGCCCGTTGGCCCGGACGGTGGCCGACTGCGACCTCGCCCTCGGTCTCCTGGCCGGACCCGACGACTGGCACGATCCGGCCTGGTCCCTGACCCTGCCGCCGCCGCGGACCACCCGGGTCGACGAGCTCAGGGTGGCGGTCTGGGCCGACGACGACCATTGCCCGGTGGACCCGGAGATCTCGGCCGCCATCCGGGCCGTCGCCGGGGAGCTGGCCGCGGGCGGGGCCACCGTCGATCACGTCGCCCGACCCGACGGCTTCGATTTCGCCCGCGCCGACGGCATCTTCGACCAGCTCCTCGGGGCGGCGGAGGCGGCGAGCTGGAGCCACGCCGAGATCGAGGAGCTGGCCGCGGCCGCGGCTGCCGGGGAGACCGTGTCCGGGGGCCTCGGGGTGACCGGTGCCTCCATCCGGCACCGGGGCTGGCTTAGCGCCAACGAGCGACGCCTGCAGATGAGGGCGGCCTGGCGTCGGTTCTTCGCTGACTGGGACGTGGTCCTGGCCCCGGTCTCCCCCACTGTGGCCATCCCCCACGATCACTCGATGCCGATGAGCGACCGCCGCATCGACGTGGCCGGCACCTCGCGGCCCTACACCGACCAGATGCGGTGGATGGGCCTGTTCGGGGTCTCCTACCTGCCCGTGACCGTGGTCCCGATCGGCCTGCACTCCAGCGGCCTGCCCTTCGGGGTGCAGGTGGTGGGGCCGTTCCTGGAGGACCGCACCGCCCTAGCCGCCGCCGCCCTGGTCGAGACGATCGCCGGGGGCACCCCGTGCCCGCCCGGTTGGGACTGAGCCGGCGGCCGGGCCGCGGGCGACGACAGTGTCAGGCCGACGACAGTGTCAGGCCGACGACAGTGTCAGGCCGACGACAGTGTCAGGCCGAAGAGGAGGCCTGACGCTGGTCGATGGCGCCGAGGAGGCGGCCCACGAACTCGATGGCCCCGTCGGCCATCTTGTTACGGCGGATCGTCATCCCCCCGATGACCTCGCCACCCCGGCGGGAGACGATGCCCGACATCTGTTCGAGGGTGGAGCCGGCGTTGACCGCGTAGGTGCAGAACACCGCGGCCAGCTTCCCGTCGATCACCGGCATCGACACCAGCTTGCCGGCCCGGCCGGGGCGCTGGCCGAAGAAGAACAGCCCGTCCACCCAGCCGCCGACGACCACCAGATCAGCCTCGGACAGGGCCTGCAGGTCGATCTTGTCAATCGGGCTGATCACCGTCGGTACGCCGGAACGGATCAGCTCTTCGGTGATGAGCTCGGCCGCGTGCCTGGTGTTGCCGGTCAGGCTCTCGAAGATGACGATGGCGTTCACTGGACGCTCCGAAGGGGGTTCATTGGTGGTTCGTGATGGCGCGACCAGGTGGCGGCCGCGCCCCACACGGTAGCCGATCACGCAGGTGGGGATAGTGTGGAGCGGTGGGACGGATCCCCATCGACGACCCCACCGACCCCCGCCTCGAGGTGTTCCAGGGCCTGCGGGACCATGTGCTGCGCCGCCGCCGGGAGACCCCCGGGGGCGACATGGACGGCTTGTTCATCGCCGAAGGCGATCTGGTGGTCGAACGGGCGGTACGGGCCGGCTACCGGCTCCGGTCGGTCCTGATCGACGGCCGCCGTCGCACCCCGTTACCCGCCGGCGTCGACACCACCGCGGTACCGGTGTACGCGGCCGGCCCGGAGGTGCTGCGCCGCATCACCGGCTACCACCTCCATCGCGGCATGCTTGCCTGCTTCGCCCGCCGGCCCCTCCCCCCGCCCGGCGAGGTGCTGGCCGGGGCGACCACCGTGGTGGTCACCGAGGGGATCAACAATCCGACCAACCTCGGGGTCATCCTCCGGTGCGCGGCCGGTTTCGGCGCCACCGGGGTCCTGCTCGATCCCACCTCATGCGACCCCCTCTACCGGCGGGCTGGCCGGGTCTCCATGGGTGAGGCCTATGCCCTGCCCCACGCCCGCATCGAGCCGGTCCCGGCCGGCCTGGCGCCGTGCCGCCTAGCCGGATTCCGGGTGGTGGCCCTCACCCCGGCCCCCGGGGCCCTGGCCATCGACCGGCTCCGGCTCGATCCCGGGGAGCCGGTGGCGGTCCTGCTTGGCGCGGAGGGGCCCGGCCTGTCCCCCGCCGCCCTCGACGCGGCCGACGATCGGGTCCGGATCCCGATGGCCGGTGGGGTCGACTCCCTCAATGTGGGGGCGGCCTCGGCCGTTGCCTTCTACGCCATCGGCCAGGCCCGCACCCGCGGCTGACCGACGCCGATGCCGAGCCGGCCCGGGCGGCAGCTTGGTGCTACCCGGGGCCCTTTGCCAGCATTGACGATCGGTGTCACGACAGTGTGACATGATTTCCCCCTGCCGCCCGGCGCCGGGCCGCCGACAAAGGAGTTGGAGATGATCGAGAGCACGATGCAGGACGTTCAGTTGGGCGTGGCGCATCTTTTCAACCACGGGCGCCGGGTCCACGCCGACTCCGAAGTCATCACCTGGACCGAGAACGGCCCGGTGACGGCTACCTTCGCCCAGGTCGGTGACCGGGCGGACCAGCTCGCGGCCGCCCTGACCCGGCTCGGCATCGGCGTCGGCGACCGGGTGGGCACCTTCGCCTGGAACAACCAGCACCACCTGGAGGCCTACCTGGCCGTCCCGTCGATGGGGGCGGTCCTGCACACCCTGAACATCCGGCTGTTCCCCGAGCAGCTCGCCTACGTGGTCAACCACGCCGAGGACCGGGTCATCATCGTCGACGCCAGCGTGGCCCCCCTCCTGGCCCAGGTGCGCGACCAGCTCACCACCGTGGAGCACATCATCACCTTCGGCACCGGCGACACCAGCGGCCTGGGCGACACCCTCGACTACGAGACGCTGCTGGCCGCCGAGAGCCCCGGGTTCGCCTACCCCGTCGTGGACGAACGGTCGGCGGCCGCCATGTGCTACACGAGCGGAACCACCGGCAACCCGAAGGGGGTGGCCTACTCCCAGCGCTCCACCTACCTCCATTCGTTCGGGATCGTGTCCGGGCAGGCCATGGGCTTCTCCGAGGACGACCGGCTGCTGGTGATCGTGCCGATGTTCCACGCCAACGCCTGGGGGATGCCCTACGCCGGTTGGATGGTGGGGGCCGACCTGATCATGCCGCAGCAGTACCTCCAGGCGGGGCCGCTCGCCGACATCATCCACTCCACCCGGCCCAGCTACTCCGGGGCGGTGCCTACCGTCCTCAACGACATCCTCCACAATCGGCCCGACGCCGACCTCAGCTCCCTGCGGGAGATCATCTGCGGCGGTTCCGCCGTACCCCGGAGCCTGATGGAGGGCTTCGAGGAGACTTTCGGGGTCCGGGTGGTCCAGGCCTGGGGAATGACCGAGACCAGCCCCCTGGGCGCGGTGGCCAACGTCCCCAAGGGCACCGACCCCGACGACGCCATGTCGTGGCGGGCCCGGACGGGGAGGGTCCTGGCCGGGGTCGAGCTCCGGATCTGCGATGATGACGGCAACGTCCTGCCGTGGGACGGCCGGGCCCAGGGTGAGATCGAGGTGCGGGGCCCCTGGATCACGGGGAGCTACTACCGGGAACCGACCGACGAGAAGTTCCACGACGGATGGCTCCGCACCGGCGACGTCGGCTCGGTGGAGCCCAACGGGTTCATCCAGATCTCGGACCGGGCCAAGGATGTCATCAAGTCCGGCGGGGAGTGGATCTCGAGCGTCGACCTGGAGAACACCCTGATGGGCGCCCCTGGGGTGGTCGAGGCGGCGGTGGTCGGTGTCCCCGACGATCGGTGGGACGAGCGCCCCCTGGCCTGCGTGGTCATGTCGGACGGCGCCGACTTCGACCCGGCCGGCCTCAAGGACTACCTCGAGGAGCGGGTGGCCAAGTGGTGGCTGCCGGAGCGGTGGGCCAAGGTGGCCGAGGTCCCCAAGACGTCGGTCGGCAAGTTCGATAAGAAGGTGCTGCGGCAGCGCTACGCCGACGGTGAGCTCGACGTCGTCGAACCCTGAACCGGCCCGCCCTCCCTGCCCGGTGCCTAACGAGCCGATCTCGGCCGTGGGGCCGGGCGGGGCCGGGGGTGCGGGGCCGACCGGGTGCGGGCCGACCGGATCTCCGGCCTGGGTGGCGGCCGGTGACGCCGCGGCGGCTCCGGGGGCCGGAGCATCGGTTCGGGCCGGAGTTCGGCCCGGTGCTGGGGCACGGGCCTGAACACCGGCTCAGGTCGGGTCCTGGGCGCGGGCTGGAACACGGGTTCGGGGCGGGCCCGGGGCGCGGGCTCGGGCCGGAGGTCGGGCTCGGTTCCGGCTGGGCCGACGGACCGCCGGTAGGCCCGGTCGCCGACGAGGCGTACGACCCGCACCCCGGCCACCAGGAGCACGGCGGACAGGGCGCAGACGGACAGGCTGATCAGGAGCAGGCTGTCGGTGTCCGTGCCGCTCTGGATGCCGTGCACCGAACCGAGGACCGCGGCCACCAGTGAGGTCAGGTGGATGGTGTGCCAGTACGGGGCCGGGATGCGCTTCTTGAGGAGCGAGGACACCTCGACGACGGCCAGGATCCAGGCGGCCACGACCCCCCAGGCGAGGCCCCACCGGCTCAGGCCGGCCACCTCGGCCCGGCCCGGGACGACCAGGTCAGCCAGGCCGAAGCTGACGAACTCGTCGAGCGACAAGGTGACCATGTGGATGCCGAGGAAGATCATCGCCATCGCCCCGAAGAACCGGTGCAGATCGGTGAGCCACGGGATGGTCGGCCGGACCCCCAGGACCCGGGACGACAGCATGAAGCCGACCAGGATCGAGGCCGTCGCGGCCAGCCAGCAGCCGATGCCGGCGCCGCGGGTGGCGAACCAGAAGACCTGGTCGCTCACGCCGCCCCAACCGTCTGCTCGGCGGTCGTGAACCGCTCCAGGCCGGGCAGATGGATGACGGTGCCGTCGTCACCCACCAGGACGCCGGTCACGCCGTAGCCGGCCAGCAGGCCGGGGGCGTCGTCCGGCCCGGCCGCCACCGCGGCCTTGGTCAGGACCTCGGCCTGCGCGGCCCGGGCCGCGACCACGGTCACCGAGCACAGCCCGCTCCGGATGGGGGCGCCGGTGGCCGGGACCCGCAGATGGTGCTCGGTGCCTGTCGTCGACCGCCACCGGCGGCCGGTGGTGGCTGAGGTGCACACGGCGCCGGAGGCCAGCCGAACGGGGATCGGGTCGTCCCGGTGCGGAACCTCCAGCTCCACCAACCAGCCCTCGGTCCCGGGTGGCCGCCCGGCGACGACCAGGTCGCCGCCGACGTTGACGCACACTCCGGCCGCGCTCCCCCGGGCCAGGACCTCCCGGGCCACGGCCTCCACCGCCGTCCCCTTGGCGATCCCGCCCAGATCGAGCCCGACGCCCTCCGGCAGGATGACGGCGGACGCCCCGGGGAGGAGCCGGATGCCGTCCGGGCCGGGACTGGGTCGGTGGACGGCCGGCCGGACCGCGTCCGCGACCTCGGCGAACGTGCGGTCGTAGCCGGCGGCCTCGAGGCAGCGGAGCACCGTCGGATCGAACGCCCCGCCGGTGGCGGTGTGGGCGCCGATGGCCATCTCCACCAGGGCGAAGGTCTCCGGTGACACTACGACGGGCCGGCCGGCGGCCCGATTGATCTGGGACAACTCCGAGTCCGGCCGGAACCGGCTCCAACGCCGGTCACGGTCGTCCAGGCCGGCCTCGATCGCGTCCAGGTCTCCGTCCGATCCGCCGACCACGATGGCGTGGGCGTCGGTGTTCATCACCCGGAAGCGCCGGGACCGCACCGTTGGGTCGTCCCCACCGGCCCCACGGCGCCCCTGGCCGGCCCCCGTGCTCACGACGGCCCACTCCGCGTCGTGGTGGGGGCCTCGGTGGTGGGGGCCTGGGTGGTGGGGGCGGCCGTGGTGGGGGCGGCCGTGGTCGGGGCCTGGGTGGTGGGGGCCTCGGTGATCGGGGCGTGGGTGGTGGGCGCAGCCGTGGTGGGGGCCGCCGTGGCCCGCGTGGTCGGTGCCGTCGAGGCCGGGGCCCGGGTGGTGGGGGCCGCGGTGACCGGCGGTTTCGTGGTGGAGGCGGCCGAGCCCGGTGAGGAGGTGGCCGCCCCCCCGGCGCCGGCTGGGCCCCCGGCACCGGCTGACGGGGCCGGGCCCACCGTGGCGGAGGTCGAGGGGGCGGCGGGATCCCCGGCGTCGGTTCCGGGGACCCCCGCGTCCGGACCGGTGACACCGCTAGGGGCGATGTCACCGGGGCGGGCCGGCATCGGCTCGGCCCCGCCCGCCAGGTTGATCGGCTGGGCCGCGGCCGGGGTCGCCGACGACCCGAGCACGGCGCCGAGCTCGAGGCTGCCGGTCGCTTCTGCTTCCTGGGCGATCGCCCAGACCACGCCGACGTACGCGGTGGCGCCGATGGCTCCGGCGGCCACCCTGGCGCGTCGGGCCGGGTGAGGCTTGCGTTTCAGGATCCTGCTCCGTCTGCTGGCCGTGCCCCGACCGTCTTCCGACGCGGACGCGTAACAAGATCGGCATCCCGATACGAGCCTCCGGGCCGACAAGGCCGGTGAGGTCAGCCCAGCAGGTCCCTGACCACGTCGAGCCACAGGTCGGTGGTCAACCGGAGCGACTCGATGTCGATGCGCTCGTTGTGGCCGTGGAAGCGGCGGGAGAAGTCGCCGCTGTCGAGCTCGGGACTGAACAGGCTGGCCCCGTAGGCCACCGAACCCATCGCCCGGAACACCCGGGCGTCGGTGAAGCCCACCGTCATCTGGGGGCTGATCCGGGCCTCGGGGAAGGGTTTGGTCACGGCCCGTTGGAGCGAATCCCACAGGGGATTGTCGGTGCGGCTGATCGACGCCGGGTCGTTCATGACCACCTCCACGTCCACCGCGTCGGCCAGATCGCCGAGCGCGGCCACCAGGTGGTCGCTGACCTCCTCGGCGTTGTCGCCGGGCAGGGTGCGGATGTCGACCCCCAGTTCCACGGTGTCGGGGATGACGTTGTGCTTCATCAGGCCGCCGTCGACCAGGTTGACCGAGAAGGTCGTGTGGCTGCACGCGTGCAGGTAGGCGGCCGTCCCGGCGTTGGGCATGGCGGCCAGGATGTCGTCGACCCGGTCCGGGTCGTTGAGGGCCGCCTTGAACTCGTCGTCCACCGGGAGGTCGTCCACCCGTTGCCGCCACAGCTCACCGAAACGGGGGGTGGGCCGGTAGTCGGCCAGGCGCTGGGCCACCGCCGCTGCCTTCACCAGGGCGTTGTCGGTCCGGAACGGCATCGACCCGTGGCCCGGGACTCCGGTGATGCGCAGGGTGCGCCACGCCACCCCCTTCTCGGCGATGTTGATCCCGATCGAGGGCCGGTCCGGGGGCCCGGAGTGCAGGCCCCCGTTCTCGGTGAGGACGTAGTCGGCCCGGATGGCGTCGGGGTGATGGTCGGCCATCCACTGGGCGCCGTGGGCCGACCCGGCCTCCTCGTCGGCCACGGGGAAGTAGATCAGGTCGCCGCGGGGTCGGAACCCGCTGCGGACCAGATGGTTGAACGCCACCGCCATCGAGGCGGTGATGTTCAACATGTCGACCGCGCCGCGGCCCCACACCTCGCCGTCCACCAGTTCCCCACCGAACGGGTCACGGCGCCACCCCTCGGGGTTGACCGGGACCACGTCGGTGTGGCCCATAAGGCACAGGGACGGGGCGCCGGGGTCGGTGCCCGGCCACCGGTACACCAGCGACACCCGGCCGGGGGTGGGCTCGAAACGTTCGGGTTGGATCCCGCAGCCGTCGAGGTAGGCGGCGATGGTGTCGGCGTTGCGGACCTCCTGGCCCGAGCCGGCCGTCCCGTCGTTGACGCACCGGTTGCGGATCAGGTGCTGGAGCAGGTCGACGGTCTGGGCCGTCAATGCCTGGTTCTGCGGACTGCTCACCGGCCGGCCTCGTCGGCGGGCGCTGCCCCCCCGGGCCGCCACCGGTCGAGGTCGACGTCGTCGGGTATGGTGACGAAGATCTGGAGCCGGGGCCCCTCCACCTCCCGGCTGACGTGGCCCTCACCGGTCGGGTCGTCGGCCAGCAGGACGTCGCCAGGGCCGAAGACGCGCCGCTCCCCGCTCCCAACCGAGATCTCGGTCCGGCCCCGCAGGTGCAGGGCGAGCTGGCGCCGGGGGGCGACGTGGAAGTCGTACACCTCCGGCCCGGCCTCGGCGGTGTCCCGGAAGAACGCCCGTTCCACCGGGAACGCCCCCGACATGGCCCCGAGGTCACTCACCTCCAGGGCCAGGTCGAGCTCCTCGAAATGGGACCGTCCGTCACGGCCCGAGTAGATCCGGGTGACCAGCATCGTCGTGGTGGGTCCGTGGTGTCAGCCCACCGGGGCCGGCTCGGACGCCGACGCCGCGGCCACCCGTTCGCCCTCGGCGTTGGCGGGCAGGTCGAGCGCGTCCTCGGGACCGAAGGTCTTGGTCCAGCAGGCGAACTCGAGCAGGACCCCGTCGGGATCCCGGAAGTAGACCGACCGGACGAACACCCCGGGGTGCATCTCCTTGGCCACCGTGGTCTCGCTGTCGTCGTGGTTGAGGACGGGGCTGGTCTCGACCCCCCGCTCCTGCAGCTTCTTCACGTACTCGTCGAACTTGTCCACAGGGACGTCGAAGGCCACATGGTTCATCGAGCCGTGGGCCGAGACGATGTCTCCGCCGCCGGGCATTTGGGCGGCCGAGGAGATCCCGGGGGACGCCTCGGGGGCGTTCGGGAACCAGAAGAAGGCCAGCGAATCGCCGTTCCCGCAGTCGAAGAAGAAGTGCTGGGCCCCGCCGGGAATCTCCAGGGTCTTGATCAGCGGCATGCCCAGGACGTTGGTGTAGAAGTCGACCGTGCGGGCCATGTCGCGGCACACCAGTGCCAGGTGGTTGATACCGCTGAACGCGAACGGACGCTCGGACGTGGTTGTGGACTTGTCGGCCATGATGCGGACCTCCAGATCGTAGGGAATTCCCCCGTGACCTCACGGTAGACCGCCGGCACCCCGGCCGCCCAGCGGAAGCGGCCGGGGTGGGCCCCTACCAGGTGTCGACCGCGGCCCGCTCCCCCCGGGCCCGACGCTCCCGCCACCCCGTGGTGTGGGTGTTGAGCATGGTCATGATCCAGCGCCGGGTCTCCAGCGGGTCGATCACATCGTCGATCTCGAAGTGGGAGGCCATGTTCACGCCCTTGCCGATCCGGTACATCCGGTCCACCATGCCGTCGAAGGTGGCCTTCCGCTCGGCGGGGTCCTCGATGGCGGCCAGCTCGTTGCGGTAGCCAAGCTTGACCGCCCCCTCCAGGCCCATGCCTCCGAACTCGCTGGTGGGCCAGCCGACGGTGAACATCGGGGCGTGGAAGCTGCCGCCGGCCATGGCCTGGGCGCCCAGGCCGTAGCCCTTGCGGAGCACGAAGGTGCAGATCGGGACGCTCAGGTTGGCCCCGGCCACGAACAGGCGGGCCGCGTGGCGGACCAGGGCCTCCTTCTCGATCTCGGGACCGACCATGATCCCCGGGGTGTCGCACAGGAAGACCATGGGGATGCCGAACCCGTCGCACAGCTTCATGAACCGGGCTGCCTTGTCGGCCCCGTCGGGGTCGATGGCCCCGGCCAGGTGGACCGGGTTGTTGGCCACGATGCCTACCGGGCGGCCCTCGACGCGGGCCAGGGCGGTGACCATCCCGATCCCGAACTCCCGTCGAAGCTCCAGCACCGAACCGGTGTCGGCCAGGGTCTCGATGACGGAGCGGACGTCGTAGATGCGGAGCCGGTTCTCGGGGATGACCGAGCGCAGTAGCCGCTGGTCGGCGCAGTCCCATTCGGCTACGTCGCCCTGGAAGTAGCTCAGGTACTGTTTGGCCACTGCCACCGCCTGGGCCTCGTCGGCCACGGCCACGTCGACCACCCCGTTCGGCACCTGGACCGACATGGGGCCGACCTCGTCCGGGGTGAACACCCCAAGCCCTCCCCCCTCGATCATGGCCGGCCCGCCCATGCCGATGTTCGAGTTGGCGGTGGCGATGATCACGTCGCAGCACCCGAGCAGGGCCGCGTTCCCGGCAAAGCAGCGACCGGAGTTGATCCCCACCATGGGCACCAGCCCGCTCAGCTGACCGAAGTAGTTGAAGGCCAGGCAGTCGAGGCCGGCTACGCCGAGACCGTCGGTGTCGCCGGGTCGGCCGCCCCCACCCTCGGTGAAGAACACCACGGGCAGCAGGCGGTCCTTGGCGATCTCGAACAACCGGTCCTTCTTGCGGTGGTTCTGGTTGCCCTGGGTGCCGGCCAGCACCGTGTAGTCGTAGGACATGACCACGCACTGGGCGTCGGGGGCGTCGAACCGTTCACCGTTGACCTGGCCGACTCCGGCCAGCATCCCGTCGGCGGGGGTGCGGGCGATCAGGTCCTCGGTGGACCGGCGCCGCCGCTGGGCGGCGATGGTCAGGGCCCCGTATTCAATGTAGGTACCCGGATCGAGGAGGTCGTCCAGGTTCTCCCGGGCCGTCCGCTGGTTGGTCCGGCGCCGCCGGGCCACCGCGTCGGGGCGGGCTTCGTCGAGGCCGATCCGGTGGCGTTCCAGGACCTCGGCCAGATCGTCGCGGATGTGGTCGAGGTCGACCTCCTCCCCCTCACCGTCGTCGGCGGCCGACACCTCTCCCGGGGTGACTACGGCCAGGACATGGTCGGCGAACACGGTGTCGCCGGGCGACACCCGGATCTCGGCGACCACGCCGGCCACCTCGGCGGCGATCACGTGCTCCATCTTCATGGCCTCCATGACCAGCATCTGCCGGCCCACGGCCACCTCGTCGCCCGGGGCCACGCTGACCGCCACCACGGTCCCCTGGATCGGGGCCAGGAGAGGGGCGAGGCCCTCGGCCACCGCCGGGGCCGGAGCCGCCGCGGCGCCCCCGGTCCGAGCCGAGGCGGCCCGGCCGTGGTCGAGCACGGCCAGGGGGTCGGCCGGGTCGATCCGGGCTCCGGCCCGGCCCGAGTCGCCGGCCCCGTCCGCGGCCGCTCCGCCGGGGTCGGCGACCCCCGGGTCGGGGGGCTCGGCCGCTACCAGCTCGGCTGCGTGATCGGTGATGAAACGGGTGTCGAACCGGCCGTCGCGGACCTCGGGTCGGGCCAGGACGGCCCGCAGGAACGAGGCGTTGGTGGCCGACCCCTGCACCACCAGCTCGGCCAGCGCCCGGGACAGGCGGTCGACCGCCTCCGGGGAGCCGGACGGGTGGCGGGCGATCACCTTGGCCAGGAGCGAGTCGTACCGGGGGTTGGTGGGCGACCCGGCCCGTTGGGCGGTGTCCACCCGGATGCCCGGCCCGTTGGGCAACTCGAACCCGGTGATCAGGCCGCCGCTCGGCCGGGGGCTCCCGTCGGGTTCCATGGTCTCGGTGTTGATCCGGGCCTGGATGGCGAAGCCCTCCGGTTGATGGATCCGGCCCGGGCCGAGGCCGACGCCGGCCAGATCGGCCCCGCCAGCCAGGTCGAGCTGGATGCGGACCAGGTCAAGGCCGAACACCTCCTCAGTGACGGTGTGCTCCACCTGGAGGCGGGGGTTGGCCTCGATAAAGGCGAAGGGGCGGGGCCCCGAGGCCGGGGCCGGCCCCACGAGGAACTCGAAGGTCCCCAGGTTCCGGTAGTCGAGCTCGGCGGCCAAGGCGGCGGCCGCGTCGGCCAGCCCCTGCCGGGTAGCGGGGTCGAGACCGGGAGCCGGCGCGATCTCCACCACCTTCTGATTGCGACGCTGCAGGCTGCAGTCCCGCTCACCGAGGGTGACCACGGCACCGGTGCCGTCCCCCACGACCTGGACCTCGATGTGGCGGGCCGGGTGGAGATACCGCTCCAGGAACACGGTGTCGTCGCCGAAGGCGGCCTTGGCCTCAGAGCGGCACCGGTCGAGCTCGGCGGCCAGGTCGTCGACCGAGTCGACCACCCGCATGCCCCGGCCCCCGCCCCCGGAGGCGGCCTTGATCATCACCGACGCCCCGTCGCCGAGCGAGCGGAAGAAGGCCACCGCCCCGTCGTCGGAGATCCCGGCGTCGGTGCCGTCGATCACGGGAACCCCGAGCCGTTCGGCCAGCTTGCGCCCCGCCGTCTTGTCCCCCAGTGCGTCGAGGGTGGCCGCGGTGGGGCCCACGAACACGATCCCGGCGTCGGCGCAGGCCTGGGCCGCCCCCGGGTGCTCGCTGACGAACCCGTAGCCGGGGTGGAGGGCGTCACAGCCGGCGTGGGTGGCCGCGGTGACCAGACCGGCGACGTCCAAGTAAGCGGCCGCGCCCGTCCCTTCGAGGGCGACGATCTCGTCGGCGTACCGGAGGTGGGCGGCACCGTCGTCGTCGGCGCTGTGCACCATGACGGTGACGATCCCGGCCTCCCGGGCGGTACGGGCGATCCGCACCGCAATCTCGGAACGGTTGGCGATCAGCAGACGCTCGATTGGCATGGGGACGATCTTGGACGGTCGGGCCGCCCGCCGACAATCCCGCCGGGCCCGGCCCGCCGGGATGATCGTTGTTGCCGCGGCCCGGTCGTCCATGTCTGGACCTTCGTGCGGCCACGGCTGGTTGCGCCTAGGCTCGGAACCCGGGTGGACGACGGGGCCCCTCCGGGGAGCCCACCACCCGGTACGGACTCGTCACTGGAGCCCATGCCCGCCGCACCGCCGCCCAGCCCGCCAGTTCCCGTGGTCTCCTACGAGATCCTCGGTCCGCCACGTGTCGTCGTCGACGGCGTGGTGGCCCACGTCGGCGGGCGCCGGCCCGTCGCCGCCCTCACCCGGCTCGCCCTCAATCCGGGGCAGGTGGTGACCATGGACCAGCTGGTCGAGGCCATCTGGGCCGGCGACGCCCCCGCCCGTCCGGAGATCACGGTCCGCAGCTACCTGTCGAACCTCCGCCGCGCCATCGAGCCCCACCGCCAGCCGGGCGACCCGCGGAGCTGTATCGAACGCCTGTCCCCCGGGTACCGGCTGGCCGTGGAGCCCGAGGCGATCGACGCCGTCCGCTTCGAACGCCTGGTGGCCGAGGGGCGCCGGTGCCTCAACGCCGGCGACGCAGACGCCGCGGTCGGTCACCTCGACGCCGCCGAGGCCCTGTGGCGGGGCGTGCCCGGTGAGGGCATGCCGGACGACGACGCCCTGGCCGGGTTCCGGCTCCGCCTCGACGAGCTGCGCTGGAGCGCCACCGAAATCCGGTTCGACGCCCGGCTCCGCCTCGGCGACCACCAGGATGTCATCGCCGACCTCGAGCTCGCCATCGCCTCCCAACCCCTCCGGGAACGGCTCAGCGAGTTGGGCATGCGGGCCCTGTACGCCGCCGGTCGCCAGTCGGACGCCCTGGCCGTCTACCGGCGGCTCCGGGACAGGCTGGTCGAGGAGCTCGGGGTGGACCCGGGCCCGCGCATCGCCGATCTCGAACACAAGATCCTCCGTCACGACCCGTCCCTCCGGGAGGAGCTCGGGCCGGCCGTAGGCCCCGGATCCTCCGACGAACCGTCCGGGACCGACGATCCGGGCCCGGCGGGTCCCGACGGGGCCGCATCCGGGCCGGACGAGCCCGGCGGGGCCGAGCCGGCCGACCCCCTCTCGTCCCGGCCGGCCTGGCTGCCGGCCCCCCACCACCGCCCGGCCGGGACGATCCCGCCGGAAGCCGACCGGGCCCCGGTCCGGGCCGGCACGGCCCGCGCCGGTGGATCGGCCCCCGGTCACCTGGTGACCAGGGACGGGGCGATCGAGCTCCGCCCCGCCGCCCCGGGCTCGGTGTTCGTGGGCCGGACCCGGGAACGGGCGGCGGCGGCCGCGGTCGGCGACGCCCTCACCGCCGGGCTCTCGGCCTCGCTGGTGGTGACCGGCGAACCTGGCTGCGGCAAGACCGTCGTCGTCGACGACACCGTCCGCCACCTGGCCGCGTTGGGGGTCACCACACTGGCCGCCCGGGCCCATCCCGGCCGGGCCGAGAAACCCCTCTGGATGTGGTCCCCGGTCCTGGAACGGCTGGTGGGAAGCCGGGACCGGGCCGCGGTCGCCCCCCCGGTGGCGACGGGTCTCGGTGACATGGCCTCCGCCGTGTACGGCGGCCTGCCCGCCGAGCCCACCGTGATCGTCCTCGAGGACCTTCACTGGGCCGATCCCGACTCGATCGACCTGGTGGGCCTGGTCGCCGACCGGGCCCACAACACCCCAGGGGGCCCGCCCCTCGGTTTCGTGCTGTCGTGGCGGGACACCGCCCCCGACATCGACCTGCGGAGGGAGCACCTCCGTCGCCTGGCCCGCCTCCCCGGGGTCCGGTCGGTGGAACTGGGTCCCCTCTCCGTCGACGACGTCGCCGCCCTGGTCGCGGTGACCGGGGGCGATGCCGAGGCGGCCACCGACGCCCACCGGGGCAGCGCCGGCAACGCCCGCCTGGCCGTGGCCGTCCTCAACGAGCGGGCGTCGGGGCCCCGTGGGGGCCCGGGCCGGACGGTGCGGGAGCTCGTGCTCGAACGGGTCGAGCCCCTGGCCGACGACGCCGTTCCCATCCTCGCCATCGCCGCCCTCGATCCCCACGACGTCCACCCGGCCGTGGTGGCCGAGGTGGCCGCGATCAGCTCCGAGCGGGTCGAACCCGTGCTCGACCTGGCCGCCCGGGCCGGCCTGCTCGTGCCCGGGGGCGACGCCGCCTACGAGTTCGCCCACCCGGTCGTGGCCCAGACCCTGGCCGCGGAGCTGTCCCCGAGTCAGCGATCCCGGGCCCACTCGGCCTACGGCCAGGTCCTGTGGCGGGACCATGTGCGACTCCACGCGGTGGCCCGGCACTTCGTCGACGTCGGCTCGACGGGCACGTCCATCCTGGCCGGCCGGGTTGCCCTCCAGGCGCTTAACGGGACGGTGGGGCCCGAACACCTCCTCGACGACGCCCGGGCGGTCGACGCCGCCCTGCTGGCCATCGAACAGGTCGACCAGACCGACAAGCTCGAACGGGAACTCGTCACCGCCCTGGCCCACCTGGCCCGGCTCGGCGGCCGCACCGACCGGGCCGCTGCCCTCGGTCGCCGGGCCGTCGCCCTGGCCGTGGCGGCCGGCGACCCTGACGACATCGTCGAAGCCGCCCTCAGCGCCTCCGGACCGGTCCCGCTCGCCGCGGGCCCGGCCGGTATCGGCTGGCTGGGCGGACCCGTCGACCCGGCCGCGGCCCGCTGGGCGGTGGCCACGGCCCAGCGGTCCCTGCCCGCCGATCACCCCGCCCAGCCCCTCCTCGCCGCCCGGCTCGATCACCTCGAAGCCGGGTATGCCCTCCCCTGGGCCGGGTCCGTCCCCGCCGCCGACCTGGCTGCGGAGCTGGCTCGCGGCCCCCTCGGGTTCGGCTCCTCCCCCACCCCGGCCGTCGTGGTGGACCGGCTGGACCGGCTCCCCGCCGGCCCCGGGGCCACCCATCTCGCTCCCCTCACCCGGATGCGGGTCATGGCCCTCCTGGCCGACGGGCGCCACGACGAGGCCGACCGCACCGTCGAGGTGGCCCTGGCCGCCCTCGAGGGCCGGGTCGACCTGGCCCGTCTCGAGCTGGACGCCGTGGCCGCCGAGCTCGATCTGGTCCGGGGTCGGGCCGCCGACGCCGCGCCGCGGATCGAACGGGGTCTGGCCGTGGCGGCGGCGGCCCGGATCGACGCCACCCTCGTGTTCGGCCGGTTGGCCGCCGGCCTGGCCCGCCTCCGGGGTGACCACCGGGGCGCCGCGGCCCGGGCCGAGGGGTGGGATCCCGTCGACCGCCGAATCTGGTTGGCCGTCCTGGCCGCCGAGTCGGGCCGGCCCGGGGTGGCCCGGCGCCACCTCGACGACCTCGTCGCCTCGGCCGGTTGGTCCCAGGAGGTGGTCAGGCACCGGTTTGCCGAGCGTCCCGCCCTGGTCGCCCTGGCTGCATCGCGCTGTGGGCACCGGCCGGCCGCCCGGGCCGTGCTCGACCCCCTCCTGGCCCGGGGCACCGACTGGGTGACCGGACCCGGCGCCGTCCCCCTCGGCGGTCCGACGGCGGTCTTCGCCTGTCTTGCCGCCGAGGCGGTCGGCGAGGCCTCCCTGGCCGCCCGGCTCCTGGTCGAGTTCCGGGACCGGACCCGCGACTGTGTGGACGCCGCCACCACCCTGGCCCGGGGGCGGGCGGAGCCGGGTGCGGCCTCAAACGACGTCCGTCAGCTCCTGAGCCGGTTGGGCCTGGCCAGTCTCGACCCGGCCAGGCTCCGCACCCGGGTGGCCAACTGGCTGTGAGCGCCTGGGGGCTGCGGCCGGCTGGTGGCTGCGGATCGGGCCGGGGATCGTCGAACAGTCGACGACTCCCAATACAGATGCAATGGGATTCCAACCGGCCTGTGCCACGCTTCGGGTGAAGCGGAATGGGGCGACTACCGCCTCACCACCGCACGGCTCGTGGTCCCGATGGCCAATACGAGCTAGGACCACGAGCCTGCTACGGCCGCTTTCCGACGGCGGTGGCAGCCGGAGCAGGCTCGGTCCGCCCGGTTCCCGCCGGCTCCGGACGTCACGACGTCCGGGGCCGGGCGGCGCCCGGACGGCACGGTCCGCCGGGCGGCGGCCGGACGGCACGGTCCGCCGGGCGGCGGCCGGACGGCACGGTCCGCCGGGCGGCGGCCGGATAGGCCGGACGGGTCGGATAGTTTGCCTGTCCGTGACTGCCGCTTCTTCTTCTCCGTCCCCCTCTGCCGCTCCCTCGCCCTCGTCGCCTCCTTCGGTCGAGGACTTCCGGGCCGACGTCGTCGCCTTCCTGGCCGATTCGATCGACCGGGGCGTGGCCTGCCCGTCCTATGGCGCCATCCTTTCCCCCAACATGGCCGAACCCGCCGTGGCCTGGCAGCGGTACTGCGCCGACCACGGCTACGCCGGGATCCACTGGCCGGTGGAGTACGGCGGGAGGGGCCTGAGCCGGGCCCACTCGGCGGTGTGGTACGAGGAGTGCGCCCGGGTCCGGATCTCCCCGTACCTCAACCTGCAGGGCATCATCCTCGCCTCCGAGGCGATTCTCCGCAGCGGCACCGACGCCCAGAAGCGCGATCTGCTCCCGGCCACCCTGCGGGCCGACATCGTCTGGTGCCAGCTGTTCAGCGAGCCCGGGTCCGGTTCCGACCTGGCCAGCCTGACCACCCGGGCTACCCGGGACGGGGACGTCTATGTGGTCAACGGCCAGAAGGTGTGGTCGTCCAACGCCGAACTGGCCCAGCGGGGCATCCTCATGGCCCGCACCAACCCGGAGGAAGCCGGGCACCGGGGCATCTCGTTCTTCTGCTACGACATGAGCCTGCCGGGCACCGAGGTCCGGCCCCTGCGCCAGATGACCGGTGACGCCGAGTTCTCCGAGGTGTTCTTCACCGACGTCCGGATGCCCGCCGACGCCCTCGTCGGTGAGCTGGACGGCGGTTGGGCGGTGGCCATGGCCGTCCTGGCCGACGAGCGGGGGTCCTTCGGATCGGCCGGGGCGATCTCCCTCGACCAACGGTTGCAGCCCCTCATCGCCGAGCTGGGCGACGCCGACCCGGTCCGGCGCGACCAGATCGGCCGCCTGCTGGGCCGGGGTTGGGCCCTCGGAGCGATGCTCGGCCGGAGCGACGGCCAGGCCACGATGGCCCCGCTGGCCAAACTGGCCCGCAGCGAGCTGGAGTTCGCCGTCGCCGGCCGTGATCTCGACGACCTCGGGGCCGGGGGGATGCTGCTCACCGAACCAGCCTCCGACGATGACCCGGCGGCCGCCGCCCGTCACCACGAGGTCGTCGAACGGTTCCTGTACTCGCCCGGGATGCGCATCGCGGGCGGTTCCAGCGAGATCCAGCGGTCGATCATCGGAGAACGGATCCTGGGATTGCCCCGCGAACCACGGGCCTGATTCCCTGACCTGGGTAGCCCATTCACGGGTCGATTTGCGCTATAACACTTCCTCAGGACCCTGACGTCGTTCGGGTCGTAGGCGGCCATAGATCCTGCTGGGTGCCGATAGCCGCCCAGCTCCGTGGAGCTGCCCCGCGCGGCGTCATCCGGTGTCGGCCGCCGGCCGTCGCGGACCAACGTTCGAGGATGACCACGATGGCGACGGCCACCGACCACAACCGAGCGGCATCGACGCCCCAGGCCATGGTCGAGCTGCTCCAATCGCAGTACAAGTCGCTGGACTTCCTGGGTTCGAGCCTTACCAGCCGCGAGTGGCACGCTCCCGCCGCCGTGCCCGGTTGGTCGGTGTTCGACGTGTACGCCCACGTCATCGGCGTCGAATCGATGCTCGAAGGCTACGAACTGCCCTACGTCAAGATCGACGTGGCCGGGTTCGACCACGTCCGCAACGAGCTCGGCGTGTTCAACGAGACCTGGATCGAGAGCCTCTCCCACCTCGGCGACGACGCCCTCCTCGATCGGTACCGGCGGGTGACCGCGGCCCGGATCCGTTCCCTGTCCACCATGACCGACGGCGATTTCGATGCCGAGGTGGACACCGTGCTGGGCTGCTTCCCCTACCGCCAACTGCTCCGGCTGCGGCTGTTCGACTGCTGGATGCACGAACAGGACATCCGCGAAGGGCTCGGCCGCCCCGGTCACGAGAGCGGACCGTGCGCCCGGGCCGCCCTCGACACGGTGATCGAGGCCCTGGGGCCGGTGGTGGCGGCCGAGGCCGGAGCCGGGCCACGGACCGTGGTCGGCTTCGTCCTCACCGGACCCATCCGCCGCCGGATCGACGTGGAGGTGGTGGACGGTGACCCCACCGTCACCACCCGGACGGGCGAGGTCGCTGACGTGGCCGCCGACGCCAGCATCTCGATGACCTCCAGCCGGTTCATGAGGTTGGCGGGAGGCCGCTCGGCCCAGCTGTCACCCCGGCTCGGGACGATCGACTTCGACGGCGACCTCGGCCTCGCCACCCGGGTGGCCACCAACCTGGCCACCACCAGCTGACCCGACCGTCCGGCCCGTCACCCTGGCCGCCGCCGCTCCCAGAGCCGCCAGGGCCCGGTCGACGTCGGGTGGGGTGACGTTCAGCATCGGGGCGATCCGGACCACGTTCCCGTACAGGCCCCCCTTGCCCACCAGCAGGCCCTCGTCCCGGGCCGCCTCCACCAGGGCCGTGGTGCGGGCCGGGTCCGGCTCCATGGTGCCCGGTACCACGATCTCGATGGCCTGCATGAGACCCCGACCCCGGGCCTCGACGATCCAGGGCGTCCCGCCCGCCAGCCGGTCGAGACCGGCCCGCAGCCGTTCCCCCATCGTCCGGGCGTTGGCCTGGAGGTCGCCGCCGATCACCTGGTCGATCGTGGCCAGCCCGGCAGCCGCCGACAACGGGTTGCCCCCGAAGGTCGAGAACGACACCCCGTTGAGGCAATCCATGACCTCCGCCCGGGCCACCACCCCGGCCAGGCTGAGCCCGTTGCCGACGCCCTTGGCGAAGGTGAGGATGTCTGGGGTGATCCCGTGGGCCTGGTAACCCCAGAAGTGGTCGCCGGTCCGACCCCAACCGGTCTGGACCTCATCGGCGATGAACAGGATGCCCCGGTTGGCCAGTTCTTTGGCCATGGCGCCGAAGAACCCGTCGGGGGGCACCGCGAACCCACCCACCCCCTGGATCGGCTCCGCGATCATGCAGGCCACATCCCCACTGGTCATCATGTCGACGACCTGCACCAGGTCGGCCACGCACGCCTCGGTGTAGGCGGCGTCGTCGAGCCCCCGGAACGGGCTCCGCAGCCGGTACCCGCCCTGCACGAAGTGGACCGACAGCCCCGACAGGCTCGAGGTCGACCAGGCCCGGTGAGACGTCACGGCCATGGCACTGAACGACCGGCCGTGGTAGCCGTTCCGCACCGCCAGCACCTCGTTGGACCGCCGGTAGGTGGTGGCCAGGAGCAGGGCGGTGTCGTTGGCCTCGGTGCCCGACGTGGTGAAGAACACCTTGGCGTCGGCAATGCCGGACAGGTCGGCGATCCGCCGGGCCAACGTCACCATCGGCGGACTGAGGTAGAGGGTCGACGTGTGGATCACCCGGGCCGCCTGGGCCTGGATGGCGGCGGTCACGGCGGGATGGTTGTGCCCGATCATCGTGGTCAGCACCCCACCGAAGAAGTCGAGGTAGCGGCGGCCGTCGAGGTCGAACACCTCCGAGCCCTCACCCCGTTCGATGACCAGCGGCTCCCGGTACATCGGGTGGAGCCAGGCGGGCAGGACCGCGGCGTAATCGGCGGCCAGGGCGTCCGCCCCGGCCGTTGGCGCAACAGGGTCGACCATGAGATCCTCCTGGGCGGCAGGCGGTGGAAGCACCGGAAGTGGAAATGCCGGTGGGCCGACGGTACCAAGGAGCCCGATGACCATGGAGCACTCGACGTCCGAACCCTTGTCCGACCGGGACCGCTGGAACGCCCGCTACCGCGACGGCGACGAGGGCGGTACCCCCATCATGCTCGGGCGGGACCTGCACCAGTTCCCCCGCCGGGGACGTGGGGTGGACGTGGCTGGCGGGGCCGGTGAGGCGGCGGCGATCCTCGCCGCCCGGGGCGTCGACATGACCGTGATCGACGTGTCCGACGTGGCCCTGGCCCGGGCGGCCGAGCGGGCGGCCACCGCCCGGGTCGAGCTCACCCTACTGGAGCTCGACCTCACCGTGGACCCCTTCCCGCCGGGCCCTTGGGACCTCATCACCTGCTTCAACTACCTGGACCGCGACCTGTTCCCGGTGTGGATCGGGTCGCTGACCCCCGGCGGGATGCTGGCCGTCACCCTGGCCACCCGGCGCAACCTGGAGCGCCACGAGCGCCCGACGGAGCGGTTCCTGCTCGACGACGGCGAGCTGCCCTCCCTGCTCGGGGGGCTGGAGCTGGTCCGCATCCACGAGGGCTGGGACCTCAACGGTCGCCACACCGCCTCGGCGATCGCCCGCCGGGTGTGAGGGCGGCCGGGCTGCGGGGTCGCATCAGGGACCGGTGGTCGGCCACCATGAGCCGGTGACATCAGCAACTGACTCCCCCTTTCGGCCCGAGGCGTTCGCCGAGGTGTGCGCGGCGGCGGGTTCCCGCGGCGCCGAGATCGAACAGCTGCGCCGCCTGCCCCGGGACCTCGTCGACGACCTGATCGGCACCGGGGTGTTCAGGTTGTGGGTCCCCCGGGCCTACGGCGGGGCGCAGGCCGACATCCAGGCCCTGCTCGACGCCATCGAACAGGCCGCGTACCACGACGGCTCCACCGGCTGGTGCGTCATGATCGGGGGGACCACCGCCCTCAACGCCGGCTACCTCCCCGCCGAACACGCCCAGGAGATCTACGGTGACCCCCGGGCCGTGACCGGCGGGTTCGGCCGGCCGGTGGGACGGGCGGTCGCCGTCGACGGCGGCCTCCGGGTCAGCGGCCATTGGTCCTGGGGGTCAGGGACGTCACACTGCACCTGGATCGGGGGCGGGACCCGGGTGGTCGACGAGGCCGGGGATCCCGCCCGCCTGGCCGACGGGACCGTGGCCCCGTTCGTCTACTTCCCGGCCGGCGAGGTGGAGCTCGACGACAACTGGCACGTCATGGGCCTCAAGGGCACGGCGTCGGTCGACTACCGGGTAGCCGACGCCTTCGTGCCCGAGGGCCGGTGGGCGGGTATGGGGGCCGGGCCCGCCGTCGTGGACGACCCCCTGTACCGGTTCTCGCTGCTCGGGGCTCTGGGCCTGGGGGTGGCGACGGTCACACTCGGCCTGGCCCGCCGGGCCATCGACGAACTGGCCGAGCTGGGCACCAAGGTGCCCGACGCCAGCAGCAGGAGCTTGGCCGAGCGGGCCCCCGTCCAGGCCGACCTGGCTCGGGCCGACGCTTCGGTCCGTTCCGCCCGGGCCTGGATGGCCGAGGTGGTGGGAGCCGCCTGGGACGCGGCCGCCGACGGGAAGATCGGAGACGAGGAGAAGCGCCGGATCCGGGCCGCCGCCAACCACGCCGCGGCCGCCTCGGCCGAGGCCGTCGATCGCTGCTACACGCTGGGGGGCGGCACGGCCGTGTTCGCCGACAGCCCCCTCCAACGGATCTTCCGTGACGTCCACGTCGCCACCCAGCACGCCATGATCGCCCCCCGCATGTGGGAGCCCCTGGGTCGCATGCTGCTCGGGTTGCCCACCAGCACCGCCCAGTTCTGACCCGGACCGGACCGGTGGGACCACCACCCCGGACGGCAGCCACAACCGGACCGTCGCCCCGGCCGGACCGCCGGTGCCCTCCACCACGATCCGCCACCGGGCGGCAGCGACGGTGGCGACGGCCCGCCCCAGGTCAGGGCCGTGGCGGGGTGGCTCCGGTCGGGTGCCCGCGGCCGTGACCGACACCAGGTGGCCCCGCCGGTAGGGGGCGCCGACGACGGCCACGATCCCCCGGCCCGGGGTCCGACCCAGCCGGTGGCGGACGACCTCGGCGATCACCAGGGCTACGTCACCCGACGCGGCCCCGGTCACGGCGGCGTCGCCCAACCCGCCGACGAGGACACGGTCCCGATCGTCGGACCCGGACCGGACCCGCTGAACCAGGGCCGCCAGGGCGACCGGAGGCGACGAGCAGGCGGGCGGGCCCGTCGGAACCGCCCCGCCCGCCGGCCCGGCGGCGAGGACGACCAGCCGGTCGGCGTCGTGGACCAGCCCACGGCCCAGGCGGAACAGGTCGGCGAGCGGATCGGCCCGGCCCGGGACGACCGTCGGGTCGGTCCCGGCCAGCAGCCGGCGGTTCAGGTCCTGCTGGAGGACGGCCAGCCGGTGCTGGCGCCGGGCGGGCGCGACCGTCATCCCGGACCGATGACCCACCGGTTCGGGGGTGCCGGCGCCGGGACGGCCCGGGCCCAGGGGAACCGCGGGTTCGACAGACCTGACAGACCTGACAGACCTGACAGACCTGACAGACCTGACAGGCCCGGCCGACCGGCCCCGGCGACCGGCCCGGACCAGGACGATGGCGGCGCTGGCGAGGGCGGCGGTGCAGATGGCGAGGAGGGCGGCGGTGATGAGGGCGGCTGCCGAGCCCAGCCAGGCGCCGTCCGGCACCGGTTGGGCGGTGACCACCCAACCGAGGGCGTCGAGGGCCCCGTCACCCCCGGTCACGGCGGCCGGTTGGCCGGCCGGTCCGGCCGTGGTGGAACGGCCGGGGTCGAAGGCCGGGTCGGGGCTGACGGTGACCACCGGGCCGCCGGAGGCGGTGACCACCAGGGCGACCCGGTGGGCGGTGGCCGTCCGGGCCAGTTCCTGGCCGAGGGCCCCGGGGTCGAGGTCGGCCCGTACCACCCCCACCACGTCGCCGTTGTCACCGGTCAGCGGGATCGCCAACCCGAGCCGCGGTTCCCCGTCGGGGGTGGTCGAGGCCGGGTCGACGACCTCCCCCTCGTACACGGCGTCGTGCCACCAGCCCTCGTCACCCTGGACGAGGTCGCCGCCGGCCCCGGCCGCCGCCACCGTGAACCCGCCGGCCTCGGTCACGACGGCCGAGGTGACCACGGGATCGGCGGCCACCGCCTCGGCCAGGAACCGGTCCGTGGCCGGGCTCACGGCCAGGCTGCCGGTGGCCAGGTAGGCCCGTTCTGCTTCGGCCACCGGCATCCGGTTGAGGTTCCGGGCCGTGACCACTCCTGCGCCGGCCTCGGCGGCGGCCACCGTGTCGGGCCGGGCCGCCCACGACCGCACCAGGTCGGTCCGGGCGGTCAGGGCCGCGGCCAGCTCGGCGGCGGCGACTGAGGCGGCCCGGTCCAACCCGTCCGAACCGTCGGACCGGGCCCGCCAACCGGCCGGGTCGACCACGGCCACGGCCACCCATCCGGCCAGGGCCACGACCAGGATCGCCCACGCCGCAAGCGTCGCCGCCCGCGTCGTCGGCCGGTCGTCGACCCCGACCGGGTCGTCCCGGCGGGCTCGCGGTGCGCTCCTGCGTCCGATGGCCATCACCGCTCCGTCGGCCGCTTCGCTCCGAGGTTGACCCCGTTAAGGGCTGAACGACCCCCGGTCAGGAACCGGCCACATCGGCCATGAACGCCCGCAGGGCGTCCAGGCGGCCGTCCGCCCCGCCCGGGCCCACCACGTCCAAGACGAGGTGGCCGCAACCGATGTCGGCCCAGGCGGCCACGGTCTCGGCCATCCTGTCGGCCGGCCCCTGCAACGAGACCTCGGGCTTCATCCGGGCCTCGGGGTCGAGGTAGAGCCGGACCGAAAGGGTCAGATCGGCCGGGTCACGGCCGATCTCCTCGCAGGCCCTACCCACCCCGGCCCATTCGGCGGCCACGGTGTCATGGTCCTCGAAGGCGGCGTGGAAGGCCTGGCCGTAACGGGCGGTGCGCCGGAAAGCGGCCGGGCTGGCGCCCCCGACCCACACCGGGATCGGGTCCTGCACCGGCTTGGGACTGAACCCGATCTCCCCGAAGGACGTGAAGCGACCCTCGAAGGCGGGGGTGCCGGGGGCGAACAGCACGTCGAACAGCTCCAACTGCTCGTCGGCCCGCGCCCCCCGGTGGTCGTAGGGCATGCCCAGCACCTCGAACTCCTCGCGCATCCAGCCGACCCCGACCCCGAGGATGGCCCGGCCCCCGGACAGGACGTCCAGGCTGGACAGCCACTTGGCGGTCAGGAGGGGCGGACGGTAACCGAGGATGAGCACGGTGGTGGCCAATCGGATCCGCTCGGTGACGGCGGCCACGAAACCGAGGGTCGTGAGCGGATCCAGCCACGGCATGTCGAACCCGCCGGGGAAGCTGCCGTCGTCGGTGTAGGGGTACTCGGAGGTGACGGTCCGGGGCCAGGCGACATGGTCACTGACCCAGCCCGAGTGAAGACCGAGACGGTCGGCCTCGGTGGCCCAGGTGATGAGGTTCTGGCGATCGGCCGATCGGCCGATGTGGGGGAGGTGCACGCCGTAGTCCATCCCTCACCTTGGTCCGACCGCCGGGAGTGGAGCAACATGGGTCACATGTGGCCACTCGAGGGGATCCGGGTGCTCGACCTGAGCCGGGTGCTGGCCGGTCCGTTCGTGGGCCGGATGCTCAGCGATCTGGGGGCGGACGTGGTGAAGGTGGAGCCGCCCGACGGCGACGTCACCCGCCAGTTCGGCCGGCGACGGGGCGGGCAGTCCGGTTACTACGCACAATGGAACGCCGGGAAGCGCAACGTCAGTATCGACCTGCGGAAACCGGAGGGCGCCGACCTGGTCCGGCGGCTGGCCGCCGAGGCCGACGTGGTGGTGGAGAACTTCCGACCCGGGGTGCTCGGCCGCTACGAGCTGGACTGGGAGGCCCTGTCGAAGGTCAACCCCCGCCTGGTGATGCTGTCGATCTCGGGGTTCGGCCAGGAGGGACCGGAGCGGGCCCGGGCCGCCTACGCTGGGATCATCCACGCCGAGTCCGGCTGGCTGGCCCGCCAGGCCGACCTGACCGGGGCCGCCCCGTTCGACACCCGCCTGTCGGTGGCCGACACCAACGCCGGGCTCCACGGGCTGGTGGCCGTCCTGGCCGCCCTCCGGGTGAGGGACACTACCGGTGAGGGCCAGCACATCGATCTGGCCATGATCGACGCCTTCCTGGCCACCGACGACTACGCCCACTGGGCCCTCGACGATGCCCCCGTCGGCCCCGGTGGCGGCGAGGTGTGGGACACCCCGGACGGCCGCCTGATCGTGATGGGTGACTTCCGTTGGGTGTGGCGGTGCGCCTCCGAGCGCCTCGGCCTCGTCGACCCGACCCCGGAGGGTGCGTCCCTGGACGAGAAGATCGCCGCCCGGCGGCAGGCGTGGGCCGAGTACGTGGCCTCCTTCACCGACCGGGCCGAGCTGTTGGCCGCCCTCGACCGGGCCAACCTGGCCTGGGGGGTGGTCACCGAGGGACCCGAGGTGTTCTCCTCCCCCACCCTGGCCCACCGGGGCACCCTGGTGGAGCTGGACGACCGGGTCGGCGGCACCCGGAGGGTGGTCCGCTCCCCCTACCGGTTCTCGGGGGCCGAGAGCGGGCCCCGAGGCCCGGCCCCGCACCGGGGGGAGCACAACCGGGAGGTCATGGCCGACTGGCTCGCCCTCGAACCCGACGCGGTGGACCGCCTCGCCGATGGAGGGGTGTTGGTAGTCGACCCCGGCCCGGACGGGCCGGCCTGACCTATTCCAGCTCGTGGGCCAGCTCGTCGGGCTCGATCAGGTCACCGGCGGTGGCCAGGGCCCCGGCCAGCACCACGGCTCGGTCGTAGACGGCGGTGAAGTAATGCTCGGCCACGTTGTGGTGGCCGGACAGGGGCGGCCGGCCGAGGGAACGGACCACCGCGGATGGTTCAGGCGCGATACGCACCGTGTGGGTGCTCGGGGGGAGCCGGTCGGGGTCACCCCAGAACACCGCTGGGTCTACCTGGCGACGCTTAGGTTTGCGGCGCCGGTTCGATCGCCGGTTCGATCCGCCCTGCCCGTTTCCGGAGTTCCGGTTGTTGCCGCTCATACCTGGGCCCGCTCTCGCTGATCATGGTCGGCGGTGAACGCCGCCCCGTCCCCGTCGTCATCCCCTACCCGGGGGGTGTCCCCGTCCGGTCCGCGGCCGTTGGCCGCTCCCCCCTCGGAGGGCTCCTCGCCGCCCTTGTCGGCGCCCGCTCCGCCCTCGTCGAGGTCGGAGAGCAGGGAATCGGGGTTGATGCCGAGAGCCTGCTGCAACTGGTCGGCGTCGAGGTCGCCGATGGAGCTCGACTTGGGGAGCACCATGTCGGCGATCTGCCGTTTTCCGGCCACCACCTGTTCGACCCGCTCGTCCACGGTGCCGGGGCAGACCAGGCGGTGGCAGATGACGGTGCTCGTCTGCCCGATCCGCCAGACCCGGTCACGGGCCTGGTCCTCGACGGCCGGGTTCCACCAGCGGTCGTAGAGGACGACATGGCTGGCCGCGGTGAGGTTGAGCCCGGTGCCCCCCGCCTTGAGCGACAGGACCATGGCCCCGGCCCCGGTGGTGGCCTGGAAATCGGCCACCATCTTGTCCCGGGCGCCGCGGCTGAGGCCACCGTGGTAGCAGGAGATCGGCCGGCCGGTCCGCTCGGTCAGGTACTCGGCTAGGCGCTCCCCCCACGAGGCGAAGTGGGTGAAGATCAGGACCCGCTCGTCGGCGGCGAAGACGTTATCGACGATCTCGTTCAGCCGGGACAGCTTGCCGGAGCGGCCGTCCAGGGGGCGATCGTCGTGCTGGTAGGCGGCCGGGTGGTTGCAGATCTGTTTGAGAGCGGTGATGGCGGCCAGGACCGCCCCCTTGGGTTTGGGTTCGTCCTCCGAGGAGGTCTCGGCCAGGAGACGGTCGAGCACCGCCTGGTACAGGCCGACCTGCTCGGTGGTCATCGAGCACAGGTCGAGCTCGTCGATCCGGTCGGGCAGTTCGGCGGCGATGGCCGGTTCCGCCTTGGTCCGGCGGAAGACCAGGATCCCGTTGAGGGCCCGTAGGGCCCGCTCGGCGCCGGCCTTGGCGTCACCGTTCTGGGACAGCTGGGCGACGAACGCGGCCCGGGGGCCAACCAGGCCGGGGTTGACGTAGTCCATGATGGCCCACAGGTCACCCAGGCCGTTCTCGATCGGGGTGCCGGTCAGGGCCAGTCGGGTCCGGGCCTCGATCCGGCGGATCTGCTGGGCCGTCTCCGACGACGGGTTCTTGATCGCCTGGGCCTCGTCGAGGACGATCTTGTCCCACCCGACCTTGGCCAGCGGTTCGACGTCACGGACCGCGGTGCCGTAGGTGGTGATGACCAGATCCGCGGTGCGGGCCATGGCCGGGATGTCGGCCCCTTCCGACCGGTTGGGGCCGTGGTGGACGATGACCTCCAGGTCGGGGACGAACCGGGCGGCCTCGGCCGCCCAGTTGCCGACCACGGCCGGAGGGGCAATCACCAGGGACGGTCCGTCGCCGAGGCTGGCGCTGATGTGGGCCAGCACCGTCGGTGTCTTGCCCAGTCCCATGTCGAGGGCCAGGCAACCGCCGAGGCCGGCCGAGTCGAGGAATCCGAGCCAGGCCCGGGCGTCGGCCTGGTAGGAGCGCAGCTCGCCCTCGAAACCCTCGGGACGGGTGGACGGGTCCTCGGGGAGATCCGAGGCGCTGCGGAGCAGGTCGGCGGCCCAGCCCTGACCGGCGATGGAGATCCCGCCGGAGAACGGCGAACCGTCGAGCCCGAGCACGTGGCGCAGCATGTCGGCGCCGGTCAGGCGGGTCTGGTCGGCCCGTTCGGCCAGGGCGGCGGCCGCCTCGGCCAGGTCGGTCTGGTCGAGCTCCACCCACCGGCCCCGGGACCGGACCAGGGGCCGGGCCTCGGAGGCCAGTTCGGCAACATCGTCGGCGGTCAGTTCGATGTCGTCGAACACGACCGACCAGCGGACATTGGCCAGCTGTTGGGCTCCGACCTTCGATTCGTGGGTCGGTTCCGAGGTGAGCCGCAACGCCGGGCTGGGTTTGCGCCGCGACAGGGCGGGGGCTCGGACCTCGAACCCGGCCGCCTGCAGCACCGCACCGCTCTCCGTCATCAACTTCCAAGCCTCGTCCTGGCTGAGGATGACCTCGCCCCGGCGGCGGGCCCCCGGACGGAGCAGCTCCGGGTACAGGCGTTCCAGGCGGACCAGCTCCTGTTCCACCTCCTTGCGGCGGGCCGACGGGGAGTTGACGATCACCTGTTCGACAGGCAGGAGCTGATGGTCGGCGTTGGGGGCGAGGACGGCCAGGTACCAGGCCCCGACGTCGTCGGGGGGGTCGAGCTGCAGTACGAGTGGTGCACTGGCCACCCCGGCCACCGGGCGGGCCCACTGGTCGAGGCGGCGGCCGAGCTCCGAGGCCAGACGGCTGGGGGCGTCGAACGGTTCACCATCGAGCTGGGCCAGGAAGGCCTCGGCGACGTCCGCCTTGGAGTTGGGGTCCGGCGGGGCGGCCGGTACGTCCAGCCGGGAGGCCGCCTCGGCGCAGATGGCGGTGATGAGGTCGCCCAGGATGGCCATGGTCATGGCCTTCGGGTCCGGCCGCTTCTCCACGGCCGACACCGAGCCGGGCAGGGCGGCGACCAGGGCAGAGAACTCGGCGTCGTCGATCAGGGCCGGCGCCCACCGGACCGCGAACGGGGAGCGGTCGCCCTTGGTCGACCCCCCGTCGCCGGGGCGCCGGGTCTTCTTGAGTTGGGGTAGGACCCGGCCCTGGGCCACGAGCCGCACGGCCAGGCTGGTGACCAGCCCGATCCAGGTGACACCGGCCCCGACGGGCTCGTCGCCGACGGTGCGGGGCAGGGACACCAGCCACCCCAGGCTCGATTCGAGGGGGACGCTGACCGCGTCGGCCCGGCCCCCGCCCGGGATCTTCACCGGACTGTGGGTCTCCCAGACCAGGTTGTCGCCGCCGACGGCCTTCAGCCGGGTGGCCACCTCATCGGCCGACTCCGGAGGGGCGTTGTGGCCGGCCGACCAGGCCACGACCCGCCCGGGGATCCACGACAGCTGGAGGTTGGCGTCGCCCGTCTCGGGGGCCGGCTCGGCCGGCCGGCCCGCCCGGGGCTCCTCGTTCCTCGTCTCGGCGGGACCGACGAGCTCGTTGAGCACCTCGTCGATCCGGCTCACGTCGGCCTCGAAATCGGCGAGGACCACGGACCGTTCCGGGCCCTTGACCTGCTGGGTCACGGCCTCGAGCGCCGCCGCGGCTTCGTCGTACAGCCGGAAGAGGGCGGCCGTCCAGCTCTGCCGGTCGGCCTCGAGCAGGTGGACGTCCTCATCGGAGGCGATCCCGTCGAGATGGGACTGCACAGCGTCGTAGAGGCGGGCGGCGTCGATCCGCCCGCTGGAGATGTTCGCGGCAGAAATCGGTCAGCTCCGTCCTGGTTGGAACCTGGTGGGGGTGTGCCGGGTCATGGGTGCTCTCGCGGGATGCCGGGTACTGGGGCGGCGGCCCAGGACGCGCGGCCCCGGTGTCGTGGCCATCGTGTCCCGTACCGTTGGTCGGAAACTCGGGTGAGTCGCCTTCCTGCTGGATGACCCTGTGGGTCATCGTGCTCCTGGATGACCCCTGTGGGTCATCGTGCTCCTGGATGACCCCTGTGGGTCATCGTGCTGCTCTGTGGTGACCCGCTCGGGTCACCGGGGCTGGCCCCGCCGTGGGCCCTTCCTCACAGTGCCCACCCGCGGGCCATGGTCGCGGGCAACGGACCCTGAAATCACGGGGTCACGGCACCGGCCAGGTGCGGAGTGGGGACCGGAAAATCCATCGGATCTTCCGGTGACAATCGTAGCCCTTCCGGATCGATTGGCCACTAATCGCCACCGAAATGGCTTCCAGCAGACTACCTTGCGGACGTGGCTGTCCGGATTGTCTCCGCGCTCGTGGCCGTCGGCCTGGTCGTCGGGGCCGTCGTGGTCCGCCGACAGCTCGACGACGGTGGCATCGCCGCCGACTCGGGCGGGGCCGGCGCAGCGCTCGTGTGCGATCCGCTGGTCGCCGACGCCTGCCGTCAGCTGGCCGACGCCGCCGGCGTCGGGGAGGTGCGGGTCGAGGAGCCGGGGGTCACGGCGGCCCGCCTGGTCGACGCCGGCTCCGGGGATGCCTTCCTGTGGGTCACCGATCCGGTGTGGGCGGAGCTGGTGGTAGCCGAGCGCCCCGACCTCACCGTTGACGGGGCGGCCCCGGTGAGCGCGGCCAGTCCCGTCGAGCTGGTGTCCACCGGTGTCCCCGCCGGGTGCGCGGCCGTGGATTGGGCCTGCCTGGCCTCGGGTGGGTCCGGCACCGTCGTCGGGCTCGACGGCCCGGACACCACGCTGGGGATGCTGGCCCGGGCCCAGCTCACCGTGGCCCACTTCGGTACCGCCCAGATCAGCCTGGATCAGGTGCGGGGGCCCGCCTTCTTCGACTGGGTCCAGGTCATCGAACCGTCCATCGCCCCCGCCCCGGGCGGACAGACTGCCCTCGATGCCCACCTCACCCGGCGGGGGGCGTTCGACGTGGTTCCGGCGGTGGGGGCGGACGCCGACGGGCTCGACCGTCCCGGCTACGAGCGGACCGTGCCGGCTGACGGGGGCCCCGACGTGCGGATGGCCGTGATCGCGGTGGCCGGGGCGGACCGGTCCGACCTCGGCACCGCCCTGGCCCCGGCCCTCACCGCCGAGGGGTGGCAGCCGGGCCCCGGATCGGACGGAACGGGCTTCCCTCCGGCCGATGTCCTGGTGGAGCTGGACCGCCAGCCATTGGAGTGATGGCCTGCCGGACGAAGCGTGACCGATGATGAACCGGTAGTGGTGGTCCGGTGGCGTATCTTGCGGGGATGCAGGTCTTGAGGAAAACGGGGTCCCGCTGGCTCATGGTGGCCGCGGCCATGGCGATCCTGGTGTCGTGCAGCGGGGACGGGGGCGGGGACGATGGTGGCGGCACTGCCTTGGGCGATCCCAGGGGTTCCAGCGACTGTACGGCCATCGACATCGTCGTCTCGTCGGAGAAGGCCGACCTGATGACGACCCTCGGCCGGGAGTTCAACCGGTCCGGCGCGGCCACCGGCGACGGCACCTGCATCCAGGTCTTCACCAGCGTCATGGCGTCGGGTCAGGCCACGACTCGCCTGGCCGAGGGCTGGGACCCGGAGTCCGACGGACCGGCCCCCGTTATCTGGTCCCCGGCCTCGTCCACCTGGGGTGCGGTGCTGGGTCAGCGCACCGGGGGCGCCCCGCTGGTCACCGAAGGGGCGCCGATGATGGTCACCCCCCTGGTGATCGCCATGCCCCGGCCGATGGCTGAGGCCCTCGGTTGGCCGGCCGAACCCCTCGGTTGGGCCGACGTGCTGGCCCTGGCCACCAACCCCGACGGGTGGGCCGCCCACGGCCACCCGGAGTGGGGGCCGTTCCGCCTGGGCAAGACCAACCCGAACTTCTCCACCAGCGGCCTGGCCGCCCTCATCGCCCAGAACTACGCCGCGGTGGGGAGCTCCACCGATCTGACCGCCCCCGATCTGCTGCGGCCCGAGGTGGTGGAGTTCGCCCGCGGGGTTGAGTCGTCAGTGGTCCACTACGGGCCGACCACCCTCACCTTCCTGAACAACTGGTACCGGGCCGACCAGCGGGGGGCCGCCTTGAGCTACGTGTCGGCGGTGGCGGTCGAGGAGAAGTCCGTCATCGACTACAACCGGGGCGACCCCGACGGGGTGGCCGAACCCGGGGAGCAGGCTCGCCCGCCCCGCGACGAGCTGGTGGCCATCTACCCCGAAGAGGGCACCCTGTACTCCGACAACCCGCTCTACGTTGTCGACGGTGAATGGGTGGACGACGCCGAGCGCGAGGCCGCCGAGGTGTACATCGAATTCCTCCAGCAGCCCGACGTCCAGCAGCGGGCCTTGGAGTACGGCTTCCGGCCCGGCAACCCCGAGGTACCGCTCGGGGCGCCGATCGAGTCGGCCAACGGGGTGGATCCGGGCCAGCCGTCGACCCTGCTCCCGGTGCCCGAACCGTCCGTGGTGGCCGCCCTGCTCGATGCCTGGGACCAGCAGCGGCGACCCTCGACGATCACCCTGCTGGTCGACGTGTCCGGGTCGATGGGCGAGGTCGCAGACCCCGAATCCGGTGCGACCAAGTTGGACCTGGCCAAGACGGCGGTCCTCTCGTCGCTCGACCTGGTGGCCCCCACCGACCAGGTCCGGATCGTCACCTTCACCACCGACCCGGCCAGCGGAGCCCCCCTGGTCACCGAACTGGTCCCGGCCGGAGCCGTGGGCGACCAGCGGGCCGTGATCGAGCAGCGGGTCCAGGGTCTCGTCCCCGTGGCCGGCACCCCCCTGTACATCGCCCTGTCGGACGTGTTCACCGCCTCCACCGCGGCCTACGACCCGGCCCGGATCAACGGCATCATCATCCTGTCCGACGGCCTCAACGAGGACGGCGACTTCGGTGACGATCCCGCCCAACTGCAGGAGCTGGTCGGGACCCTGTCGGCGTCGAGCGAGGGGATCGGCGCCCGTCCGGTGCGGGTGTTCCCCGTGGCCTACGGGGGCGACGCCGACCGGCTCGTGTTGGAGACGATCGCCGAGGCCAGCGCGGCCGAGGTCTACGAGGCCACCGACCCGCGCACGATCCAGCAGGTTTTCGCCGATGTCATCTCCAACTTCTGAGCTGAGCTTCCGCGACCGGTTCTTCACCCCCGGGGTGTACCGGGCCATGACGTCACCCGGGGCCAGTCTCGGCGCCGGCGCCGCCGCCGCGGTGGCCATCGTGGCCGGCCTGCCGTTCGCCGCGGCCGGGGCGGCCGCGGCGGCGGTCTGGGGCGCCCGGGTGCTCATGGCCGTGCCGTCGAATCCGAAACAGGAGCCGATCGACCTATCCGGCCTGGCCGGTCCGTGGCGCTTCGCAGTGGAGCGGGCCATGGCGGCCCAGAGCCGGTTCGAACAGGTCGTGGTCCGGGCCACCCCGGGCCCGGTGTCCGACCGGTTGGGGGCCATGCGGGCCCGGATCGACGACTGCGTCCACCAGTCCTACGCCCTGGCCGAGCGGGGCCAGGCCATCGCCACCGCCCGGGCTGGTATCGACGCTGACCGTCTCGACCGGGACATCGCCGCCATCTCGGCCGGTGGCGAACCCCCAGACGGTTCCTCTCAGGACCAGGCGTTGGCGGCGCTGAGGGCCCAACGGGCCGCCGCCCAGCGGCTCGACGACACCATCACCACCGTGACCGACCAGCTCACCGTCCTCGACGCCCGTCTCGACGAGCTGGTCGCCCGAGCCCTCGAGCTGTCGGTGGCCTCCCCCGCGGACCCCCGCCTGGCCACCCTGGACGACGAGCTGGTTGGGGTGGTCGACGAGCTGGAGGCCCTC
Source organism: Acidimicrobiales bacterium (assembly GCA_047974625.1). Lineage (GTDB taxonomy): Bacteria > Actinomycetota > Acidimicrobiia > Acidimicrobiales > SZUA-35 > CADEDH01. The sequence continues at coordinate 44,142 of JBKECK010000045.1, forward strand.
CGTCAGGCCATCGAGGAGACGGGCTGAGGCCCAACCTGACCCTGGTCACGGGGTGCAGTAGCGTGCGCCCCATGCAGGTGACTGATCGGGTGTGTGTGGTGACGGGCGGGGCCAGCGGCATCGGCCGGGCGATGTGCCGGAGGTTTGCCGCCGACGGGGCCCGCACCGTGGTGGTGGTCGATCGGGACGCTGACGGGGCCACGGCGGTGGCGGCCGAGGTCGACGGGGTGGCGGTCACCGTCGATCTCGGCGACGGGCTCGCGGTGGCCGCCGCCTTCGCCGGGGTGGAGGACGACCTCGGTCCCGTCGACGTCCTGTGCAACAACGCCGGCATCGCCTCCGGCGGCGGGGTGCTCGACGCCCCGCTCGACGAATGGCAGCGCCAGTGGGACGTCAACCTGATGGCCCACGTCCACGCGGTCCGGGCCCTGCTGCCTGGCATGCTGGCTCGGGGCGAGGGCCACATCCTCCACACCGCCTCGATGGCGGGGATCCTGTCCACCCACGGCAACGCCGTCTACGCCACCACCAAACACGCCGTGGTCGGCCTGGCCGAGTGGTTGTCGATCACCTACCACGACCAGGGGATCCGGGTCTACCTACTGGCCCCCCTCGGGGTGCGCACGCCGATGCTGGGCGACCAGGCCGACTCGGAGTGGGCCCGGGCGGCCGCCGGGTCGATCGTGGAACCCGAGACGGTGGCCGACCAGGTCACCGCCGCCTTCGCCGAGGAGCGGTTCCTGATCCTGACCGATCCGGTGGCCCAGGATTGGATGACCTTCAAGACCACCGAACTGGAGAAGTGGCTGACCGGGATGCGCAAGCTTCAGCAGCGGCTGGAGGCGGCCGGCGAGGCCGGGGCGGTGAGCTGATCGACCCGCCCCGGCTCCGGTCAGGGCCGGTAGCCGAACCGGACCGGCCCCGGTTCGAGGGTGTGTTGGACCAGCTCCACCCATTCGCACAGCACCGGCCTGGTGTCGCGGGGATCGATGATCTCCTCGATCTCGAAGAACTCGGCCGACCGGTGTGGGGACCGCACCCGGTTGAGGCGCTCGGTGATCTCGGTCAGCAGCCCGTCGGGGTCGTCGCTGGCGGCCAGGTCGGCCTTGTAGGCCACCTCGATCCCGCCCTCGATGGGCAGCGACCCCCAGTCGCCGGAGGGCCAGGCGAAACGGAAGTTCTGGGTGCCCGCCTTCTTGTTGGCCGCCCCGGCCACCCCGAAGGCCTTGCGGATGATGACACTGGCGAACGGCACCGGCGCCTGGCCCAGGGCGGCCAGGGCGGTGGAGCCGTGGCGGATCGTGGCCTCCTCCTCGGCCTGCCGCCCGATCACGAACCCGGGGCAGTCCTCGAAGTGGATGAGGGGCAGGTGGAAGGTGGCGGCCAGGTCGATCAGCCGGATCAGCTTGCGGCACCCGTCCGCGGTCCAGCCCCCGCCGTAGACGCGGGGATCCTCGGCGAACACGGCCACCGGGTAGCCGTCCAGGCGGGCCAGTCCGGTGATGATCGACTGGCCCCATCCGGCGCCGAGCTCCATCAGGGAATCCTCGTCGAGCACCGAGTGCAGGATTCGCCGCATGTCGTAAGCCTGGCGGGGTTCCCGGGGCACCGCCTCGATCAGCCACGGGTCCCGGAACTCGGGATCCTCACCGTCCTGGTGGCGGGGCGGAAGGTGGCGCACATTGGTGGGCAGGTAGGAGAGGAACCGGCGGGCTCGCTCGAACGCCTCCGCCTCGGTGGCCACCATGTCGTCGATGGCCCCGTTGGCGGTGTGGATCGAGGCGTGACCCAGCTCCTCCTTGGACACGTCCCCGAGGGCGGCTTGGGAGACCAGGGCGGGGCCGGCGATCATCATCTGGGCCGTGTCGGCCACGATCACCGAATAATGGGAGGTGGCCACCCGGGCCGCCCCGATCCCGGCCACCGAACCGAGGGCCAGGGACACCGACGGGGCCACGGTGAGGTGGTGCACCACCGTCTCCCACCCGGCCAGCTCGGGAATGTAGGTCCGTCCGGCGGTCTCGATCGTTTTCACCGAGCCGCCGCCCCCCATCCCGTCGACCAGGCGGACGTGGGGCAGCTCCAACTCGTCGGCGATCGACTCCGAGGCCCGGCGTTTGGTGGCGATGCTGGCGTCGGCCGATCCGCCCCGGACGGTGAAGTCGTCGCCGGACACGACCACGGGCCGGTCGTCGAGCCGGGCGGTGCCGAACACGAAGTTCGACGGGGTCAACGAGACCAGGTTGCCAGCGTCGTCGTAGCTGGCCACGCCGGCGGTCTTGCCGATCTCGTGGAACGAGGCCGGGTCGACGATCCGGTCGATCCGTTCCCGGATGGTCAGCTTGCCGAAATGGTGTTGCCGTTCGACCTTGTCGGCCCCGCCCATGGCCTCGGCCATGGCCTCCCGCCGCCGGAGCTCGGCGACCTCCGGTTCCCAGTTCATCCGGCCTCCCCGATCCGGCGGCGGACGGCGGGGATGACCTCGTCGGCCAGCCGTTCGAGGTTGGTGCTCATCACCCCGGGGTCGACGCCAGGCGGGAGGCCCGAGGTGGCGATGTCGGTGATGCCGAAGGTGGTGATGAACTCGCTGAGGCGGGTGACGCAGTCCTCCGGGGTGGCCACGATGACGGACTGGGGGATGGCGCCACCGGCCGCCCACCCGTAGTCGTCGGGGGTTTCGGCCATGAAGCGGTCGTAGATGCTCATCCGGTACCGCTCGGCGTCACGGATCATCGGCCAGTCCCGTTCGGGGTCGTCGCTCACGAACACGGAGCGGATGATGCCGACCCGGTGATCGTCGGGGTTGCCGCCCCGGGCGGTGACGGCGTCCCGCCACGGGTCGAGGACCTCGCTGCGGCGGCCCTGGGGCAGGAGGTTGGTGCCGAGGCGGGCCGCCCGGTTGGCCCCGGCCTCGCTCATGGCCGCCACCCACACCGGGGGCCCACCGGGCTGGACCGGTTTAGGGAACACGTTGACGTCGTCGAGGTGGTACCGCTTGCCGTGGTAGCTGAAGGCCTGGTCACCCCAGGCCAGGCGGAGGATCTCGATCCCCTCCTCGGTCATCGACACCCGGTTGACCAGGGGCACGCCGAAGGCGTCGAACTCCGAGGGCACGTAACCCATGCCCAGACCGATCTCCATGCGGCCTTCACCGATCTGGTCCAGGACGGCCAACTCCTCGGCCAGGCGGACCGGGTGGTACAGGGGCATCAGGGCGATGTCGGTCGAGATCCGGATGCGCTCGGTGCGGGCCAGGATGGCCCCGGCCAACGGCTGGAAGGCGGGCAGGTATCCGTCGGGGCAGAAATGGTGTTCGCTGAACCAGACGTGGTCGAAGCCGAGCCGGTCGGCCCGGGTGGCCTGGTCGATGGTGTGCCGGTACACCGCGGTGGTGTCCAGGGGCCCCTCGGGGTGCTCCCGGCAGTCGTACATGACCCCGAATCGGAGCGACGGACCCGGCCCCGTCATCGGCCCGCCCCCCCGTCCTTGTCGCCCTCGCCCGCCGGTGGCCGGTCCGGCGGGTCGTCGGAGGGGATTACCGGGTCGGGCCCGTCCGGGGCGGGATCGTCGTCGTCGGCGCGGGCCCGGCCCAGGCCGGGGGCGAACAGCTGCTCGGTGGTGGCCCAGGTCTGGCTCCACCGCACCAGGGGGGCCACGATCGACTCCAGTACCTCGAGCTGCTGGTCGAACGCCTCGAGCTGGGTGCGCATCGAGTGGATTTGGCTGCGCTGGGAGGCGATGGCGGAGGACACCGACCGGAGCTGGGCCGCGGTCAGGGCCCCGGGCAGGGGGGGCACACCGCGCAGCCCGGTGGGCATCGGGGCGTCCCCGTCGTCGCTCCTGGCCGGGCCCCGGCCGCTACCGGACGGGGTCGAACCACCGCTGGGTATCCGCCCGGTGCTCAAGGCTGCGAACTGTTCGGCCATGGCGCGGAACTGGGCCATCATGGCCTGCATCGGATCGTTGGGGCGATCGGATCCCCGGTCGGTCATGTCTGTCATCCCTTCCCTACCCGTCTCTGGGCCGGCCACCAGCATGACGGCTGCAGGGCGCGGCCACCAGCGGGGATCCAACGTGACCCGGGCTCGGGACGGCCCGATCTACTCGTTGGAGCCTATGTCCACGTGGTAGGTCTTGTAGACCAGGTCGGCGCCACGTTCCCGGTGGCGGCGCAAGGTCTCCAGCAGGGACCGGGCCTCGCTCCGCACCGCCGGGGCCTCGGACTCGACGGCCTCGGGCTGGAGCTGGTCGAGCCGTTGCCGCAGCTCCGCGGTGGTGTCGAGCATGGCCACGTGCTCGTCGGCCAGCTGCTCGAGCTGGCGATCGAGCTGGGGGGCGTCGGTCCGGATCATGGTGTAGAGACCGTCGGCCGATTCGGCCCGCTCCACGTGCTCATGGATGCCGTCCCGGGTGGTGTCCAGGGCCGAGATCACCTCGGCCTGCCAGCGGGCGGGATTCTGCACCGGCTGGTCGACGAGGGCGGCCAGGGCCTGCATCGCGTCGCCCAGCTGCTCCCGCCTGGTGCGGGCCGTGTCGAAGCTGGTCGAATCCGTGGATGACACGGGTCCAGTGGTGTGAGCCGCCATAGCCAATCCCCTCCATGAGGCCGTACCTCGAATGAGTCGCCGGCGCCGACGTCCCCCCGAGCGTAGAACACCGGAGCGGCATCCGTCACAACCCGGGGCCGGTCATATGGGGGACAAGCAGGTCAGGCCTGGTTCGCCGTGTGGTGCTCTACCGTGACCGACCCGTCGGAGCGGCGGGGATCGGGCCGCGAGGCCAGGGCGGCCAGGACGGCGCCGACGGCCACCACCCCACCGAAGGCGAAGGTGGCCACGAATCGGTCTGGACTGGCGTCGTCACCCACGAACACGTTCATGGTCTGGATCCCGGTGACGATCCCGATGTGGGTGAGCTGCTGGTTCATCCCGTTGGCCAGGCCCATGTCCTGGGGGTCGACGGCGCTCACCACCATCGAGCCGACCGCGGGCTGGGAGATCCCGGCCGAGACGCCGGTGAGGACCAGCCCGGCCACGATCACCCCGATCCCGACCGCTCCCGTCAGGGTGGACGCCACCGCGAACGCGGCCATGGAGGCCACCATGGCCACCGCTCCGGCCACGATCGGGATCCGCTCCCCCACCTCGACGGCCAGGCGACCACCGAGGGGCGAGGCGATGCTGAAGGCGCCGGGGCGGGCGGCCAGGAGGAGGGCGATGGCGCCGACCCCGAGGCCGTAGATGCCGGCCAGGAGGGCGGGGGTGACCACGAACCCGCCCATGTACGAGAACTGGATCAGGGCACTGGCCAGCATGGGCATGGTGAAGTCGCGGCGCCGGAAGTAGTGCAACGGCAGCATCGGGTGGGCCGAGGTCCGCTCCACCCGGACGAACACGACCAGGGCGATCCCCGAGGCGGCCACCATGCCCAGGGTGCCCAGGTCGGTGAGTGCGGCCACCAGGTCTCCGTCGCGGGCGGCCTCGCTGACGCGGGTCACGGCGAGCAGGCCGGCCAACACCGCCACCCCGAGGGTGACGGCCCCGGTCACGTCGAGGGGGGTCTGCTCCTGGCGTTCGGTGGGCCGGATCAGGCGCCAGCCGACCACCATCGCCAGCACCGAGATCCCGGCGAACCCCATGAACAGGGCCCGCCAGCCGATCAGGTCGATAAGGGGTCCGCCGACCACGAGCCCTATGGTGGGGGCGCCGGTCATGGCGAACTGGTACCAGCCGACCGCGGTGGCCCGCCGCTCCGGCCCGTAGGCGTTCATCATCAACGCCATGCCGTTGGGCATGACGAACGCCCCGGCCACCCCGAACAGGACCCGGAACAGGATCATGGAGGTGGCGTCCCAGGCCAGGGCGCTGGCCACGGTCATCACCGTGCCCCCGGCCAGGCCGAGGAGGAACACCATCCGGTGGCCCCGCAGGTCGCCGACCTTTCCGGCCAGCGGGGTGCACACGGCCATGGCCAGCATCAGGCCGGTGATCATCCAGGTGAGGGTGGCCCGGGTGGAGCCGAGGTCGTCGGCGATCTCGTCCAGGGACACCGTCACGATGGTCATCAGCGATCCGAAGGCCATCACGGCCAACATCACGACCAGAACCATGTTGCGTTGGTACCGGCGGTCGTCCCGCGAGTCCCCCGATCCGGGCGACCCCTGGTGACCGTCACGACTCGTCGACACGGAGCTCACCGCCGTAATCGTAGGTAGTTCGCTAATCTAACTAGAACTCGGCGTCGCAGGTCACACCGGACCCGAGCGACCGTGACCGACGCGCCGGGGCCCTGTGACCGGGGTTCGAGTGGCCGGCGCCGAGGGGTAACAAGGGGAGGCAGGGTGGCCACCATCACCCGAAGTGACCAGGAGACCGAAGCCGCACCCATCGTCCCACCGGGACTGGTGATGGCCGGCGTGATCCTCTTCTGGGGCATGGGGCCGCCGGTGTCCAAGCTGATCACCGCCCCGGCCATGATCGCCGCCCTCTACCGCTTCTGGCTGTCGGTGCCCCTCCTACTCGGCCTGTCGTGGCTGCTCGGCTGCCCTCCCCGCTGGCCGGTCCTGAGGCGCACCGCCCTGGCCGGGGCGGCGTTCGGCATCAACATGGTGTTCGTGTTCCTGGCCCTGAACTCGGCCGCGGTGGCCGTGCTCAGCGTCATCACGACCCTCCAACCGGGCTTCATCCTGCTCGTCGCCGGCCCCATTCTCGGTGAACGACCCGGCCGGTGGCACGTGGCATGGACCACGGTGGCCATCGCCGGTACCGCCCTCGTGGTGCTCGGGGCCGGGGCCCAGGTGCACACCAGCGCCGCCGGGGTGGCCTACGCGGTGGCGGCCATGGTGGCCTTCACCCTGTACTTCCTGCTCACCAAACGGGCCCGGAGCGGGCCCGCCGGCGAGCAGATCCACCCGATCGAGTGGATGACGGGCATCTCCCTGTTCGCCGCCCTCGCCGTCACCCCCCTGGCCGTGGCCACCAGCTCGGCTGCCGACTACCGGGCCGTGGCCGGTTACGACTGGCTGTGGCTGGCCGTGGTGGTGCTCGTCACCGGCACCGCCGGCCATGTGATGATGGCCTGGACCCACCGCTACATCGACGCCAGCCGGTCGTCGCTCTACCTCCTGGCCATGAACATCGTGGCCATCGGGGCGGCGTGGCCCATCCACCACGAACCCCTCGGCTGGACCCAGGCGCTCGGTGGGGTGATCGTGTTCGGGGCCGTGGCCGCGGTGATCAGCCGGCCGGTCCAAACGGTGGAGCCGCTCGCCCCGGTTCCAGCCGTCGAATGAACACGGCGGCCAGCAGGGCGCAACCGGCCAGGGCGGTGAAGACCAGGTCCAACCCGTAGCGGGAGTCGCCGATCCGGCCGGCCACCACCGGGCCCAAGGCCAGGGCGGTGCCGTAGACCAGGGTGAGCGCCCCGAGGGCGTTGGCGAAGGCGCGGCCCTGGAGGTGATCGCTCACGGTGGCCGCGATCAGCACCGGGTAGGTGAACGACGCCACCCCGAACAGGCCGGCGGCCAGGGCCGCCCACGGCTCCCGACCCAGCAGGACCAGGCCGCAGGAGACGGCCATGGTCACCAGCGCCCCCAGCAGGACCGGCCGTCGGCCGATCCGGTCCGACAGGCGCCCGAACAGGATGGCCGCCGCCGCGGCCAGGCCGAACAGTGAGTACAGGCCGGTCACATGGCCGCGGCTCAGGCCGGCCTCCTCCAGGGCGGCTCCGAAGAAGGGCGAGAACGAGGACGTGAGCAGACCACTCAACCAGTAGCCGATGCTGAGGGCCAGCCAGTGGGGCACCGTCCGCAGCAGGCGGAGGCTGATCCCGCTCGACACCTCAGCCGTAGGCGGGGTGGACAGGCGCAGCAGGATCACCACCAGCAGCCCGACGGTGAAGATGGCGGCCCCCGCCCAGGTCGGTCGCCACAGGGCGTCGGAGCCCTCGATCCGGCGCATGGCGGCGGTGCCCTGGCTGGCGGCCACGATGCCGATGCCCATGGTGGACGACAACAACCCCATCACCGCCCCCCGGTGACGGGCGTCGACGGCTCCGGTGGCGATGACGGGGGCCGACATCCAGATCCCGGCGCTGCCCCCGCCGGCCAGGGCCTGCCCGAGCGACAGACTGGTGAAGCCCCGGGCCGTGGCCAGGACCACGAAGCCGAGGGCGGCCACGGCCAGGCCGGACTTGAGCAGCCGGACCGGTTCGACCCGGCCGCTGATGGCCGTCACCGCGGCCACCCCGGCCAGGTAGGCCACGAAGTTGACGGTCGACAGCGCCCCGGCCTGGGTGTGGCTGGCCAGGAGGTCGTCCTCCATGGCCGGAAGCAGGATCGGGTAGGTGGACCGGGCCAGGGCGTGGGACACCACGGTGGCCGCCGCCACCAGGCCCACGATCCCGCGCCCACCCAGCCGGGACCCGTCGCCGGCCGCCAGGGTGGGTTCGGGCGTCGACATGCGCCGACGCTACCGCCGCTGATCACCGGGGGCGAATGGCCCCGACCCGGCGACGGTCGGTACGGTCTCAAGGGCGGTCCCGCCATTGCGGTGGAGCCGTTACCGACACGTGAGAACCCCGGGGGTTTCAAACCTATGGCGCCGTTGACGAAGCTGTCTCGATCGGTGGACGGGAAGGTGGCGTTGGTGACCGGCGCCGCCTCCGGGATGGGACGGGCCACCGCCTTCCTCTTCGCCGACGAGGGTATGCACGTGGCCGTCACCGACCTTACCCAGGAGGGGGTCGACGAGGCGGTGGCCGAGATCACCAAGGCCGGCCTGTCGGCGGCCGGGTGGGTGATGGACGTCGCCGACGAGGCTCGGGTCGAGCAGGTGGTGTCCGAGATCGTAGACCGGTTCGGTGGCCTCGACATCGTGGTCAACAACGCCGGGATCTCCCGTTTCTCGCCGATCGACGCGCCCGAGTACCCCGACCATTGGGCCCTCAGCCTCGAGGTCCTGCTCACGGCCCAGACCCGGGTGATCCGGGCCGCCCTGCCCCACCTCCGTCAGGCCGTCGACGGCGGCCGGATCGTGAACATCGCCTCCACCGAGGGGTGGGGGGCGACGAAATACGGCAGCCCGTACACCGCGGCCAAACACGGAGTGATCGGCTTGACCCGGTCGCTGGCGGTCGAATTGGGGCGGGAGAACATCACCGTCAACTGCATCTGCCCCGGCCCGATCGTCACCGGGATGACCGAGTCGATCTCCGAGGAGGACAAGGCCGTGTTCGCCCGCCGGCGGACCGCCATCGGCCGCTACGGGATACCCGAGGAAGTCGCCCACGGCACCCTCAACTTCTGCCTGCCGGCCTCCCGTTACATGACCGGAGCCGTCCTCCCCGTGGACGGTGGTCTGCTGATCAAGAACGCCTGACCAGCCGGACCGCGGTCAGGACAGGGTGCCGGTGCGGGTGACGAACTCGGGGGATTCGCTGAAGGCCAGCATGAGCCGGCCCCTGGGCACCCCCCGGTCGGCTTGGTCCAGCCAGTAGCGCCGCCCCTCGGGATCCGGGGAACGGCCCAGGACGTTGTGGTACACGAGCTCGACGAAACCGGCGTTGCTGATCGACCCGTAGCGCAGCTTGAACTCCTCGGACCGGGCGAAGGCGTCGCTCACCGCCGCCAGGGGAAGGCCGGAGCCGATCCAGTACCGGATACCGGCGGTGTCGCCGTCCCGGCCGAAGTAGGCCCGATACAGGCGGGCCACCGGGCCCCGGCTGTCCAGCTCGGCCACCCGGACCCGGCTGGCGCGGACGAACTCCGGGGACTCGCTGAAGCCGAGCATCACCGTACCCCGGTGCTGGCCCCCGTCCAGGAGGCCGGTCCAGTAGTCGACCCCGCCCCGGTCGCCGTCGCGGCTGAGGACGTTGCGGTAGATCAGCTCGACGAAGTCCCGATTGGAGCGGGCCCCGTACCGTTGTCGGAACTCGACCGACCCGGCGAGGGAGTCCGACACCGAGGCCAGGGGCACCCCGGCCCGGCGGGCCCTCGACCAGTGGTCGAGCCCCTCCGATTCGGGGAGCCGCCCGAAGTAGGCCAGGTAGAGACGGCCGATCTGGCCCCGGATGGCGAACACGGGGCTGGTCAGGGACGGGTCGACACCGCTGGTGGTCCGGTTGGGGGCGGGGGCGGTTACGAACCCCAGGTTCTCGTGGCGGCCCCCGAGGATCTCGGCCGAATCGGCGTTCAGCCAGGTGTCGAGCACGGTGCCGTAGACACTGCGGAAGTCCACCGTGGTGCGCATGTTGCCGTCGGCGTCGAGGTCGGTCAGGGACGGGAGCTGTCCGTAGAAGCCCCCGCCGACCTGGGGTCCGATGGCGAGGAGGGTGTTGGCGGTGCCGTGGTCGGTGCCCGACGACCCGTTGACGGCCACCCTCCGGCCGAACTCCGACACGGCCAGGATCAGGGTCCGGCTGTGGTAGGCCGAGTTCAACCGGCCGTAGAAGGCGTTGAGGCCCCGGTCGAGGTCGGTCAGCCGGGCCTCCTGCATGGGGGCCTGGTCGGCGTGGCTGTCGAAATCGCCGTAGCTGACGGTCAGGACCCGGATGCCCAGGTCGGCGTTGATGAGCTGGGCACATAGGGCCAGCTGGGAGGCCACGTCACCCTCGGGGAGGGCGGTTTGGTAGGCGGGGGCGGTCCGGCGGGCCAGGTCGACGCCCATGACCCCGGCGCCGGCCAGGGCGTCGCCCCAGGGGCCGAGCCCGGTGGGGACGGCCCCGAAACCGACGACGGTGTCGAGCTCGTCCCGGGTCAGCTGGTCGGTCAGGTCGAGGGCCCCGTCCGGGGTGGGCGGCAGGGCGGAGCCCTGTCGGGCCTGGCCGATGAGGGTGAGGGGCAGGGAGCTGCCGATGGCGATGGCAAGATCGGGGTCACCGTCGCCGCCCAGGCCGTCCAGGTACCGGCCCAGCCAGCCGGTAGCGAAACCCGAGGGGCCGGTCTGGCCGGCCATCCATCGGGCCATGGAGCTGAAGTGGCTGAGGTCGCCGTCGGGCACGCCGACCCCGTCGATGACGGCCACCATCCCCTGGTGCCACAGCCGGGCCAGGGACGGCATGGCCGGGTAGAGGCCCCGGTCGTCGCTGAGCGGGTGGGCGGTGTCGGCGGTGAGGGCCAGGCTCCCCCGCTGGTCGTGGTAGGTGCCGTCGCCGACGGGGGGCACCATGCTGAGCCCGTCGTTGCCGCCGGCCATGGTGACCAGGACCAGGATCCCGTCCCCGGGGCCGATCGGGGTGGCGGCCCCGGCCGCGGTGGCCATCCAGGTCGGCACGGCGGCGGCCCCGCCCAGGAGGGCGGCGGCCTGCAGGAACCGGCGCCGGGACAGGCTGGCCGGGTCGCCCGGGGCGGGGCGGGACAAGGCAGCCAGCACCTCGCCGGTGGTCGGATCCGATCGGCTCATGGTCGGCGCCCCGTCATGCGAGCTGGAACTCCGGGGTGAGCATCGGCAGGTACAGCAGCCCGGCCCGGGCCCTCCAGTGCTCCCCCGCCGCCTGCTGGCCGGCCACGAAGCGCACCAGGGCGTCGCGGGTGACCGTCGTGGGCGAGGTGAGGCCGAACAGGTCCAGGGCGGCGTCGACGGCGACCTCGGGGTCAGGTGGCGCCTCGTAGTTCCCGACCCAGGCCAGGGCGTCCTCCTCGTCGGCCAGCACCCAGCGGACGTTGCCGGCGAACTGGCTCTTGGCCCACAGGGCGGAAGCACTGATCCAGTACCCGTTCTGCTTCCAGCCGGCCACGGTGGGGGGCCGGAACGGGGCCTGGCCCATCTGCTCCAGGGTCCATTCCGGATGGGCGCGGGCACAATCCAGCCCGGTGGTCCGCATCGTCCAGACCGTGAACTCGATCGGGCTGCGCACCAGGGCCGTCCGGGCGTGGTCGGACCGGAACCCGGGATGGTTGAACACCGCCCGCAGCATGGCGGTGATGTCCATGTCCGACGACCTGAACGCCTCGGCTACGTCGTCGATCACCTCGGGTTCGGGGTTCGGGTAGGCGAAGAACGACCAGGCCTTGGCGGCGATGAACCGGGTCACCACGTCCTGTTTGGGGCCGAAGACGATCTGTTCGACGATGTCGGGACCGGACCAGTCGCCGGTGGCCCCGAAGAAGGTCTTGTCGCCAGTGTCGTGGGCGGCGGGATCGAAGTTGAACCGGGTCTCGTCGACCAGGCCGAACCCGGTCCAGGCCCGGGCAGCCGCCCGCACGTCGGCCTCGGTGTAGTTGCCGACACCGAGGGTGAACAGCTCCATCAGCTCCCGGGCGAAGTTCTCGTTGGGGGCGCCGGCGACGTTCCGGTCGTTGTCGAGGTACAGGAGCATGGCCGGTTGGACCGACATCTGCTGGATGAGGTCCTCGAAGCCGCCGAGGCCGCTGGTGCGGAACAGCTGGTTCTGTTCGAGCATGAGCTCCCGCTGGTTGACCTTGTCGATCGAGGAGCAGAGGTGCCCGTGCCAGAACAGCACCATCTTCTCGACCAGGGGCGACCGGGAGGTGCGGCACCGGTCGAGCCAGAACCAAACCAGGTCGACGTAGGTCTCCCAGTAGCCTCGCTGTTCGGCGTCGAGATCGTCGGGTACGCCCACGTCGGCCGGCTCGGCCCGCGATGGGTCGAGCACGTACTCGACCAGGTCGGGCCAGTCGAGAACCTGGAGTTCGGCGATCTCGGCCGGCACCGCTCCGAAACCGGCCCGGGACAGCAGATGTGCGACGTCAGCGGGTGAGGTGGCGATGGCGGGCCCGTCGGACGGGCTTCCCTTCTCGTGAGAGGATGGACCCGGATGGGGCTCGATTGCTCCGCCGGGACCAGGAGGCTCGACCCACCTATTCTACGGAGCCGGCACCCCGGTTCACGAGCGGTCGGCCGGATCCGCGGTCACTGCCCCGTTCCCGCGGCCGAGCCTGTGGTGATGCCCTGGTCGAGGCCCAGGAGGCAGATCACCGTACGGTCCCCGGCACTCCACGACCCCTGCGTCGGGGTCAGGGTGAAGATCCCGTACCTCGATGCCTCGTTGGGGACGCCCACGAACTCCTCGAACGCGTCGGTGCACTCCGCGGAGCTGCTCGAGTTGATCGACTCCGCGCCCGGGAACTCCCCGTCGGGCAGATCGAACTGGTGGTAGGCCTCCTGTTCGTGGGGGCGTTGGCAGGCGACTCTCGCCACGGAGCTCACGTCCTGACCGACCATAAAGCCGCGGAGGCAGTCACCGACCTCGATCTCGGTGGGGCGGATCAGGGTCGAGGTATCGGCGGCGCGCACTGTGGTGGTCGGCGCCAGGGTGGTGGTCGGCGCCTGGGTGGTGGGTGGGGTGGTGGGCGGGGCCGTGACGGGGGTCGTCGCCGTCGTGGCCACGGTGGTGGCCGCCTCCTCGGAGCCGAGGCCGAACGTGCAGCCACCCAGCGCTACCACCGCGGCGACGGCGATGATCACCGGTCGGAGCGGGCGGACGGTTTCCACGGCAGCTACTCACCCGTGCCTTTGGCCGTGCCGCTGATCTGCTCGGTCCCGGCGCCGAGCATGCACAGGACCTCGCGGTCGTTCAGGCCCTCCCACGACTCTCGGGTGGGGGTCAGCGAGTAGATCTGGTACTTCGACTCGTCGGGCAGGATCCCCACATAGTCGCTGAACGCGTTGTAGCAGCCGGTCGACGCCTCCTCGCTGACCGCCTGTTCACCGGGGAACTCACCGTCGGCGATGTTGAACGCGAAGTAGGCCTCCCGGTTGTGGGGCTCGTCGCACGAGATGGTGTTGACGCTGGAGATCTCACCGGAGATCTCGTCGTTGAGGCAGTCACCGACCTCGATGTCGAACGCGCTGGTTTCGCTGCCGCAGCTGACGAGCACCGTGCCCCCCAATGCCAGGGCGACGAGCATGGAGAAGGTTCGTGGTCCCATGATGCGGGGAGGCTAGCGAACTCCGGGACCGTCGCCAGCGCGACCGTCAACTTCACCCGGATGGAGTGTCCGGGCCGGTCAGGGCCCATGGCGAGGTCACCAGGGTCTGGAGGATGGTTCCCAGGCGGCTCCGTCCGTCGTAGACGACGGCGTCGTTGAAGCCCACCCCGCCCTCCCACCGGCGGTTCACGGCGGCCAGGGCGATCCACGGCCCGGTCGGGTACCGGCCGAGCTGCAGGGTCAGGTCGGGATTGATCCCGGGGGATCCGTCTGGGGCCGGTTCCCAGCCGGCCGCGGCGGCCAGGTCGGCGGCGGTGGCCACCTGGGTCAGGGGGGTGAGCGGCCCGGTGTCGACGAGGCGCGTGACCAGCCGGATCCAGATCGTGGCCGGACCGGCCTGTTCGTTGGAGCCGACCACGTACCGGAGCTCCGCGGCGTCACAGTTGAAGCCGGGACGGGGGTAGTCGAGGTGGGCGTCCCGCCACGGACTGGCCGCCTCGCGGGGCCGGACCGGCACCGGTCCAGCCAGGGGGTGGCCGGGACCGGGCATCGCCCACTGGGTGAAGGCCCGGGCCGCGATCCGGCCCGACCGGGCGTCACCGATGGTGACGTCGATCAGCTGGGTCCGGCGTCCCGGTTTCGTCATCACGGCGGTGACCGCCAGCGGTTCGAGCGGGACCCCGGCCAGCAGCTCAAGGGTGAGGCGGGCGCAGTGGAGGCCCGGGCCGGCCACCTGCTCGGCGGCGTGGGCGGCCAGGCCGCACACCGGCCCGCCGTGGAGGAGGCCGTGGTCCCACGGGCCCCGGGCGTGGGCGGTGGGCCGGACCCGGGCCCGCCAACGGTCCTCGGCGATCACCGGGGGGCCATCCACGATGAACAGGGCCGGCGCGTCGGGGCCGGGATCGATCCCGGCCCCCCGTTCCCCGCCCGGTGGCATAGCTCAGCCGGTGGGCTTGCGGTCGCCGAAGCCCTTGAAGGTGTCACCGATGCTGGTGGTGACCGAGGCCAGCTTGCCCCGGCCTTCGATCAGTTTGGGGGCCTGCTTCTGCAGGTCGCCGACCGTCCAGCGGCCGTCGGTGGCCACGATGTCGCTCTCGGCCAACGACCAGCCGCCGTAGAGGCCGACCTCGTTGCCGCCGACGTGGAACACACCCCCGTTGAACGGGCAGTCGGCGGTGGACAGGTAGGCGACCAGCGGGGAGATGTTGGCCGGATCCCACTTGTCGAACTCGCTCGGATCGTCCGGGGCCTTGACCACGTCCTCCAGACCCGGGGTCTGGAGGGTGAGGCGGGTCCGGGCGATCGGGGCCAGGCAGTTGACCCTGACCCCGTAACGGTTCAGCTCGCCCGCCGCCACCAGGGTCATGGCGGCGATCCCGGCCTTGGCCGCGGCGTAGTTGAACTGGCCGAGGTTGCCGAGCATCGCGCCCGAGGCGGTGTTGACGACGGCCCGGTCGGCGTTGTTGCCGGCCTTTGACTGCTCACGCCAGTAGGCGGCCGCCCAGCGGGTGGGCACGAAGTGGCCCTTCATGTGGACGTCGATGACCGGGTCCCACTCGTTCTCGACCATGTTGACCACGACCCGGTCCCGGAGGATGCCGGCGTTGTTGATGAGGATGTGCAGGTCGCCGAAGGCCTCGACGGCCTGGTTGATCATGCCCTGCACGCCCTCCCAGTCGGTGACGCTGGCGTCGTTGGCCACAGCCTCGCCGCCCATGTCCTTGATCTCGGCCACGACCTGCTCGGCCGCGGTGGCGTCGGAGCCGGTGCCGTCGGCGGCGCCGCCGAGGTCGTTGACCACGATCCTGGCCCCTTCGGAGGCCATCAACAGGGCGTGCTCCCGCCCGATGCCCCGGCCGGCGCCGGTGATGATTGCTACTCGTCCATCGAGCGAACCCATGGTGTCTCTGCTCCCGTTGTGGCTGACGCGTCCAGCACCCGGCGGGTATCGCCGGCCGCGTCAGGAGGGTAGACGCGTCACGGCGGATACCGCCCGTTGGGCGGCCACTGGTCACGCCGCGGACCGTGTATCGGCCCGCTCCGCTCCGGTGTATCGGCCCGCTCCGCTCCGGTGTATCGGCCCGCTCCGCTCCGGTGTGGTCCTCGCCTCCGTTGGCGCCGCGGGGTCTACGAGGCCGTCGGCGCCGTGATCTCCTCGGTGGTGCCGAGGGCGCTGATGAGGGCCACGACGCTCCGCGACCCCTCATCGTCGGTACCCGTGTCCGTATCGGCCCGGCAGGTGAGGGTGACCCGGGTGACGTCGTCGCCCGACAGCTCGATCAGGGCCGATAGGTCGGTGCAGCCGGTGGCCGTGGCCAGGCCGAGCAGGGAACCGGGTTCGTCGACGGCGTCACCGTCGACGTCGCCCAGGTAGCGGCCGGGACCGACGGTCTCGATCGGGTCGGTGGCCTCGATCAGGGCCGGCAGCTCAGTCACCGGCGACGACTCCGGGTCGAACCCCTCGGGCAGGGAGAGCCGGTCGTCGTCAACCGGGGTAGCCCCGGTGAACCAGCGGTCGTCGCCGGCGACGACCGACCGGTAGTACCACTCTCCGCCGGCCTTGACGAGCTGCTCGTCGGGCCCCTCGTCGCTGGAGTACTCCCCCGACGCGGCGGGCCCGATGCCGATGCGGCGGTCCTCCCCGTAGGCCTCCACCGCGATCCCGGTGCCGGCGTCCTCACCGTCGGAAACGGTGATGGTCACGGTGCTGCTGGGAGCCGCCGCGGTGGCGGTGACGGCGTCCACCAGCTCGTCGCCGGTGCGGCCGTCGTCGGCGCCGGCCCCGTCCTCGGTGGCCCCGTCGGCGCCGGCG
Organism: Acidimicrobiales bacterium; assembly: GCA_047974625.1. Classification (GTDB taxonomy): domain Bacteria; phylum Actinomycetota; class Acidimicrobiia; order Acidimicrobiales; family SZUA-35; genus CADEDH01. The sequence continues at coordinate 60,842 of JBKECK010000045.1, forward strand.
TCGGTGGAGGTGCCGTCCCCGTCTGTGCCTCCACCGTCTGGGGCGCCACCGTCGGTGGAGGCATCGTCTGAGGCCCCACTGGTGGAGGCACTGTCTGCGGTGGCATCGGCGCCCGTCTCGTCGCCGTTGCCGCAACCGGCGACGATCATGGCCGCCACCAGGAGGGCGCCGACCCTACGGGCCCAGGTCGTCCGGTTCCGGTTCCCGGCCCCACCGTCGGGAGCGCCAGTGCGGGATCCGGGGCCGGTCGTGGTCGTGGTCGAGGTCGTGGTCGATGGTTGCGGGTGCACCGGGGCGATCCTAATGGTCCGATCCCCCGTCCCGGGTGCACCGGGTGCGCTCAGCCAGTCACCGGCATCCGGCCGAAACCCCGTCCGAGGGCGTTACCGGACCAAGGCCGGTCCGGGTCGAGCAGGGTGAGATCCCCGAAGCGGCGGTACAGGCGGTTCAGGGTGATACCGGCTTCCATCCGGGCCAGAGGGGCGCCGAGGCAGTGGTGCAGGCCCCAGCCGAAGCCGAGGTGGGGGTTGGGGTCCCGGCCCAGATCGACCCGGCCCGGGTCCCGGAACACCGACGGGTCCCGGTTGGCAGTGAGGATCACCAGATACACCCGCTGGCCGGTCTCGAACCGGTGGCCGCCCCGCTCGTGGGTCTCGCCCACCCGCCGGACCATGGCCTTGGCCGGGCCGGCCAGACGGAGGAGCTCGTCGGCGGCGGTGGCGGCCACGTCGGGATCGTTGACCAAACGGTCCCGCTGGTCGGGGTGGTCGTTGAGGAGCCGGACCGAGCTGGTCAGCAGGTTGGTGGTGGTCTCGTGACCGGCGAACAGCAGCAGGGTGCAGGCCCCCACCAGTTCCATGGCCGAGAGCTGGTCGGAGGCGTCGTTGGCCATCACCGAGATCAGGTCGTCGCCCGGGTGGCGGCGCCGGTGGTCGAGGAGCTCACCGAAGAAGTGGGTGAACTCGCCCGTGGCCGAGCGGAGGTCGTCGACGGCGACCGCCCCCGGTTCCACCGAGAACACGATCTGGGCCAGGTCGTCCGACCAGGCCTGGAACCGGTGCCGTTCCGAGCCCGGCACCCCCAAGAGGTCGGCGATGATGAGGGCGGGCAGGGGTGACGCCAGCTCGGCCTTGAGGTCCCAGGGTCGGCCCGGCTCCACCCCGTCCAGCAGCTCGTCGGCGGTGGCGGCGATCCGGTCGGCCAGCCGATCCACGGTGCGGGGGGTGATGGCCCGCCGCACCGGGTCCCGCAGGCGGGTGTGGACCGGCGGGTCCCGGAACACCATCCAGCCCGACAGGAGCTCCACGGTGAGGGCGAAGGTGTCGGGCCGCTCCCGCGCCAGGCGTTCCAGACTGGTGATCCGGTCCGCCGACAGCCGGGTGTCCCGGAAGGCGTCGGCCACCTCCCGGTGGCCCAGCACCAGCCACCCCCGGTGGGTGTCACTCCACTGGATCGGGTCGTCGGCTAGGAGGCGGGCGGCGAAACCGGCGGGGTCGTTGTTGGCTTCGAATCCGCCCAGGTTCACCGGTACGTCCCCGGGGCGTACATGCGGATCGGCCGGTCCGTCGTCATCGAGTCGGGCTGTTTGCGCCACGGTTTGCCCACGGTCAGACCCCCGTCCACCACCTGGGTGCTGCCGGTCACCCACGACGAATCGTCGGAGGCCAGCCAGGCCACGGCGGCGGCGATGTCGGCGGGTTCGCCGGCCCGGCCCAACGGCTGGGAACCCTGGATCCCGGCCCGGGCCCGTTCCAGGCGCCGGGCCATCTCCGTCGGCTCCACCTCCGAGACGGCCCGGCCGGCGGCGAGGCCGGTCACGATGTAGCCCGGGCAGACGGCGTTCACCCGGATGTTCTCTTCGGCCAGTTCCAGCGCCGAGGACCGGGTCAGGCCGACCACGGCGTGCTTGGCCGCGGTGTACACGTGGGCGCCGATCCCGGCCGTGAGCCCGCACACCGAGGCGGTGTTGACGATGCTGCCCCCACCGGCCGCCCGCATGGCCGGAGTGGCGTGCTTGATCCCGTAGAACACGCTGGTCACCAGCACGTTCATGGTTTGGGTCCAATCCGTCGCCCCGACCGTCTCCAACGGGCCGGTGGGGCCGACGAAGCCGGCGTTGTTGTGGATCACGTCGAGGTGGCCCCACCGCTCGACGGCGTCGCCCACCGCGTCAGCCACGTCCTGTTCGAGGGTCACGTTGACGTGCCGGAACGCGGCCCGGTCGCCGAGCTCGTCGGCCAGCGCCCGGCCCGCGTCGTCCTGGATGTCGGTCAGCAACACCCGGGCCCCGTCTGCCACCAGCCGCCGGGCCGTGGCCGCCCCGATCCCACTGGCCGCTCCGGTCACCACCGCCACTCGGTCATCCAGTTTCCCCATCCTCTCGTTGTAGACGGCCGCGGCGGGCTCCAGCCATTCCGCGTTGGAGCCGGGGGCCCGCCATCGGTCAGACTCGGCGTCACCCGGCCCGGTCGCTTGCCCGCCCGCCCGACCCGTCACCCGAACCTGCCCCGAGGTCCCACCATGAAGCTCAGCGTCACCGTCCCCAGCGTCGCCGCCCAGGAGGGCCCAACCGCTCTGGCCGAGTTCGGTCAGGCCGTGGAGGAGATCGGCTACGACGACCTGTCGGTCTACGACCATGTCGTCATGGGGTACCCCACCGACACCCGCCCGGCCCCCATGTACCCGCCCCAGATGCCCGTCATCGAGGCGTTGATCCTGCTTGGCCACCTGGCCGCGGTGACCGAGCGGGTCACCCTCACCACCGAGGTGTTGGTCCTCCCCCAACGCCAACCGGTCCTGGTGGCCAAGCAGATCTCCACCATTGACACCCTCTCCGGCGGTCGGGTCCGTCTCGGGGTCGGGGTCGGCTGGCAGGAGTCGGAGTACGAGGCTTTGGACGAGACCTTCGACGACCGGGGGCGCCGCATGGACGAGGCCATCGCCGTCCTGCGAACCTGCTGGACCGAGGAACGGATCACCCTCCCCGGCCCCCAGTACACCGCCGACGCCGTGGCCATGGAACCCAAGCCGCCCCAGGGGCGGGTGCCCTTGTGGGTGGGTGGCGGCAGTCCCCGGGCCCTGCGCCGGGTGGGGGAACTGGGTGACGGTTGGATGGGCACCCCGGCCGACGACCCCGCGGTCATGACCGCCATGGTGGACACCATCCGACGCCACGCCGAGAAGGCGGGTCGGGACCCCGACGCCCTGGGTATGCAGATGATGCTCCAGCCCCCGCCCCGGAAGAAGGAGGACAAGGTGTACTACGCCGACCACGACCGGGTGGCCGCCCGGGCCGAGACCCTGGCCGGCCTCGGCTTCGGTTGGGTGTCGCTCAACGCCACCGCCGTCTTCCAGGCCGGGGCCCGCAGTACCGGCGAGATGCTCGACCAGCTCCAGGTCCTCCACGACCGGATCCGGCCCGTCGTCGGCTGAGGGGGGTCTCACTCCCTCCCGAACACCTGCCCGTCGGCCACCGCGGTGGCGATGGTGTCCATCCGCTCGAACGAGACCGGGAGGTCGGCCAGCCGGTCGAGCCACGCTTCCAGGGCCCGCAGGCGGTGACCCCGGCCGATGACCTGGGGGTGGAACACGAATGTGGCCACCCCCCGGTCCACATGGTCGACCATCCAGACGACGTCGTCGGCGAAGTTGGCGAACATCTCGCCCGGCAGCCGCAGGCCCGGCATCAACATGCGGGAGAAGGTGACGAACTCCAGGTGGACGTAATCGTCGACCGACCACGACCAGGGCAGCTCGATCAGGTCGGTCTCGGGGCCCCACTGGACCGGACCGTCCTCGGGGGTCGTGGTCCCGATCCGGACCCGGTAGGGCTGGTAGTCGTGGCCCATGAGCGACGAGTCGTAGGTCAGGCCGGCCTCGACCAGGAGCTCCAGGGTCTGATCGGTGACCGCCCCCGACGGGGCCCGGTAGCCGACCGGGCGGGTTCCGGCCAGGGTGGTCAGCAGTTCGGCCGACCGCTCGAGCGTGGCCTGCTCCGCAGCCCGGTCGAGACGGGCGTTGAGTTCGTGGGCGTAACCATGGAGGGCCAGCTCGCCGCCGGCGTCGACGATGGCTCGGACCACGTCGGGATAGGTCTCAGCGGTGTGGCCGGGTACGAAGAAGGTGGCCGTCAGACCCCGGCGGGCGAGGAGGCGCAGGATCCGGGGCACGGCCACGGCCCCGAACTCACCTCGGGACCGCGCCGTCGGGTCGGTCTGGCGACGCTGGATCCACAGTGAGGGTCCGTCGAAGTCGAAACTTAGGCACACATGGCCCCGGTGAGGGTGGGCGTCGGGTGCGCCCACCCCTGGGGTCACGACCCGCCGGACCCGGCCCGGTCCGCGGCGGTGACCGCCATCAGGCCGGCGTGGACGGCCGGGGCCAGGACCGTGGTGTGGGTACAGTCGTCGAACTGCTGCCAGATGATCTCCAGGCCGGGATGGCGGCGGACGGCCAGCCGGTCGCGGAAGCGGCGGTGGCCGCCGTAGTCGCCTTCGAGCTCGTTGGTGGCCGCCGACAGGAACACCCGGGCCGGCCGGATCCGCTCGGCCCCGGACGCCTCGGCCTCGGTCTCGAACACGACCCGGTCGTCCCACCACACCGACGGGCTGGCCAGCACCAGATCGGTGAAGGCGTCCGACCCGGACAGGAGCAGGTCGACCCCGAACAGGGCCGAGAACGAATGGCCGACCAGGATCCGCCGCCCCGACAACCGGTAGTGCCGGTCGAGGGTGGGCAGGACCTGTCCGAGCAGGAAGGAGCGGAACGAGGCCGCACCACCCAGCTCCTCGGCAGCCACCGTCACCCCGGTCTCTGGCGGGGCCGGTGCCTGGGTCGGGGTGAAGTCCATGGCCCGGAGCTGGATGATGGTGCTCAGATCCGGGGCGACGTGCCTCAGGCCCACCACCACCGCCTCCGGCAGGTCCCGGCTCCGGCTGAGCAGGCGGAACGCGTCACGGACCAGCCCGTAGGTCCACTGGCCGTCGAGGGCCAGGACCAGGGGGAAGGTGGCGTCCGGTTTGGTGGCGTACCGCTCCGGCAGGTCGATGTCCAAGGCGAAGGTCCGGCCGGTGGCGGGGTCGGTGAGCACGAAGGCATCGGCCCCCACCGGACTCTCGGTCGCGGTGTTGCCGGTGGCGGCCTGGTGGCTGGTGGGTTCGGCCGCGGTGCTCATCGGCCCGTCCCCGGGACGCGTTGCCACTGGACCAGGGTGAACGGCGGTTCGCCGTCGTCGTGAGGTTCGAACACTGCTTCCACGTCGTCTCCGATCGACACTGATTGGAGCGGGTCACCGATGAGATTGCCCAGCATGCGGATCCCCCCGGCCTGCGGCAGTTCCACCAGGACCACGAGGTACGGGCCCTGGTCGGCCAACGCAGGATGGACGGGATGATAGGGCCGCTGCCAGCTGTAGATGCGGCCCCCCGGGGAAACCTCGGTCCAGCCCACGTCGAAGCTCCGGCAGTGGTGGCACATCCACTCCGGTCCCCACTGGTAGGTGCCACAGTCCCGGCAACGCTGGACCATCAGCACCCTCCGGCGGGTGCCCTCCCAGTAGGGGGCGTCGAGCCCGTCCCGGGCCGGCCGGGGTGTGGGCAGGCCGGAAGCCAGGTATGCGGTCATCCCAGGGTCTCCTCACTGCCGTAGAGGGCCGTCGAGGCCACCTCCACCATCGGGCCGGCGTTGGCCAGGGCCACCCGGGCCCCGGGGACCTGGTTGGTCGAGGTGCCCCGGATCTGGCGGATGGCCTCGATCTGGAGACCGAGGCCGTGCATGTAGCACTCGGCCAGGTTGCCCCCACTGGTGTTCAGGGGGAGGCGGCCGTCGGGGGCGATCAGGTTGTCGTAGGTGAGCACCTTGTTGGCGTCGTCGTAGCCGACGAGGCCGTGCTCGATGAGGCTCATCACCACCGCCCCGGTGAAGTTCTCGTACGACTGGACCACGTCGACGTCCTGCGGTACCACCCCGGCCTGGGCGTACAGGTGGGGCACCATCGACTTGAAGCTGGAGGTGGCGTAGTCGGGGGTGTTGTGGACCGTGGCCCCGGACCGGAACGGGCCACCCTGCTGGATCGACAGGGGGTAGACGGGGTGGTCGGTGATGTCACGGGCCCGTTCGGCCGACATGAAGATGATGGCGGCCGCCCCGTCGTTCTCGTGGCAGCAGTCGTAGAGCCGGAACGGTTCGGTGATCCAGCGGGACTCGTCGTAGGTGGCCTCGTCGAGGGGGCGGCCGTACATCACCGCCCGGGGATTGTTCTGGGCGTGGTGGTAGGCGGCCATGGCGACCGCCTTCAGGGTGTCGGGGGAGATGCTGTGCTCGTGGAACAGGCGGGTGGTGCGCATGGCGTACATCTGGGCCGGCGACATCACCCCGTAGGGAACGGTGAAGGCGTTGGGCCCAGACACGTTCGGCACCTGGGGCCCGGATCCGAACCGGCCGAACTGACCCTGGGCCAGGCCCCGGTAGGCGACGACGCAGTCGGCGTACCCGGCGGTGACCGCCGCGGCCGCGTTTCCCACCGCGGCGGCCGCCCCCCCACCACCGGACCCCCACTGCATCACCGAGAAGCGCAGTTCGGGCAGGCCGAGGGCGTTGGCCAGGCGGGCGGGCATGTTCCGGTCGTTGGAGTACGAGGTGAAACCATCGATGGTGCCCGGGTCGATGCCGGCGTCAGCGCAAGCGGCCATGATCGCCTTCAGCACCAGTACGAACTCCGGGTCCGGTGACTCGCCCCGTTTGTAGTAGGTGGTCTCACCGATCCCCACCACGGCCACCCGGCCCTTGATGGTCAGCGGCGGCCCCGTCCGCTCGGTCGTTGTGTCCGTCGTCACGATGCGCCCCCTTTCCCGGCCATTGCTAGCAGGTCGGTCGGTACCACGACCAGGCGACCGATGGTGTCCCGGTCGGCCAGGCGGCGGAGGGCGTCGGGGACCTCCTCCAGGGTGGGCCGCCCGGTGATGAGTGGTTCGATGCCCCCGGGGCCGAGGCGGGCGTAGACCTGGCGGTACAGATCGGCGACCGCGTCGGGTTCGAAGCGGCGGGCCCCGCCCAGGTGCACCCCGACCACGGAGTAGTTTTTGACCAGCAGGTGGTTGGTCGGCGCCGGCCGGATGTCGCCTCCGGCGAAGCCGACCACGAGGAGCCGTCCGTTCCAGGCCACCAGGCGCCGGGCCACGTCGAAGGACGTCCCGCCGACCGGGTCGACCACCACATCCACCCCACGGCCGTCGGTCAGGGCCATCACGGTGTCGTATAGTTCGTCCGGGCCGGCCAGGTAGTCGACGGCGACGCCGGCGCCCAGCGACTCCACCGCGGCGGTCTTGGCCGGTCCGCCGGCCGCGCCCAGGACCCAGCAGCCGGCGTCGGTGGCGAGCTGAACTGCCGCGGAGCCGACCCCACCGGCGGCGGCGAGCACCAGGACGGTCTCCCCGGCTTGGACGCCGCCCCGATCGTGCAGGGCGTACCAGGCCGTACCGAAGGTCACGTGGGCACCCGCCGCCGTCACCGGGTCGACCTCGCCGGGGATCACCGTGAGCTGGTCAGCGGCCAGGATCGCCGCCTCGGCGAACCCACCCCACGGGGGCACCGTGGGCCCCACCACCATCTGGCCGACGGCCAGGTCCACCCCGGCCCCGACGGCGGTGATCCGTCCCGAGGCGCTCATCCCGGGGACGAACGGTGGATCGAGGCGGACCTGGTACCGGCCCTGAACCTGGAGGATGTCCGCGAAGTTGACGTCGGCGCCGGCCACGGCCACCCGGACCGTCCCCGGCTCCGGTTCCGGCTCGGCCAACTCGATCAGCCGGAGGACGTCGCAGGGGTCGCCCGCCCCAGTAGCCCGCCAGGCCCTCATCGGGGGGCCAGTCCCCAGGCGGCGGCCACCCGTTCCAGGCTGTCGAGCCGTTCGGCCAGGCCGTGGGTTGGGGTGTTGATCATCAGCTCGGCGGCCCCGGTGCGGGCGGCGAGATCGTCCAGCCCGGCCACCACCTCGGGGCCGGTGCCGATCAGGGCCGCGGTGCCGGCCGCCGCGGCCATCCGGTAGTCCGGGTGGGCCAGGGACTCCTCCGGGCTGAGCAGGGGCAGGATCCGACCGGTCCGGATCCCGTACCGGCGGAGCCGGGCCGGGGCGGCCAGCCGGTCGGCGGTTCCGGCGTCGGTGGCGGCCAGGGTGGAGGCGGTGACGATCGTGTACGGCTCGTCGAGCAGGTCCGAGGGGCGGAAGGCGTCGCGGTATAGGCCCACGGCCTGGACGGTGCCGCCCATGTCGAAGTGGTGGGCGAAGGCGAACGGGAGGCCGAGCAGTCCGGCCAGCTGGGCGCTGAATCCGCTGGAGCCGAGCAGGAGGATGCGGGGCGACGTCGTCGCCACCGGCGTGGCCACGAAATGGCGCCACAGCCCGTCCTCGGTGCGGGGGTCGCCGAGCAGGCCCATGAGGTCCAGGAGGTGGCGGCCGAACTCCTCGTCGGCGTCGAGCCCGCCCCGACGCAGGGCCTCGGCGGTGGCCCGGTCGGTGCCCGGGGCTCGGCCGAGGCCGAGGTCGATCCGGCCCGGGTGGAGGGCCTCCAGCATGGCGAACTGCTCGGCCACCGACAGGGTGGCGTGGTTGGGCAGCATCACCCCGCCCGAACCCACCGCGATGGTGGAGGTGTGGGCGGCCAGGTGGGCGATCAGCACCGAGGGGACGGTCGAGGCGACGGTGGCGATGTTGTGGTGCTCGGCCACCCAGAACCGGAGGTAGCCGAGCGCCTCGGCCCGGCGGGCCATCTCGGTGGTCTCGGCCAGGGCGGTGGCGGAGGTGGCTCCGTCGGCCACGGTGGCCAGATCGAGCACCGACACCGGGATCCGGCCTGCGGCCGGTTCCCGGTCGGGCGGGTCCGGGGTGGGGGTCGGGTCGTCAAGGGGCAAGGCGATCACCCTCCTCGGGGGGCGGACCGTGGTGTCCGGCCGCGGATGGGGCCACCGTACTCCCCCACCCTTGGCCCCCTACGGCCCGGGTGCGGTATCAATGCCACATGACCGACTTCTCGGCTCCCGCCCCGGATCCGTCCGCCTCGCCCGGTCCGCTGGCCGGCCTCCGAGTGATCGACCTCACCGATGATCTGGGCCGCTTCGCCACCAAGCTGCTGGCCGAGCACGGGGCTTCAGTGGTCCGCCGGTCCGGCGCCGGCAGCCGGGGCGCCCCCATGATCGGCCGTCGGGGTGGGGTGCTCGACTGGTGGTTCAACACCGCCACCGTTCCCGTCGAGATGGACCTGGACACGGGCGGGGGGCGGGACGTCTACCGTCGCCTGGCCGCGGCCGCCGACGTGGTGATCGAGAGCCGACCGGTCGGGTCCCTGGCCGAGGCCGGCCTCGACCACGCCGACCTGGCGACCCTCAACCCGACCCTGGTCCAGGTGTCGCTCACCCCGTTCGGCCGCACCGGTCCCCGGGCCCACTGGCGGCACGCCGATTTGGTGGCCGCAGCCATGGGCGGGGTCCTGTCGATTACCGGTCCGCCCGAGCATCCGCTCAACTCCTGGGGCGGCCAGAGCGACAACTTCGGTGGGTTCGCGGCCGCGATCTGCGCCCTGGCCGGGGTCCGGGCGGCGCGGCGGGACGGGGTGGGTCAGCTGGTCGACCTGTCCCTCCACGAGGTGGTCACCGGCTCCATCGAGAACCTGTTCATGCAGTACTTCTACGACGACGAGCTGCCCGAGCTGCCCGCCCTGGCCGCCCGCCAGGGATCGCTGCACTGGCTCGGTGCCTACGAAGTGGTGCCCGCCAGGACCGGGAACGTGATGGTCACCCCAACCCCCCAACCTGAGAACCTGATCGGTTGGATGGTGGAGTCCGGCCTGGAGGAGGCCCGGGTGTTCGACGGGATGTCGGTGGAGGACCTCCTGGCCGACATGCCGGCCCTGATGGCCACCATGCGGTCCTTCGCCCGGAGCCGCGACGCCGGTGAGTTGTTCACCGGCGCCCAGTCCCGCCACGTGGCCTTCGGCGAGGTCCAGTCCATCGAACAGGTGCTGGTCAACCCCCAGTTCGCCCACCGGGAGTTCCTCGTCACCGTCGACGACAGTGTCGGGGTCGACCCCGGGCCCGGCCTCGGTCTCGACTCGGTCGGCCCCGTCGTCCGACCCGGTCACCTGGTGCGGTTCACCGACACCCCCACCGCGGCGCCGGTCCCCCCGGTCACCGAACCCCGCCCGGTGGACGAGATCCTGGCTGCCTGGGACGACGACCCCCACCGGATGACCGGGGAGACCCCGGCCGATCCCACCCACCCCCTGGCCCGGCCCCTGGACGGGCTGGTCGTTCTCGATCTGAGCTGGGTCCTGGCCGGACCGTTCGGAACCCGGATCCTGGGCGACCTGGGCGCCGACGTGATCAAGGTCCAGACCGAGGAGCGGGCCACCCTGGTCAACCAGCCCGACTACCCGTACTACCCGGTGTGGAACCGGTCGAAGCGGTCCCTCGCCCTCGACCTGAAGCACCCGGACGCCCTGGAGGCCATCCGGCCCCTGGTGGAACGGGCCGATGTGGTGGTTGAGAACTACTCCTCCGGGGTGCTGGAGCGCCTCGGTCTGGGGTGGTCGACGTTGCGGGAATGGAACGACCGGCTCGTGTACATCTCGATGTCGGGCTGCGGTCACACCGGCCCGTGGGCCGACGTGATCAGCTACGCCCCCACCGTTCACGCCCTGTGTGGCCTGACCTTCCTGACCAACCCGGTGGACCGGGGCGACATCGGCTGCGGGTACTCGCTGAACGACCACGCCGCCGGGTTCGCGGCCGCGTTTTCGGTGCTCGCCGCCCTGGAGGCCCGGCGACGCACCGGCCGGGGCCAGTACCTGGACATGGCCCAGCTCGAGGTGGGTGCCTACCTGCTGGGCCCGGCCCTGATCAACACCAGCGCCAACCGGCACACGGCCACGGCGTGCGGCAACCGCGACGGCCTGACCGACGCGGTGCCCAACGACGTCTACCCGTGTGCGGACGGCCGCTGGCTGGCCGTCACCGCCTCCGACGACGCCATGTGGGCCCGGCTGCGGGACATCATCAGCTCGGCCGAACCGGAGCTGGCCTCGGTGGAGCTGCGTCGTATCCACCGCCACGAGATCGGGCGGGCCATCCGACGCTGGTGCGACGGCTACGAGGCCGAGAAGGCGATGGAGCTGTTGCAGGGGGCGGGGGTCGCCGCTGGCGTGGTCCAGAACGCCGAGGACCTGGCCGAACGCGACCCCCAACTGGCCGCCCGCGCCTACTGGCTGGAGGCCGACTCGCTCGTGTTCGGTCCCCGGCGCCACGACCGCTTCCCCGCCCTGTGGAGCCATACCGACCTGGCCCCCTACCGGCCGGCGCCGAACTACCTCGGCGAGGCCTCCATCGAGGTCATGACCGAGGTGGCCGGTGTCGACCCGGCCCAGGTGGCCGAGGGAATGGCTGACGGTCTCTTCGCCTGACCGGGCTCAGACGAGGACGCCGGTGGCGGCGATCGCCGCGGCCTCGTCGTCGGACAGGCCCAGGATCCCGGTGAGCACCTCCCAGGTGTGTTCCCCGAGGCACGGACTGGCGGTCCGGGGCCCGTTGCCGGTGTCGCCGAGCCGGTACTGGTGGCCGGCGTAGGGCACCGGGCCGACGGCCGAGTGGTTCAGGGTGCGGTAGAAGGACCGGTGGGCGTATTGGCCGTCGACGGCCAGGTCGGCGCTGGTCTGGACCAACCCGGCGGCCACCCCGGCCGCGGCCAGGTCGGCCTCGAGGTCGCGGCCGTCCCGGGTCGCCGTCCAGGCGGCCAGGTGCCGGTCGAGGTCGTCGTGGCCGTCCCGGCGGGCTTCGGCGGTGGCCAGGGACGGGTCGGTGGCCCAGGCCGGACGACCGAGGACGTCGACCAGGCGGGCCCAGGCCTCGTCGTCGGTCACGGACAGGGCCAGCCAGCGGTCCTCACCGGCCACCGGGTACACGCCCTGAGGGGCGAACCGGGGATGACGGTTCCCGGCCCGGGGCGGGACGGACCCGTCGAGCTGGTGGCGGACCAGTTCGGGGGCCAGCAGCTGGAGGGCGATCTCGAGCTGGGCCCCGTCGATGTGGGCTCCCCGCCCGGTCCGATCCCGCTCCCGCAGGGCGGCCAACACCGCCGGGATCAGGAAGCGGGGTCCGATGGTGTCGGTATAGGCCAGCCACGGCCCGTCGGGGGGCTCGCCGGGCCAGCCGACCAGGTCCTGGAATCCGGCCAGGGCGGCGGCGTGGTAGCCGTACCCGGCGGTGCACGACACCTCGCTCCCCGGCCCCAGCAGGGACGTCGAGACCATAATGAGCCCGGGATTCCCGGCCGAGAGGCGGGTGTAGCCGAGACCCATCCGGTCGATGGTGCCGGGGGTGAAGCTCTCGATCACCACGTCGGCCCAGTCGGCCAGACGGTGGGCCAGATCCAACCCGTCGGGGTTCGACAGGTCCAGGGCCAGGCCCAGCTTCGAGGTGTTGAACGTGCCGAAGAAGTGCGATCGGTCGTCGCCGGGCACGTCCTCGAAGTACGGGGGTTGGCGCCGTAGGCCGTCGATCCGGGTCTCGCTCTCCACCCGGATAACGGTGGCCCCGTGGTCGCCCAGGGCCTTGGCCGTGATCGGCCCCACCCCGATCCAGCTGAAGTCGAGGACCCGGAGCCCACTCACCGGGCGGTCGTCGTTGCCGACCGCCCGTTCGGCCCAGGTGCGGTGTCGGTCAGCCGGCGCAACCGGGGCGCGGGGGTCGGCGGCCGGGATGGTCGGGTCGGCGGTCGGGTCGGTGGTCGGGCCGGCCACCGCGGCGCGGGTGACCGTCGGGCGGTGGCCGTCGAGCACCCACGGCGCGCCGGGGTGGCGCAGCGGGCCCGGGCCGGGGGTGGCCGCGATATCGGTGCCGGCGTCGGGCGACCAGTAGCCCCGCAGGGCGAGATGGTCGAAGGCGAGCAGGTCGACCACATTGTTCAGGGGGGCGAGGGTGGCGCCATGGTGGAGGCCCCGCCGGTACAACTCGTCCTTCGGGTGGCGCCGGCACAGTTCAGCCACGGCGTCTGCCACCTGGGCCATGGACACCTCGGTGGGCTCACCGGTGATGAAGCGGTGGTCGAACGTGGCCCAATCGATGGCCGCCCACGATTCGTCGACGATGCCCTCGTCGATGAGCCACGGATGCAGGGGGCCGGCGGTACGGGCCGTGGGCACGGCGATGACGTAGCCGTCCGCCGTGGTCTGGCGGAGCTGGATCGGCATGCTCAGATCCAGGACCGACCCGTTGCGCTGGAACTCCCGGCCCTGTATGGAATGGGCCTCCATGGCGTTGAGCAGGGTCCAGGTCATGACCGCCTGGGCCGACAGGTCGACGAGCGGGGCCCGACCCGACCGGTCCCGTTCCAGTAGGCCCATCAGGGCCGCCCCGGCCGCCTCCGCCCCGGCGTGACGCCACACCTGGGGGATGGAGAAGTAGATCGGGGTCCGGCCCGCCTCACCCTGTAGCCACACCGGCCCGCCCAGGGCGGCCAGGGTCAGCTCGGTGGCCGGCTGTCCGGCCCGGGGCCCGTCGAGGCCGAACGGGGAGACGACCACGTGGACCGCGGCCGGGTTGTGACGGTGCAACCAGTCGTGGTCGAGGCCCCGGTCGGCCAGGATCCCACCCGGCCGGCTCTCGATCACGACGTCGGCCGCGGTGACCAGTCGCGTCAGGTGGTCGAGGGCGGTGGTGTGGTCGTCCGGTTCACCGTCGAGGGTGACCGACCGCTTGTTGGCGTTGTAGGCGGCGAAACGGACCGGGTCGGTGGTGCGGTCAGCCTCGGTTCCCGCCCCGTCGACCCGGATAACGGTGGCCCCCAAATCGGCCAGGATGTGGCCGCCCACCTCGGCCCGCTCGTCGGCCAGGTCGAGGACGGTGAGGTCACCCAACCAGCGGCACGGCCCGGCCGCCGACGGGCCCGTGGCCGGTCGTCGGGCCCCGCTCACGGCTCGACGTGGCGGAGCAGGGCGGCCCGGAAGCCGTCGATGCCTCCCTCGTAGATGCCGCCGGCCAGGCGTTCGGCCTTGCCGGCCGGGATCCCGTCGGGTCGGAACCGGCCCGTCCAGGTGAGGGTGCAGGCGTCCGCCCCGTCCTCGGTGATGGCCATGGTGGCCGAGTAGTCGGCGAACGGCATCGGCCCGTCGATGATCGAATAGGTGAGCCGATGGGCGTCGGGATCGAGTTCGTCGAGCCGTTCCCGGACCGTGCCCCCGGCGGCTGGGATCGAGCGGATGGCGCCCACCCCCTCACCGTCCAGTTGGCACGACCCGACCCCGTCGAGGATGTCGGCGATACCACCGAAATCGGACACCAGGGTCCACAGCCGGTCGGCGGCCACGTCGTAACGGCCGACGCGGGTCACCTCACATTGATCGCGCATGATGCTCACACCTCTCCGGGGAGCGGCGGCGGCCCCTGCCCCCGGTCTGACCGGCTCCCTGAACCGGGACTCTAGACGCCGCGCCCGTGCACGGTCAGGCCCGGCCCGGCCGGGGGATGGGTCGTTGTCACACCCCGTCGTGATGATGGGGCCATGGTTGAACGGCGGAATCCAACCGGCCCGGACGATGACGGCCTCCGTGGGGCCGACGTGAACGAGCTGGAGGTCCGCTGGGCCCTGGCGGCCGGGGTGGTGAACGCGGCCGCCGGCCGGTTCGTCGACCTCATGGCCGACGCCCTGGAGCGCGATCTCTGGTCGGGCCACCGGATCCACTCCCCGGTCCAGTGGGTGATGTGGCGGGCCGGCGTCGGCCGACTCACGGCCCGCCGGGTGGTCTTGCTGGCCGCCCGGGCCGCCGAGCTGCCCGCCACGGTCGGGCTGTTGCGGGAGGGCCGGTTATCGCTCGACCAGGCGGCCACCGTGGCCCGGTACACCCCAGCCGAGTACGAGGCCTCGGTGTGTGAACTGGCGGTGCACGCCTCGGTGGCCCAGATCACCGCCGCCACCCGCGAATACCGGTTCGACGTGGAGGCCAGGCCTGAACGGCCGAAGTGTCGGGCGGTGAACTTCGGCTCGGACGACGACGGTTCGTGGTGGGCCCGGATCCGGCTGTCGGGCGGTGAGGGGGCCGTCTTCGAGCGGGCGCTCTCGGCCACCCGGGACCGGTTGCACCACGACGAGCGGGCCGAGGCCCGCCAACGGGCCGAGGCCGACGGTCGTGATCCGCACGGCACCGACGCCGAGCTCGGCGTCGCCCCGGTGGGCTGGGCGGACGCCGCGGTCGGTATGGCCCACACCGTGCTCGACCACGGTTGTGGTGGCGCCGGCGTCGCCGCCCGGCCCCGGGTCGTCCTGCACCTCGAACTCCCCCGACCCGCCAAACCCGACGAACCCGGCGGGCCCGACCGACCGGTGGCCGAGCTCCACGGGGGCGCGGTGGCGCCACCGTGGCTGCGTCGCCTCCTGACCTGCGACGGTGACGTGGAGGCCGTGGGCGAACGCGACGGGGTCCCGGTCACGGCCTGGCGGACCCACCGGGTCCCACCCGACCGGCTCCGGCGCCTGGTGGAACGACGAGACCGGTACCGATGCCGGGTTCCGGGGTGCGACCGGACCCGCTGGCTCCAGGTGCACCACATCGTCCACTGGGAGGACCGGCCGGACGGCACCGAGACCGGAAATCTGCTGTGCCTGTGCTCGAAGCACCATCGGCTCCACCACCAGGGCCTGCTCGACATCAGCGGCAACGCCGACGCCCCGATCGGCGGCCCCGACGAGGTCAACTTCCACGACCCGGTGACCGGGCGGGACCTTCCCTCCGTGGGCACGCCCACTCGTCCCGGCCCGGCCGACCTCCCCACCGTCGAGCCCTACCGGTGCCCCACGGGTGAACGGCTCGACCGCCGACACGTCTGGTTCGGTCGGCGGCCGGACGAGCCGCCCCCATGATCCCGGCCGCTACAGCAGCGCCTCGGGGATGTCGACCACCCGGGCTCTCAACCACTCGCCCAGGCTCTTGGCCTGACCGTCCTGGCGGGTCGACGCGGCCACGCCCTCCTGCAGGAGGCCGTGGATGAGGAAGTTCAGGGACCGGATCGCCGGGTAGGCGTAGCGGTCGATGGGTAGGGCGGCCGCCTCGGGCAACAGCTCCCGGAGCCGTTCGGTGGTGAGGGTGTGGTCCAGCCACGCCCACGCCTCGTCGCTGCGGGCGAACACCCCCAGGTTGGCGTTGCCGCCCTTGTCGCCGGAGCGGGTGCCCACCACCAGGCCGAGCGGGGCCCGACGGGTCGACCCGCGGGGCACACGGGCCGTTGGGCCCGCCGCGGCCGCGATCTCCCCCGGCTCGTCGGCCGGGGCCACCGAATCGACCGTGGTGGTACGCCCACCGACCAGGCTGACCAGGGCGGGTACCAGGTCAGCGTCGATCAGGCCCGGGGTGTACACCCCGTAGGCGGTGGCCGCGGAGGGTCCGCCACCCAGGCCGTACATGCCGGGGATGGAGGCCAGGGCCGTCTCGGTCAGGGAGTTCGAGAACCGCCGGCCCACCTTGTTCTCGTCCGAATCCTTGACCGTGATCCGCAAGACGGCGGTGGCCGTCTCGTTGGTGTCCGGGTCGTCGTGATCGGTCCGGATGACAGTGGTGGTAACCGACCCGAGCTCGTCACGGTCGTAAGGGTAGTTGCGCCACAGGGCGTCCTGGACCAACTCGGCCTTGGCGTCGATGTCGAGCCCGGTCAGGGCGATGGACAGGTCGTTGCGGTAGCCGCCCACCTCGTTCATAGCCACCTTCAGGGTGGCCGGCGGCCGTTCACCCCGCACGCCGAACACCCGGACCCGGTCCTGTTCCTGCTGTTCGAGCTGGATGGTGTCGAACCGGGCGGTCACGTCCGGGCCGAGGTAGCGGGGCCCGCCGATCTCGTACAGAAGCTGGGAGGTGACGGTCCCCACCGACACCTCCCCGCCGGTGCCCTCGTGCTTGCCGATCACGCAGGACCCGTCGGCGGCCACCTCGGCCCAGGGGAACCCGGCCCGGTCCAGGCCCGGGACCTCGGTGAAGAACGAGTAGTTGCCGCCCGTGGTCTGGGCGCCGCACTCGATGACGTGGCCGGCCACCACCGCCCCGGCCAGGGCGTCCCAGTCGTTACGGGCCCAGCCGTGGTGCCAGGCGGCGGGGCCGCAGGTGACGGCCGCGTCGGTGACCCGGCCGGTGATGACGATGTCGGCCCCCTGGTTGAGGGCGTCCACGATCCCCCAGCAGCCCAGGTAGGCGTTGGCGGTGATGAACCGGTCGACGTCGCCGATCGGTTGGCCGGTGTCGAAGTGGGTGAGGCTGATCCCGGCCCCGTCGAGCTCGCCCAACCGGCCGACCAGGTTGTCGCCGTGGACGAAGGCGATCCGGGGTGACAGGCCGAGCTTGTCGGCCACCTCGGCCACCGCGTCGGCGCAGCCGTCGGGATCGAGGCCGCCGGCGTTGGACACCACCTTGATCCCCTGGTCGAGGCAGGAGCCCATGACCTGCTCCATCTGGGTGACGAAGGTGCGGGCGTAGCCGCCGCCGGGGCGTTTGGCCCGGGTACGGGACAGGATGAGCATGGTCAGCTCGGCCAGCCAGTCGCCGGTGAGCACGTCGATGGGGCCGCCCTCGACCATCTCGGTGGCCGCCGACACCCGGTCGCCGTAGAATCCGGAGCAGTTGGCGATCCGGATCGGGGCGGTGGTTCCGGCGGGGCGGGTCGGATCGGAGGTGCCGTTCACGTCGCTCATGGTGGCCGAACCTAGACCGCGTAGGGCCCGGACCGCCACGTACGGCGTAGCGTCGTTCGACGGTGACGGCCCGGGTCGTCTATACACATCCAACGTGGCCGTTCTGACCAGCTCCGTCGACGTCTCGTCCGACTCGTTCCGCCGGAACCGGGACGACATGCTCGAACAGCTCGCCGTTCTCGACGAGCTGTCGGCCGAAGCGGCGGCCGGTGGGGGCACCAGGGCCCTGGACCGGCTGCGCGACCGGGGCAAGCTCCCGATCCGGGAGCGGATCACCGCGGTGCTCGACGACGAGGCCCCGTTCCACGAGATAAGCGGTCTGGCCGGCTACTGCACCAACTACGCGGTCGGGTCCGGGTTCGTGATGGGGATCGGGGTGGTGTCGGGCACCGAGTGCATGATCGTGGGCAACGATCCCACTGTCCTCGGCGGGGCCATCACCGAGGTGGTGGGCAAGAAGATGCTGCGGGCCCTGCAGATCTCCCGGGAGAACCGCCTCCCCTACATCCAGTTCGTCGAGTCCGCCGGTGGTGACCTCCGCCCGATCGATGACCCGGAACGGCAGATGCGGGAGCAGCCCGACCATTTCGCCGAGTCCGGACGCCTGTTCTACGAGATCACCGAACTGTCGAAGCTCCGCATCCCCACCGTGTCGGTGGTGTTCGGTTCCTCCACCGCCGGTGGCGCCTACCAGCCCGGGATGAGCGACTACAACATCTTCATCCGGGACCGCTCCAAGGTGTTCCTGGGCGGCCCGCCTCTGGTGAAGATGGCCACCGGGGAGGAGTCCGACGACGAGACGCTGGGTGGGGCCGAGATGCACGCCACGGTGTCCGGCCTGGCCGACTACCTGGCCAACGACGAGCTGGACGCCCTCCGGATCTGCCGTGAGGTGGTGGCCCACCTCAACCACCGCAAGCTCGGCTACGGGCCCACCCGCCCGTCGGTGGTCCCCCGGCTCGACCCCCGGGAGCTGTTGGGCCTCATGCCCCGGGACCTCCAGGCCGCCGTGGATGTCAACGAGGTGATCGCCCGCATCGTCGACGACTCGGAGTTCGAGGAGTTCAAGCCCCGCTACGGCAATACCCTGGTGTGCGGCTGGGCCTGGATCCACGGGTACCCGGTCGGGATCCTCGGTAACAACGGCCCCCTGTTCTCCGAGAGCGCCGAGAAGGCCACCCAGTTCATCCAGCTCTGCAACCAGCGGGACATCCCGCTGGTGTTCCTGCAGCACATCACCGGCTACATGGTCGGCCGGGACTTCGAGCATGGCGGGATCGTCAAGAACGGCTCGAAGATGATCAACGCCGTGTCCAACTCGACGGTGCCCCACATCACCGTGATCCTGGGGGCCAGCTACGGCGCCGGCAACTACGGCATGTCGGGTCGGGCCTTCATCACCCGGTTCACCTACCTGTGGCCCACGGCCAAGATCGCCATCATGGGCCCCAGACAGATCGCCGGGGTCATGTCCCTGGTCCGGCGGGGTCAGGCGGCCCGTAAGGGCATCCCGTTCGACGAGGAGGCCGATCGGGTGATCACCGAGACCGTCGAGCATTACCACGAGCTGAAGTCCCTGGCCCTGTACGCCACCGGCCGGGTGTCCGACGACGGGATCATCGACCCCCGTTCCACCCGGGACGTGATCGGACTGTCGTTGTCGGCGTGCCACACCAATGTCGTGCAAGGAGCGGATGGCTATGGCGTCTTCCGGATGTAGCCCGTCGCCGGCGTCGGCCGGCCCCCTCACCGGGCCGTGCCGGCGGATCCTGGTGGTCAACCGGGGGGAGATCGCCCGGCGGGTCATGGCCACGGCCCGGGCCATGGGGATCGAGACCGTCGCCGTCTACGCCGATGGCGACGCCGACGCCCCCTTCGTCCTCGACGCCGACCAGGCCGTAGCCCTGGGCGGCACCAGCGCGGCCGAGACCTACCTGGACCAGGCCAAGGTCCTGGCCGCCGCGGCCGCCACCGGGGCTGACGCGGTCCACCCCGGCTACGGCTTCCTGTCCGAGAACGCTGGCTTCGCCGCTGCGGTGGCCGACGCCGGCCTCACCTGGATCGGTCCCTCCCCGGCCGCCATCGCTGCCATGGGCGACAAGCTGGCCGCCAAGACGTCCGTAGCCGCTGTCGGGGTGCCCGTCCTCCCGTCGGTCGAGATCGACGGCAGCGTCGACCTGGCCGCCGCCGCGTCGGAGATCGGCTATCCGGTCCTGGTCAAGGCGGCTGCCGGTGGGGGCGGCAAGGGGATGCGGGTCGTCGACCGACCCGACGACCTGGTCGACGCGGTGGCCGGGGCCCAAAGGGAGGCGGCTTCCTCGTTCGGCGATGGCACCGTCTTCCTGGAGCGCTACCTGGCCGCCCCCCGCCATGTGGAGATCCAGGTGGTGGCCGATACCCATGGCACCACCGTCCACGCCTTCGAACGCGAGTGCTCGATCCAGCGTCGTCACCAGAAGATCATCGAGGAGGCCCCCAGCCCCGCCGTCGACCCGGACCTGCGGGCCCGGATGGGGGCGGCCGCGGTGGCCGCGGTGTCGGCCATCGACTACCACTCGGTTGGCACCGTCGAGTTCCTGCTCGACGGGGACTCGTTCTACTTCCTCGAGGTCAACACCCGCCTCCAGGTGGAGCACCCCGTCACCGAGGAGGTGACCGGGCTCGACCTGGTGCGTGAACAGGTCCGGATCGCCCGGGGGGAACCCCTCGGCTACACCCAGGACGATCTGTCCATCACCGGTCACGCCATCGAGGCTCGGCTCTACGCCGAGGATGTGCCCGCCGGCTTCCTGCCCGCCACCGGCACCCTCACCGCCTTCTCGCTGCCCGCCGATCCACCGTCCCGGCTCGACTCCGGGGTGACGGCCGGGTCGGTGGTCGGGGTGTCGTTCGATCCGATGCTGGCCAAGGTGACCGTGGCCGCCCCCACCCGGGAGGAGGCCGCGGCCCGGCTCGCCCTCGTCCTCGACCGGGCCGTGATCGCCGGGGTCACCACCAACCGGCCCCTCCTGGTCGACATCCTCCGGCACCCGGCCTTCCTGGCCGGTGACACCACCACCGACTTCATCGACCGGTTCGGGGTGGCCGGCCTGGGGCCCGACGCCGCCCCTGGCCCGGTCCGGGACCGGCTCCTGGCCGCTGTGGTGGTGGCCCGCCGGGCCCGGGCCCGCCGCCACACCCCGGCCCTGGGCTTCCTGCCCCCCGCCTACCGGAACTCGGTGATGCCGCCCCAGTCGGCCACCTTCGGGGTGGACGGGGAGCCGGTGGTGGTCCGGTGGAGGACCCGGGGCGACGGCAGCCTGATCGTGGATCCCGGCTCGGGTGGCGACGAGGTGGACTGGCTCGAGGTGGTCCCGGTGGCGCCCCCGGCCTCACCCGGTGCGGCCGGGCCGGGCCAGCGGTTCGATCTGGTGGTGAACGGGGTCCGTTCGTCCTACACGGTGGTTGGCGACGGGTCCCGATGGCACGCCCAGGGGTCGGCGGGCCGGCTTGACGCCACCGAGGAGCCCCGGTTCCCCGACCCCGCCGACCAGGTGGCGGCCGGCAGCCAGACCGCCCCTATGCCGGGCACGGTCCGGGTGGTGGCCGTGGGCGTCGGTGACCGGGTGGCCGCCGGGCAGACCCTGGTGGTCATGGAGGCCATGAAGATGGAGCACACGGTGGTGGCCGCCGCCGACGGGGAGGTGGCCGAGGTGGCCTGTGCCGAGGGCCAACAGGTTGCTGCCGGCGACGTGCTTGTCGTGGTCACCGCCGACGAGTAGGTCCACCCACCGCACCGAACGATCTGTTGGGTCTGGATGCCCAGTGGAACAAGGAGATTGTTCCTGGGCCACTCGGATGGTCTGGTGGCGAATCAGCTCGAACCGTAGAATCCGAGCCTTGACTCCCCCAACGACCGACCTGGAGGTGCCCGCCGAGGAACGGACGCGCAGCGCGCTCCTGCACCCGGCGGTGCTGGCCCTGGCGGTCGTCGCCCTGTTCGCCGCCGGCTTCGCCGGGTTCCGGCTCTTCAGCGGTGGGGACACGGTCGACGCCGGCTCCGGTGGTGGGGCCACCGTCGACCTGGCCGCCGGCACCGGAGCGGACGCGGACGGGGAGGCGGACGGTGGGGTGACCGACGGGGGCAGCGGGGCCAGCGCCAACGGGGTGACCGACTCCGGCGGGGACAACGATTCCAGCGCCGGAGACCCGGCGGGCGGAGGGGCCGCCAACGCCCCGTTCCCCACCCCGGACGGGGCCTATGTCCGGGGCGTGCTCGACCTCGACGCCACCCCCGGACCCGGGATGTTCACCCTGACCGGGCGGGTCCCCAACGAGCAGGTGGCCGAGGCGGTCGGCACCGCGGCGGAGGTGGCCTACGCCCCGTTCGTCAAGAATCGGATCGAGGTCGACCCGACGGTGGCGGAGGCTCCGTGGATGGAGGTCGCCCCCCGGGTAGTCGGGCTGCTGCCCACCATCACCGACGGGACCATGCAGGTGGACGACGCCGGTATTCACGTGGCCGGCCGGTCGCCGAACGACCTGTTCGTCCAGCAGCTCGGGGTCGGCCTGGAAACCTACGGCGGGGGCCTTCCGGTGGAGATCGCCCAGATGGAGATCACCGGGTTGACGGCGCCGGAGTTCCGGACCGCCGTTGACCGGGGTGTGGTCACCATCTCGGGGACCGTCCCGTCCGAGGCGGTCAAGGCCTATATCGCCGGTGGCGCCGCCGTCACCTACGGGGCCGAGAACGTGGTCGACGAGATGACGATCGACGAGGCCACCTTCCGTTCGTTCTGGATGTACACCACCCCGGCCATCTACAACCTGTTGTCGGCCTTCCCCGCCTACGAGTTCAACGTGATCGACAGCCGGGCCTCCGGCTCCATCCGGGGCGGGGTCAACTTCGCCGTCGATTCCACCGAGATCACCCCCCAGGCCGCCCAGGCTCTCAACGTGGGCGTGGCCATCCTGGCCCGCGACCCGTCCCTCTCCATGACGGTGACCGGCCACACCGACGACACCGGCTCCGATATGTACAACCAGCAGCTCAGCCTGGACCGGGCCGAGTCGGTGGTCGGGTACTTCGTGGCCGGCGGCGTCGGCCAGGAACGGCTGGTGGCCCGGGGGGCGGGCGAGTCCGACCCGATCGCACCGAACGAGACCGAGGAGGGCAAGGCCCTCAACCGCCGGGTCGAGTTCGAGTTCGGGTTCGAGTAGACGACGCGGATCGGCTTGACCCTCGGACGACGGGGTCAAGCTGTCCGCGCCGGCCGGCGACGGCGGGACGGCGTCAGACCGAGCGGCCGCCGGTTTCGGTCGGTTCCGCCTCGTCGGCGGTCTCGGTGGGGACGGGTGTGCGAGCCCATCCCCCCTTGAACAGGTAGTAGCCGGCGGCCGCCATGAACACGATCATGGCCCAGATGTGGAGCCGGATGCCGAACAGCTCGTTGACGGGATCGATCCGGACGGTCTCGATGAGGATCCGACCGATGCCGTAGCCGATCAGGTAGGTGGCGAACAGGCCACCGGGTTTCAGGACCTGTTTGCGGTCGATCCAGAACAGGAAGACGACCAGACCGATGTTCCACAGGATCTCGTACAGGAAGGTGGGATGGAACAGGGCGTAGTCGTGGTAGCCGGTGAGGCGGTGATCGGGGTCGATCTCGAGGCCCCACGGCAGATCGGTGGGTCGGCCGTACAGTTCCTGGTTGAACCAGTTGCCGAACCGGCCGATGATCTGGCCAACGGGGAGGCCGAGGGCGGTGGCGTCGGCCACGGGGGCGAAGGGGATCTTGTGGATCCGGAGGTAGACCACGGCCACCAGGCCGCCCAACAGGACACCGCCGGGGATCCCGAGTCCGCCCTCCCACAGGCGGAAGGCGGCGCCGAGGTCGCCGGAGAACCGGTGCCAATTGGTGAGCACGAAGTAGATCCGGGCCCCGATGATGGCCGCCGGCAGCACCCATACGGCCAGATTGGGGATGATCTCGGGGTCGAGGCCGTCCTGGGCGAGCCGGCGGCTCGACACCCACACACCGGCCAGGACACCGAGGGCGATCAGGAACCCGTAGGCCCGCAGGTCGATCGGACCGATCGAGATACTGTTGGCCGACGGGCTCGGTATCGAGGCGACCAGGCCCGGCAGGCCGTGGACGAGGGGAAGAGCGAGGGACACAACCGGATCCTGGGGCGCTGGGGAATGCGTGGCAGCCTGCGGTCGGAAGCGAAGCCGCGGGGTCAGGCTACAGTGGTCGACCGGCTATGGCCCTGAATCGACCTCCCGGGTTCCCGCCGGCGCACCTCCGGACGGTGGCGCGCCTGGCCGAACCCCTCCGAGCGCCCGTGCTCGACCGGTACCCGACGGCGGAGTCGTTGACCGGGCGGGTGGTGGGCCGGACCGGCCTCGACGACTTCGGCCCCGGCCTGGTGGTCGAGCCGCTCCAACAGCTCCTCGACACCGTCATGGCCGACCCGACGTTCTCCACCGTCGGGCTCCGGGCCTGGCCCACGATGCTGTCCCGCCTGCTGGCGTCCCGGCTCCGTGTGGTCGACCACGTCCGCCGCCACCCAGAGCTCACCGAGCTGGAGGTGACCCGGCCCATCATCATCACCGGGATGCCCCGCACCGGCACCACCCTGCTCTACAACCTGATGGCCACGATGCCGGGGGCCCGTCCCCTGCTCGGCTGGGAGAGCCTGAGCCCCCTGCCGGGACCCGTCCGGCGCCGCCGGGCCGCCTATGCGGCCTGGGTCCGCTTCGTGGACCTCAACGTGCCCGAGTTGAAGGCGATCCACGCTCTCAACCCGTCCGGGCCCGACGAGGGCCTGGAGCTGATGGACCGGACGCTCTACTCGTTCAACTTCATGCTCTACACCTTCCCGTACGCCGAGTGGCTGGTGGACCGGCCCCCGGCCGAGGTCACCGAGGCCTGGCGACTGTGGCGCTGGCAGCTCCAGATGCTCCAGGCCCAGGGGCCGTCCGGGTACTGGGTGCTCAAGGCCCCCACCTTCATGGGGTCGTTCCCCACGGTCGACGCCCTGATCCCCAACGCCCGCTACGTGATGACCCACCGCGATCTGAGCTCCGCCCTGCCCTCCGCGGTGTCACTGCTCACCGTGGTCGGTGCCGCTATGCGCCGGCCGGGCGCCCAGGTGGACCTGCCCCGCTTCATCGACCAGATGGTGGCGATCGCCAACCGGACCCGCAAGCAGCTGGAGGATCGTCCCAACGTGCAGGTCCTCTACCCCGACCTGATGGCCGACCCGGCCGGGACGGTCCGGTCGATCCTCGAGGAGTTCGGCGAGCCGGTCCCCGACGACCTCGACGACCGGGTAGCCGCCCACCTGGCCGCCCATCCCCAGCACAAGCACGGGCGGCACGACTATCGCCTCGAACGGTTCGGCCTGGTGCCCGACGACCTCGAACCCTACGTCTCGGACTACGCCCGCGACCTGGGCCTCTGATCCGGCGGGCCCGTGGTCAGCCCCGACCGATCAGGGGCATCTCGGTGGCCATGATGGTGGCGAACAGCAGGTTCGACTCCGGCGGCAGTTCGGCCATCAGCCGCACCGTTCGGGCCACGTCCTCCACCGGCATCCGGGGCTCGGCCCGCACCGACCCGTCCGGCTGGGGCACCCCGGCCGACATCGCCTCGGTCATCGGGGTGACCGCGTTGCCGATGTCGATCTGGCCGCAGGCGATCCCGAAGCCGCGGCCGTCGAGGGCCAGCGACTTGGTCAGCCCGGTGACGGCGTGCTTGGTGGCGGTGTAGGGCGCCGAGTTGGGGCGAGGCCGGTCGGCCGAGATCGATCCGTTGTTGATGATCCGGCCCCCCATCGGGTCTTGCCGCTTCATCTGGGCCATCGCGGCCCGGGCGCAGAGGAACGAACCGGTGAGGTTGACGTCAACCACCCGGCGCCACTCGTCGAGGGTGAGCTCGTCGAACGGTTTCGGGGGCGCACCGGTGCCGGCGTTGTTGAACAGCAGGTCGACCCGGCCGAAGGCCTCGACCGTCCGGGCGAACACCTCGGCCACTGCCGCCTCACCGGTCACGTCCGCGGCGACGGCTAGGCCCCGGACGGTGTTGCCGGACCCGGATACGTGGGTGGTTCCCGTCAGCGCCAGGGTCTCGGCCAGCGGCTCCGCTCGGCGACCGACCACGGTGACGGCCCAACCGGCCGCGGCCAGTTCCACGGCCACGGCTCGGCCGATACCGCTGCCACCGCCGGTGATCACCGCCACCGGCGGGAGGCTCCGTCCGCTCCCGTGGCCCTGGGTGGGGCTCACGAGGCGATCAGGGGGTAGAGCCCGTCGGCGCCGAGGCCGCCGGCCAGGTGGCCCACCTCGGTGGCCCACTCGGCGGGCCCGGAGTACTCGCCCCTCCAGGCCCAGAGGCGCCGGGACAGGTGGTGGAGGGCGTACTCCTGGGTCATGCCCATGGCGCCGTGGGCCTGGTGGGCCCAACGGGTGGCGGTCAGGGCCACGTCGTCGGCCACGGCCTTGGCCGCGGCGATCTCGAACCGGGCCTGCCCGTCGGTCACCCGGGAGGCCTCCCGGGCGGCCACCTCGGCGGCCATGAAGGCCAGGGCCGCGTCCTGCGCCCCCCACACCAGGTGCTGCTGGACGGCCTGGAACCGGCCGACGGGCCGCCCGAACTGGACCCGCTGATCGGTGTAGCCCACGGTGAGACGGCTCATCGCCTCCAGGGCCCCGGCCATCTGCGACGCCCGGGCCAGGGCGCCCCGGAGCCGCAGGCCGGACACGGTCACCGTGTCCGGGGCCAGGGCAGCGTCCTCGGCGGGCACCAGGTAGCCGTCGAAACGGATGGTGGGCCGGGGTTCGCCGGCCAGGTTGGTGGCCGGGGTGATCGTGGCCGCCGCCGGGGGTACCGACAGGACGTGGTGGGCGGTGGAGGTGACCGAGGGCGCCACGATCACGATCCGCTCGGCCTGGGCCGCCCACGGCACCCGGTGGGCGGTGCCCCGCAGTTCGACCGTGCCGTCCCCGTGCCCGGTGGCGGCCAGGGTGTCGTCGGGGCGTCCCGGGACGACGGTGACCGGCCCGTCGGGCAACCCCAGCCCGGCCCCGGACAGGGCCCAGCCTCCCAGCAGGCCGGTCTCAGCCAGGGGGATCGGGGCGGCGTGGGCCCCGGCCGCCCGCAGGACGGCGCAGGCATCGGCCACGGTGCCCCCGGAACCGCCGGCCTCCTCGGGGACCCCGATCCAGGCGAACCCGGCGTCGGCCACCGCGGCCCAGACGTCAGGGGCCCAACCGGCGGCCTCGGCGGCCTGGACGGTGTCGAAGCTGCACACCTCGGAGAACAGCCGGGACGCCGAATCGATCAGGAGGTCGTCGACGGTCACGTCGTTCGTGGGGTCGGTCATGCCTGCAGTCCTTTCGAGGCCACCGAGCGGAGGATCTCGGTGGTTCCGCCCCGGATGGTGAACGATGGGCCGGTGAGCACCGCGGCCGCCAGCATGCGTTCGAACAGGGACGCCGACTCGGGGCTCGGTTCGAGATCGACGAGTTCGAGGACCCGGGCGGTGATGTCCTGTTCGAACCGGGTCCCCATCTCCTTGACCAGGGCGGATTCGACCGAGGGGGCGCCACCCTGGTCGATCATGCGGGCCACCGACAGGGACAGGTTCCGCAGGGTCCACCAGCGGGAGGTGGCCCACCCCAGGAACTCGGCGGCCCGGTCGCCCAGGGGGGTGCCGTGCTGCTCCCGCAGGAACTCCTCGACCACCCCGTAGGTGCTGAGCCAGCGGTCGGGGCCGCCCCGTTCGTAGGCCAGCTCGGAGGTGTTCTGGGCCCAACCCATGCCCACCTCGCCGAGCACCAGCTCGTCGGGCACGAACACGTCGGTCATCACGACCTCGTTGAAGCCGGCGCTCCCGTCGAGGAAGGGGATGCCGTTGATCTCCAGGCCCGGAGACGACAGGTCGATCAGCATCTGGGACAGGCCCTGGTGCTTGTTGCCGTCCTCCAACGGGGAGGTGCGGCACAGCACCACGAACCAGTCGTTCTCGTGGGCCCCGCTGGTCCAGATCTTGGTGCCGTTGACCAGCCAGCCGCCCTCGGCCCGGGTGGCCCGGGTGGACACCGAGGCCAGGTCACTGCCGGAGTCGGGTTCGCTCATGCCGATGGAGAACCCCAGCTCGCCCCGGCAGATCGGGGGCAGGAACCGTTCCTTCTGCTCGTCGGTGCCGAACCGGTTGATGATGGAGCCGGTCTGGCGGTCGGCCACCCAGTGGTAGCCCACCGGAGCCCCCCACCGCAGCAGCTCCTCCACCACGATGAACCGGTCCACCGCCGTCCGGTCGTGGCCCCCGTATCGGGACGGCAGCGCCATCCCGATCCAGCCCCGGGCGGCCAGCTTCCGGGAGAATCCGGCGTCCTTGCCGGCCCCCATTCCAAGCGCTCTCGGGTAGGAGCCGGGCGGCAGTTCGTCGCTCAGGAACTGGCGGACCTCGGCCTGGAGTTTGCGCTCCGACGCGGTCAGTTCGGTGGGGGTGAACCTCATCGCCGGTCAGTCTTTCATGCCGCCCAGCACGGCCTCCAGCCGGTGTCAGCACGGCCTCCGGTTGGGGGAATCGGTTTCACCAGGACGGTCCCGGACCGGAGCCGGGGTCACCGGTGTGACTAAGCTGTGGCGCCGGTCGGCAGAAATCGAACATGGCTTCGGGATTCGAGGTGGAGGAACATGTACCTGCAGTGGGCGATCGGCGACGCCGTCATCACATCGGTACCCGAATCCGAGACACCGACCTCGCCTCGGTTCCTGTTCTCGGAGCTGTCCAAGGCCGACGTCCTGGCCCGGGCCGAGGCGGCCCCGTGGCTGAGACCCCATTTCGTGAGCGTCGACGGCTACCTCCTGCAGACCATCCAGTGCCTGGTGGTGGAGTACCGGGATCTGGTCATCGCGGTCGACACCTGTGTGGGCAACCACAAACGGCGATCCAACCCGGGCTGGAACGATCTGCGGGGCCCGTGTCTGGACGACCTGGCCGAGGCCGGGTTCCCGCCTGAACGGTTCACCCATGTGGTGTGCACCCACCTCCACGTCGATCATGTCGGCTGGAACACCCGCCTGGTGGGCGACGAGTGGGTGCCCACCTTCCCCAACGCCCGCTACCTGTTCGTCGACCCCGAGTTCCAGCACTGGAGGGCCGAGGCGTCGGTGTTCGACGGGGAGGACCCCTTCGGGGATTCGGTCCGCCCGATCGCCGACGCCGGCCTGGCCGACCTGGTCGAGCCCGATCATCGGATCGTCGACGGGATCCGGCTCGTGCCCACCGTGGGGCACACCCCGGGCCATGTTTCGGTGGTGATCGAGTCGGACGGGGCCCGGGCGATCATCACCGGCGACATGGTGCACAGCCCCCTCCAGATCGCGGATCCGAACCTGTCCTCCAGCTTCGACTCCGACCCGGACCAGGCCCGGGCCACCCGGGTCGGGGTGTTCCCGGACTGGGCGGACGGCCGGACCGTCGTGATCGGCACCCACTTCGGGGCCCCCACCGGGGCCACCATGGTGCCCGACGGCGCCGGCTACCGCCTCGAGGTCTGAGCGCCCGCCACCGCCCTACATCCGCCACCGCCTTTACATGGTGAACCGGAGGTTGCGGGCGGCGATGTCACCCCAGGTGGCGTCGCCGGTCCAGGAGATGTCGCCCCGGTCGATGACGGCTTGGGGGTCGAGCCGGCCGCAGGCCAGCATGATGAAGGTGGTGGAGTCGGTGGTGACGGTGACGTCCGGGTCGGGCAGGTCGTGCACCCGGGTGGCCCGGCCCTCGACGGCCACGTCGATGTCCCGCTTGACCGGACCGGTCAGGTGGAACCGGATGGTCATCGGGTCGGGCAGGGCGATCTTCCGGCCCACGATGTAGCCGATCGAGTCGTCCACCTCGTCGAGGGAGCGGACGGCGTCGGGGCCGTCGTCCACGGTCGGGCGGGCTAGGGGCAGGCACATGTCCCTCTGGTGGACCCAGAAGTCGAAGGTACGGATGTCCATGAACCGCTGGTAGGTCGCCGGCCCCACCGGTGTGCCGCTGGCGTGGGCGAACTGTTCGTCGGTGGTTTCGGCCAGCTGGCCCCGCCGGGCGTCCAACAGGCCGCGGACGCTGGCGGTCAGCTCCCCGATCGACCACGGTTCGGCGGTGTCGATGTACTCCTGCATCCGGGCGAACGGGGGGTTGACGTCGTCGTCGGTGGGGCGCCAGCCGTCGAGCACGTGCTCGACCGCGGCCAGGTGGGTGACGACCCCCCGCACCGTCCAGTCCGGGCACAGCGACTGCACCGCCCACTGGGCCTCGGGCAGGCTCTCGATCAACGCCTGGAGCTGGTCGAAACAACCGAGCAGGTTGTTGCGGGTCTGGTCGGGGGTCAGGGGTGGCGTGGCCACGATCGTGTCTCCTGGGTCATGGCGGTGGGACAGGCAGCCATGCTGCCAGCTGGCGCCGGCCCCGGACCAGCTTGGCGGGCGATCGGGTGGGCGGGCCCTCAGGCCCGGGACGCGCCCCCGTCGACGGTGATGCTGGTGCCTGACACGTGCGACGCCCGGGGGGAGGCCAGGAAGGCGACAACGTCGGCCACCTGCTCCGGGGTGCCCGGCGGTGGGTCCCGCGGGATCAGTTCGTCCCATCGCTCCGGGTTGCCGAAGCGGCGCTCGGCCTGGCCCCTCAGCATCGTCTCCAGCCGCTGGGTCATGATCAGGCCCGGGTTGACGGCCACCACCCTGACCCCGGTGCGGGCCGTGTCGCCCCCCAGGGCGCGGGTGAACCCCACCAGGGCGGAGTTGCCGGCCGCGCCGGCCAGGTAGCCGGGACGGGGCTGGACGGCGGCGGCGCCGATCAC
This sequence comes from Acidimicrobiales bacterium, assembly GCA_047974625.1. Classification (GTDB taxonomy): domain Bacteria; phylum Actinomycetota; class Acidimicrobiia; order Acidimicrobiales; family SZUA-35; genus CADEDH01. Next base: position 91,396 of record JBKECK010000045.1, read on the forward strand.
GTTGACGATGGCCCCGTCGCCCCTCCCGATCATCTGGGGCAGGACCAGGCGGGTCAGGTTGATGTAGCCGAACACCTTCAGCTCCCACGATTGGCGCCAGCGGGCCTCGTCCACGGCGGCCAGGTCACCCGGGGGGACGGCCCCGGCGTTGTTGACCAGGATGTCGATGGTGCCCACCACGTCGACCAGGGCGGCTTGGCGGTGGCTGACCGACAGGTCGGTGGCGTGACTGGTCACCCCGACCCGGTAGTCGGTGCGGATGAGGCGGACCGCCTCCTTGAGGCGGTGGACGTCGCGGGCGGCCAGGGCCACGTCGCAGCCCTCGGCGGCCAGGGCCCGGGCGCAGGCCAGGCCGATCCCCTGGGACGCCCCGGTGATCAGCGCCCGTTTGCCCCTCAGCTCCAGATCCATCGCCCGAGGTTATCGACGCTCAGCCGGGCGCCGGGGCGTCGGCCGGGGGCTTAGGAGCCCGGGCCAGTTCGATGATGGCCGCCGCGGCCAGGGTCAGGACCGACCCCACCGTGAACGGGAGGGCGTAGCTGCCGCTGCGGTCCTCCATCCAGCCCATGGCCAACGGGCCGAGCCCGCTGCCGACCTGACCGGCCAGGGCGACCACCCCGTAGATGGTGCCCATGGAGACGAGGCCGAACAGTTCGGCCACGATCAGGGTCTGCATCATGTACACGTTGCCGATCGTGAACCCGATCACCATCACGAGGGCGACACTGGCGGCCCGGGAGTCGACGGCCAGGAGGCCGAGGACGGCCAGGGCCTGGACCACGAACAGGCCGGAGGTGAGGTGCCGCTTGTCGAGCCGGTCGGCCACCATTCCGACCGCGAACCGGGCGATGATGCTACCCATGGCGGTGGTGCTCAGGGTGAGGGCGGCCGCGTTGGCCGAGCCCATCCGGTCGGTGAGGAAGGCGATCTGGTGGAGCACGAACCCGGTCTGGGCCAGGAGCACGAACAGGAACGACACCAGGATCGACCAGAAGGCCACCGTCCGGGCGGCCTCGCCCCGGGTCCAGATCCGGCGTTGGACCCGCTCGTCCTGGACTCCGCCGGTGGCCGCCGGGTCGGGGCGTCCGGCGTCGGGGGTGAGGCCGACCTCGGCCGGGTCCCACACCAGCACGGTGGTGACGATCGGCAGCCCGACCAGGACCACCAGCAGACCCATGATCGGGGCGGCCAGGGCGATTCCGCCCTCCCCGATCATCCAGGTGCCGACCGGGCTGAGCACGACCCCGCCGAGGGAGATCCCGGTGGAGCTGATGCTCATGGCCTTGGCCCGTTTGGTGATGAACCAGCGGGCCATGATCGAGTTGACGCACACATTGCCCGCCATCCCGAAGGCGACCGCCTGGACCAGGTAGCAGAGGTACAGCATCCACAGCTCGTCCACCCACCGCAGGGAGGTGGTGGCGGCGGCCAGGAGGAGCACCCCGGCGGTCATGAACCGGATCGGGCCGTGCCGGTCCACCATGGGGCCGACGACGAGGCCGGTCAGGCCGGACACCGAGAAGTAGAGGCCGGTGGCCCCCGACACCGCCGTGTTCGACCACCCGTGCTCCTCCTGGAGGGGGTCGAGGAAGACGGCGAGGCCGTAGTAGCCGACCCCGACGGTGGCGAACATGACGACGGCTAGGCCGATGGCCACCCACCAGCCGTAGTGGATCCGGTCGGGCAGGACGGCCAAGCCCGGCACCCGCCGGGGAGGCATCGTCGTCGGGGCTCGGCTCACGGTCCCCGGCTTAGTCGAAGGCCACGATCGCGGTACCCATCACCCCGGTGCGGCCCTCTTCGGTGGTGAGGGTAAGGTCCACTTCGGCGGTGCGGGCGTCGTCGTCGACGTCGGTCACCGCACCGGAGATGGTGGGCGTGGTGCCCACCACGACATGGCCCCGGAAGACGGTGTCGAGCGAGCGAATGGTGGCCCCCGGGGCCCACCGGTGGATCATGGCGGCCAGGAGGGCCTGGCTCATGATGCCGGGGACGAGGGCGCCGGGGAGCCCCTCGGCCCGGGCCGCCTCGTGGCTGGTGAAGCGGGGGAACCGCTGGTTGGCGGCGGTGGCGAACGCCTCCACCTTCTCCATCGACACGTCGGGTTGTTCGTAGGGCAGCTCGTCGCCGAGCTCCACGTCTTCGAACCGGGTCACCATCAGCCCTCCTCCAGACCGGACCAGATCATCCGCCAGTCCACCTCGGCCACCGGCCGGTCGTCGGCGTCGGTGAAGCTGGTGCGCTGGACCACGAAGACCATGGTTCCCGAGCGGCCCGTCTTGGCGTAGACGTCCGCGATGGTGGCCCGGGCGGTGAGGGTCTCCCCCGGTCGGACCGGCTGATGGATCGCCACCGCCTTGCCCCCGTCCACACTGGTCCGGCCGATGCGGGGGAACCCCTCGGGCACCACCCGACCGGTGACCAGGTGGGTGGTGAAGGTGGGGTGGGCTTGGAAGTCGGGGTGGTCGGGGTCGATGAAGCGGGGATCGGTCTCCCCCACCGCGTTGGCCCAGGTCAGGATGCGGTCGGGTTCGACCTCGAAGGTGGCGATGTCGAACTCCTCCCCCACCCAGGTGGAGCGGATCTCGTCGAGCTGACGGTCGAGATCGGTCACGAGGCGAGTACCTCCACAGAACCCTCCTTGAGGTTGACGGGACGGAACCGGCCGCCCCTGAGGGCGGCGACCAGGTCCCCGATGGTGGTGATGTCGTCGTCGAACTGGGTGGCGCAGTAGCCGATCCGGCTGACGATATGGCTGTCGCTGCCGCCGAACATGCGGTACCCGTACCGGCCGGCCTCGGCGATGGACAGGTCGTCCTCCCCGGGGATGCTCCCCCCGTTGAGGACCTCGACGGTGTGGACCCCGTCCACGGGGCCCTTGGTGGCGTAGTGGGCGAACAGGCCCACGTTCTTGCGGCCGGGATGGCAGGGGGCGGCGAACGCCCCGGTGGCCTCGGCCGCCTCCAGCAGTTCGGGCAGGGGGATGTCGAGACGGGTGAAGTCGATCCGTCGGGTCAGGTCGTCGGTGACCCCGAACACGAGCACGTGGCCGTAGTCGGTCTCCACCTCGGCCGCCTTGAGGATGACGAGGCCGTACTCCTCGGCCAGGTCGGTGTAGTCGCTCTCGTCGTCCCACTGGCGGTGCTCGGTGAGGACGAAGCCGTCGAGGGGCACGTCCTTCTTGGCGATCCACTGGCAGTAGTTGGCTACCTTGGCCCGGCCGTCGTCGGAGCGGACCGAATGGGTGTGCAGGTCGAGGATCATGCCGGGGCGAACACCGGTACCGCGTAGGCGGCGTCGTCGGCCCGGTCGGCGTGCTCCCGGTCGACGGGCACGAACCGGGCCGTCACCGCCATCCCGACGGTGACGGTGTCGGGGTCGCAGTCGACGATGTTGGTGAGCAGGCGGGGGCCCTCGTCGAGTTCGACGTAGGCCAGCACGTAGGGGCAGGCCTCGGCGAACCCCGGGGTCTGGTTCTGGTTGGTGACGGTGAAGGTGACCACCCGGCCCCGGCCGGAGGCGACGAAGGAGTCCGGGGTGCCGCCGAGGCAGCTGACGCACACCCCACGGGGCGGGTGCTGGACCACCCCGCACGACGCGCAGCGCTGGAGCACCAGTTCGCCCCGGCCCGCGCCCTCCCAGTAGCCCCGGGTCTCCCACGACGCGGTGGGTTCGGGATGGCTGATCTCGGTCATCGGTCTCTCCCCAGGATGAGGGTGGCGCCGGAGTGTTTGTCGCCGATGGTGCCGCCGGTCCCGTGGACGCAGGCCAGTTCGGCGCCGGCCACCTGGCGGTCGCCGCCCTGGTGGCGGAGCTGCCGGGTGGCCTCGATGACCAGGAAGATGCCCCGCATGCCGGGATGGTTGGACGACAGGCCGCCACCGTCGAGGTTGACGGGGAGGTGGCCGCCGAGGCCGATCCCGCCGTTCTCCACGAAGGCCCCGCCCTCCCCGGGTTTGCAGAACCCGAGGTTCTCCAGGGTGGCCAGCACGGTGATGGTGAACGAGTCGTAGATCATGGCCAGATCGATGTCGGCCCGATCCACCCCGGCCATGGCGAAGGCCCGCTCCCCGGACTGGCGGGCGGCGATGGTCATCAGATCGGTGGCCCCGATGCCCTGGTGGGTGACGGCCTCGCCGGCCCCGAGGAGCAGGACCGGGTCGGAGGCGAGGTCACGGGCCCGGTCGGCCGAGGTGACCACCACCGCGCCGCCACCGTCGCTGATGATGCAGCAGTCGAGCAGGTGGAGGGGGGTGGAGATCATCCGGCTGGCCAGGACGTCGTCGACCGTGATCGGCTGGCGCATCTTGGCCTGGGGGTTGAGGCCGGCGTGGCGGCGCATGGTGACGGCGATCTCGGCCAGCTGCTCGGAGGTGGTGCCGTAGGTGGCCATGTGCTGCTGGGCGTACAGGGCGTAGCTGCCCACCGTGGTCATCCCGTAGGGGACCACGAACGCCTCGTCTGGCTTGGCCGCCCGGCCCCGGCCGCCGGTGCCGATGGCCACCGAGTTGGAGGCCGCCGTCGATCCGTAGAGGACGAGGGCGACCTGGCACAGGCCGGCCGAGATGGCGGCTGCGGCGTGGGTCACGTGAGCCACGAACGACGAGCCCCCGATATTGGTACCGTCCACGTAGTCGGGGTGGATGTCGAGGTATTCGGCCAGGTCGACGATGCCCATCATGCCCATGGTCATCGACGCCCCGAACAGGCCGTCGACGTCGTCGAGGGTGAGGCCGGCGTCGTCCAGGGCGCCCTTGGCGCACTCGGCCATGATCTGGAACTCGGTCTTGTCCGGCGAGAACCGCGACGGGTGTTCGTAGACCCCGGCGATGGCGATGTTCCCGCTCAGGCTACTCGTCGGGCTCATGCCCCTCCTCCGCCGGTGATGAACCGGTCGATCAGGCCGGCCAGGGCCTCGGGCTGCTCGATCTGGCCCCGCCGTCCGGCGCCGGCCAGCTCGGCGGCCGTGGCCGAATCGATGGTGGCGGCCAGGTTCTCGGCCTCGGCCCGGGCGTCGTCCTCGGTGGCCTCGCCCACCACGACCAGGACGGGAACCGGGATCTGGTCGGGGACCACCCAGGCCCGTTGGGCCCGGCGGGCGCCGAGGGTGGCCCGGGGGTCGGTCCGGACCCAGGCGGCGAACGCGGCCTTCATGGCCCGCTCGGCGGTGTCCGGCGCGTAACCGGTCTGGTCGAACTCCCGGCGGGCCCGGCCGGCGGTGATCATGGCCAGCCGGTCGATCTCGGGGTCGAGGGCGTCGCCGGTGACCAGGCGGCCCAGGGTGACCACGGCGTCCACGGTCTGCGGCGACCGGGAGGCGGTCTCGAGGGCGATGGCGGCGCCGAGCCCGTCCCCCACGGCCACCACCGGACCGAGCGACCACTGGCGCACCAGGTCGATCAGGTGGTCGGCCATGGCGGCCAGGGTGGGAAGGGCGTCGAGCGATCCGGACCGGCCGTGGCCGGGCTGGTCGTAGGCGAGGGGGCTGTGATCGGCGGCGAGCCGGTCGAGCAGGGGGGAGTAGATCCCGCAGCTCGACCCGGCGTCGTGGAGGCACACCACCACCCGGCCCTGGTCGTGGTCGGGTCCCGTTCCCGGCAAGGTGGTGGGGCCCCGGTGGTGAACGAGGGTGGCCACCTCGTCGACGGTGGCGTACTTCATAGGCACTCGGTCGAACCTACTCCACCGTCACCGCCGAGCCGAAAATGCCCCGGTCGGGAAGCTCAGGCGTCGAGTAGGGGGCGGAGCCGGTCGAGGCGCCGGTCGATCTCGTCGAGGTTGCGGCCGAACAGGCCGACCACCACCTGGTCGGCTCCGGCCGCGGCGTAGGCGGCCACGTGTTCCGGCTCCACCCGGTTGCGGCCGGGCGACACGGCGATCGACAGCTCGGCCCGGGTCCGGCCGGCGTCGGCCAGGAGGGGGTCGAGCCGTTCCAGCTTCTCGGCCAGGCCCTCCGGGGTCAGGTTGAAGCCGTACCAGCCGTCACCGAGGCGGGCCACCCGCCGGAGGGCGGGACCACTCTCCCCGCCGATGTAGACCGGCACCGGGGCCTGCACCGGTTTGGGGTTGGCCTGGGCGTTATCGATCCGGACCGTGTCGCCCCGGTGGGTCACCGGGTCGGGACCCCACATGGCCCGCATGACCCCGATGTACTCGTCGCACAGGCGGCCCCGGGCCGAGAAGTCCACCCCGAGGGCGTCGAACTCCTCGGCCAGCCAGCCGACCCCCACCCCGAGATCGACCCGGCCGCCCGAGAGGTAGTCGAGGTCGGCGACCAGACGGGCGGTGTAGACGGGCTGGCGCTGGGGCACCAGACAGATGCCGGTGGCCAGCCGGAGGGTGGTGGTGTGGGCGGCGATGAAGGTGAGGGCGCTGAACGGATCGAGCACCCCGTCCGGGTCGCCGGGGACCCGCCCGTCTTCGGCGTAGGGGTAGTCGGACGCGTACTCGGGGAAGAACAGGACGTGCTCGGGCACCCAGACCGTGGAGAAGCCGGCGGCCTCGATCCGCTGGGCGGTGCCGATGATCTGTTCCACCGGGGTGTGGTGGGAGAAGGCAGTCGTGATCCCGATGTCCATGTCGAGACCGTAGTGCCGCCAATTCAACGATCAGTGAATCCGGTCGACCCGTCGCCCAGCTCGGGGAGGGCGACCGGTCGGGCGGAGATGTTGGCCATGCCGCCGTCGACGGCAATGGTCTCGCCGGTGACGTAGCGGGAGGCGTCGGAGGCCAGGAAGAGGACCACGTCCGCGATGTCGTCGGCGTCGCCCCATCGCTTCAGCGGGACCTGGGCGGCCAGGTCCTCGATCAGGCCGGGAACGGTGTTGCGGCTCTCCTCCCAGATGGCGGTGGTGATGATGCCGGGAGCGATGGAGTTGACCCGGATCCGGTCGGGGCCCCAGTCGGCGGCCAACGCCCGGGTCATGGCGTCCACCGCCCCCTTCGTGCCGGCGTAGGCGACCCGGCCGAGGGGGCCGTGGAGGCCGGCGATGGAGGAGATGTTGACCACCGATCCCCCACCCCGGGCCTTCATCGACGGAGCGAGGCCGACGGTGAGCATGACCAGGGACCGCACGTTGAGGGCGAACACGGTGTCGACGTCGTCCTCGGTGAGCTGGTCGGGGGTCCGCCGCATCGGGATCCCGGCGTTGTTAACCAGGATGTCCACGCCGTCGACGGTGTCGAGCACGGCGGTGGCCAGGTCGGTCCCGGCCCGGGCCCGACCCAGATCGGCCGGCAGGATCACCGGGTCGTGGTCGAGGCCGGCCGCCACCCGCTCCAGGTCCTCTACGGTGCGGCCGCTCAGCACCACCCGGGCTCCGGCCCGGTCGAGGGCCCGGGCGGCCGCCTCCCCGATACCACGGCTGGCCCCGGTCACGACCGCGATGCGGTTGGTCAGGTCGAACATGACCGCAGCCTAGTGACGACGGGCACGGGCCGCCGCCTGTTGGAGCCCCGGGGACCCGGGCGCCTACCCTGATGGGTGACGGGTGTGACAGCCTGTCGTCGCCCACCCGGCCGCGTCGCCGGGCTCGGGCCACCGAAGGGGGAACGATGACCGTGACCGGAACGCGGGGCGTGCTCGGCGACCCGAGCGCACTCGACGCCACCTGGCTGACCGCCGTGCTCGAGCCGGCCGGAGTGGCCCGGGGGGCGCAGGTGGTGGCGGCCGGGCCGGTCAGCTTCGTCGGTACCGGCCAGATGGCCCGCAACGTGCGGGTGCCGCTCCGGTGGGACGGGGTCGAGGACGGCCATCGACGCCCGGCCAGTCTGATCGCCAAGCTGCCCACCGACGATGCCCCGACCCGCCGGTACAGCTTCGACCGGGGCTCCTACTTCAAGGAGTACTACTTCTACACCGAGCTGCGGCCCACTGTCGGTATCCAGACCCCGGAGGTCTGGATGGCCTACTACGACGACGCCGTGCCCGATTTCGCCTTCATCATGGAGGACCTGTCCGGTTCGGCCCAGGGCGACCAGTTCCGGGGCCTCACCGTCGACGAGGCCGCCCTGGCCGTCGACCAGGCCGTGGCCCTCCACGCCCCCCGCTGGGGCGATCCCGCCCTGGCCGTCCTGCTCGGGGGGAACACCGAGGCGGAGGCGGCCGCCGAACTGGCCCGGGTCTACGCCGCCTCGGTCGAACCCGCCCTGGCCCGTCTCGCCCCCCTGGCCGACGAGGTGTCGGTCGAGCTGGCCCGCCGCCTCACCCCGGGGGTCGAGGCCTGGGGGGTGGGCCTGGGTACGCCCCGGACCCTGGCCCACATGGACTTCCGGCCCGACAACCTGCTGTTCGGGGTCGAGGCGGGGGCCCCACCCGTGGTGGTCGTCGACTGGCAGACCATCGCCTACCAGATCGGCGTCACCGACGTCGCCTACCTGATCGGCGGCGGGTTCGAACCCGCCGAACGGGCCGTGGTGGAGCGGGCCCTGGTCGACGCTTACCACGCCGGGCTGGCCGCGGCCGGCGTGCCCGGCTACGACGCCGACACCTGCTGGCGGGACTACCGGCTGGCCAGCGTTTGGGGAGTGGTCATGAGCATCATCGCCACCGTCCTCGCCGAGCAGACCGAACGGGGCGACCGGATGTTGGCAACCATGCTCCGGCGTCACGCCCACCACGCCATCGATCTCGACGCCCTGGAGCTCCTGGGGTGACCGTCACCGTGTCGCCGCCCGAGGCCGCGTCGGTGCCGATGCTGCTGCCGGAGCACACCCCCCGACTGGGCCCGAAGAGCCGCCGCCTCCTGGCCCGCCTGGTGGCCGGACTCATGGGCGTCCAACTGGTGGCGGCGGTTCTGATCTTCGTCGTGGGTGGTGCCGCGGCCACCGCCGCCGGTGCCTCCCTAGTCTTCCCCGGGGCCGGATTCCTCTACGTGGCCTGGCCTCTCGCCTTCGTCGTCACCCTCGGGGCCGTGCTGGTGGCCCTGGTGTTGTGGTGGGGGGTCAGCGCCCACCTCGCCATCCCCCTGGTCTGGCTGGTCAGCGCCGTCGTCCCCGCCCTGCTGGGTCCCGACGGTCCCCGCCTGTGGGCCGAGCGGGGCGCCACCTGGGGTTGGGCGGTCCCGGTGGCCTACCTGCTCCTGGCCACCACCGTGGCCGTCGGGTTCAGCCGGGCCGAGCGGTCGTACCGGGCGAAACGGGCCGTCGTGGCCGACCTCAACGCCTACCTGGCCGACACCACCGTCCCGGAACCGGTCCGGATCGTGCGCCCGCCCGACCCCACCGACATCGAACTGCTGCGCTGGGTCTACGACCTGGCCAACCAGCCCGACGACGGGCTCGACGGGCTCGACTGGGGGGACCAGTTCCACTCCGGCACCCAGCTCCGCTACCAGCTCAACGCCCTGTGCTGGGGGTTGAGCTGCTACGCGGCCAACTTCGTGCCCAACGCCCTCCCCCAGGCCGAGGACGCCCTGGCCCGCCTGGTCCACAAGCACACCGACCTGCGGGTCTGGCGCTACTGGCGGACCCTGAACGTGCTCGGCAACTTCGATCCCGACCCGGATCCGATCCGCCGGGACAACATCATGTTCTCCGGCTTCCTGGGCGACGTGCTCAACGTGTACGAGGCGGCCACCGGCTCGACCCGGTTCGACCAGCCGGGTTCCCTCACCTTCGTGTGGACCGACGGGCGCACCTTCCCCTACGACCATCACCGCATCGCCGAGGCGGTGGAGCGGAACTTCCGGCGCAGCCGCCTCGGTTTCTTCGCCTGCGAGCCGGGCTGGTCGTTCACCGTGTGCAACGTGATGGGGGCCCAGACCCTGTGCGGTCACGACCGACTCCACGGCACCGACGCCTGGGACGGGGTACGGCCCCGGTGGCGGGAGACCCTCGACCAGGAGTACCTGACCCCCGACGGGTCGTACGCCCACATCAGGTCGAGCCTGGTCGGCCTGTCGTGGGACACCGGCGAGGTGCCGGGCGGGCACTACCTGGCCGCCGGTTCGAACCGGTTCGCCGACATCCTGCCCGACCACGCCCGGCGGGCGGTGGCCCTCGAACGGCGTCGGGCCACCCCCCGGTTGGGGGCCCTGGCCGCCCGGGTGACCGACGGCCGGCTCGACCTGGAACTGCCGGCCACCCTGGAACGCAACCGGGCCCGCCGCAGCGCCCTGGCCGCCTGGAACGGGGTGATCGGTGGGGCCCGGATGCTGGGCGAGGTCGATCTCGCCCTGGCCGCCCTCGACGCCTCGGCCCGCCAGTGCTCCACGGGTACGTCGTGGCCGGACCGCCCGCTCGACTCGGGGATCCCGGGGCTCGCCGGACACCTGATCGTCCGCTGGTCGATGCCGTTGGGAACCGCCGACCTGAGCATCCGGGGCTACGTGGAGGCCGAGGGGCCCCGGGTGGTGGCCTGGCCGTGGGACGAGGTGATGGTTACCGAGGCCCGGTCGGCCGATGGGGTCGTCCTCGACCTCGGGGTCGCCCCCCGCCGTGCTCCCGACTGCGCCGGCGGGCCCGGACGGGTCACCCTCCAGCTCGACCGTCTTCGGCCCGGGGCCGGGTACACGGTGGTGGCCGCCGACGCTGACGCCGCCACGGATACTGGTACTGGCGGCCCGTCGCCGACCGTCATCACCGCGGACGCCTCGGGTCGGGCCGACCTGGTCGTGGCCGTGCCCGGGCCGATCCGGCTCCGGCTCGCCCCCGAGCCCGATCCGGCGGTGGTGGACGGGGCCGGGTCGTGATCGTGAACTGCAACCAGATGTGGACCCGGCTGGTCGGGGCCGTCTACCGGCTGCGGGGGCGCCCCGTGCTCACCAGCACCCCGCCACCACTGGGCCCGGCCCGGAGCGGGCCGGCGGCCTCGTCGTCGGCCACCTCGGAACTCCCCCGGTGATGGCGGGCCGGGGCCGGGTCCGGGGGTGGTTGATCCCCCTCGCCCTGGCGGCCGTGCCCGCCCTGTTGGTGGTGGGCCTCGGGCACACCGGGGTGCACATGGCCCGCAGCATCCTGATCCCGGGGGCCGGGCTGTACGACGAGCGGCCCCTGGTGGGTGCCGGATGCACGCTGGCGGCCACCGCGGCCACCGTGGCCTGGATCCGGTGGGGCCTCGACTGGTTGCTGGCCGCGGTGGTGGTGGGGTCGGTGGCCGTCACCGGGATCCTCACCGCCGGGCTGGTCCACCCGGCCGACCCCGCCGTCGGCACGATCGGGGCCGCCCCGGCCGCCGCCGCCCACGAGTTCCCCCTGGTCATCCTGGTGTTCGGGGCCGTTGGTTGGGCCCGGTCCGTGGTCCGGTCCCGGGGGCCGGTCCGGCGCCGCCACCACCACCACGACGCCACCGCCCCGGCCACCCCGGCGGCCGGGTTGGCCCGCCTCGACCGTCTCGCCCCCGTCGACCGGTGCCGAGCGGCCGCGGTGGCTGCGATGGCCGCGAGCGTCCGGCCGTGGCCACCGGCCACGGAGGCGGCCGTCATCGCCGCCCTCGACGATCCGGCCGTCACCACGCGGGCCCGCCGGGTGGGGCTGGCCGCCCGGGCCCGGCGGGGCGGGGACCCCCTGCGGGTCGACCACGCCCACACCCGGGCCGCGTTGGCCGGATGGGGGCGCCTCGACCCTCACCAGCTGGCCCGGTTCGAGCGGGACCTCCGGCGGAGTCGGTTCGGGGCGCCGGCCAGCGAACCGGGCTGGGTCCGCCTCCTCGACGGGACCCTGGCCGCCCTGGCCCTGTCCGACCCGACCGGACGGTGGCGGGCCACGATGGCCGGTCCGCTCCGGCTGCGCCGGGGTCACCGGCCGGCCTGGGTGTGGACACCGCTCGGGGGGGCCGCGGGGCGGGCCGACACCTGGGAGCACGCGGCCGCCACCGCCCTCGCCTTCCGGGCCGGTTGGATCACCGCCACCGACTGGGAGGCCCTCCGGCCCCTGGCCCTCGGCGCCACCGCCCGGGCCACCGGCCGACGCCACGATCTGCGGCTCATCGCCGCCGGCCGGGTCTGGGCCGCAGCGGTGGGCGACCACGAGGCCACCGCCCTGCTCGCCCGGCGGAGGGTCACCGCCGACCCCCTGGCCGCCGCCCTCGCCGCCCTGGCCGCCCCCGGGTCACCGACCGGGGGCGGCCCGGTGGTCGGGGGCGACGGACGGCACGTGCCCGTCGTCTCGAAGCCCATGGGTGGGGGCCGCTAGGGTCGCGCCGTGAACATGAAGGCCGAAGACCCCGACGCGGTCCCCGTCCGCCCCGCCGCCACCGTGATCCCCCTGCGGGACGGCCCCGGTGGGCTCGAGGTGCTGGTGGTGCGGCGCGACGAGGGCCTGGCCTTCCACGGTGGCTCCTGGGTGTTCCCCGGGGGTCGGGTCGACGACCACGAGCTGGCCGCCGCCGCCGACGATCTCGCCGCGGCCCGGCTGGCCGCCGTGCGGGAGGCCCACGAGGAGGCGGGCCTGGTCATCGACGCCGACCAGCTCGTCACCCTGTCGCACTGGACCACCCCGCTGGGGCGGAACCGGCGGTTCGCCACCTGGTTCTTCGTGGTGCCCGCCCCCGACGGTGAGGTGGTGATCGACGACGGCGAGATCCGGGCCTACGAATGGCACACCATCGCCTCGGCCCTCGACGGCTGCCGCAACGGCACCGTGAACCTGGCCGCCCCCACCTACGTGAGCCTCCTGCGGCTCCTGCCCCACACCACCGTCGCCGAGGCCCTGGGGGCCACCGCGTCCCGGCCCGACGAGGTGTTCCTGCCCCGCCTCCGGCGCGACGGCGAGACCATCTACTCGGTCTACCAGGAGGATCCCGCCTACGAATCCGGCGACCTGGCCGCCCCCGGCGCCCGCCACCGGATGATGATGCTGGACGTCGGCTACGAGTACATCAACGAGATCAGCACGGACTGATCAACGACAGAGCAGACCACCAACCTTGGGGAGCACCCAATGATCAAGACGAAGTTCACCGAGACCTTCGGGGTCGAAGCACCGGTCGTGCAGGGCGGCATGCAGTGGGTCGGCGTGGCCGAGTTGGTGTCAGCCGTGGCCAACGCCGGCGGCCTGGGGTTCATCACCGCCCTGACCCAGCCCACCCCGGAGGACCTGACCAAGGAGATCGAGCGGTGCCGGGAGATGACCGACAAACCGTTCGGGGTCAACCTGACGATCCTGCCCGCCATCAACCCCCCTCCCTACGCCGAATACCGTGACGCCATCATCTCGGCCGGGGTCAAGATCGTGGAGACCGCGGGGTTCAACCCGGTGGACCACCTCCCCGATTTCAAGGCCAACGGGGTCAAGGTGCTCCACAAGTGCACCGCGGTGCGGCACGCCGTGAAGGCCCAGAGCATCGGGGTGGACGGGATCTCCATCGACGGGTTCGAATGCGCCGGACACCCCGGCGAGGACGACATCCCCGGCCTGATCCTCATCCCGGCCGCGGCGGAGAAGATCACCATCCCCATGATCGCCTCCGGCGGGTTCGGCGACGCCCGGGGCTTGGTGGCCGCCCTGGCCCTCGGGGCCGACGGGATCAATATGGGCACCCGGTTCATGGCCACCCAGGAGGCCCAGATCCACGAGAACGTGAAGCACGCCCTGGTGGACGGCGACGAGCGCAGCACCAACCTGATCTTCCGCCAGTTGCGCAACACGGCTCGGGTGGCCAAGAACACCGTGTCGGACGAGGTGGTGGAGATCCTCGGCGAGGGCGGCGAGTTCTCCGACGTTCAGGAGCTGGTGGCCGGGGTCCGGGGCCGCAACGTGTACACCACGGGTGATACCGAGGCCGGGATCTGGTCGGCTGGGATGGTGCAGGGCCTCATCCACGACATCCCCACCTGCCAGGAACTGATCAGCCGCATCGTCGGCGAGGCCGAGGAGCTTATCAGCGAGCGCCTGGCCGGCGCCGTGGTCTGAGGGCCATCATCGTGCTCCGGGCGGGGCCCGCTCAGAGCACGATGCGCCGGTGGCCGATCAGGGTCGGCCCCCGCTCGACGCGGCGTCGCGCCCGGGCCAGATGGGCGTCCGGGTTCCAGCCCGGACACCCCGCCGGGTCCTCCAACCGCCCGTCGAGGTCAGCCCGGTCGGCGTTCACGATCGGTGACGAACCGGCGTCACCGGCGAGCTGATCCAGCTGCTGACGGGCCTGGACTCGACGGCGAGACGCCACAGGGCCTGTCGCTGGTCGCGGTCGAGCAGGTCGGTCGACGCGGGGGAGGCGGTGGACGCGTTCAGCAACTGGAGGGCCGGGCCCGACGGCTCGTGGGTCCGCTTCAACGTCTCGATCGAATCGGCTCCCGACACATGGGTCCGGGTGAGCAGCACCAGACGTACAGGCGCCAGCGGGTGGCCGCTGGCCGCGGCCAGGTCGACGATCGGCCGGAGCACCGTCGAGGACACCTCTTCCAGGTAGTCGATCACCAGCAGCCTCGGCGCCAGGGTGACCTGCAGGTCGTCGGGTGGGGGCTGATCCCGGGGATCGAACCAGGAGGTGAGCCAGCCCCGCTCCTCCATCTCCTTGCTGAGCTCGATGGCGAACCGGGTTTTCCCGGCCCCCCGGACGCACTGAGCGACAGCACCCGCGCTGGCTCCGGACTCTGACACCACTCGTTCACGACCCACGAGAGGTTCTCGTCACGGAACCAGTAGGGCACCACCCGGAGATCGGCCCGGAGCAACTCCGACGGGGTGGACCGCTCCGTCCGTCGGAACTCGGCCCACGGCCGGGACGCGAATCTGGCCGAGTGACCGGGCTCGAACACCGCGAGCCAGGGTGTCAGGTCGGCCACGGCGGCCTCCCGGTTGGCGCTGATCAGCCGGGCCAGTTCGTCGTCGGGGTGGGTGCCGGGGAACCGGTCGGTGACGTGGAGCGCGGTCGTCGGGGTGGCGTAGGTCCCCAGGTCGGTTGAGGTGTCCCTGCTGGCGGAGATCAACCCGATCACCGTGCGAGTGGTGGGGCTGACGATCGGCGCTCCGGACGGTCCGGGTTGGGCGAGCCCCGCTGCGAGCGGCCACAGATCATCCTCGACGTAGCCTTCGCATTTGAACCGTACGCCATCTCCCGGTGGGTCCACCCCGTCCTCCCGTCGCCCGTAACCCCAGGCGGCGAGCTGGTCACCATCAGCCGGGCGACGCTGGGGGAACCCCGGGTGGAGCGGAGCCACCGGATGAGCCACCCCACTGTCCTCCCAGGCCAACACGGCCAGGTCCGGGAAGGGCCACAATCGGCCGATCTCCTCCGGCGGCGCCGATCGGCAGATCACCGCGGCGTCGGTGTGGTTGGCGTCAGGGTCGTCGGCACCGAGACGATCTCCGATGGCGCGGATCGCTGTGGCGGCTTCGAGGCGGACAACGTCGCGTCCGTACACGATATGGGCGCAGGTGAGGGCCCGGCCGGGCGCAACCAGTACGGCCGTGCCGAGCGTCGTCCCGTCGGCGGCGTCACGGATACGAGCGACGAACTGGCGGAGCGGGCCGGCCTGGACCGTGGTCACCGAAGGCGTCACGACGAGGCGTCACCGCCGGGCCGGCGGCCGGACGATTCGCCGTCCCAGGTCATCGTCACCTTGATCGACGCATCGGCGCCGCCACTCACCAGGATGCCGGTGAGGCGGCCCTCCTTCACCTTCACCCCGAGGGAGAACTCCACCGTGGCCGAATCAGGGCCGGCGGCTCGCACCGCCCCCATCACCTCGCCACCGATGGCCCTGATCGCCGCACCCACGTTGGTGAACGGCAACGACTGATCGAGGCTGACGTTCGCCGGTCCGGACGAACCGGACACCTCCACCATAAGCTCGACACCGTCGACGGTCGTTCCAACCAGACTGCCCATCGATCCCCCCTCCGGGTACACGGTGGCCCATCACCCGCCCAGATCACCCTAGGGGCAGGTGGGGTGGGAGTCGAACGGTCATCGGGCCTTGGGCGGGCCGTGTCTACCCTGCTGGGATGTCGTCGCCTGGGCCGAACCCTGATCTGACCGAAGCCACTCGCCACCTGATCCGCTACGGGGCCGAGTGGTCACCGTTCGTGGCCGACCGGGCGGCGGGCGCCTACGTGTACGACGCCGACGGCCGCTCGGTGCTGGACTTCACCAGCGGTCAGATGAGCGCCGTGCTTGGCCACAGCCACCCCGAGATCGTCGAGGTCGTCGGCGAGGCGGTGGCCCGGCTCGACCACCTGTTCTCCGGGATGCTGTCCGGCCCGGTGATCGACCTGGCCGACACCCTCGGGTCCCTCGCCCCCGGCCTGACCAGGGTGCTGTTGCTGTCCACCGGGGCCGAGTCGAACGAGGCCGCCCTGCGGCTGGCCAAACTGGTGACCGGCGGCTGGGAGGTGGTCGGCTTCGCCCAGAGCTGGCACGGGATGACCGGCGCCGCCGCTTCGGCCACCTACTCCGCCGGCCGGCGCGGTTACGGCCCCGCCCAGCCCGGCTCGATGGCCGTGTTCGCCCCCAACGCCTACCGGCCCCGGTTCGTCGACGCCGCCGGTGCCCTCGACTGGCGGGCCGAGCTCGACGACGGTTTCGACCTGATCGACCGGCAGAGCGTCGGCGCTCCCGCGGCCTTCATCGCCGAACCGGTCCTCAGCTCCGGTGGCGTCCTCGACCTGCCCTCCGGCTACCTGACCGAGCTCCGCCGCCGCTGCCACGAGCGGGGCATGCTGCTCGTCCTCGACGAGGCCCAGACCGGTCTGGGCCGGACCGGCACCATGTTCGCCTTTCAACGCGACGACATCGTCCCCGACGTGCTCACCCTGTCCAAGACCCTCGGCGCCGGCCTCCCCGTGGCCGCGGTGGTGACCACCGACGAGGTGGAGGCCCGAGCCCACGACGCCGGCTTCCTCTTCTACACCACCCATGTGTCCGACCCGCTGCCCGCCGCGGTGGCCCGCCGGGTGATCGACATCGTGGTGCGGGACCGCCTGGCCGATCGGGCCGCGGTGGCCGGGGACCGCCTGCGCCGAGGGCTCGACGAGATCGCTGCCCGCCACGAGTGCGTGGGCGACGTGAGGGGCCGGGGTCTCCTGCTCGGGATCGAGATCGTGGCCGAACGGGCCTCGAAGCGGCCCGACCCCGAGCTGGGGGCGGCCATCACCCGCCGTTGCTTCGAGCTCGGCCTGTCCATGAACATCGTGGCCCTGGCCGGTATGGGGGGCGTGTTCCGCATCGCCCCGCCGCTCACCATCACCGACGACGAGCTCGACCTCGGGGTCACCATCCTCGACCAGGCCATCACCGAGGTGACCGGCGGCCGACGGGCCGGCTGAACGCCGGGGCGGGTGCTCGGCCTGTCGCCCGCCGAACGCCGGGGCCCGGACGGGCCCTTCCGCCGTTGGCTGTCACACCCCTTGTTCATGATGGTCACATGACTTCGCTCGGCTGTCTCGGAACCGAACTCGACGAGGGGATCGCCCTCTTCTCCGCCGGTGTCGTCGGAGGCCGGACGGCGGCGGCGAACCGGGTGGAGGGGCTGTTGGGCCGGGCCGAGGCGTGCCGCCGGGTGTTGGCCGGTTACGAGGCCCGTCTGGTGGCCCTGGCCGACGAGTTGTCGGCCGACGGCGGCCCCGGAGCGGCCCCCGAGGATGTGCTGGGGCGTGGCGGGGTGTCGTCGGCCGAGGCGCACCGGCGGGCGGCCCGCCAGCGTTCGGTTGGTGACCTGCCGCTGGTGTCGGGCGTCGTCGGGTCGGGCCGGGCCAACCCGGAGTGTCTCGATCGGCTCGCCGGAGCGCGGTCGCGCTTGGAGGGTCCGGCCGAGCAGGCCGCGTTCGTGGGTCACGATGCCGATCTCGCTGAGTGGGTGGTCACCCTGCCGCCGCGGTCGTTCGCCCGGCGGGTCAATCGCCTGGTTGATCGGATCGCCCGTGACGCGGGTCGTACGGTGGCGGACCGCCGCCGGAGCGAGGTCGGGCTGCGGTTCTGGTTGGGGGCCGACGGGCTGTATCGGCTCAACGGGGTGTTCGATCCGGAATCGGCCGAGGCGATCGGTGCCGCCCTCAACCGGGAGATGGGCGCCCTGGCCAGGAGCCGTGTCGACGAGGGCGGGGTCGGAGCCAATGGCGAGGTCGAGGATGAGGGGGGCTCGGATGGTGCCGGTGATGGGGTCGGTTGCCGTGGTGCGGGTGACGGGGTCGGTTCGGGTGGTGCGCTTGGTTCGGAGGGTGGGGGTGACGCGGTCGGTGCGGTGGACGGGGGCGGTGGCTCCGGTCGCCGGTTCGATGACCGGTTGCGGGCCGACGCCCTGGTCGAGATGTTGGCCCGAGCGTTCCGTCCGGGGAGTGAGATCGCCAGCCCCCTCCTCAACGTCATCGTCGATGTCGCCACCCTCACCGGTGGCGGGCACCCCGGCACGGTGGCCGAATGGGGGCATACCGGTCACGGCGTGGATCCGGCCACGCTTAGCCGGATGCAGTGCGGGGCGTGGTGGCAACCGATCGTGTACGACCGGCATCGCCGCTCATCCATGGATGTGGGGCGGTCGAAACGGGTCGCCACCGCCCGCCAACGCCGCGCTCTCCGCGCCCTGTACTCGACGTGCGCCTTCGCCGATTGCGACCGGCCCTTCGCCTGGTGCCACATCCACCACGTCACCCCGTGGAACGCCGGCGGCCCCACCGATCTGGCCAACCTGGTCCCGTTGTGCACTCGCCACCATCACCTGGTTCACGAAGGTCGCTGGACCATCGAGCTCGAGCCCGATCGCCAACTCCGTATCCACCGACCCGACGGCCGACCCTGGGCAACGACCGCACCCGACGGCCCCGTCGGCCAGACCCCGGGCCGCACGAGGGCCGCCACCGGGTCGACACGAATGGCCGGGGCCGGCACCGGTTAGCGGCGGATCCGGTTGCTCCTTCCCGTCCCGCTCTCATCCGACCCCGCGCCACCCGACACCACGTTGCCGTCACACCACGTCACCCCGACAGCACGCCACCCCATACCGCCGGCCGCTCAGCCGGTCGTGCGGCCGTGGCCCGGTCGCCCCACCGGCGTCCGGCCCCGCCGGTCGTGCGGCCACACCGCTTCTTGAAGACTGACTATCGAGGACTGCTCGTCGAAACCTGCAGAACCTTCCCGGGTGGGAACGGCGTCGCCGCCCCTACCCGGGGAGGGGAACGGGGTTCTCGTCGTCGCCGGGTACGAGGGGAAAGGCCAGGTCGCGCCAGCGTTGCTTGGCGTCCTCGATGCGGTCCGGGTCGGAGTGCACGAAGTTCCACCAGATGTGACGGGGCCCAAGGGGCTCCCCGCCGATAACCACCGCCCGGCCGGTGCCGCGCAGGGTCCGGGCCCGGTCGTCGTCGAAGATGGCCATCCACCCCGGGGCGAGGGCCTGGCCACCCACCTCCACGTCACCGTCCAGCACCACCACGGCCATCTCCGGGTGCTCCGCCTCGATCCCGATCGTCCCGCCGCTCAGGGTCACGTCGGCGAGTACGAGGGGCGACGAACCCCCCACCGGGGCCCGCTCGCCCCATCCGGTTCCGGCGGCGATCCGCACCATGGCCCCGTCGTCGGTCACCACCGGCACGTCGGCGGCGTCGGTGTGCTCGAACCGGGCCGGCTTATCCTCGGCCCCGGTGGGCAGGGCCACCCAGGTCTGGACCCCGAACAGCTCGGATCCGGCCGCTCTAAGCTCGGGCGGGGTCCGTTCGGTGTGGGTCACCCCCTCCCCCGCCGTCATCCAGTTCACGGCCCCGGCGGTGATGGTCTGCACCGTGCCCAGCGAATCCCGGTGCCGGACCTCGCCGGTCAGGAGGTAGGTGAGGGTGGACAGGCCGATGTGGGGGTGGACGTCGACGTCCATGCCCCCACCGGCGGGGATGTCCTCGGGACCCATCAGGTCGAGGAAGATGAACGGGCCCACCATGCGACGCTGCCGCCAGGGCAGCAGGCGTCGCACCTCCCCGGACCCGACCGGCCTTGTTCTCGGTGCCACGATCACCACCCCGACCGTACCCCGGCCGGGCCGGCGGATACTCCCAGGGGGCGGTGCCGGTGGTACCGTGAACCACGACGAGCGCCGCCGGAGCATCCGCCGAGGCGCACCCCCCAGTCGTCACCGCTCGAGCCGCCATGAACCTCGATCAGATCATGTTGCAGGTGATCCGCTACGTCGGGCAGCACCCCCGCCTGTCCGACGTCGCGTTCGGGTTCGCCCGGGCCAACCCGTTCGATCCCGAGCGCTACCGCTGGCCCTACGACTACTACGACAAGGCCCTCACCCCCGGTCCGGTCTTCTTCAGCCGGCTGACCCGCGAATGGACGGTGTCGGGCTACGACGAGGTCGTCCAGGTGCTCCGCTCCCCCAACGTCAGCACCGCGGTCGGGATCCAGCGGATCATGAACGTCTCCCCCTACTCGGAGCTGTCTCCGCAGGCGGCGGCCAACTTTGCCACCTGGATGCTGTTCGTCGACCCGCCAGACCACCACCGGCTGCGGGGCTCGGTCAGCCGGGCGTTCAGTCCCCGCCGGATCGCCAGCTGGGAGCCCCTCGTCACCTCCATCACCAAACGTCTCCTGGCCGACATGGCCGACGATCCCGCCCCCGACGTGATCCGGGGCTTCGCCGGCCCGCTGCCCGTGGACGTGATCGGCGAGATCTTGGGCCTGCCCGTCGAACTGCAGCCGTGGCTGAGGGAGGCGTCGGCCGAGATCGCCGGCCTGCTCGACGCCCTCCACCCGTTCGACCCGGTGTCGATGAACCGCCGTTTCGCCGAGTTCGACGAGACCTTCACCGATCTGGTCGAGCAGCGGCGGGCCGAACCCCGCGACGATCTGATCTCGGCCTTGGCCAACGATCCCGACAGTGAGCTGTCCACCGACGACATCGTGGCCACCATCGTCCTGCTCATGTTCGCCGGCCACGAGACCACCACGGGCCTGCTCGGGAACGCCATTTGCGCCCTGGCCGAACGGCCCGACCAGCGGGAGCTGCTGCGGTCCCGGCCCGAGCTGATCGACAACGCCGTGGAGGAGCTGGCCCGCTTCGACCCGCCGGCCCAGATCACCGTCCGCCGCACCACCGGCCCGGTGACCGTCGGCGACCGGACGATCCCGACGGGCTCCAACCTCACCGTGATGCTGGGCGCCGCCAACCGGGACCGGCGCAGATGGCCCGACGCCGACCAGCTCCGCCTGGACCGACCCGACCCCAACCCGATCTCGTTCGGCAGCGGCATCCACTACTGCCTGGGCGCCGCCCTGGCCCGCCTGGAGACCCGGATCGCCCTGCCCGCCTTCCTCGACGCCTTCGGCGACTACACCGTGGACACCAAAGGCGCCGGCTGGAAGCGGAGCAATATGTTGCGGGGCCCCACCAGCCTGATCGTCCGGCCCGGCCCATCCAGCCCGTCCTGATGAGCCTGTGCGATGGGTCGGGGCTCGGTCAGCTCGGCGCGGTGAGCCGGTTTAGTTCCTCGATCACCTGACGGTCGATCTCGTCCCAGTAGTCCCGGGTGGCCTCGGTGGGCGCGAACCAACCGCAGGTGTCGAGCTGGACGGCCACCGCCTGCTCCTCGGCCTGGAGGGCGGCCAGCTCGTCGATCCCGGTGGCGGTCAGCCTGGGCCCGGCATCGGTCCGTTCCAGGGCGTCGGTCTCGATGGCGGACACCTCGGCCGACAGTTCCTGGCGGATCGCGTCCACGGAGGCGAAGTCGTACCCCTCCACGGCCAGGCAGCGGAGCACGGCGTCCTCCAGATCCTGTTGCGGCCCCCGGGCGTCGACCTGTTCGAGGGCGAACAGGTAGGTGACTTCGGGGTGGGCGGCCAGGGCGGTCTCGTGGGCTTCGGCCTCGCAGACGTCGAAGGCGTCGAAATAGGCCGACTGGGCGCTGTCGCCGAGGGCGTCGTCGTCGGCGCCCGCGGGCGGGGCCCCGACACCGCCCTGCTCGGAGCCCAGCACCGAGCCGTCGAGCGCGGCCACGTTGAAGTGGGTGGTGGACACCTTCAGGCCGTCTACGGCCGGATCACCGCGATCGCTTAGGGCCACCTCCTCCGAGTCGGGCCGGTAGTCGAACCCGCCGGTGGCCATGCACACCACCATGTGGTCCTGGAAGGTGAGGGCGTAGCCGTCGGCCACTCCCTCCAGGTAGCCGGGTTCGTTGCGGGCCTTGTCGAGGAACACCGCCTGCTCGTCGCCCGTCCCGGAGCTGGCGCACCCGGCCACCAGGGCGACGACGGCGACGAGGACCACCACGGCTCCGGCCCGTCCCGCCAGCCGGGGTCCGGAGCCGGGGGTGGCCGGCCGCCACCGGGGCCGCAGGCCGGCGATGATGGTGGCCACGATGACGATCGGGGCCACCACGGCCGGCCAGACGGGTAACCGGTTCACGGGGATGCTGGTCACCCGGCTCCCCACGTACAGGCCGAGGAAGGTGACCACCGATCCCGCCACCGCCACCGGCAGGGTCACGTGGGCCACGGCGATGATCCGGCGTCGGCGGGGTACCTGTTCGCTGGCGGTGAGCTCGGCTACCTCCCGGTTGGTGGCCTTCACGTCGGCGGTCCACAGCACCAGCGATCCGATCATGGCCACGAGGCCGACGATCCACATGACTCGAGCGATGGTGGCAAAGCCGAGTTCGTCGCCGAAATCGCCGTTGGCCAGGCCGTAGCTGGCCCGGCGGGTCAGCTCGTACTGCATCGCCGCCTGATCGGCGGGACTGAGCTCGGTGTAGCCCTCCAGGAGCAGGGTCCAGCTGCCGTTGGTGGCCTGGACGGCGTCGGCGGGCACCCCGGTTCCCGACATAGGGGCCACGGCGGCGGGAAGGATGTCGCTGCTCAGCAGGTCGAGTCGTTGGGCCGGAACGGTCTCCAGAGCGAGGATGTCGTTGGTTTCGGCGTCGATGGTGACGAGGCCGATGCGCCCGCTGTCGCCGAGAATGTAGTCGGCCGCGTACCAGACGTCGGCGCCCTGATCGAAGTTCGCACCGGAGGTCCAGCTCGAGTCGACCGCCGGAAGGCGGATGTTGCCTATCTGGCCTCGTTCGTCGGTGCATTCCCGGTAGAAGGAGGCAATGTTGGCGGCTCCCTCCAGGCATTCGGCGGATCGGCTGGAGATGACCCGGAGCATGCCGCCGCCGGTGTCGTCGGGGGTCCGCAGCAGCACCCCCGAGCCGCCGAAGCGGTCACCGTAGGTCTGGAGCAGGTGGTCGCCGTCGTCGTGGGCGAGGTCACGGACGACGAGGGAGTGGGCGGGAACCGAGGCCACGCCGGCGACCAGGGCCTCGGTCTGCAGGATGACGCTCGACAGGCCGACCAGGGCCAGGCCGGTCACGGCCAGGCGGGTGGGCCCGTAGGCGAGAGGGTCGACCCGGTTCAGGACCTTGGCCACCGGGCTCCCGTACACCCGGCGCCGTAGGGCGCCCAGGACGCCGGGGACGGCGTCGACGATCAGGAGCATGCCGACCAGCAGCATCACCGGCATGACCAGTGAGGTGGGGCGTCGGGCCAGGATCAGCATGGCGGTGCCGGCACCCAGTTCGATCAGGGCCACCACGAGACGTTCGACGCTGACGGTTCCCGCCACCGGCGAGACTCGCTGGGGGATCCAGATCCGGGCCTGCCCGAGGAGTATCATCGCCAGCGCGAACAGGCCGAGGGCGGCCACCAGCCGGGGGCTCCACCATGGGGTGGTCGCCCACCGTTGGCCGGCCGGGCTGGCCACCAGGTCCGGGGCAAGGTGCAGGATGGTCGCCGCCACCAGGTAGCCGAGGACGCCGCCGGCGGCCACGGCGATCGCCCCGGCCCGGCGGAACACCCCGAGGACCCGGCTCGACCGCATACCCCCGGCCACCATGCCGGTCAGGTCGGGGCCCCGGGCTCGGCCGAGACGGACGAGCACCCCGAGGGTGACGAGCACGAACACCAGCCACAGTATGGAGCCGGTCACGACGACGACGTGGCGGATCTGGTCGCCGTTGCGGGCGAATACGTCGTCTTCCAGGTGGATGGCGATCGGGATGACCCGCAGGGTGCCCAGCACCTGGTCCACCGCGTCCTCGGTGACGAGATACAGATCGGGGGTGTCGGCGGGTCGCTGGTCGGGGCCGCTCACCAGGAACAGCTCGGTGGCCCGGGGCTGGCTGGGGAACAGGTAGACCCCTGACACGGTCCGGGTCCGGTCGAGCACGTCGACGGGGTCGCCGACGCCGAGCCCGAGGCTCTCGGCCACCTCGGCGGATACCGCCACCTCGGCCTCGCTGACCGGGGGCCGGCCCGAGTCGTAGTGGCCCATCTCGATTCCGGGCGACACCACGGTGGCCACGGTGGCGTCGACGCTGCGGCGCTCCCGTTCGACGGTGGCGGCCTGGAACCAGACCGGGTCGACGCCGCGGCCCTCCAAGGCGACCAGGTCGGGGGCGTCGGCGGGATCGATGAGCGAGCCGACCCCGGACCGGCCCGAGTAACGGGCCTGCATCGTCTGGTGGTTGGCGTCGTTGATTCCCACCCGGGCGATCTCGAGGGCGCTGAGCGCGGCCACGGCCACCGCGACGAGGGCCACCACGATGGCCGTTTCCCGGCGGTAGTGGCGGAGGAGGCGGAGGGCGAGGCGGGACGGGGTCACCCGGGTGCGCCCAGCTCGATCACCTCGTCGGCGCGCCCGTAGACGACGGGATCATGGGTGGCCACGACGACGGCCAGGTCACGATCGGCGGCCAGGGTGGCCAGCAGGTCGGCGATGCGTCGGGCGTTGGCCCGGTCGAGGGCGCCGGTGGGTTCGTCGGCCAGCAGGGTGAGGGGGGCCACCGCCACCGAACGGGCGATGGCCACCCGTTGCAGCTCACCACCGGACAGGTCACGGGGTAGGGCGTCGATCTGTTCGGCCACCCCGAGGTCGCCCAGGAGGGGGCCGATGTCGTCGTGGGCGATCCCGCCGCCGCACAACGACAGGGCGAACTCGACGTTCTCCTTCACGTTCAGGAACGGGATCAGGCGGGCGTCCTGGTAGACGTGGGAGAGGCGGAGACCGTAGGCGGGTTCGGGCCAGATCATGGTGCCCACGGTGGGTTGCAGCGACCGGTCGATCAGTTTGAGCAGGGTGGTCTTGCCACTACCGGACGGGCCGACGACGGCGGTGACCGATCCGGAGCGGACGGCGAAGTCCAACGATGAGAACACCGTTCGACTCCGCCGTCCATTGGGGTACTCGACGGTGAGATTGTGCCCAACGAGAACCGGCTGGTTCATGGAAGTTTGCCGTCCAATCCAACCCAGCCCATTCGGTAAGACGTGGCACTGAGGTATTCCAGGTTGATCTTATTGAACCAGACTGTGACCAGGTCACGGCCGAAGTTGTGGTGGTGACCCCGCACGAGGCGGCCCCCCGTCGAGGAGTTGCACCAGGCGATCGCGCCCTCGCTCGGTATGCCGAGGATCCTGCTGTAGCGCCGCTCGGCTTCACAGTCGACGAGCGCTTCGGCCGGGGTCGCGAAGCCCCCGCCCAGTGATGCCACCAACAGGACCAGCCCTGCGACCAGACCCACGAGTCGATGTTTCATGCGATCAGTCTCCAATCTGTTTAGCTAATCTTTCAAATTGCAATTACGTGAATAGAGCTAACAGCTGTTGATAGGGGTTGTCAAAGCCAAATAAGGCTGTCAGGGCTTGGCCGGCCCCGTATTCGCGGGATGTCCGGCCTGGCCCCGGGGCGCGCCGGGCCCGGGTTCGACGGGCCGGCAGCCGCCCCCTACGCTCCCGATCCATGAGTGACGAACTGGCCCGGCTGGATGCAACCGCCCAGGCCGAGCTGGTGGTTCGGGGTGAGGCCAAGCCGGTGGAGCTGGTGGAGGCGGCCCTCGAGCGGATCGAGCGGCTCGACCCCCAGCTCAACGCCGTCATCCACACCGACCCGGACCGGGCCCGTGCCGCCGCCCTCGCCGTCGATCCGACCGTCGGCGCGTTCCCCGGGGTTCCGTTCCTGCTCAAGGATCTGGGCGCCAACCAGGCCGGTTGGCCCTACTGGCAGGGGAACCGCGCGTTGCGCTCCATCGATCACCGGTCGGCTGTCGACACCGAGCTCGGCGCCCGGGTCGCCCGGGCCGGTCTGGTCACCCTGGGCAAGACCAACACCCCGGAGATGGGGTCGACCCCCACTACCCAGCCCCGCTCATGTGGTCCCACCGCCAACCCGTGGAGCCCGGCTCACTCCCCCGCCGGCTCCAGCGGGGGGTCGGCGGCCGCGGTGGCTGCCGGCCTGGTGCCCATGGCCCACGCCAACGACGGCGGTGGCTCCACCCGCCTGCCGGCTGCCTGGTGTGGTCTGGTGGGGCTGAAACCGAGCCGGGGCCGGGTGGCCAAACCCGACGAGACGTCCCGGCTGGTGTCGGAGCTCGTGGTCACCCGCACCGTGCGGGACACCGCCCGCCTGCTCGACGCGGTCCAGGGGGCGACCCCGGCCGACCTCTACCGGGCCCCGGCCCCCGCCCGCCCATACGTGGAGGAACTGGGCCGGCCCGTCGACCCCCTCCGGGTGGCCATGCTCACCGGCGCCGAGGAACCCGGCGGTGGGCCCAGTCCGGTCGATCCGGCCTGCGTGGCCGCGGTGGAGGCCGCCGCCGTCACCCTGGAGGCGATGGGACATCGGGTGGAACCGGTCGGCCCGGACGTCCTGCTCGGCCCGGACGGGGCCGTCAACGGTCGGATCTGGATGGCCTCGGTGGCGCGGTGGGTCGAGTCCCTGGCGGTGGTGGTGGGTCGTCCCCTCACCGCGGAGGACATCGAGCCCTACAACTGGGCGGCGGTGGAGCGGGGACGAGCCCTGTCGGCCGTCGCCGTGCTGGAGATGATCGAGGCCCAGCACGCCTGGACCCGACGCGTCATCGACTGGATGAGCGGCTACGACGTGCTGATCACGCCCACCGCCGGGCTTCGTCCCCAGCTCACCGTCGACCTGCAGCCGCCTGACCTGGAACCGTGGCGGGTGGGCCGTCTCTACGGGGTGATCGGCCGCTTCACCCTGCCGTTCAACGCCACCGGCCATCCGGCGGTGTCCCTTCCCCTCCACTGGACCGACGACGGCCTGCCCGTCGGGGTGCAGATCGTGGGCCAGATGGGGGCCGAGGATCTGCTCCTCCGGTTGTCGGCTGCCCTCGAGGAGGCCGTGCCCTGGGCGGGGCGCACCCCTCCAGTGCTCACCTCCGGCTGCTCCTGAGCCGTCCGACCGGTCGCGGTCGCCGGCGGCCCGGCACGGACCCCACCGGGACGGCCCGAATGTAACCGAACCGTCATCTTTACGCCGTCAGGGGCCGGCGGGGGGTGGCTATTGTCTGGCCGTCGGCGGATTCCCGGACCGGGAGCACCGTCGGCAGACGCGGCAACGGGATGGGGCGACCCGATCGGCGGGAATGGGGAGCCTTCGGTCTGCGGGACCACTCGCAGGGATGGCTCGCGCCCTCGGTTCGGATCCGGACGCGGCGTGGAACCTGTCCCCTCCGGGGTGGTCGCCATGACGGCCCCACCAGTCACGAGAGCACGATCTCCATGAACGATCCCCGTCGCCGCCCGAGCGGCACCCGACCGAACCGTCCCCTCCGGGCGCCTCACGTTCCCGATCGGACCCGATGGAAGCTGCAGGGTCGCCGCCTCGTGGTGGTGGGCGTCGCCGGACTCAGTCTCCTGACCCAGATCCCGGCGGCGGGCGCCGCCAGCCTGCCCCGTCCCGGTCCGGCGAGTCAGACCGGCCGGGTCGACCCGGCGCTGTGCCCCCCCGGTTCCGTCCGGACCCAGCCGTGTGGGCCCGACGACCGCGACCCGTCGCGGGACGCGGCATCCCGGACGGTGACCGGCTCCGACCGCGACCCCGGCAGCCAGCCCGGTGCCCGCGGGGCGGGGAACCCGGCGGCCGGGAACGGGACGGCGGCCAGCGGGGCGGGGAACCCGGCGGCCGGGAACGGGACGGCGGCCAGCGGGGCGGGGAACCCGGCGGCCGGTCGGCGCGTCGAGGCCGTGCGGCCCCGGGACCCGGGTGTGCGCCCGGCGCCCCGGCCGGTCGAGCCCGGCCCCCAGGTGCAGACCGTGGCACCCACCCTCGGTCGCACGCCGATGGAATCACTCAACCGGAGCCGGTTGGTGGGCCAGGAACCGCCGGCCCGGACGGCGACACCGGCCGCACCGGCGTTGCCGCCGCCCGCTGGGCCCGACGCCGCCCCGACCCTCCCCGACGAACCCCCGCTCGGGATGGGAGACACGACCATCGACGCCGACGCGGCCAACGCGGCCATCCTGGCGGCACCGCAGAAGGTGGGTCGCACCACCACCCGCTCCGGGTACATCCTGGATGCCACCCTGGACCTCGGTCCACGGTCGTCCGGCCTGCAGGGCTCCGACGTCGACGAGCTGACGGTGCAGCGACACCTCGACGGTTCGATCACGGCCACGGCTACGAACACCACCAGCAGCGGTTCGGTGACCGGGGTCGGTGGCACCACCCGGATCGGGGGGCGCGGCGGGATCGCCTCGACGGCCGAGCTGTCCAACGGCCAGGGTCGGGTGGAAGAGCTGTCGATCACCCGGCCGGGCGAGAACCAGAACCTGGCGCCCATCGATCCGACCGACCTCTCCACCCTGGCCCCCGGGGACAGCCTGAGCCTGTCCGTACCACCGACACCGGCCGGACCCAACAACAGCACGGCCGGGGTTCGGGCCACCGCGAACGCCTCCGATCTGGTTCACGCCGTGCCCGGCTTCGGGTCCGTCAGCGGCCGTGTGGCCAAGGCGGCGTTGGGCGACATGATCTCCGAGCACTCCGCCGAGTTGTCGCTCTCCGCGTCCTCGAACGAGACGGCCCAGCGCGACCGGACCGTCACCCGCACCGACGACGGGGGCTACGCCGTCCGGACCGGTCGGGCCGAAGCCAACGAGATCAGGGCGGACCTCGAGGCCCAGAGCTTGTTCGTCGATGGGGGTAGCCGTTGGGTCGACACCCGGCAGGAGGCCCCGGGGATGGAGGCTGTCTACGCTGAGGACGAGTTGGGCCGGGCCCGGGAGCACCTGAACACCGGGCGGGCCGAACCGGCCGCCGGGCATCCCTACCGGGTGGTCGAGGACGTGACCGATACCTCGTACCAGGACGGGTACATGTCGGTGGGCCCGGGCCTGGAAGCGGCCGCGCCGGGAGTGACCGAGATCGACGCGACCTACACCGCCAGCCGGTACAGCACCGCGCACGTGGAGGATGTCCGCACATTCCAGGGCTCGGGCGGGCCGGCCGACGTCGTCACCGACTACGAGGTCGGAACCGAGCATCGGGCCAGTGGGTCGTTCTTCGACGAGCGCTACTCGGTGACCCGTGTCCTCGACGGCAAACGCGGCACCGACCGGCGTGGAGAGTGGGAGACGCTGGACTACGCCGACGGCGGCGGGTTCGGTTCCCGCATCGCTGTGACAACCCCCGACGGTGTCCGTTACGAGGGGACGTTCGCGGATGCCACGGCGGCGGCGCGGACCCACCTCCCGGCCAGGTCGGCCGACGACGAGAAGACGAAGCCCGACACCGGCAACGAGTTCGTCGACGCCGTCCTCGAATCGGGCACGTTCGGCGGGGCGGTGGCTCGGGTGAACAACAACATCGACACGCCGGGGCAGCTCCCCTCAATGCTCGGGCTGACCAGAGTGACCGACGAGCGGGCCAGGCCTGCCAGGGCTGCCGTAACCGGTGATGCCGAAGACGACGGACCGGCCGCCCCAGCCCGTGGCCTGAACCTCGCCGAGCCGACACTACCGACGACGTCCCCCTTCGATACGCCTGAACCACCGTCCGCCCCGGCTTCGGAGCCGGCGGCTTCGGTGTCGGTGGGCGGTGTGTCGGTGGGTGGTGTGTCGGGTCGGGTGCCGGGTGATCAGCATCCGGATGGTCCGGTTCAGCCGGCGGCTGGTTCGGCGGCAGCGGAGACGCCGAAGGTGGAGGACACCCGGCCGACACCGAGACCGACGGAGCTGTCGAACGTGGTGAACCCCGGAGCCGAGCCGCGAGGTGGCTCCCCGGGTTCGGGTTTGACGACGAGCCAGCATCCGGCGGCGCGGCCTGGGGGTTCGCGGACCGGGTCGGAGTCCGGGTCGGGTTCGGGTTCGGGTTCGGGTTCGGGTTTGACGACAAGTCAGCGCCCGGCGGAGCGGCCAGCGGGCCTGGGTTCGGGTTTGGGCTCTGATTCGGGTTCTGATTCGGGTTCGGGTTTGGGGTTGAGTTCGAGTGATCGGCCGGCGGAGCGGCCAGCGGGCATGGGTTCGGGTTCTGATTCGGGTTCGGGTTTGGGGTTGAGTTCGAGTGATCGGCCGGCGGAGCGGCCGTCGGATCTGGGCTCGGGTTCGGGCTCTGATTCGGGCTCGGGTTTGGGGTTGAGTTCGAGTGATCGGCCGGCGGAGCGGCCGTCGGATCTGGGCTCGGGCTCGGACTCGGGTTCTGGCTCTGATTCGGGTTCGGACTTCGGTTCCGGCTCGGGGCCCGGTTCTGGCCTGGGCGTCTGAAGCTGAGCGCTCGATCAACCACCGGACGTGATCCCGCGAGCAACGCGGGATCACGTCCGGGCGGTTTCGGATCGGCCCGTGGCGGATCACCCAGGAAAGCTCCGACGGTGTATCTCCTCGCCAACTTCGGTCTCTACTCGATCGCACACGATCGAAGCGCGCGGCCGCCAAGGGGAAGGACCTATGGAGGACGACACGACGGGTCCGGACGTCGACCTGTCGCCAATGGGGGATTCAGGCTCAGGATCGCCGGCACCCCGCGCCCGGTGCCGAGACCTGGCCAGCGGGTACTGGCCTCACTAGCCCTCGGCGGTGGAGCCCAACACCGCCGCCATCTGGCCGGGACGTTGTGGCCCGAGAATAACGACGGGCGGGCCCGGGCCAGCTTGCGGGCCGCGCTCCGGCGCCTCCGCCAGCTCGATCCCGGGCTCGTGGACACCACCGACCAGGACGTCGCCCTCGGCCCCACGATCCGCCACGAGGTCGACGACTTCCAGGTCTGGTCCGACCGGGTGATCGACGGTCGGGGCCGGCTCGACGACCTCGACGCCACCTGGATCGACGCCGGCCACCCGCTCCTGCCGGGCTGGTACAACGATTGGCTGGAGCTGGAGCAGGAACGGACCCGCCAGCGGTGGCTGCGCGCGGTGGAGGCCGTGGCCGCCGAACTCCTGCAGATCCGTTCGTGGGGCGTCGCGTTCGCGGTCCCCACCCCGTCCGCGCCGGGCCCGGGCGGTGGCGCCCGCCGGAGCCCGGGGGGAATCCGTGAGCAGTTCTAGCCGCCCCGCAGCCTGATCGACGGCTCGGACGGATGGCGTTCAGGCGGTGAAGGTGGGTCCGTCGAACCGGTCCACGGTGGTGAAGTCCTCCACCGGGAGGCGGCGGAGACGGGTGAGCTGGCGGACCGGGTGGCCGAGGGGCACCATGGCCGCCACCGCGTGGTGGGTGGGGATGCCGAGAAGGGCCTGGACCTCGGGTTCGGCCCCGGCCAGGTAGGTGGTGAGGACGCCCCCGAGGCCCTCGTTCCGGGCCCCGAGCAGGATGTTCCACACGAACGGGTAGATGGACGCCCCGCTGATCACGCCGATCCGGTTCTGTTCGGCGTCGAAGCTGGCGACCACCGAGAGGTCGACGGTCACGACGAGGACCACCGGGGCGTGCACCATCTCCTCCACCCCGGGGAAGCCGACCGGGTCGGCCCGGGCCGCCTCGACGTCGACCGAGGTGGGGTCGATGGTGTTCCACGGAGCCTCACCGGCCCGGGCCTGGGCCACGTACACCGAGGTGGTGGGCAGGATGAGGGGCACCAGCCGGCGCCTCGTCCCCCGATCGTTCAGTACGATGACGTGCCAACCCTGGCGGTTGCCACCGTTGGGCGCGAACCGGGCCCGGTCGAGGATCCGGTACAGGGTGCCGTCGTCCACCGGCTCGTCGGTCCACTCCCGACAGGCGAACGTGGTCCGCATCACCTCGTCGAGCTCCATGCTGGTCCCTCCGGTCCTTCTGGTTCCCTCCGGTCCTATCTGGTCGTGGTAGGACCAGTCAGCGCTGGAACTTCGGCGAGCGCTTCTCCACGAAGGCGGCGATCCCCTCCCGGCCGTCGGGGTGGGCCATGGCGGCGGTGATCGTCGCCGCCTCCTGCTCGCCCGCCTGTTCCAGGGGGGCGTCCGCGCCCTCGTAGACCACCCGTTTGGCGTGGCCGAGCGCCCACCGGGGACCGTCGGCGAGCTGCCGGGCCAGTTCGACGGTCGCCTCGTCGACCTGATCGTCGGGAACGACCCGGTTGATCAGCCCCCACGCCTCGGCCTCCCCGGCCGACAGCACCCGGTTGGTCAGGGTCAGGTCGAGCATGCGGCGCAGCCCGATGTGGCGAGTCAGGAAATAGGTGGAGGTGCCGTCGGGGGTGACGCCGGCCCGGGTGTAGGCCATGGTGAACCGGGCCGACTCCCCGCAGACCACCAGATCGAAGGCGCTGACCAGCGAGAGCCCGGCCCCGCCGGCGGCGCCGTTCACCCCGGCCACGAACGGCTTCGGGATCCGGTTCATCGTGTAGATGGCCCCGTGGAAGTCCACCAGCATGTCGGCGGCGAGCCGGGGCAGGCCGTCACCGGCGGCATCGAACTCCTTCAGGTCGCCGCCGGCGCAGAACACCTTCCCGGCCGCGGTGACCGCCACCGCCGCCACCTCGTCGTCGAACTCGATGTCGAGCATGACCTGGCGCAGGTCGCGGGCCAGGGCGGGGTTGACGGCGTTGGCCCCGGCGGCCCGGTCCAGGCGGACGTGGGCCACCCCGTCGGCCACCCGGTAGTCGATCGTGGTCAGGCCATCGGCCATGGTGTGGTCTCCTCGTGGGCTCGGCGGTCCGGACCGGTCAGACGATCCGGCTGTTCTTCTGGCCCCAGTACTCGTCACGCAGGATCCGCTTGTAGAGCTTGCCGGTGGGTAGCCGGGGCAGTTCGTCCCGGAAATCGATGGTGCGCGGTGCCTTGTAGTGGGCGATGTGCTCACGGGCGTAGGCGGACAGCTCGGTAGCGGTCTCCTCGGAGGGCTCCAGTCCGGCCTCGAGCTGGATGACGGCTTTGACCTCCTCACCCAGATCCTCGTTGGGGACCCCGAACACGGCCACGTCGGCCACCTTCGGGTGCATGATCAGGCAATCCTCGATCTCCTGCGGGTAGATGTTCACCCCGCCCGAGATGATCATGAAGGCCTTCCGGTCGGTCAGGTAGAGGTAGCCCTCATCGTCGAGGTAACCGACGTCGCCCAGGGTCGACCAGCCCGGATGGTCCGGGTGTTGGGCCCCCTTGGTCTTGTCCGGATCGTTGTGGTAGCTGAACGGCATCTCCTCGCGCTCGAAGTAGATGATCCCCGCCTCGCCGGTGGGCTGCTCCCTGCCCTCCTCGTCGCAGATGTGGACGGTGCCGAGAATGGCTCGGCCCACGGTGCCCGGGTGAGACAGCCAGTCGTCCGGGGTGCAGTACACGAAGCCGTTGACCTCGGTGCCGGCGTAGTACTCGTAGATGATCGGACCCCACAGGTCGAACATCTGGCGTTTGACCTCGACGGGGCAGGGGGCGGCGGCGTGGATGGCCACCCGATGGCTGCTCCAGTCGTAGCCGGTTCGCTTCGACTCCGGGAGCTTCAGCATCCGCGAGAACATGGTGGGCACCCACTGGGAGTGGGTGATGTCGTACACGTCGAGGTACTCCAACGCCTTGGCGGCGTCGAACTTCGACATCACCACGGCGGTGCCACCCAGCGACTGGGTGGAGGCGGTGAACCCGAGGGGGGCGGAATGATAGAGGGGGGCCGGCGACAGGTAGACGGTGTCGCTGGTGAAGCCGAACAGGCCCACCAGGAGCTGGACCACCGCGGTGGCCGCATCGGGGTCGTCGATCTGGATGTCCTCCAGGGGTCGCTTGATGCCCTTGGGCCGTCCCGTGGTTCCCGAGGAGTACAGCATGGCCTCGCCCCGCGGCTGGTTGGCCAGACGCTCGGCCGGGAAACCGGCGATGGCGTCCTCGTAGGACGTGAACCCCTCGACGGGGCCGTCCACCGCCAGCAGGACGGTGCAGTCCGGGGCCAGGGACGGCACCGGGGCCGCCAGTTCGGCCATGGCCGCCGAGGTGACCAGCGACTTCGAGGTGGAGTCCTGCAGGATGTAGGCCGTCTCGTCCGGCTGGAGATACCGGTTGATGGTGGTGAAGTACAGGCCCGACCGCATCGCCGCCCAGTAGACCTCGAAGAAGCGGATGTTGTTCTCCATGAAGATGGATACATGGTCGCCGGGACGGAGGCCGGCGTCCCACCAGAGCTGGGCCAGCCGGTTCGAGCGGTCGTTAAGCTCCCGGTAGGTGAGTTGTTCGCCGGTGTCGGCCATGATGACGGCCGGCTTGTCCGGGGTGGTCTCGGCGAAGGTGCCGGGGTACATCGTGGTGGGGCCTCCTCGGTCGGACGGCGCGAGCGGGACGCTCGCCGGTTACCGGTTGTGGCGGTTCCCCCGAACCGGCCCGTGCGTTCCGGACCATACTCGTCCTGGCCCGACCGGGCCATCTGCCCGGGTGACCGCCAGGATGGTTCCCATGGATCAGCGGCTCCGGACGACGGTCGGGCACGCCCTCGGGCTCGAGGTGGTGGCCTCGGCCCGTCTGGGCGGGGGCGACGTGGCCGAATCCCACCGGCTGACCCTGGCCGACGGCACGGTGGTGTTCGCCAAGACCCGCCGCCACGCCCCGCCCGGCTTCTTCACCACCGAGGCGACCGGCCTGGGGTGGTTGGCCAGGGCGGGTGCGGTGGCCACGCCGACGGTGCTGGCCGTCGGGGACGGGGACCAGGCCGGGCAACCAGGGGCGGTCCCCCACCTCGTCCTGAGCTGGATCGACGAGACCGGCCGGCCGGCCACCGGCACTGGTACTGCTACTGGTACTGGTACTGGTACTGAGGCCGACCTCGGTCGTCGCCTGGCCGCCCTGCACCGCAGCCCCTGGCCCAGCTTCGGCCGGCCCGACCGTCAGCCGACCGGGAGCCGGGGCCTGCCCAACGAGCCCTGCCCCACCTGGGCTGAGTTCCACGGGTCCCAGCGCCTGCTCCCCCTGGCCCGTCTGGCCGCCGACGCCGGCGCCCTGCCCGACCGGTCGGTCCGGTCGTTGACCGTCCTGGCCGGACGCCTCGACCGCGTCGGCGGACCGGTTGAGCCGCCGGCCCTGCTCCACGGCGACCTGTGGGCCGGCAACCGGCTGGTCGACGGGGCCGGCACGAACTGGCTGATCGACCCGGCCGCCCACGGCGGCCACCGGGAGTTCGACCTGGCCATGATGGCCCTGTTCGGGGGGTTCGGTCCGGCGTGCGCGGCCGCCTACGACGAGGCCTTCCCCCGGGCCGACGGGTGGGCCGACCGGATCGCCCTGCATCAGATCGCCCCCCTGGTGGTCCACGCGGTCAAGTTCGGCGGCGCCTATGTCGAAGCGGCCGAACGGGCCATCGCCCGCTACGCCTGACCGAGGGAACGGGCCGGGCCCCACCACGGGACGGGTCCGACACGGTGCGTGAGTTGGCGGGGCCGGCCGGGGTCCGCTACACACCCGGACCATGGACTTCGCCCCCGACGACGACCACCAGGCGATCATCGACGCAGTGGATCGGGTTTGTACCCGGTTCGACGACACCTACTGGTCGGAATGCGACCGTGATCACCGCTTCCCCTGGGAGTTCTACGACCTGATGGCGGAGGGAGGCTGGCTGGGCATCGCCATCCCCGAGGCGTATGGGGGCGGCGGCCGGGGCATCACCGAGGGCGCGCTTATCTTGAACCGGGTGGCGGCGTCCGGGGCGGCCATGAACGGCTCCACCGCCCTCCACCTGACCATGTTCGGCTTGAACCCGGTGGTGAAGTTCGGCAATGACCGGCTCAAGGAGACCTACCTCCCCCGGGCGGCCGCCGGCCAGCTCCACGTGGCCTTCGGGGTGACCGAGCCCGACGCTGGCACTGACACGAGCCGGATCACCACCCGGGCCATCGAGGACGGCATGGGCGGCTGGATCATCCGGGGTCGGAAGATCTGGACCTCCAAGGCCCTCGAATCGGAGGTGGTCCTGCTGCTGGCCCGCACCGACGGGGAGCCCGGCGAGGGTTTCGGTGGCCTCACCCTGTTCCTGGCCGACCTGAATCCCGACCATGTGGACATCCGGCCCATCCCCAAACTGGGCCGCAACGCGGTGGCGTCCTGCGAGGTGGCCTACGACGACCTGCCGGTGGAGGGCTGGCGGATGGTCGGTGAGCGGGGGCGGGGATTCCACCACCTCCTCCACGGCCTCAACCCGGAGCGCATCCTCCTGGCCGGTACCGCCTGCGGCATCGGCGAGGCCGCCCTGCGGCGGGCCACCAACTACGCCAAGGAACGCGAGGTCTTCGGCCGCCCCATCGGTGCCAACCAGGCCATCGCCCACCCCCTGGCCAAGGCCAGGATGGAGCTCGACGCTGCCTTCACCGTGATGCTCAAGGCGGCCTGGCGCTACGACAACGGCCTGGAGTGCGGGGCCGAGGCCAACACCGCCAAGTACCTGGCTGCCGAGGCCTGCTTCTTCGCCGCCGACCAGGCGGTGCAGACCCTGGGGGGCCTCGGCTACGCCACCGAGTACCACGTCGAGCGGTACTGGCGGGAGGCCCGGCTCCAACGCCTGGCCCCGGTGAGCCAGGAGATGACCTGCAACTTCATCGCCCAGAACGTGCTGGGCCTGCCCCGCAGCTACTGACCCGGGGTCTCTCCCCCGCGGAGGTGCTCGGCCAGGGCGTCGATGGCCAGGCGGTACCCGTGCGCCCCCAGCCCGGCGATCGTGCCCAGGCACACCGGGGCCAACAATGACCGGCGCCGGAACGACTCCCGGGCGTGGACGTTCGACAGGTGCACCTCCACCACAGGGATGCCGATGGCGGCGATGGCGTCCCGGAGGGCGACGCTGGTGTGGGTGTACCCGCCCGGGTTGAACACCACGCCGTCGTCGTCGGCCCGGGCCCGGTGGAGGGCGTCGATCAGGGCGCCCTCACCGTTGGCCTGGTCGTGGTGGACCGCCACCCCGATGGTCTCGCCATGGGCCACGCAGTCGGCCATGATGTCGGCCAGGGTGGCGTGGCCGTAGACCTCGGGTTCCCGCGTGCCGAGCAGGTTGAGGTTCGGGCCGTTCAGGATGAGCAGGCGGGTTCCCACCGCCGGCAGGGTAGCCGCCGCCAGCCCGGTCACGGGGGACGCACCGGCCGGGGCGCGGGTGGGCGCTACCACCCAGCCCCGCCCACCCGGCCCGCCGGGCCCGACGGTTAGGGTCGGGGACGCCCATGCACGTCCCCGTCCGCCTCTACACCCTCCTCCACCCGTCGGTGTCGCCGGGGGTCCTGCTGGCGGTGGCGTTCAGCACCTTCGTCCTCGGTGCCTCCCCCTTCCTGTTCGGTCTGGTCTCCGACCACTATGGCGTCGGGCTCGGTCTGGCCTCCCTGGTCGGGGTGGCCCAGATGCTCGGTTTCGTCGTCGGGTCCTGGGGGGCCGGGCGGTTCCTGGTCCCCCGCCGGCGGGTCTTCGTGGTCTGCCTGGCCTCGGCCGTGGTGGCCAACCTGGCCTCGGGGATGCTGCCCCCGTTCCCGGTCCTGATCGCCCTCCGTCTGGTCAGCGGCCTCGGCCTGGGCCTGATCTCGTGGTTCGCCTGGGTGCAGGTGTTCGGCGACGAGGACGGGATGGGCGACGTGGCCGTGATCGGTCCCGTTGCCGGGATCATCGCCAGTCCCCTGATCGCCCTGTTCGCCCGGGGCGGGGTCGCCCAGGTGTTCACCATGCTCGGCGTCCTGGCCGTCGTCCCCCTGGTCATGAACCGGTCAACCGGGGCCGCCGACCGGGTGCCGCCCCGGGCCGGACGGTCCCGCCCGGTCCCTGTCGCGGTGACCCTGTTGATCTGCCTCGGCCTGTTCACGATCGGCGGATCATCGGTGTTCCAGTTCGCCGTCGTCCTAGGCCGGGACCGGCTGGGCCTGGACGCCGGGGCGGTCTCCTGGGCCCTGTCCGCCAACGCGGTGGCCGCCATCCCGGCCACCCGCTGGCCGTACCGGCGGGGCCTGCCGGGGCCGTGGATGGCCGTCACCGGGGCGTGTGCCCTGGCCCTCACGGTCGCCCCGGCGGTCGGGGTGTTCGTGGGGGCGATCGTGGTGTGGGGGTTCGCCTTCTGGATGGGGGTGCCCGGGGTGTTCACCGTGCTGGCCGACCGGTCGGCCCACCCGGCCGACCGGGCCGGCGACGCCCAGGCCGTGATGGCGGCGGGCCGGGTCATCGGCCCGGTCCTGGGTGGGGTCCTCCTCGACGCCGGCGGTGCCCTCACCCTCGGTCTGGTCGGTTCCACCCTGATGGTGGCGGCCGGGGCCGGGGTGTTCGCGGCCCGGGCGTCGAGTCGGCCCCGACCCCGGGTCTACGACCTGGACCGAGACCTGGATTGAGGGTCAGCCGGCGGCGAAACGGGCGAAGCGTTCGGTGTCGGACACCGTGCCGGCCACCAGAACCAGGTCACCCTCGCCCAGGACCGTGTCGGCGGTGGCGTAGGTGAACGACCCGCCGAGGGGTTTGACGCACACGACGGTCACCGCGAAGTCCCGACGCAGGTCGGCCTCAGCCAGGGTCTTGCCCAGCAGGTCCGGTGGGGCGTTGAGCTCGGCCAGGACGAACCCCTCGTCGAGGATGAAGTAGTCGAGCACCTGACCGCTCACGGCGTGGGCCACCCGCTGGCCCATCTGGGCCTCCGGGTACACCACATGGTGGGCGCCGACCCGTTCCAGGATCCGGCCGTGTTCGCTGGTGATGGCCTTGGCCCAGATGTTGTGCACCCCGATGTCGGCCAGGGCCGACACCGACAGGATGCTGGCCTCGATGTCGGTCCCGATGGCTACCACGGCCACGTCGAACCCGCTGGCCCCGATCTGGCCCAGGGCGGCCGCACTGGTGCCGTCGGCCACCCGCACGTGGGTGAGCCGGTCCGCCCACTGGTTGACCAGCAGCTGGTCGGTGTCGATGGCCATGACCTCCAGCTCCATGTCCACCAGGGTCGAGGCCAGGGCTGTCCCGAACCGGCCCAGCCCGATGACCAGCACCGACGAAGCCGAGCCGCCGACGGTCCGGCCGTCGTTTCGCTGGGAGACCCAGTCCCACAGGCGATCCAGGTTGCTCATGCGCCCTCCGATGGCGACGAGGAGGAGGAGCCGGCCGTGGGGCCGGGCCGTCTGCTCAGATCCCGACGGACCGTAGCGGCTGGAGGCATCATCCCACGATCAGTTCCTCTTCGGCGTAGCCGAACTGGCGGGGCTGGGAGCGCAACAGCACAGCGGTCCCGAAGGTCACGGGTCCGACCCGGCCCAGGAACATCACCAGGATGATGATCACCCGACCGATCGCACCCAGGGCGGGGGTGACCCCGGTGGACAGCCCCACCGTGCCGAAGGCCGACGAGGCCTCGAACAGCAGACCGGCCAGGGGCAGGGAGTCCTGGAAGACCGACAGCAGGAACACGGCCGTGCCCACCGTGCCCAGGGAGACGATGACCAGGGTCAGGGCCTGACGTTGCTGGGGCGGGGTGATCGCCCGGTTGAACATGGTGGTGGTGGGGTCGCCCCGTAGCTCGGCCAGCGAGGAACGCACCACCACCGCGAACGTGGAGGTCTTGATCCCGCCTCCGGTGGAGGCGCTGGACGCCCCCACCATCATCAGGAGGATCATCAACATCCAGGTGGCGGTGTGGAGGCCCCCGATGGACACCGTGTTGAAGCCGGCGGTGCGGGCGGTGGCCGACTGGAAGAACGAGGCCAGGATCCGCTCGTCGATGGGGAGGCCACCCAACGTCTCCGGGTTCCGCCACTCCAGGACGGCGAACATGATCGTGCCGCCCACCAGGAGATTGGCCGTCATGGCCAGGGTCACCTTGCTGTGCAGGGTCCAGGTGGAGGGTCGGCGCCAGCGCCGTCGGAGCTCGAACACCACCGGGAAACCGATACCGCCGATGATGAAGGAGGCGGCGATGATCAGGTTCACCATCCAGTCGCCGGTCCGGTCCTCCAGGCCGCCGGGGAAGGTGGAGAACCCGGCGTTGTTGAACGCCGAGACCGAATGGAAGACACCCTCCCAGACCGCCCGGCCCACCCCCTGACCCTCCACCACGAACCGGCCGGCCAGGAGAAGGGCCATCAGGGCCTCGGTGGCGGCCACGAAACGGACGATGTCACGGATCAGGTTGCTGAGCACGCCGAGGTCGCTGAGGCCGATCTCGGCCCCGGCCAGCAGCCCGCTGCGCACCCCGAGCCGACGGTTGAGCGAGATGCCGAAGAAGCCGGCCATGGTGAGCACCCCCAGGCCACCCACCTGGATCAGGCCCACCAGGACGGCCTGACCGAACGGACTCCACACCAGTGAGGTGTCCACGACGGCCAGTCCGGTGACCGTCACCGCCGAGGCCGAGGTGAACAGGGAGTCGAGGAAGGAGACCCGGATCCCGCTTCGGTGGCTCATGGGCAGCCACAGCAGGATCCCCCCGACCAGGATCGTGATCCCGAACCCGAACACGACGATGGCGCCGGGATGGGAGATCCGGCGGTCCCGGCCGCTCACCGCGCGCCGG
This sequence comes from Acidimicrobiales bacterium, assembly GCA_047974625.1. Taxonomy (GTDB): domain Bacteria; phylum Actinomycetota; class Acidimicrobiia; order Acidimicrobiales; family SZUA-35; genus CADEDH01. The sequence continues at coordinate 131,930 of JBKECK010000045.1, forward strand.
CTTGTGGAGTTGTCGCGGCCCGTGACGTGGCCGATGCCCTGGACAATGCGTGGCCCTCCACGGCTGGTGGTCGACGGCATGGGTGGTCACCGCCGGGTCGGCCGGCGGTGGGGTGACGCCCCGGGGCGGGCACCCCGGTGGGAACGCTAGTGGCGTGGTGGGCGGACGCGGCGAGCGGCGCTCGGTGGGCCTACGGAGCGAACAGCAGACCGGCGGCCGCCTCGACGGTGGCGGCGGCCCGGGCGGCCAGGCTGCCGGCGTCGGCCGAGGAGATCGGATGGTCGATCACGGCGAACCGGTAGCCAGCGTAGCCGAGGGTGGAGGCCATCAGGGCGGAACCGTCGACGAAGGGGGTGGTGATGACGGCCACCGCCGGAATCCCCATCCGCTCGGCGGTCACGGCGTCGTGCAGACTGCACGACGAGCAACTGCCTCAATCACCCACCCCGGCGAACAGGGCCGCCCACTCGGCCGCCTCGGCCATGATCTCCGGACCCGCAGGGGCCGAGTAGTTGGGTTTGACCAGGCGCTGGACCTCCGCGACCCCGTAGCGGTCGTGGAGGAGCCGGGAGACGTGGTCGAAGAAGGGGCCGGTGTTGACCTTGCCGTTCGAGACCACGCCGACCACCCGGCCGGCGAGGGCGTCGGGACCGGCCAGACGGGGGGCCAGGGGTGACGGTGTGGGGTCGGCTTCGTGGCCGGGGTCGACGATGTGCACGACAGAGGTCCTTGGGAAAGCTGGGATCGGGGGACGGTGGGGTGGGTTCGGGATCGGTGGGTGGTTCGGCGGTCAACAGTCCAGACAGGCACCGATGGGGACGGTCACCGCCCGGGAGCGGGTGCCCAACCATGGTGGGATCACCGCGCCGAAACCGCCGGCGTCGCCGCCCGCCGACACCACGATCAGGTCGGCGGGATCGGCCAGGGCGGAGTAGCGGCGGTGACGGTTGGCGTCGTCTACCATCGCCCCCTTGCCCACCGAGGCCCACTCGCCCCGTTCGATCACGGCCCGTTCGGCCACCGCCTCCTGGAACCGGCGGACCGACCAGCCGGCGTGGTGGAACACCGCCCGGAGCTGGGGGGGAACCACCACGGTGTAGTTGCCGCCCCAGATCGAGTAGTTGCGCATGTTGGCCCGGATCTCGGCGGCGAAGGTCTCGGCCAGCTCGGCGGGGTCGGTGGTCCACTCGTTCATCAGCTGGCGGGGTCCGCCGGCCGCCGCCACCGTCACCGACGACAGGTCTCCGGGCACCCCCCGTTGCTCCCCGACCGACAGCCAGGGCCGGCCGGCCGGGTCGTCGGCCACGCAGTACGACAGCTTGCCCGGATGGCCGAGGGTGGAACGGTCGAGGCCGCCGGGTCGGGCGTCGAGCAGGTTCCTCAGGACCAGCCGGACGGCCCGGCCGATGGTGACGGCGAACGGGTCGGCCCCGCCGAGGGCGGAGTGGGCGCTGGTCATGCCCAGCTCACTGGTGACCGGGCCGGACACGATGACCAGGAGGGCACAGCCGCCGGTGGAGGCGGTGGCCCCGTGGACCAGGAGATCGGGGTGGCACATGGCCTGCACGGCCGTGGCCACCACGGGGAAGGCGGGGGGTGGGCAGCCGGCCAGGACGGCGTTGGCGGCCACCTTCTCGGCGGTCAGGGCCCGCTGCTTCACCGGTTCGATCCCGACGATGTGGTCCGCGGGCATGCCGGCCCAGGTGAGCATGGCCTCCACCCGTTCGGGGGTGGGGACCACCACAGGAAGCCCGTCGCCCCAGCCGGCGGCGGCGATGATGGTGTGGGCGTCGGCCTCGTCGTCGGCGGGGTGACGGGTGGCCCGGTTCTGGGGCGGTTCGAGTTCGGTGACGAGACGATCCATGCGGCTACTCCCCTTCCGGCCCCTTCCGGCACCTGCTCGGGTCGGCGACGACGCTAGCAGGCGGTGACCGGGGGCTCGAAGCCGGCGCCGGCAACCGGGCGCGGTTGCCTACCGGTGGGGCTGTTCGGCGCTGATGTCGGGCCATACTCGATGGCATGAGTGAGAAGATCCCGATCCGGTTCCGCAAGACCCGTTCCGGGAGCTGGGCGGTCATGGGGCCGGTCGAAGACCTGGAACAGGCGGTGGCCGGCGACGGCAAGGTCGAGGTGCTCAAGCGGTCGGGCGACACCTCGTCGTTCACGGTGGCGTCCCTGGGCCGCCCGTTCGACGTCGACGGGGTGCAGATGTGCTACGGCTACGCGGCCGGCGACGGAGACGGTGAGGCCACCGACGAGGCCGCCTCCTCTGGCGGTTCGACCGGCTCCTCCGGCTCCGGCTCCGGCCCGGGCGGTGGTGGTCGCCCGGCCGGTGGCCCCGACCGGGCCGGCGCCCGGCGCCCGGCTCGCCGGCGGGCCGGCTCCCCACCACCGGTTGACCCGTCTGAGCCCCTGCCCGTGTACCAGGGTGGCCCCGAGGACGAGGCCCACTCCGAGTTCTGACCGGTCCGGGCCCACCCGGGCCCGAGATCAGGCGGGGGTGACGGTCACGGGGACGCCGTTGAGGGCGATGGTGCCGCTGGCCGCGTCGACGAACTCGGTGTCGGTGAGCACGTTGGTGTTGACGCCCCGGTACTCCTGGGCCGTCTTGAGCCGCACCCCGGGCAGGTTCTGACCGAACCCGTGGGGGATGCTGACCACCCCGGGCCGGATGGCGTCGGTGACCTCGGTATCGATGGTCACCGACCCCACCCGGGACCGGATGGTGGCCGGAGCCCCGTCCACCAGCCCGAGCTGGTCGGCGTCGTCGGGGTGGATCTGCAGGGTGCAGCGGTTCTTGCCCTTGGTCAGGACCCGGAGGTTGTGCATCCAGGAGTTGTTGGAGCGGACGTGGCGGCGTCCGACCAGCACCAGGTCGTGCTGGTCCCGGTCGAGGGAGGCGACGAGCCGGTCGACGTCGGCCACGATCGGTTCCGGTAAGAGCTCGATCCGGCCCGACGGGGTCCGCAACAGGTCGGGCACCCGGTCGGGTTGGAGGGGGCCGAGGTCGACCCCGTGGGGGTTCGCCTCCAGTACGTCGAGGCTGAGCCCATCGGGGTCGGCCCCGAAACCGTCGCCGTACGGCCCGGTCCGCAGCCGGAGGTCGAGCAGGCGTTCGGGACCACGCCGGTCGCCGGTGGCGGCCACCAGCTCGGCCGGGTCCCGGCCCGCCACGTTCCCGTAGGTGTCCCGGGTCGACGAGGCCGCCATGCGCAGGGCCACCTCGTCGTCCATGGCGGCCAGGTCGGTGTCGACGCCCCGGCCGTCCACGATGGCGGCCACCCGGAGCAGGATCTCCCACTCCTCGGGTTGGTCGTCGTCGAGGGGTAGGAGGGCGGGTGAGTAGTTGGCCACGTTCCGTACGGCGAAGTTGAGCAGGCTCAGGTCGTAGTGCGATTTCTGCAGGGGGGAGGGAACCGGCAGGATCACGTCGGCGTGGCGGGTCGTCTCGTTGAGGTAGATGTCGATCGACACCATGAAGTCCAGGGAGGCCAGGGCGGCGTCGAGCCGCTCGGACTCCGGGTTGGACGACACGGGGTTGCCGGCCACGGTGATCAGCCCCCGGATCTGGCCCTCCCCCGGGGTCTCGATCTCTTCCGCCAGGGCCGAGACGGGGAACTCCCCCATCGCCTCCATCCGGCCCGCCACCCGGCTGGCCGCCCGGCCGATGCGCATCCCCCGCCCGGTTCCCGGCCGGCCCTTCGTGGACGGGTGGCCGACCGCCCCGGTGGGGAACATGGCCCCGCCCACCCGGTCGAGGTTGCCGGTGAGCAGGTTGACCACGTCGACCAGCCAGGAGGCCAGGGTGCCGAACTCCTGGGTGCAGGTGCCGATCCGACCGTAGACGGCCGCCGAGGGGGCGGCGGCCAGGTCGTGGGTCAGGGCGGTGATGGTGGCGGCGTCGACACCGCACACCGGGGCCACGGCGTCGGGGGTGAAGGGGGCCACCACGCCGGGCAGGTCGTCGAGCCCGTTGGTGTGGTCGGCCAGGCGGCCGGGATCGGCTAGGCCGTCCGCCAGCAGGACGTTGGCCACCGCGGCGAGCAGGTGGGCGTCGGTTCCGGGCCGGATGGCCAGGTGCCGGTCGGCCTTGGCCGCGGTCTCACTGCGGCGCGGGTCCACCGCCACCACCGTGCCGCCCCGGGCCTGGATCCGCTCCAGCCGGCCCGGGAAGTCGGGGGCGGTACACAGGGATCCGTTCGAGGCGTACGGGTTGGCCCCCAGCAGGACCACGAAATCGGTCCGGTCGAGGTCGGGCACCGGTACGGCCACCGAGCCGAACATGAGGGCGGTGGACACCTCCTTGGGCCGCTGGTCCACCGAGCCGGCCGAGTACCGGTTGGTGGTGGCCAGGGCGGTGACCAGGCTCCGGTTGTAGAACAGGGGGCCGAGGGAGTGGGCCCCGGGGTTGCCGAGGTAGACGGCGCAGGCGTCGCGTCCGGACCCGTCGAGCAGGGGGCGCAGGCCGGCCTCGACGGCCGCGAAAGCCTCCTCCCACGAGGCTTCCACCAGCTCACCGTCCCGGCGGACCAGGGGGCGGCGCAGGCGGTCGGGGTCGTCGTGGAGATGACCCAGGGTGGTGCCCTTGGGGCAGAGGAAACCGGCCGAGAACACGTCGTCACGGTCGCCCCGGATGCGTTGCACCGTCTCGTTGCCGTCCGCCTGGCGCTTCAGGGTGATCTCGAGGCCGCAGCCGGCTTCGCACAGGGGGCAGGTCCGGTAGGCGACACGGGTCGCGGGGTCCCCGCCGGCCGGGCGGCCGTTACCGTTCGTCGAGTCCTGGCTGGTTGGATCTTCGCTCACCGTCACTCCTGTGTCCCCGCGCCGTCGGCCCCCGTGACCCGCGCTGCCCCGATGTTGGCACGGCGCCGGACCGCCGGTCAGGTTGGGTGCAGCGAGTGGGCCGGGACCGGTGGGCGGGGAGCCAGGGCGGCGGGCACCGGTGGCGGCCCGCCGCGGCGGCCTCCGGCCCGCGGCCCGTGCTGTTTGGCCAGGCCGACATGGTCGACCCAGCGGCGGGGATCGCCGAGGTCCTCGGCCGAACGGGGGGGATCGAAGTAGTAGCCCTGCATGTAGCGGACGCCGAGGCGGGTCAGGATCTCCAGCTGCTCGCGGTTCTCCACCCCCTCGGCCACCACCTTGAGATCGAGGTGGCCGGCCATGGCCACCACCGCCTCGACGATGGCCAGGTCGGCCCGGCCGCCGACCATGTCGGCCACGAAACTCTTGTCGATCTTGAGGGTCGACACGATGTTCTCGAACTGCTTGGCGTAGGCCAGCGACGACTGGCCGGTGCCGAAGTCGTCGATGGCCAGGGACACCCCGAGGGCCCGGATCTGGTGGAGCATGTCCAACCCGTCGAGGTGGTCGACGATCAGGTCCTCGGTGATCTCCAGGACCAGCTGGGCCGGTTCGAGACCTGACCAGTGCAGCACCTCGGCCACCAGGTTGGGCAGGCCCGCGTCGACCAGCTGCTGCTCGTCGACGTTGACCCCGATCCGGACCGACCGCATCTCCGGGGCCCGGTGGTTCCACAGGGCCGCCTGGGCGCACGCCTCGCGCAGCACCAGCTCGCCGATCTGGGCCATCAGGCGGGCGTCGGCGGCCACCGACAGGAACTGTTCGGGGGGGATCAGGCCTCGCTCAGGGTGGTCCCAGCGGATGAGGGCTTCGAGGGCATACAGGGAGTCGCTGGCCGCGTCCATGATCGGTTGGTAGAACACGACGAGCTGCCCGTCGGTGTCCAGGGCCCGTCGCAGGTCCCGTTCGATGGCGAGCCGGTCGACCAGCATGGACCGCTGGGCCTCGTCGAACACCGCGAACCCGGACCGGTTCCGTTTGGCCACGTACATGGCGGCGTCGGCGTCCCGGACCAGTTCCTCCGGGTCCCGGGTCTCGTCGGACGAGGCGATGGCCACGCCCACGCTGGTGGAGATCTGCTGCTGGCGGCCCTTCAGGGACACCGGTTCGGTGAACCGGCGCAGGATCTGCTCGGCCACCGCTACCACCGAACGCTCGGTCATCAGTCCCCGGCAGATGATGACGAACTCGTCACCGCCGAGACGGGCCACCACGTCCCCGCTCCGGGTGGCCGACCGGAGGCGTTCGGCCACGATCTTGAGCAGGTCGTCGCCCACATCGTGACCTAGGGAGTCGTTGATGACCTTGAACCGGTCGAGGTCGAGGAAGAGGACCCCGAACACGGTCCGTTCCCGGCGGGCCTGGTCCAGGGTCTCCTCGAGCTGCCGGTAGAGCTCCAACCGATTGACCAGGCCGGTCAGGGGGTCGTGGTTGGCGTCGTGGTGGGCTTCGCTGAGCCGTTTCGAGGTATCGATGCTGTGGCCACGCTGCCAGGCGGCCACCAGGCCGGCCACCCCCACCCCGGCCCCGGCCACCACCGCGGTCCGGTAGAGGTCCTCGGGTTGGGTGGTGGCCACCCCGCTGAACACCAGGACCGTGGCGGCGGCCGACGCGATCAGGCCGGCGACCGCCGCGAGGACGGGAGAGGTGGGGATACGGGCGTGGTTCATCGGTTCGGGTCCTGCCGATGAATACGGCCGCATCCCGAACGGCCTTTAGGACTCGCGCCGATGGGTGGCCGATCCGGGTTGGTGACCGGGTCCCCGAGCAGGAGCCGGGAACCGGGCCGCTCTGACCGACCGGTGGTGGATGCTCACCCTACGAATCCACGTGCGACCGCGGTGTGGACGAGTCCGGCGGCCGGGTTCCCCCGGACCGGGTTTATCGTCGTGGCCGTGGTCGCCGACTAAGGTCACGGTGCCCGAGCCCCCCCGCACGGAGACGTCTCCGCGCACCCACCACCGAAGGACGGACCGACCGGACATGGCAGACGACAGCACCGCAGGCACGGCCCGGATCATCTACACCCACACCGACGAGGCCCCGGCGCTCGCCACCTATTCGTTCCTGCCGGTGATCGAGGCGTTCGCCGGAGCATGCGGCGTGGACGTGGAGACCCGGGACATCTCGTTGGCGGGTCGCATCCTGGCCGCCTTCCCCGACCACCTCACCGAGGAACAGCAGACGCCGGACGCCCTGGCCGAACTCGGCGATCTGGCCACCCGGCCCGAGGCCAACATCATCAAGCTGCCCAACATCAGCGCCTCCATCCCCCAGATGCGGGCGGCCATCGCCGAGCTGCAGGCCCGCGGGTTCGCCGTGCCCGACTACCCCGAGGACGTCACCGACGCGGCCGCCGCCGCAATCCAGGCCCGCTACGACAAGATCAAGGGCAGCGCCGTCAACCCGGTGCTGCGCGAGGGCAACTCGGACCGTCGGGCCCCGGCCGCGGTGAAGCAGTACGCCCGCAAGCACCCCCACTCAATGGGGGCCTGGTCGCCGGACTCCGCCACCCACGTGGTCACGATGGACGCCGGCGACTTCCGGACCTCGGAGCGGTCGGTCACCGTGCCGGTCGCCAGCACCCTGCGGATCGAGCTGACCAACCAGGCGGGGGCGACCACCGTCCTCAAGGACGACGTCGAGGTCGCCGCCGGCCATATCGTCGACGCCTCGGTGATGAGCCGGGCCGCTCTCCTCGACTTCCTGGCCGCCGAGATCGTCGACGCCAAGTCCAAGGGGGTGCTGTTCTCGATCCACCTCAAGGCCACGATGATGAAGGTGTCCGACCCGATCATCTTCGGTCACGCCGTCCGGGTCTTCTTCGCCGACGTGTTCGCCAAGCACGGCCGCACCTTCGACCAGCTCGGGGTGGACGTGAACGACGGTCTCGGGAACCTGCTGGCCGCCCTCGACGAGCTGCCGGAGCAGCAACGCAGTGCGATCATGGCCGACATCGACGCCGCCCTCGAGGCCGGTCCCGACCTGGCCATGGTCGACTCCGACCGGGGGATCACCAACCTCCACGTACCCAGTGACATCATCATCGACGCCTCCATGCCGGCCATGATCCGGACCTCGGGCCAGATGTGGAACCCGGCCGGTGAGCAGCAGGACACCAAGGCCGTCATCCCCGACAGCTCCTACGCCGGGGTGTACGCCGAGACGATCGCCTTCTGCAAGGAGCACGGTGCCTTCGACCCGACCACGATGGGCACGGTGCCCAACGTGGGCCTCATGGCCCAGAAGGCCGAGGAGTACGGCTCGCACGACAAGACCTTCCAGATCCCCGAGGCCGGCACGGTCCGGGTAGTCGACGCCGGCGGGCAGGTCCTGCTCGAGCACGAGGTCGCCGTGGGGGATATATGGCGGGCCTGCACCGTGGCCGACGCCGCCGTCACCGACTGGGTGGAGCTGGCTGTCCGGCGGGCCCGGGCCACCGGGGCCCCGGCAGTGTTCTGGCTCGACCGGACCCGCGCCCACGATGCCGAACTGATCGCCAAGGTCGAGCCCCTGCTGGCCCGTACGGACACCACGGGCCTGGAGATCGAGATCATGGCCCCGGCCGAGGCCACCCGGTTCAGTCTGGACCGGATCCGTCAGGGCCAGGACACCATCTCGGTCACCGGCAACGTGCTCCGCGACTACCTCACCGACCTGTTCCCGATCCTCGAGCTCGGCACCAGTGCCAAGATGCTGTCGATCGTCCCGCTGATGGCGGGCGGTGGCCTGTTCGAGACCGGGGCCGGCGGTTCGGCGCCCAAGCACGTCCAGCAGTTCAACGCCGAGAACCACCTGCGGTGGGACTCGCTGGGCGAGTTCCTGGCCTTGGCCGTGTCCCTGGAGCACCTGGCCTCGTTCGGCAACAACGCCGGCGCCCAGGTGATGGCCGACGCCCTCGACGCTGCCACCGCCGAGCTGCTCGAGAACAGCAAGTCGCCGTCCCGCAAGGTCAACGAGCTGGACAACCGGGGCAGCCACTTCTACCTCGCCATGTACTGGGCCCACGCCCTGGCCGCCCAGGACAAGGATCGGGCCCTGGCCGCCCGGTTCGGCCCGTTGGCCCAGGCCCTGGCCGACAACGAGACCGCCATCGTCGACGAGCTCAACGCGGTCCAGGGCGCCCCCGCCGACATCGGCGGCTACTACTTCCCCGTCCCGGACGAGGCCGCGGCGGCCATGCGGCCGAGCGGCACCTTCAACCGGATCCTGGCCGACTTCGTCGCCGGCTGAGCCGAGCCGGGACCCGGCCCCAGGGACAACCCCCGGGCCGGTCCCGGCGCCGGTTCCAGGCCCCGGTCCTCAGTCCTTGTTGGCCCGGCGGGTCAGGTACTCCTGCCGGAGCTTCTCGCCCTCCGGGTCGGCCAGCCCCACGATCAGCCCGTCCGCGTCCGACCAGCTGCGCATAGTGCCCACCATCTGCTCGGTCACGGCGTTGACGTGCCGCTTGGTGGCCTTGATGGCGAAGTCCGACTTGGCGGCCAGGGTGGTGGCCAGCTCATCCGCGGTCGCCTCCAGCTGATCGTCGGGGACCACCCGGTTGAGGAAGTTCAACTGGCGGGCCTCGTCCGCACCGAAGGGCCGGCAGGTGAGGACCAGCTCCTTGGTGATGGCGGGGCCGATCTCCCGGACCAGCCGGGGGATGCCGCCCCAGGCCAGGGGAAGGCCCAGGTCGACCTCGGGGATGGAGAATCGGGCGTTGTCGGAGGCCACCCGGAGGTCGCACGCCGCGGCCAGGACCAGGCCGCCGCCCACACACCACCCCCGGATGGCGGCGATGCTTATGGCGTCCATGGACTCCAACGCCTCGGCCATCCGACGGCCGGCGTCAGTCCCCGAGCGACGGTCGATGCCCCGCGCCCCGTCACCGCCGAACGAGCCGATGTCGGCCCCGGCCGAGAAGGCCCGGCCGGCCCCGGACACCACCACCACCTTCAGCTCGGGGTGGCGGTCGAACCAGCGGGCTGCCTCGGCCAGTTCCTCCAGGGTCTCGACCCCGAGCGGGTTGAGCTTCTCCGGGCGCTCGAGGGTCAGCCGGCCGATGGCGCCATCGACGGTGGCCGAGATGGTGGTGAACCTGGGGGCGTCCCCAGACGATTGGGAGTCGGTCATGCGTGGTGGAATAGGCCAACCCGCACCACCCGGGCAAGTCGGATCGGGCCGGCGGGCCCGACCGGCCCGTGGACCGGGGCCCGGCCGAAGCGCCGAGTGGGTCGGCGGTCCGGGGCTGCGGTCAGGGGCCGAGGCGGTCGACGGTCTTGAGGATCGGGGGGACCAGCGCGTTCAGGGGGAGGCGTTTCCCCTCCTGGCAGACGAGGCCGACGGCCAGGGACAGCTCGGGGACGGCGAACCCACCCGACCCGAAGGCCCCGAAGAACCCGAACGCCCCCTGAGGGGTCCGGCGCATCGGGAACAGGCGGTGGAAGCCGGCCCGCCAGTCCATCCGCACCGGGATCACCAGGTCCCGCCGGGAGTTCTGCACCGCCCGGGCCACGTCCCGGGTGGTCGACGACCAGAGCCGGACACCGTCGACGCCGGTGCTGCTACCCAACGCGGCGTAGATCCGGGCCAGGGACCGGGCGGTGAACACCCCGTTTGCGGCCGGGATCTCGGGCCGGAGGAACTCCCGGGAGCCGATCACCTGACCCCCGTCGCGGGCGAAGAAGGCGGACGCGGTGCGGGCCGGGCTGAAACCGAGCCGGGTGGTCGCCGGGCCGACCCACCGGGCCAGACGCCGCATCCAGGCCCGTTCCGGTTGCTGGGTCGGGAGGGCGGCGACCCGGGCCAGCTCGTGGTCCGGCGTGCCCACGTAACACCCGTCGAGGCCAAGGGGTTCGGTGATCTCGGCCTGCACGAACTGGCCGAGCGTCGTCCCCGCCTGGCGGCGCACCAACTCTCCCACCAGCCAGCCGTAGGTGAGCGCGTGGTAGCCGTTGGCGACGCCCGGAGGATGGGCCGGTGCCGCGGCGGCCAACCGTCGGGCCATCTCGTCGTGGTCGAGCATCAGCCACGGGTTGTCGATCAGGTGCCGGATGTCGTACAGGCCGGCCTCCATGGCGAGGACGTTGCGGACCGTCGTGGCCTCCTTGCCGTTGACGGCGAACTCGGGCCAGTACTCCCCCACCCGGGCGTCGAGGTCGATCAGGTTGCGCTCGGCGAGCATGTGCACGCAGGCCGAGGCGATCCCCTTCGTGGTGGAGAACGACATCGCCATCGTCTCCGCCCTCCACGGGGTCCCGGTGGCCGGATCGCTGACCCCGGCCCACAGGTCCACGACCGGGACGCCGCGGTGGTAGACGCACAGCCCACCTCCCCCCGCGTTCTCCAGGACCGAGCGGGCCTTCTGGGCCAGACGCTCAAACCCGGGGGAGACGATCATCGTGGACGGCGCGTGGCTCATGGAGCGATGATCGCGGGTCCCTTCCGGCCCCGCCAGGACCATGACCGACAGCACTGGCGGCGGCACCACCGGGTTGAGCCCGTCGTTAGCGGGCCGGTACCGTCGCGGCCGATTCCACCCACCAGCCAGGAGCCCCCGGATGACCACCAGCAGCGGCAATGACGACGTCGAGCTCCACGTAGAACTGGCCGGCGAGGGTACCCCGGTGGTGATGACCCACGGCTGGCTCAACTCCGGCGACGACTGGTCCGGAGTGGTGGAGGGCCTGCGGGGGTCGGTCCGGAGCGCTTCCTGGGACCTCCGGGGCCACGGCCGGTCGGGCGAGGCCGGCCGGGGCAACTACGGCCGGGACGCCCTCCTCGACGACCTCGACCGGGTGGTGACCCTGGCCGTTGGTCCTCCCGCCGTCCTCGTCGGTCACTCCCTCGGCGGGTACCTGTCCCTGGCCTACGCCATTACCCGGCCCGAGCGGGTCTCCGGGCTCGTGCTGGTGGCCTCCGGCCCCGGCTTCCGCAGCGACGACAGTCGGGAGCAGTGGAACACCGCCGTGCTTGAGATGGCGAAGAAGGTGGACATCCCGGACGGCCAGGAGGAGACCACGGTGCACGTCGACGCCATGGTCATCGACGGTCTCCCCGGCATCGGGGTGCCCGTGGTCACCGTCGTCGGGGCCAACGACCGGCGGTTCCTGGCCTCGGCCGATGTGTTCGACCGGTACCTCGACGTGCGGGAACGGGTGGTCGTGCCCGACGCCGGCCACCTGGTGCACGTCAAGCACCCCGAGGCGGTGGTGGCGGCCATCAATACGGTGGTGGCCGCGGCGTTTTGACCGGCATCGCTCCGCCGACTGTGATGGCCCCAGAGCGACGGACGTCACAAGCCTGGGGCGGCGACCGTCGAGAGCACCGGGGCCCGGGTGCGCCACGAGGGTGACGGGTCCCACGGCCGGGGGAGGTCTCCGATGCTGTCCGACTACCGGGTCATCGATCTGTGCGACGAGCGCGGCCACCTGGCCGGGGCCATCCTGGCCCAGCTCGGGGCCGAGGTCATCGCCATCGAACCCCCGGGGGGTTCTCCCGCCCGCCGGTTGGGTCCGTTCGCCGGTGACGTCGACGACGGGGAACGGTCGTTCCACCACTGGGCCTACAACCGGGGCAAGAAGAGCGTGGTGCTCGACCTGGACACCGTCGACGGCCGGGCGGCCCTGCTCGACCTGGTGGCCGGGGCCGACATGGTGTTCGAGTCGTTCGCACCGGGCCGTCTCGAGGCCCTGGGTCTGGGCCACGAGGTCATGGCCCGCCGCAACCCGGCCCTGATCCACACCAGCATCACCGCGTTCGGCGAGGACGGGCCCAAGGCCGGTTGGGCCGCCGCCGACATCGTGATCCAGGCCTCGGCCGGGAACATGGCCCTGACCGGCGACGCCGACCGGTCCCCGCTCCGGGCCGGCGGCACGATGCCCCAGGCGTGGCACAACGCGGCCTCCGAGGCGGCCGGTGCGGCCCTGATCGCCCTGTGGGAACGGCAGACCCGGTCCGGTCTCGGCCAGCACATCGACTGCTCGGCCCAGCAGTCGATGAACCAGTGCACCCAGTCCATGTCGCTCGCCGCCCCCCTGTCGGCCACCCTCACCCAGCGGATTGCCGGGGGTGCCAGCCTCCAGGGCATCGACATCCAGCTCATGTGGCCGTGCCAGGACGGCTACGCCTCGGTCAGCTTCCTGTTCGGCTTGGGCTTCGCCCACTTCACCGACCGGCTGATGCAGTGGGTGTACGAGGAGGGCTACTGCGACGAGGCGACCCGCAACAAGGACTGGGTCGAGTACGCGGCCATGCTCCTCGACGGGCGGGAGCCCATCGAGGAGTACAACCGGATCAAGGACATCCTGACCCGGTTCTTCGCCGGTAAGACCAAGGCGGAACTGCTCGACGCGGCCCTAACCCGCCGGGTCCTGATCACCCCGATCACCACCACGGCCGAGGTCGTCGACGGTGAGCAGCTCGCGGACCGGGCCTACTGGGAGGACGTGACTATTCCCGGCCACGGCGCGGTCCGGTTCCCCGGGCCGATGGCCAGGTTCTCCGCCGCCCCGCTCAGCCCCCTGGGCCCGCCGCCTCGGCTCGGGGCCGACACCGACGCCGTCCTGTCCGCCCCGCCCCGCCAACCGGCCGTGGCTCGCCGTTCCGACGACCGGCCCAACGCCGACGACCCGCCCGACGGCGACGACCGGCCCCTGGCCGGGGTGAAGATCCTCGACCTGATGTGGGCCATGGCTGGCCCGGCCGCCTCCCGGGTCCTGGCCGACGCCGGGGCCACCGTGGTGCGGGTCGAGTCGGTCAACAAGCTCGACGCCATCCGGACCCTGGCTCCGTTCCGGGATGACGTGGTGGACCCCGAGAACTCCGGCATCTGGAACAACATGAACGCAGGCAAGCAGGGCCTGGCCCTGGACATGTCCCGGCCCGGGGCGCTCGACGTGGTGTGGGATCTCATCGACTGGGCCGACGTGGTGCTCGAGTCGTTCTCCCCCAAGGCCATGACGGCGTGGGGTCTGGACCACGCGGCCGTCCTGGCCCGTCGGCCCGACGTCATCATGGCGTCGAGCTGTCTCATGGGGCAGACCGGACCCCTCTCCCACCTGGCCGGGTTCGGCACCATGGCGGCGGCCATCTCCGGGTTCTTCTACCCCGTGGGCTGGGTGGACCGGCCGCCGTCGGGGCCCTTCTCGGCCTACACCGACTACACCTCGCCCCGGTGGCTGGTGGCCGCCGTCATGGCCGCCCTCGAGCACCGCCGGGTCACCGGCCAGGGCCAGTACATCGACCTGGCCCAAGCCGAGGCCGCCCTCCACCTGATGGCGCCGGCCCTCCTGGAGTACTCGGTCAACGGCCGGATCTGGGAGCGGGACGGCAACCGGGACCCGGTGTTCGCACCCCACGGCTCCTACCGGTGCGCCGGCACCGACCGTTGGGTAGCCGTGGCCTGCACCGACGACCGCCAGTGGGCCGCCCTGGCCGGGGCGCTCGACCGACCGGACCTGGCCGGGCTGACCACGGCCGAGCGGCACGCCCGCCACGACGAACTCGACGACCTGCTGGCCGCCTGGACCGCGGACCAGGACGACGACGCCGTGATGCACCACCTGCAGGGCCTCGGGGTGCCCGCCCACGCGGTGAACAACTCCGACAAGCTGATCGCCGATCCCCAGCTCGCCCACCGGGACCATTTCGTCGAGGTGCCCCACGCCAAGCAGGGGACCACGGTGGTAGAGGGCCCCCGGTTCCGGTTGTCCCGGACCCCGCTGCGGGTGATCCACGGCGGACCGACCTTCGGTGAGCACACCTTCGAGGTCCTCACCGACCTCCTGGGCTACGACACCGACCGGATCGCCGAACTGGCCGCGGCCGAGCTGTTCGAGTAGCCGGGCTCCGTGGTCCGGGCCCCCAGCTCCCGGACGGCCTCGGCCGGTCGGGTCTCGCCGACGAGGGCGTCGAACAGGAGGGGGCCGACGAGATCGGCCATACGGCGGCGCACGGTGGGAGGGGGCTGGCCGCCCCCGTCGGTGGCCGCGGCCACCGGCGCCACCATCCGGTCGAGGAACCGGTGGGTGGCCGCAGCCACCGGTTCGGAGAACCGGGCCCGTTCGAGCCCGGAGGTCAGCAGGGCCGCCGTCTGGGGCTGGTGCAGCATCGCCGCCACCGCCACCAGGGCGTCGCCCAGGGGGTCGGTTCCCGTGGTGGCGGCCTGTGTCCCACCTCCCGGGGTGGCGTCGAGGACCTCGGCCAGGAGGTCGTCGGGTGAGGGCCAGTGCCGGTAGATGGTGGCCCGGGACACCCCGGTCTCCTGGTGGAGACGGCTGGGGGTGAGGGCGGCCGGCCCCTCGACGGCGAGGACGCGCCGCGCCGCCGGCAGCACCTTGCCGACGGTGTCGCCGTGGGGGCCGGTACGGCGGGACTCACGAGGGGCTGATCCCAACACGGTGGGTCACCGTACTAGGCCCATGGCGGGGGATCGGTGATGGCCACCCCCAAGTAGGATCGGTCCGGTGACCGACGACAACGCCAGCGACAACCTCGACAGCCTTCGTCGCCAGCTGGACGAGACCTTCGACGACTACCACAAGGCTATGGGTGACGTCTTCGTCGCGTTCGAACGGGTGCGGACCGCGGGGCCCACCGACGACGTCGAGAGCCGCCTCGCCGCCCTGGAGGACGCGGTGAAGAAGGTGCGAACCGGCGGCCTGTTCGGCACCGGGGTCCGATCCCACCGCAAGGCCCGGGAGCGGTGGTTGGAGGCCGGCGGGAAACCGGCCTGACCTACCTGTCGTCGCCGCTGCCGTCGGCTTCGCCCCGAGCTACGAACACCGGGATCTCGCGGTCGGTGGCGGCCTGGTACTCAGCGTAGGGCGGGAATGCCTCCACCGCCCGGGCCCACCACCGGTCCCGCTCCTCCCCGGCCACCAGGCTCACGGTGGCGTCGAAGGGGACGGCCCCGTCCTGGATCATCACGTCCTGATTGGCCTGCAGGTTGTGGTACCAGCCGGGATGATCGGGGGCGCCACCCTTGGAGGCTACGATGGCGTAGGCGCCGTCGTGCTCCACCCGCATCACCGGCACCTTGCGGACCTTGCCGCTGCGGTGGCCGATGGTGGTCATCAGGATGATCGGGATGCCCGTGTCCAACAGGGTGTTGGCCTCCGAACCCCCCGAAGCCTCGTACCGCTCCACCTGTTCGGCCACCCAGCGGGTCGGGCTGGGCTCGTATTCACCAATGATCGCCATGGCGGTCACCCTAGAACCGACCCGGTCGGGTCGGCCGGATCGGGCCGGGGCCGGTTGTCCCCTGGCCGGTGCCGGTCTGATCGTGACCCCCTTCCAGGGGATGATGACGGATTGGTCGGCCCCCATGGCCGCGCGATGCGTCGTGGTTGGGGCACAATCATGTCGATGATCCTGTTCCGAGCCGTCGTGGTGACGGTGAGCGCGATCGTCGTCGTCGCCCTCGGCCTTGTCGTCAGTGGCCGCGACGACGAACGCGCCGATCTTCTGGTCGCCCTGCAGAGCCAGCCGGTCGGCGAGGCCGCCGAGACCTGGACCTACGGGAAGGTAGCCGGCTTCGACGACGACCCCGAGGTGTTCGCCGCCCTGGCCGACCACGTGGCCGCCCTCGGCCCCGACTGTCCCGCGGAGTCGATCGACGCCCTTTACTACCTGTCGCTCGACCAACCCGCCGAGCAGGACCGGTTCCTCGCCGTGATCACCCCCCTGGGGGCCGGCCGGGACGTCGACGCGGCCACGTCGATGGCGGTCATGCTCCGCGCCGCCGACCTGTGGCCCCGTTCCGAGCCCGTGTTCGCCACCCTCCTGGCCGACGACGATCCGATCGTCCGTCAGCGGGCTCTGGTACACCTGCCGGACACCGCCTCGGTCGACCCCGCCGCCCCCGTCGGAGTCGCCCTCGCCGCCATGGCGGCCGACCCCGAGGAGAGTCAGGCCCTGCGGTCCGGGGCGGGACGGCGCCTGGCCGCCGGCTGACCGCACCCGGGGGATCGCCGGTCCCCGTCCCTGGGTGGGCCCTGGCGCGGTCAGCGGGGGCGGTCGCCCCGGATGGTGACCCGACGCATCCGCCGGCGGTGACCGCGGTAGTCGTACAGGGCGTAGTGCTGAACGGACCGGTTGTCCCACATGGCCACCGACCCCGGCTGCCACCGGAACCGGCAGGTGAACCGCTCCTCCACCGAGTGCCGGAACAGGAACTCGAGGAGGGTGTCGGACTCCTTGCGGTGCAGACCGACGATGCCGAGGGTGAAACCCGGGTTGACGTACAGGGCCCGCTGCCCGGTGACCGGATGGGTGCGCACCACCGGGTGGACGACCTCCCGGGCCGCCGCGTCGTCCTCCCCACGGGTGGCCATGGACCGCGAGCGCTGGGAGTAGCCCCCGCCCCCGTACTGGAGGCGGGCCGAGTGCCGGGCCTGGAGCCCGTCGAGGAGGTCCTTCATGCCGTCGGACAGGGCGTCGTAGGCGGCGTGCTGATCGGCGAACAGGGTGTCGCCGCCCACCGGGGGGATCTCTATGCCGTACAGGACCGAACCGAGGTCCGGCTCGGGGAGGAAGGTCACGTCGGTGTGCCAGCCGCCGCCGAAGTTCACCCGATCGTCCGGTTCGGTGACGATCTCCAACACCTCGGGGTGCCCGGGCATGGCCTCCACGTACGGGTGCGCGCCGAGCTCCCCGAAGTTCCGGGCGAAGGCGATCTGCTGGTCCGGGGTGAGCTCCTGGTTCCGGAAGAACACCACGTGGAAGCGCAGGAACGTCTCGGTGACCACGGCCATGACGTCGTCGGTGAGGGGCCGGGCCAGATCGACCCCGCCGATGACGGCCCCGGTGCTGGCCGTCATCGGCTCGACGGTTACGGCCGGCACCGTGGGGGCCTCGCTGGTCGAACGCATGATCCAAGCCTAGATTCGGGCGGATGACCGACCAAACCACCACCACCGGCGACCAGGCCACCATCACCGGACTGGAACAGCGCCGCTGGGATGCCCAGATCGCCGCCGACCTCGAGGCGCTCGACGAGCTGTATGGCGACGGCCTGCGGTATACCCACTCCAACGGCCTGGTGGACACCAAGGCGTCCTACCTCAAGGCCATCGCGGACGGCACCTTCGACTACCGCTCCGAGGACCGCACCGACGTCGAGATCACCGTCGTCGACGACACCGCGGTGGTGACCGGGCGGGCCCGGTTCCTGGTGATCGTCGGCGGCAGCCGCGAAGCCGACCTGGACTCGCGGTACTGCACGGTGTGGATCCGCTCCGGGGGTTCGTGGCGCTGCTGGTGCTACCAGTCCACCCCGGTGGGCTGACCGGGGTGGCTCAGCGCGGTTCGCGGGGCAGGCCCAGGACCCGTTCGCCGAGGATGTTGCGCATCACGTTCGAGGTGCCACCCATGATGGTGTAGGCCGGGGCGTACAGCAGGCCCCGGACCGGGTCGCCGGGGTCGGGTTCGGTGCCGTCATCGCCCGGCGGGATCGACCAGACCGTGGCGTCGGGTCCGAGCACCGACATGACGAAGTCGGCCACCCGGATCTCGTGCTCGGTGCAGAAGCACTTGGTGGCCGCGCTGAATCCGGCCGGTGCCTGCTTGAGGACCTCGCGGTAGACCAGCAGCCGTCCGATCCGGTAACCGGTCTCCAGCTCGGCGATGGTCTGGCGGACCAGCGGATCGGACGTGTCGGCCCGGTCGACGGCCAGGTCGTACAGGGCCCGGTTGGACATGAGCCGGTCGATGCCACCCCGCTCGTGTTCGAGCTGGCGCATCGTCTGCTTGAACGCATCGCCTTCCACCCCGACCAGGTTCTCCACCGGCACCCGGACGTCGGTGAAGTAGACCTCGCAGAAGTGGCGGTTGCGGATCATGTCGGTGATGGGCCGGACCTCGATCCCCGGACTGTCCATGGGCACGATGATCTCGGAGATGCCCTTGTGGGGTGGGCCGTCCTTGGAGGTACGGCAGATCAGATAGACATAGTCGGCCACGTCGCCGAAGCTGGTCCAGATCTTCTGGCCGTTGACCACGAATTCGTCGCCGTCGCGTTGGGCCGAGGTGACCAGCGAAGCCAGGTCGGAACCGGAGTCGGGTTCCGACATCCCGATGCACCAGGTCGTCTCGCCGGCCAGCATGGCCGGTAGGTACTCGGCCCGCTGGTCCGGGGTGCCGTAGCTGATCAGGGTGGGGCCCATCTGCCGGTCGGCGAACCACATCGCCGCGATCGGGGCGCCGGCCGAGATCATCTCCTCGGCCACCACGAGCCGCTCGATCGGGGGTCGGTTCCGGCCCCCGAACTCCTCGGGCCAGCCCATCCCGATCCAGCCCTCGCGGGACATGATCCGGGCGAACTCCTTCGAGAAGCCGTTGATCCACGAGTCGTTGAAACGCCCGTACCGGGCGACCCCGTCGGTGGCCACCGTGCGGGCCCGTTGCCGGAGATCCTCCAGTTCGGGGCTGAGTTCGAAATCGAGCATCCGGCGATGGTTCCGCGCCCGGGCCGGGGAGGCAAATCGTCGGCCGAGATGCCGGTCCGGGCCGGGGCAACCGTCCACCGATGGGGGGCGGGAGGACCGCTGTTCACACGCCGGACTCTTGCCCGAAACGGTCGGCGATTACGCTCAGCGACCATGAAGGCCGCCGCGTCGTGTGAACAGACCACCGGTGGTGACCTCCAACGGTGGGTGGCGATCCGGGTCGGTCTGGCCGATCGTCCCGGTGCCCTGGGCGCGGTGGCCAGCCGGATCGGTGCCGTGGGGGCCGACCTGGTGGGCGTGGACGTGGTGGAACGGGTGGCCGGCCGGGCCGTCGACGACCTCATCGTGATCATGCCCCCGGATCTCACCGTCGACCTGCTGCAGCGGGAGTGGGGGGAGGTGGACGGGCTGAACCTGGTGCACGTCCGGCCGACAGCGGTCGGGTTCAGCGACCCGGTGCTGGCGGCGGTGACGGCCACCGTGGCGGTGGCGGTGGCTGCTCCCAGCGATGTGCTGGCCGCCTTCGTCGACGCCACGGCCCGGCTTCTGCGGGTCGACCGGGCCACCGCCTACGGTCCCGACGGATCCGTGGCCGCGCTCGGTGGCCTCGGCGACGGGCCACCCGTCGACCCCCAGCCGGACGACGAGGTGATGGAGACCGTCGTCGCCGGGATGGTCATCGAACTTCGCCGCAGCTGTGGCCCGATCCTGGACCGGGAACGTCGCCTGGTGGCCGAGCTGGGCGCCGTCGTGGCGGCGCGCCACCCGGTGCCTGGATGAACCCGCCGCCGGGTCATCGGCTACTCCGGACGGGATGGGCCGGGGTCGATGTGCACGGTCCGCTGGGGGAACGGGATGGTGATGCCCGCCTCGGCCAGGGATTCGGCGATGGCCACCACCACCAGGTGACGGACCCGCCACTCCTCGGCGATCGAGGCCTGGTGCCAGTACCTTACGGCGAGATCGATGCCGGAGGGCCCGAACCGTACCCCCAGGGCGACCGGCGCCGGGGACGGTAGGACACCATCCACCTTTGTCACCCCGGCCACCAGGACCCGGGATGCCTCGGCGACGTCGGTGCCGTAGGCCACACCGACCTCCACGGTGGTGCGCCGCCGTCCGTGGAGCGAGAGGTTGACCAGGGCGTGCTTGAGGACCTCGGCGTTGGGGAGCCGGACGGTCTCCCCGTCGAGGCTGCGGATGGACAGGGTCCGGGAGTCGACCCCCAGCACCTGGCCCTCGAAGTCCATGGCCCGGACCTCGTCACCCCGGTTGAAGGGGCGACGGACCTGGAGCAGGACCCCGGCCACGAAGTTCTCGAGCAGGGACTGGAGGGCGAAGGCGAGGGCGATGCCGATCACGCCGAGCGCCCCGAGGAGGGGGCCGATGGCGATGCCGATCGCGTCCAGGGCGTAGACCGTCCCGAAGGCCATGATCACGTAGCCGAAGAGACGACCCATGAGGTCGCCGAGGAGGGAGTCGGTGCGGCCGCCCCGCTCCAGGAGATGGCCGACCATGTAGCGGGCCACCCGGCCGGCGATGAGGGCGCCGACGAAGATCGTGACGAACACCAGGAGATCGGTGCTGTCGCTACGGTCGATCACCTGTCCGACGGTGTCGATCACCTCGGCGTCGCCGCTCCCCGCGATGGGCTCGGCGGTCAGGAGGTCGGGACGGGGCGAAGCCGTCGAGAAGGTCGGAACGGGGAACGCGGTAGTGAGGGGAGGAACGGCAGGCATCGGGGGACGGGTGGCAGTGCCGACGGGTGGCAGTGCTGACGGTGGCAGTGCTGACGGGTGGCAGTGCGATGGACTGGGCCCCGATACGAGCGGTGTCCTCGTGGCCGGCGACGGAGTGGGGCGTACGGCTGGGGCGGGTAGCCCAACCGTAGCCGCTGGTCGTACCGACCGATCGCCCCGGAATGGGTAGATTTTGGGAGCTCCGCCGTGAGTGGCCGACCGGGCGTCGTCGACCGTGGCGTTCGATTTCCCGAGCCGGCCTGAAACCGGTCACCGGTCGGCTGATCCGACCCGTTGGTTACCTCAGAGTTCGGACTGGGCGAGGCCGCCGTCGGCCACCCAGGCGGCCACCTGGGTCCGGTTGCGGGCCCCCAGCTTGCGGAACAGCCGGCTGGCGTAGGTCTTGACCGTCTCGGGCGAGACCACCAGGAGCTCGGCGATCTCGGCGTTGGTGCGGCCCTCGGCCATCAGGGAGGCGACCTGCGATTCCCTGGCCGAGAGGGGTTCGCCGGGGCGGGGCAGGGCCATGGCCCGGCGGGTGGCCGCCTCGATCACGACGGTCTGCCCGGAGGCCACAGCCTCGATGGCGTCGACCAGTTGCCCGGCGGTCACCGACTTGGTGACCACTCCGCTGGCCTCGCCCAGGGCTCCGGCCCGCTCGGCGATGGCGGCGACGTTCCAGGTGAAGAAGACCACCCGGTCGGCCTTGCCGGCCTGCATGATGTCGGCAGCCGAGGCGACCGCGGTGGCCCCGGTGGCGAAGGTGTCGAGGACGGCCACGTCGACCGGCCCGTCGCCCTCGTCGGCCCGGAGCTGGACCCGATCGGCATAGTCGGTGAGCATCGACGTCACCCCGGAGATGGCGTCGGCGTCGCTGATGACCTTGGCGGTCACCCGGCGGCTACCGTCGGCGGCCGCGAGGGGCCGAGTGGTGGACTCGTGGATGGTCATCTTCTGCCCCCAGCACGCTGGAGTTCGGCGGCACGACGAATGCTGGAGGGGGGTGAGCCCTCCGACGTTCTGGCTGAGATCATGGCTCCTGGCTATTCGGATTGAATCCAGATTCAAACCCAGGCGGTCAAAATGTGCACCATTCGTCACCCGCGGCCGGGCGCGCCATTCAGTCCTTACCCGGCCCGTCGGCCGATGAGGGGACCCGGGACCAGGGTGAATGTCCGCCGACCTCTTCCCGAAGTCCTATTTCACCGCTGACCGGGCGAATTTCCTCAAGCGGGGCGCGGTGACTCGGGTCACCACGGTGGGCGCGGTGACGGCGGGTGGGGAACGGAACCCGGCGGGGGTGGCGGGAGCCGGCGGAAAGTGGGGAGCCGGTAGGGCGGGCCGGACTAGCGTGGTCCGGCGATGACCACCCAACCATCCCCCCACGCCGACGTCTACACCCACGGCCACAGCCCCGGTGTGCTCCGGTCGCACCAGGCCCGGACGGTCGAGAACTCGGCCGCCTACCTGGAACCCCACCTGCAGCCCGGGCAACGGCTGCTCGACGTGGGGTGTGGACCCGGCTCCATCACCGCCGGGCTGGCCGGCCGGGTGGCGGACGTGACCGCCGTCGACAACGCCCCCGCGGTGGTGGCCGAAGCGGTCCGTCACGCCCACGAGCAGGGGGTGGGCAACGCCCGCTTCGCGGTGGGTGACATCTACGGGCTCGACTTCGCCGACGGTGCCTTCGACGTGGTCCACGCCCACCAGGTGCTCCAACACCTCACCGACCCGGTGGCCGCCCTGGTCGAGATGCGCCGGGTGTGCGCCCCCGGGGGGATCGTGGCCGCCCGGGACGCCGACTACGCCGGCATGATCTGGGCCCCCGCCGACCCCCGACTCGACCGGTGGATGGCCCTGTACCAGGAGGTGGCCCGAGGGAACGGGGCCGAACCCGACGCGGGCCGGTACCTGCTGGGTTGGGCCCAACGGGCCGGCTTCGCGTCGGTGGAGGCGTCGGCCTCGGTGTGGTGCTACGCCACCGACGAGGCCCGCCGGTGGTGGGGCGGGGTGTGGGCCGAACGGATCCTCACGTCCTCGGTCGCCGACCTGGCCCTCGAGCGGGGCCTCACCGAGCGGGCCGAGCTCGAGTCGATCTCGGCCGCCTGGCGGGACTGGGCCGACCGGCCCGACGGCTGGTTCGTGATCCCCCACGGCGAGATCCTCGCCCGCCCCTGACCGCCCGGGGGTCGGTGCCGTCGGGGGTTCCGGCCCTCAGCGGAACCGGGGTTCCCGCTTCTCCAGGAAGGCGGCCACCGCCTCCTTGTGCTCGGCGGTCTGGTAGGCCTCCTGGAGCCGTTCCATTTCCCGCCGCTGGACGGTGGCCACGTCACCTTCGCTGCCGTTCAGGGTCAACAGCTCCTTGATGGTCCGCACCGCCCACGGAGGATTGCCGGCGTAGGAGGCGGCGGTGGCGATGGCGGTGTCGAGGAGCTCGTCGGCCCCGACCACCGAGTCGACCAGGCCGAGCCGACCGGCCTCGTCGGCCATCACCATCCGGCCCGACAGGGCCAGGTCGCTGGCCGCCCCCCAGCCGCACCGCTGAACCAGGAAGTGGCTGGAGGCGAGCTCCGGTACGAGGCCCATCCGGACGAACCGGGCCGACAACTTGGCCGTGTCCGACGCGATCAGCTGGTCCATGGGCAGCACCAGGGTGAGGCCCACCCCCACCGACGGGCCGTTGATGGCGGCCACCATCGGCTTCGAGGCCCGGCATAGGGCCACCCAGTCCGACGGGTCGTCGGAGCCGGCGGACCGGTCGGACGGGGGCTTGGCCGGCTCGTCGTCGTTCTTGGCGAACTCGCCGCCGATGTCGGCCCCGGCGCAGAACGCCCGGCCCGACCCGGTGAACACGAAGGCACCGATCTGGTCGTCCCCGTTGCCGTCGACGATGGCGTCGGTCAGCTCCCGGCTCATCCGACGGGTCCAGGCGTTGAGCTTCTCGGGCCGGTTCAGGGTGATCAGCCGGACCTCCCCCCGGTCCTCCACCAGAATCTGCTCGTAGTCCATCCGCGTGCTCTCCTCGTGCGCTGTCCGACCGGTCGCCGGCTGGCGACCGAGGCCCATCTTGGTGCCTCAGGCGTTGCTGATCGAATTGGTCGCCCCGGCCATGGCCCGCCACAGCTTCTCGGGGGTGATCGGGGTTTCCAGATGGAGGATCCCCAGGTGGGCGACGGCGTCGATGACGGCGTTGTACACCGCCGGCAGGGCGCCGATGGTGCCGGACTCCCCCACCCCCTTGGCACCGAGCTCGTTCACCCAGGTCGGGGTCTGCACGTCGATCACCTCGAACGAGGGCAGCTCCACGGCGGAGATCACCGGGTAGTCCATGAAGGAACCGGTGACCAGGTTGCCGTCGTCGTCGTAGCGGATCTCCTCCATGAGCACCTGGGCGGCTCCCTGGGCGGCACCCCCGTGGACCTGGCCGTGGGCGATCAACGGGTTGACCAGCCGGCCGGCGTCGTCGGCGGCCACCAGCCGGATCAACCGGGTGTGGCCGGTGTCCCGGTCGACCTCCACCACGGCCACGTGGGCCCCGCTGGGGAAGGTGGGCATCTCCGGGGTGTGGTCGTCGGTGGCGGTCAGCGGTCCGGGGCCCGCCGCAGCCACCTCGCCCCACCCCACCGACACCGCCGGGCTGCCGACCACGTGGAACCGGCCCGACGACGGGTCGAGGGTGACGTCACCGGGCGCGGCCTCCAGCAGCTCGGCCGCCCGTTCGGTGGCCAGGCGCACCAGTTCGGTGGCCGCGGCCGCGATGGCCGCCCCGCCGATCTGCACCGAACGGGACCCCACGGTGAGGCCGCCGCGGGGCACCAGGTCGGTGTCGCCGTGGATGACCTCGACGGCCTCCATGGGCAGGCCGGTGCGGTCGGCCACGATCATCGACCAGGTGGTGTCGTGGCCCTGGCCGTACGGGGTGCACCCGGTGGTGAGCTCGACCCGGCCGTCAGCGTGCACGGTGATCGACCCGTACTCCGAGCCGGGGGCGCCCGCGGTGATCTCCACGTAGCACGACACGCCGATCCCCAGCAGGGGCCGGTGCGGATCGTCCCGGCGGGCCGCCTGCTCGGCTCGGAGCGCCTCGTACCCGGCCGCTTTCACCACGGCGTCGAGGGCCTTGGCGTAGTCGCCGGAGTCGTAGCGGGTGCCGACCGCGGTGGTGTACGGCTCGGTGAAGGCCGGGACCAGGTTGATCCGGCGGACCTCGACGGGGTCCATGCCGATCTCGTGAGCGAAGCGGTCCATCATTCGCTCGATGGCCACCGTGGCCTCGGGCCGCCCGGCCCCCCGGTAGGCGGTGGTCGACACCGCGTTGGTAACCGTGGTGGTGGCGGTGAACCCCACGTTCCCGAGGGCGTAGGTGCCGGTGGTCATGCGCATCGTCATGCCGGCCAGGACGCCACCGATCAGGGGGTAGGCGCCCGCGTCCTGGACCACGTCCAGCTGGTAGCCGGTGACCCGACCGTCCCGGCCCCCGCCGATCGTGGCCCGCTGCACCTGGCCCCGTCCCTGGGGCATGGCGGCGATGTTCTCCGACCTCGTCTCCTCCCAGAGCACGGGCCGCCCGACCCGCCGGGCCAGGGCCCCCAGGGTCAGCTCGTCGGCGTAGGTCCGGGACTTGGCCCCGAAACCGCCGCCCACGTCGGGGACCACGACGTGGACCTGCGCCGGCTCCAGCCCGTAGATGGTGGCCAGGAGGTCCCGAGTCGGATGGGCCCCCTGCACCGCGGAGTAGTGGACCAGGCGCCCGTCGTCGTTCCACCACGCCAGGCCGACCCGGGCCTCGATGGGGGCCGCGGTCAGCCGTTGGTTGACGATCCGTTCCGACACCACCACCTCGCACCCGTCGAACGACGCGCTGGTGTCGGTGGCCATCCGGTTGAGCACGTTGCTGCCGTGGTCGGGGAACAGCAGCACCTCGTCGGTGGCCGCCCGTTCCGGGTCGATCACCACCGGCAGGTTGTCGGTGGTGACCACCACCAGCTCGGCCGCGTCGACCGCCGCCTCCCGGGTCTCGGCGATCACGGCGGCCACCGCCTCACCGACGAAGCGGACCGTGTCGGTGGCCAGGAACTGGCGGCGCATCGCCTCGGGGAACGGGGGCAGGATGTGGGGTACCGAGCCCAGCTCGGCGGCGATGTCGGCCCCGGTCACCACGGCCAGGACGCCGGGGGCGGCCGCGGCCTCGGTGACGTCGACGCCGGTGATGCGGGCGTGGGCGGCGATGGACCGGATGAACACCACGTGGGCGGCGTCCGGCGGGGCGAGGTCGGCCACGTACCGGCTGCCGCCGGTGAGGAAGGTCGGGTCCTCCCGACGGCGGACGGGGTGGCCGAGGATGCTCACGGGATCAGGACCACCTTCCCGGTGGTGGCCCGGCCCTCGATGGCCTCGTGGGCCTTGCGGGTGTCGGCCAGGGCGAACCGGTCACCGATCCGGATGCTCAGGCGACCCTCGTCCATCCAGCGGAACACCTCGGCCGAGCGCTGCTCCAGCTCCTCCCGGGTGCGGATGTGGTCGTACAGGGTCGGCCGGGTCAGGAACAGCGACCCGGCCTGGGACAGGACCAGCGGGGCGACCGGTTCGACCGGCCCCGACGCGTTGCCGAACGTGACCATCATGCCCCGGGGCCGGATCACGTCCAGACTGCGCCGGAAGGTGGTCGCCCCGACCCCGTCGTAGACCACGTCGATGGGGCGGGGGCCGGCCAGGTCGGCGATGGCGTCGCCGAAGTCGACGTCGCGATAGCGGATCACGTGATCGGCCCCGGCCCCGGTGGCCAGCTCGGCCTTCTCGGCCGTCCCAACCGTGGCGAACACCTCGGCCCCGAGGATCTTGGCCATCTGGACCAGCAGCAGCCCGACCCCGCCGGCGGCGGCGTGGATCAGGCACCGGTTCCCCGGCTGGAGGGGGAAGGTGGACCTCACCAGGAATTGGGCCGTCATCCCCTGCAGCATCACCGCCGCGGCGTCCTCCAGGCCGACCCCGTCGGGCACCGTCACGGCCCCGTCGGCCGGGACCACGACCTGTTCGGCGTAGGAGCCCGGGGTGCCGGACCAGGCCACCCGGTCACCGACGGAGAAGCCGGTCACCTCGTCGGCCACCGCGGTGACTGTCCCCGCCCCCTCCATGCCGAGCACCGCCGGGTACGACATGGGGTAGAGGCCGCTGCGCTGGTAGGTGTCGACGAAGTTGAGGCCGGCGGCCGCCAGCTTCACCACCATGGTTCCCGGCCTCGGGACCGGGTCGTCGAGCTCGACCAGTTCGAGGACGTCGGGGCCGCCTGCGGCCCGGGCCTGGATGGCATGCATCACGCTTCTCCCTACGGGTGGACGATGGTCGGGTCGGTGTCCGCCCCGGCGGACGGGGTGGGCCCGTGATGGGCCGGCGCGGTCACTCGACGACGCCGAAGCTGATCTGGCCGAGGGGCCCGAAGTCGGCCACCACCGAGTCGCCCACGTCGATCGGGATGGCCCGGATGAACGAGCCGGACAGGATGGTGTGTCCGGCCTCCATGCCCACCCCGAACTCGTCGAGCTTGCGGGCCAGCCAGGCCACGGCGTTGATCGGGTTGCCCATCACGGCCGCCGCCGTGCCGGACTCCTCCACCTCACCGTTGATGTAGAGCGCCCCGCCGACGTGGCGGACGTCGATCTCGCTCAGCGGGGTCGGGTTGCCGCCCACCATGATGAACCCGCACGAGGCGGCGTCGGCGATCGAATCGACCACGCCGGGTTTGCCCCGCCGGGTGAAGCGGCTGTCCACCACCTCGATGGCGGGCATGACCACCTCGGTGGCCCGGATCACGTCGACCGGGTTGATCGACGGGCCCCGCAGACCGGAGCCGAGCACGAAGACCAGCTCGATCTCCACCCGCGGGGAGTTCATGGTGGCCATCGACACCCGGGTGCCCTCGTCGAGGAACCAGTTGTCGAAGATGGTGCCGAAATCGGGTTCGGTGGCGTTGAGGGTGGAGCGCATGGCCTTCGACGTCAACCCCACCTTGTGGCCCTTCACCGTGCGGCCCCCGGCCACCTTGGCCTCGGTCACGTACTGGCCGATGGCGTAGGCGTCGGCCACCTCCGCATCGTCCCAGGTGAGGGTGACCGGTTCGATCCACTCCCGGGTCTCCTCCGCCTTGACCAGGGCGGCCGCCGCTTCTCGTCGTTGCTGATCGGTCATCGTCATCGGGGGACCTCCTCGACTGGGGACGTCGGTGGATCCGTCGGTGAGGCGGATCGGCGATCGGGTGGTGGGGTGGGCGACGGGGCGGTGGCGTGGCGGACGATCATTCCGGCGGCCGCGCCCAGCATCAGGTTGGTGACCAGGAAGCGGGACTCCCCGGCCAGCAGTCCGGCCCCCAGGGCCAGGACCATGAGGACGACGATCCCGGCGGCGGCCCAGGTGCGGGTCCGGGGCCACAGGACCCCGGCGGTCAGCACCAGTTCGACCAGCCCGACCCCGCCGGCCACCGCGTCGGGAAAGCCGAGGGCGTCGAACACGGGGGTGAAGGTGTCGTCGCCGGTGAGCTTGGCCACCCCGGCCGCGGCCAGGACGAGGGCCAGCACCCCGGCCGTCACCGTCCACACCACGGGCCGGACCCGGGCCGCCGCCGCCTCCGGCAACTGGCGGGGCACTACCGGTCCTCCGGCGATTCGTCGGCCAGGCGGGCCAGGTCGTCGACCGGCAACGCGTCGCGCACCACCGACCACCGCTTCCAATCGGCCAGGGGCGGGGTGTGGCCGTCGCGGGGTGTGTCGTCGCCGATCTCACCCCCGGGATGGAGGTAGCGGCCGCAGTTGGGGAACGCCCGGCTCAGGCGGACCACGATGACCCCGATGGCGCCCACCCGACCGGCCAGATCGGCTTCGTCGACCGAGACCGAGGCGGTGCCGTGGATTCGGAGGCGCCAACCCCGTCCCGGGTCGGTGAACAGCAGGGCGGCCCGGCCGGTGTCCACGATGTTGCCCGTCGAGCGGAACATGCCGTTGCCGTCGTAGACGGGGACCTCGACGGTGGTGTCGTCGGGGCAGACCACGAACCCGGGGGCGCCGCCCTTGTAGGACACGTCCGGCCAGCCGGCGGCGTCGACGGTGCCCAGCCACAGCGCCGACTGCCGGGCGATCATCTCCCGGTCGCGCTCGGACAGGGCATCGGTGACGGTGACCTCGGACAGCCGGTCGGCCAACCGGCGGGAGTCGAACCGGTCCTGCAGTGCCCTGGCCCCCGCCCCGTACAGCGGGGATTGTCCCCGATCAGGATCCATGATGACCGTACCTTAAGCCACGCGGCCCCCTCGGGCACGCCGGCCGATCGCACCGGCCCCGGAACGGGCCCACCAGGCGTATCACCCGCGTTTCGCCGGGTGATGGCCACCGGCCGGGTCATCCGGCGGCGTCCCGGCGGAGGCTGAACTTCTGGATCTTGCCGCTCGGGGTCCGGGGCATGGCGTCGATCACCTCCACCCGCTCGGGATGGTACTGGGTGGCCACCTGTTCGTCGGTCAGGTAGCGGCGGAGCTCGGTCAGGTCGAAGGAGCGGCCGGCGGCGACGGTGACGAAGGCACACGCCCGCTCGCCGAGCCGTTCGTCCGGGTAGCCGACGACGGCCACGTCCTCCACCGCCGGGTGCCGGTGGAGCAGGTTCTCCACCTCGACCACGGGGATGTTCTCCCCGCCACGGATGATCAGGTCCTTGCTCCGGCCGTCGATGCGGACGTACCCCTCGTCGTCGAGATGGGCGAGGTCGCCGGTGGTGAACCAGTCGTCGGCGTCGGTGGCGTTGAGCTCCGGTCGCTTCAGGTAGCCGGCGAACTGTTGGGGACAGCGGACCTGGAGCGAGCCCGTTCCCCCCGGCCCGGCGGCGCCGACCACCCGCAGCTCCATACCGGGCATGGGCCGCCCGTCGCTGGTGGCCGACTTCTCGTCGGCCCGGTCGGGTTCGGTGAGGGTGGCGGCCCCGTTCTCGGTCATCCCCCACGCCGAGCAGACGGTGAGGCCGAGGACGCGGCGGGCCCGTTCGATCAGGACCGGCGGGATCGGGGCCCCGGCGCACACGAACCGGGTGAACTGCTCCGCCACCGGTGCCCCTCCCTCTGCCGCGGCGCACAGGTCGGCCACGAACGGACTGGACGCCATCGAGAAGGTGACCCCCTCGGCGGCCACGACCCCCAACGCCCGCACCGGATCCCACCGGTCCAGGCAGACGGTGGTGGCCCCCAACACCAACGGCAGGCCAAGCAGGTAGCCGTAACCGGTCAGATGGGCCATCGGTGAGGCGCCGAGGACCACGGACCCCTCGTCGAGGCCCATCCGCTCGGCGAAGGCGTACACCCCGGCCAGCAGGGTGTTGGAGGTGTGCATCACCCCCTTGGGCTCGCCGGTCGTCCCCGAGGTGTACATGAGCAGGGCCACGTCATCCGGACCGAGCGGACCGGCCGACCGGGACCCCGGCGTCGGGGTCCCGGCCGAACCCTCCGTCAACCAGCTGGTGCCCCCGTCGTCGCGGTCGCCGACGGTCAGCACGGTGAGGTCGTGGTCCACCGAGGCGGCCAGGTCGCGGGCCATGGCCGCGTGATCGAAACCCCGGAACTCGGTGGGCACGATGAACACCGAGGTCTCGGCCAGGGTGAGCATGAACCTCAGTTCCCGAGGACGGAAGATCGGCATCAGGGGGTTGGCCACGGCCCCGATCCGGGCGCAGGCCAGGGACAGCACCACCAGCTCCCACCAGTTGGGTAGCTGGTAGGCGACCACGTCGCCGGGACCGACACCCCGGCCGGTCAGGGCACCGGCGGCCGCGTCGACCAGGAGGTCGAGTTCCGCGTACCGGAGCCGGACCGGTTCGTCCCGGTCGTGGCGGTAGGCCACCACCGCCTCCGCGTCCGGGCGGCGGGTGACGGCGTCGGTCAGCCACTGGTCCAGGGTGCGGTCACGCCAGTGGCCGCCGTCCACCATGGCCGTCCGACGGGGAGGAACGAGGACCGGATCGAGGGCCGGGTCGAGGGTCATGGCGTAGGCGGATCAGATCGGCCGCATGGTGCCGGCCTCGTCGACGTCGTCCTCGTTACCATCGTCGTGGCGGGACTCGATCCGTTTGAACAGATCCTTCAGCTCGGCGAGGGGGTTGTCGGAACGATGCTTGACTGCCTCGGCGATCATGTCGTTGGCCCGGGACGGTCCGTACAGCCCCTCCCAGATCTGCCGCTGTCGGTCGAACTCGGGGTCGTCGTTGGAGCCGGCATCGAGTGGATTTGGTTGGTTCACGACCATGACGCTAGTCGGTGGTCAACCCCAGCGCCCCGACGAGGAACTGGTGCCGCGTGGTCCACCCGGCATGGGCTGGGATCGGTCGCGGCCGGCGTGGTAGTACGAACACAACGATCCGAGCGTTTCGCCACCCCTCCGGCGTCGAGCGACCAACCCGGGAGATCCACCATGGCCTATGAGTACACCGAACAAGGTAAGGAAATGCAGGAGGCGGTGAAGTCGTTCATGGACGACTTCATCTACCCCAACGAGGCGGAGTACTACGAGGAACAGAGCAACCTCGACGACCCGAACGGCACACCGGCCATGATGGACAAGCTCAAGGCCGCGGCCAAGGAGCGGGGCCTGTGGAACCTGTTCATCCCCCACCTCGACCCCCAGGCCCCGGGGACGAAACTGTCCAACCTCGACTACTCCCCCATTTCCGAGGAACTGGGCAAGGTGCCGTTCGCCTCCGAGGCCCTCAACTGTTCGGCCCCGGACACCGGCAACATGGAGATCCTCAACCTGTACGCCTCGGAGCGGGTCAAGGGCCGGTGGCTGTCCCCCCTGCTCGAGGGTGAGATCCGGTCGGCCTTCTCGATGACTGAGCCGGACGTCGCCAGCTCGGACGCCTCGAACATCGAGCTCAGCATCGTGCGTGACGGCGACGAGTACGTCCTCAACGGCAAGAAGTGGTTCTCGTCCAACGCGCTCCGCCCCGAGTGCGAGGTCCTGATCGTGATGGGCAAGAACGATCCGACGGCGGCCCGCCACCAGCAGCAGTCGATGATCGTGGTTCCCAAGGACACCCCGGGGATCACGGTGGGCCGCGATCCGCTCGTGTTCGGCTACCACGATCGGGGTGGGCACCCCGAGCTGGTCTACGAGAACGTACGGGTGCCCGAGGACCACATCCTCGGTGGGGAGGGCGAGGGCTTCGCCATCAGCCAGGCCCGCCTCGGCCCGGGACGGATCCACCACTGCATGCGCAGCATCGGGGTGGCGGAGCGGGCCCTCGGGCTGATGGTGGACCGCGCCCTCCAGCGGGAGACGTTCGGCAAGCTGGTGGCCCAGCACGGCCTCATCCAGGACTGGATCGCCGAGTCCCGCATCGAGATCGACCAGGCCCGCCAGTACGTGCTCCACGTGGCCCAGATGATGGACACGGTGGGTAACAAGGCGGCCGCCCAGGAGATCTCGGGGATCAAGGTGGCCATCCCGAACATGGCCCTGAAGGTGATCGACCGGGCCATCCAGGTCCACGGGGCCGCCGGGGTCACCCAGTTCACCCCGTTGGCCCACATGTACGCCCACATGCGGACCCTGCGAATCGCGGACGGGCCCGACGAGGTGCACAAGATGACGATCGCCCGGCGCGAGATCCGCCAGCACGACCCGTCGTTCCGGATGACCTGACGCCCGACGCCCGGGGCGTTCCCCGGGGCCCGGCTCCGGCGCCCTCAGTGTTAGCCCTGGCCCCGGGTCCGACGCCGACCGCTTGACCTGGCCCCGGTTCCTCCACCCGCCTTGCGGTTGGGGGGCCGGGGCTTTCCCGATCGTTTCGTTCCCGGTTTGGCCTTCGCCGCCCTGGCCTTGCCCCCGCTCCGACCCGATCGCGACCGGGACGGCCCAGCGCCCTCGGGGGCTCCAGCCCCCGGTTTCTCCGGTTTCGTCCCCTCCCCCGCCGGCCGGCCCGGGCCCGGGCGGCGCGAACGGGCCTGGCCGGTTCCGCCCGATCGGCGGCGGGACGACCGGGTGGCCTGATCGCCTCGCGAGCCGGATCGCCCGCTACCGGCGGAACCGCCCTCGGTCCCTCCGGTCCTGTCGGAGTTGTCGGCGCGGCCGTTGTTGGTCTTGTCGTTGCGGCCGGTCCTGCCGTTGCGGCCTGTGTCGTCGGCGCGGCCGGTCTGATCGGTGCCGTCGTTGCGGCCGGTCCTGCCGTTGCGGCCTGTCTTGTCGGGGGTGGACGACAGGGCCTCGATGGGCAGCTCCAGATCGAGCTGGCGCTGCATCCTGCGCACCTCGTCGACCTGGCTGGGGGCGACCAGGCTGACCACCAGACCGGTCCGTCCCGCCCGGGCGGTGCGGCCCGACCGGTGGGTGTACACCTTGGCCTCGTCGGGCGGGTCGGCGTGGACGACCAGGGCGACGTCGTCGACATGGATGCCGCGGGCGGCGACGTCGGTGGCCACGAGGGCTTGGGCCCGCCCGGCCGTGAACCGTTCCAGGGCCCGGGTCCGCTTGTTCTGGCTGTGGCCCCCGTGCAGGGCCACCGCGTCGACCCCCCGCTGGTTGAGCTGGCGGGCCATCCGATCGGCGCCGTGGCGGGTCCGGCAGAACACCACGGCGGGCCAGTCCCGGTCGATGACCTGGGCGGCCACGTCGGCCCGGTCGGGTCGGTCGACCAGGAGGAACCGGTGCTCGGCCGGCACGGTGTCCTCGACGTCGTCCTCCACCCGGTGCCGGGCCGGGTCGTGCTGGTAGGCGTCGGTCAGGGCGGCCACCTCGGTATCGAGGGTGGCCGAGAACAGCACGATCTGGCGGCGGGGCGCCGTCCGGTCGAGCAGGCGGCGTACCACGGGCAGGAACCCCATGTCCGCCATCTGGTCGGCTTCGTCGATCACCACCCGGTCCACGTCGGCCAGATCCACCAGCTTCTGGCTGATCAGGTCCTCCAGGCGGCCCGGGCAGGCCACCAGGAGGTCCACCCCGGTGCGGAGCTGTCTGACCTGGGCGCCGTAGCCGACCCCGCCGTACACCACCCCGATGCGGAGGTCCGATTCGAGGGCCCGCAACTCGTCGGCGATCTGGTCGGCCAGCTCCCGGGTGGGTGACAGGATCAGCGATCGGGGCCGGTGGGGTTCACCCCGTGCCCCGGCCGCCAGCAGGGGCAGGCCGAAGGCCAGGGTCTTGCCCGAACCCGTGGGGGCCTGGCCGCACACGTCCCGCCCGGTCATGGCGTCGGTGATGGTGGCGGCCTGGATGGCAAAGGGCTGCTCGAACCCGCGGGCGGCGAGGGACCGGCACAACGCTTCGGGCACGCCCAGTTGGGCGAAGGTGGGGGACATGGGAGGGCTCCTGAGAGGACCGGAGACGGGGCCTGAACGACGGACGGTCGGCCCGCTACCGGAGGCGAACCCGGGGGTCGAGGAGCGGCACGTACCCCAACCAGCGGAAACCAGGGTCTCATGATAGCGGTCGGCCGCCCGGCCCCGCGGGTTGGACACGCCGGGTGGTGACGGGACAGTCTCGGCCGTCGAGGCGGTCGAGGCCGTGGCCCGGCCGTTCCCACGCCACGAGGAGTTCCTCCATGACTGAGCCCGGTCCACCCGCCCGTCCGTCCGCCCCGCTGGCGCGGGTCCTGATCGCCAATCGGGGTGAGATCGCGGTCCGGATCGCCCGGGCCGCGGCCGGCCTCGGCACGGAGACGGTGGCCGTGTACCCGCCCGTCGACGCGGAATCCCTCCACGTCCGGCACACCACCACCTCGGTGGAGCTGGCCCAGGACCCGGCGGCCGGACCCGTGGCCGCCTACCTCGACGTCGACGCGGTGGTCGAGGCCGCGGTGGTCACCGGCTGCGATGGTCTCCACCCCGGCTACGGCTTCCTGGCCGAACAGGCGGCCCTCCCCCGCCGCTGCGCCGAGGTGGGTATCACCTTCGTGGGTCCCTCGGCCGAGGCCATCGCCCTGTTCGGCGACAAGGTCCGGGCCCGGGAGCTGGCCCGGACCCACGGGGTGCCTGTTGTCCCCGGCAGTGACAAGGCCGTCGCCGACCCGGACGAGGCCCGGGCCGCTGCCGAGGCCGTCGGCTACCCGGTGATGCTCAAGGCGGCCGCCGGAGGCGGCGGCCGCGGCATGCGCGAGGTGGCCGACGCCGCCGGCATGGCCGAGGCCTTCGAGCGGTGCTCCAGCGAGGCCCTGGCCGCCTTCGGGGACGGATCGGTGTTCGTGGAGCACCTGGTTCGGGACCCCCGCCACGTGGAGGTCCAGATCCTGGCCGACGCCGCCGGCCGTGTGGTGCACCTGTACGACCGCGACTGCTCGGTGCAGCGCCGCCACCAGAAGGTGGTGGAGATAGCCCCCGCCGGGGGGCTCGACCCAGATCTCCGGGCCTCCATGTTCGGCTGGGCGGTGACCATCGCCGCCGCCGGGGGCCTGGTCAACGCGGCCACCGTCGAGTTTCTCGTCGACCCTGACCAGGGCGCGGCCTACTTCATCGAGTGCAACCCCCGCATCCAGGTGGAGCACACCGTCACCGAACAGGTGCTGGGTGTCGACCTGGTGGAGGCCCAGTTCCGTATCGCCGGCGGGGCCACCCTGGCCGAGCTCGGTCTGGCCGACCAGGCCGCGGTCGGTACACCCGTCGGGGTGGCCGTCCAGTGCCGCCTGTCGGTCACCGGGCCCGGCACTCTCACCGCCTACAAGGAGCCGTCCGGGCCGGGGGTGCGGGTGGACGCGATCGGCTACGCCGGGTACACGCCGCCACCCCAGTTCGATCCCCTCCTGGCCAAGATCATCACCACCGGGCCCGGCCTCGAAGCCGCCCTGGACCGGGCCCGCCGGGCCCTGAACGAGCTCCAGGTCACGGGCGCGACCACCAACCGCGACGAGCTCCGGGCCATCGTCGACCAGCCGGCGGTGCGGGCCGGTGACGCCCGGACCACCCTGCTCGACGACACCCCGCTCCGCCCCGACGATGCCGCCCCCACCAGCACCGTCGTCGACCTGCTCGACCGGCACGCGCCCGGTCTGGCCCCGGGCCGACCGGGCCCCCGGCCTGCCGTCGCCGCGTGGCCCGAACTGGTGGTCCCCGCCGGCGACGAGGCCGTCGTCTGCCCCACCGACGCCGCCGTGGTGTCGGTGGCCGTCGTCGCCGGCGACACCGTCGCCCTCGGCGACCCCGTCGCCGTGGTGAGCGCCATGAAGATGGAGACCCACCTCACGGCCCCCTGCGACGGGACCGTCGGTGCCCTGCTCGACCTGGACCCCGGGGCGGCGGTGCCGGCCGGAACGGTGGTGGCGGTGATCCATCCCGGTGTGACCGCCGGTGCGACCCCGGCCACCGGTGCCGCCGCGGCCCCGTGGGCCGGCACCCTGGATCAGGTGGCCGACCTGCACCGTCTGGCCCGGGAGCGGCTGGCGCCCGGATCCGACGACCCCGGGGTGGTCCGGCAACGCAGCCGGGGCAAGCTGACCTGTCGGGAGCGGATCGACGAACTGCTGGACGACGGCAGCTTCCGGGAGGTCGGGAGCGTGGCCGGGTTCGCCTCCTACGACGACGACGGCACGATCCTGGCCTTCACCCCCGCCAACCATGTCGGTGGTCAGGGCCTCATCGAGACCCGCCCGGTGGTGGTCTGTGCCGACGACTTCACCTCACGGGGCGGCCACGCCGACGGGGCCATCGGGGCCAAGAGCCTCTACCTCGACCGTCTCTCGACCGAGCTGCGGCTGCCGTCGGTCCGCCTCCTGGACGGATCGTCGGGCGGGGGCAGTGTGGCCGCCATGGTGCCCGCCCAGCGAAGTGATGGGGAGAGCACGGCCAAGGAGAGCCGGGGTGCGATCAAGGCCGGGCGCCCCCGGGTGTCGGGGGGCGGCGGCTCGTTCCTGCCCGGTCATCTCGGTTCCACCCAGTACACCCGCCAGCTGGCCACCGTGCCGGTGGTCAACGTCCTGATGGGCAGTGTGGTGGGGATCGGGGCGGCCAAGGCCGTCCTCGGCCACTTCTCGGTCATGGTGCGCGATATCGCCCAGCTGTTCGTGGCCGGACCCCCCGTGGTCAGCCACGCCGTTGGGTACGACATCACCAAGGAGGAACTGGGCGGCTGGCACATCCACTGCCGGAACGGTGCGGTCGACAATCTGGCCGAGACCGAGGAGGATGCAATCGAACAGACCCGACGGTTCCTGTCCTACCTGCCCTCCAGCGTGTACGAGGCCCCGCCGGTGCTCACCCCGCCGGTGGGAGAACACCCGGACCGGGCCGAGGAACTCCTGGCCCACCTCATCCCCCGCAACCGGACCACCACGTTCGACATCCGCCGGGTCATCGAACTACTCGCCGACCGTGACTCGTTCTTCGAGGTCGGGCCCCTGTGGGGTACCGACCAGGTGGTCGGCTTCGTCCGGTTCATGGGCCACCCGATGGGGGTGATCGCCTCGGACTCGCAGCACGTCAACGGGGGCGCCCTCACCGCGGACGGCTGCGACAAGCTGACCCGCCACCTCGACCTGTGCGACCTGTTCCACCTGCCGGTGCTGAACCTGGTCGACAACCCCGGGTTCGCCGTCGGTGTGGAGCACGAGGAGGCCGCCACCATCCGCAAGGGCGGTGAGTGGATGGTGGCCTTCGCCCAGACCCAGGTGCCGATCTTCACCGTCATCATGCGGCGCAGCTTCGGGGTGGCGGGCAACAACTACGCCACCCCGCGGGCCCAGCCGGCCATGCGGGTGGTGTGGCCGTCGGCCGACGTGGGCGGCATCCCTCCCGAGGGTGGGATCGAGGCCGCCTACAAGCGGCAGCTGGCCGAGGCCGAGGACCCGGCCGCCCTGCGAGCGGAACTGGAGGCCCGGATCGAGAGCGTGCGGGGCCCACTCGGTCCCCTGTCCCGGTTCGAGATGGAGGAGATGGTCGATCCCCGCGAGACCCGCCGGCTGGTGTGCGAATGGCTGGTTACCGCCCGTCGACAGGTGTCGTCTCCGGACCGGCTGGGTCCCCGGGGTCTGCAGTTCCGGCCGTGAGCCGACCGGGGCCGCGGGTCGGGCCGTGAGCCGTGGGGCTCCGACCCGACCCGTCGGCGTCTAGCTCGAGACGGTCACGCCGCGGAACTCGGGCTTGGCCGAGAACCACTGCTCCAGGTTGCCCACCTTGGTGCTGTGCACGAAGGCGATCTGCTCGTAGAAGACGACCACGTCCATGGCGTCGGCGGTGACCAGATCGACGGCGGTGTGGATGGCCGCCTCACGATCGGCGTCGCTCTGCACATCCAGGGTGGCGGCGATGGCGGCCTCGATCTCCGGGGTGGTCTGGTCACCCGGGTTGGCGAACCCGCCGGCGGTGTAGAGCAGGGACAGGGTCTGGCTCGGGTCGGGACGACCACCCCAGGAGGCCCACATGGCGTCGTACTGCTCCTGGGCGTAGAACACGTCACCGATCTGGGCGCCGGGCACCTGGTTGATGTTCATCGTGATGCCCACCTGGGCGAGCTGGCCCTGGAGGGCCTCGGCCATCTGCACCCGGGCCGGGATCGCCGAGGTGATGACCTCGAAGGTGAAGCCGTTCGGGTAACCGGCCTCGGCCAACAGTTGCTTGGCCCGGTCCGGGTCGTATTCGAAGGTGGCCGCGTCCGGGCTGTAGGCGAAGTACCCCTCGGGGAAGATCTGGTCGGCCGGCACGGCCTGACCGAACAGGAGGGTGTCGACAATGGTCTGACGGTCGATAGCCAGGTTCATGGCCTCCCGCACCTGGGCGTTGGCGAAGAAGTCGCGGGAGCGGTTGAGCTGGAGGTGCTGGTTCGACAGGGTCAGGGTGGGCAGGATCTCCAGCCCGGCGCCCTCGGCCTCGGCCACCTGGTTCTGATCCACGAACGTCCAGTCGATCTGGCCGGTGGTGATGGCCGACAGACGGGTGGAGGAGTCGGGCTGGATCAGCATCTCGATGCCGTCGAGCTTGACCGCTTCCGGATCCCAGTAGTCGGGGTAGGCCGCGTAGCTCACCGACGCACCCTCGCTGTAGTTGGTGACGGTGTACATGCCCGCCCCGACCGGGTTGGTGTCCAGGTCGGGGTTGTCGAAGGCGGCCGGGGAGATCATCGCCCCAGGACGGTCCGACAGGATCAGGGGAAGGGACGCCGCCGGGCCGGTCAGGTTCATGTTGACGGTCAGGTCGTCCACGACCTCGACCGACTCGATCAAGGCCAGCTCGGAGGTCACCGCCGAGCCTTCCACGGTCTGGGCCCGCTCGATGTTGGCCTTGACCGCCTCGGCGTTGAAGGGCTCGCCGTCGTGGAAGGTCACGCCCTCACGCAGGTGGAAGGTGAGGACGGAACCGTCCTCGTTGAACTCCCAGGACTCGGCCAGTCCGGGCACGGCCGACGCGTCGGGGGCCTGGTGCACGAGACGGTCGTAGGTGATGAACAACAGGGTGTTGTCGAAGCTCGACGTGGCCTTGTGGGGATCCCACCGGCTGACACCGACATAGTACGCGCCGTGGAGCGTGCCGCCGCTGGCGCCACCATCGCCCTCCCCGGAAGCGGTGGTGGTATCGGAGCCCCCGTCACCTTCGGACGAGTCGTCGCCACCACCGCAGGCCGCGGTGAGCAGCGCGAGGATCGATAGTAGGGTCAAGAATCGGAACGGGACGCGCCAAGATCGCACGTTGGTGTACCTCCCCCGGGATTGGGTCCGGTCGGCCGCTCACGGTGAGCGGTCGGCAAACGGTATCGAACCATTACACGTTCGGCGACGCTTGTCCACGGTATGGTGTCAAATACCCGAGTGATGGACCAGGACCGGGCGTCGCCGTCAGTCGGGCAGGATCACGGCCTGGGCCACGATCACCTGTCCGGCCCGGGTGGTCATCGTCGGCGAGCCGTAGAGGGTGTAGCCCTCGTCGAGCGCCGCGCTGATCCGGGCGCAGAACTCGGCGTCGTCGGGTCCGGTCAGGAGCCGGTAGCGGAGGCGGGGGACGGGGTTGGTGTCGGCAGTGGTCATGGGGTCCTGATCGACGGTCCGTGGCCGGGGCTGGGCGGGATGTGCGGGGATTCGACGGCCCGGCCCGCCGGCCCCCGATGATCGAAGGGTATTGAAGGGTATTGAAGGGCATTGAAGGGCATTGAAGGGCATTGAAGGGCATTGAAGCGTAAGGCATCGGCCCGACCAATTGGGCCCGCCGCGGTGGACAGCGCCGGACCATCGGGGCGTAGGGTCTGGTCAACGGGCGGCCCGGTCATGGGAGGGTCTGGTATGGGGGACATGGTAGCTCCAGGGGTCAGGGTGAAGCGGGTCTACGAGGCGCCGGCGGCCGGTGACGGGTACCGGGTCCTGGTCGACCGGCTGTGGCCCCGGGGCGTCTCCCGTGAGCGGGCCGACCTCGACGAGTGGTTGAAAGAGGTGGCTCCCTCGGACGCCCTCCGGCGCTGGTTCGCCCACGACCCGGCGCGGTTCCCCGAGTTCGTGGAGCGCTACCGCGCCGAACTCGACGGCTCAGCGGCCCTCGACCAGCTCCGGCGGATCTGCCGGGACCACGACGTCGTCACCCTTCTCTACGGGGCGAAGGACACCGAGCACAACCAGGCCGTGGTCCTGCGTGACCTCCTGACCGGCGCCCCCGACGGTTGAGGGCCCCGCCTACTCCTGGCCGCGCCTACTCCTGGCCGCGCCTACTCCTGGCCGCGCCTACTCCCGGGCCCCCTACTCCCGGCCTCCGCCTACTCAAGGACCCCGGCGATGGCCAGCTCGGCGATCCGGTCGCCGTCGTAGCCGAGCACCTCGGAGAGGATCTCGTAGTTGTGCTCCCCCCAGGTCGGCCCAGCCCGGCGTGGGGTCCCGTCACTGCGCGACATCCGGAAGCCGTACTGCTCGGCCCAGGTGTGCCCGTACACGGGGTGGGGCAGGCGGTGGAAGTGGTCACGGTGCAGCAACTGGGGGTCGGCCACCACCTCGGGGCTGTTCTGGACCTGGTGGGCGGGCACCCCGGCGTCCTGGAGCCGTTGCTGCCGCTCGGTCGGGTCGGACCCGGCCGTCCAGGCCGAGATGAGCTTGTCCAGCTCGTCCCGCCGGGTGAGCCGTTCCGGGGCCGACAGGCCGGCCAGGTCATCCCGCCCCAGCAGTTCGGCCAGGGACCTCCACTGGTCGTCGGTGGCGCAGGCCACGGCGATCCACTGGTCCCCGTCGGGGGGGCCACACCGGTAGGCCCCGTGAGGGGCCATCCACCGGTCGGCGTTCCCGAGCCGGCTCTGGCC
The DNA here is from genome assembly GCA_047974625.1 of Acidimicrobiales bacterium. Lineage (GTDB taxonomy): Bacteria > Actinomycetota > Acidimicrobiia > Acidimicrobiales > SZUA-35 > CADEDH01. Next base: position 173,171 of record JBKECK010000045.1, read on the forward strand.
GTGACCGTTGACCCCCTGGTCGAGGACGGCCTCACTGAGGAAGTGGATACCCCCCTCGGCCTGGGAGAAGTCGAGGGTCATCCCCTCGCCGGTACGGTCCCGCCAGTCGAGGGCGGCCAGGATGGCGGCGGCGGTGAGCCGGGGAGAGGTGGCGTCGGTATAGGCCAGGAACGGCCCGGCCGGGAGCCGGTCCGGCCAACCGGTCAGCTCGTAGTAGCCGCCCATGGCGGCACCCATGTTCCCGAACCCGGGGGTGGCCGACAGGGGCCCGGAGTGGCCGAACAGGGTGGTGGAGACGGCAATCAGGCGGGGGTTGACCTCGAGCAGATCGGCGTGGCCCAGCCCGGCCCGGGCCAGGACCCCGGGCGAGAAGGCGTCGACGACCACGTCGGACACCCGGGCCAGGTCCAACACGACCGACCGGGCCTCGGGCACCTTCAGGTTGAGCTGGAGGCTGGACTTGTCGGCGTTGATGGAGTGCCACTGCTGACTGGCCTCGGGGCCGTCGTCGCCCGGAACCCGGCTCAGGCCCGAGGAGCGGACCTGGTCGGGCCGGGTCTCGGACTCCAACCGGATGACCTCGGCCCCGTAGTAGCCGAGCATGCGGGTAGCGAAGGGACCGGCATACACCCAGGTGAAGTCCAGGACCCGTACCCCTTCGAGCGGTCGGGAGCCGGCCCGGCGGGCCTGGGCCGGGACCGTCGGTCGGTGCTGCTCGGGACCGGCCAGCTCGTCGAGCAGCTCCTCGGTGTGCTGGCCCAGGCGGGGTGGCCGCCCCAACCGGCGGAGCCCGTGGGGTCGGCCGTGGGCCCACGGGCCCGGGAACGCGACGGGCTCCCCGACCCCCGGCATGGTGACCTCGTCCCAGAAGCCGCGGGCCCGGTAGTGGGGGCTGGCCAGTACGTCGGCCGGGGTGGTCACCGGGACGAGCAGGAGCTTGTCCCGCTGGGCCATCTCGAAAAGCTCGTCCTTGGTCCTGGTGGCCAGGGCGGCGGCCAGGCCCTCGGCGGTGCGGTCGACGATGTCGGCCACGTCGGACAGCTCCCGCCCGGTCAGCAGATCGGACCAGTCCAGGCCGGCCAGCTCCTCGTCGAGGGTGCCCTCATCGCAGGCCCACCGGAGCAGCCGGTTGGTGAAGGGCCCCACCAGCACGCCGGGCAGGTAGGTGACGGTCACGTGCCCATCGACGCACTCGTAGACGAACCGGAAGCGGACCATGCCCAACAGCTCGAGCCCTCCCCCACTGCGCTGCGCCGGCGGGTTGTCGCACAGGCTCGGGGCCAACCAGCCCTGGGCGGTGAGCATCATGGCCTCCTGGGCGGAGACGTCGATGTGCTGCCCGGCGCCCGTGGTGCGCCGGTCGGTCAGGGCCAATAGGGTGGCGCAGGCGGCCTCGGCGGCCGCGTTGGCCCACACCTGGGGGGCCGAGATGCGAACCGGGGGTCGGTCCTGGTAGCCGTTGAGGGCCATCTGGCCGCTGGCCGCGTCGAGGGTCAGGTCGGTGCCCAGCCAGTCCGCCTTGGGGCCGTCCTGGCCGAACGGGGTGAGGGAGACGGTGACGAGCGACGGGTTGGCGGCCCGGAGGGCGGCCAGGTCCACGTCCATGGCCCCCGACTCGATGAGGACGTCGGCCCCCCGGGCCAGGGCGGTCAGGGTGGCCGTCCCCTCGGCCGACCCCGAATCGAGCACGATCGACCGCTTCCCCCGGTTGTAGGCCCAATGCTGGAGCGACCGTTCCGGGTCCGGGGTGTCGCCGGCGAAGGGCGGCAGGTGGCGGGCCCGCTGGCCTCCGGGTGGCTCGACGGCCACCACGTCGGCGCCCAACTGGGCCAGCAGGAACCCGGCGAAGTGGCCGCGGTCGTCGGTCAGATCCAGAACTCGGTACGGCGAGAGCACCGTCGAAACCCCCTCGTTGGTCGGTGTGGCGGCCGGGTCCGGACGGACCGGCCGCGGACCGATGGCCATTCCCCTGGCCTGGTCCTAGCACGCTCAGGTCGTCGACGTCACAACGGCGTCACCTTGTCGTCATGACTAACCTCGCGCCGTGACCTCTGGACTCGATCACGGCACCCCCTCCCCCGGTACCGCGTCCCCCGCCGTTGTACCCCACCCCATAACCAACGGGGCCGACCCCGTCGTGCTGACCGCCACCGTTCCCGGCTCCGTCGCCGACGTCTGGCCCGCCCTGGCCACCGCCCCCGGTCTCGAATCGTGGTTCGCCCCCACCCGGCTGGACGGTCGGGTCGGCGGCCGCGTCGATTACGAGCTCGGCGGCGCCATCGGCACCGCCGGGGCCATCATCCAGCGGTGGGAACCCGAGGTGGGGTGGGCGTCGATCACCAACGGGGCGGCCTCGGTGCGCCACGAATGGGACCTGACCGCCGGGCCGGGGGCCGACGAGACGGTCGTCCGACTCTCCGTGTCCGGCTTCGAACCCGGCGACACCGACGCCCGTCTCACGGCCGCTAGGAGCTGGCGGGTTTTCTTCACCAACCTCCGCCTCCACCGGGCCGGATTCGGTGGCCGTCACGCCGTGGCCGGCCTCGCCTGGCTGGAACTGAACGGTTCCCGGGCCGACGTCTGGACCAGCCTGTGCGAGGCCATGGAACTCCCGCCCGAGGCCGAGCCGGGTGAGGAGGTGGACAGTGGAGCGGAGGCTCCCACCCTCGTGGGCACCGTCGTCGAGACCATCGACGACCCCGACCTCCGACTCTACGCCCTCGAGCTGACCGCCCCCGCCGTGGGAACGGGCTTCGTGGCCGCCCTCGACACCGGGGGTGACCGGGTGGCCGCCGGCGTGGGGCTGTATCTCTACACCGAGCCGACCGGTGCCGATGCGGCCGAACCGGTCGGCCACCGCTGGCAGACCTGGCTCCGGCGCCGGTTCATCCCCGTCGACGAGCGGATCGACGACGACGAACCGATCACCTGAGCGGGCCCGGTCAGATCCCGAGGTCCCCCAGGTTGTAGTCGGCCAGACGGTCGAGCACGCCGGGCCCGTACCGGAACTCGTCCTCCCGCCCGGCGAACGGAGCGTACCGGTAGCGGCGCTCGGCGGGGAAGCGCTGCGCTCGGGCGTCGATGGCGTACATGATCGCCTCGGACCGGCGGCTGATGCGGTCGGCGTCGTAGACGGTGACCGGGTTGTGGATCCCGCCGCTCTCCACGTCGAGCACCGACCGGCGTCGATGGAAGCCGAAGTTGACCGTGATCCGGGGGCGGTCGCTGGTGTTGGCGAACGATCCGTGGATGCACTGGCGGTTGGTGATGGCTACGTCACCGGGCCCGCACACCACCGGGACCGCGGCGGGCAGGCGGTCGGACCCGGTCGCGGCGACCATGGCGGCGATGTCGTGCCTTCCCCCCTGGTGGGAACCGGGGACCACCCACAGGCCGTTTTCGGCGTCGCATCCGTAGAGCTGGGCCATGAAGTTGAAACCGTGGGTGCGGCCGTCGAGCTCGGGGCTGTCCCAGTGGGTCCAGCCGTCCTGGTGCCAGGCCACCGACCCGCCCAGCCGGGGGTGTTTGATCCACAGGGCCTCGTTGAAGGGGGTGAAGTCCGGGCCGTTTACGGCCTCGGCCACGGCCAGTAGGTCGGGATGCCCGTACACCCGCAGACAGGCCTCGGAGAACTGCAACGATCCGAGGATCAGCTGGACGACGTGTTCGGGCGCGTCGGCGGGCGGGGCCGGCTCGTTCATCTTGGCCGGGTGGCGACCGTGCGAGGCCGAGGTGCCGCCGAGGGGGTCGGACAGGGGCCGGACCCAGCTCAGGTTCCGCCCGTTGAGCCCGGTCCCGAGGGCGGGTCGGCCCAGACGGTCCACGGTGGCCTCGATGTGCACCGGCATCCGGTCGATGAGCCGGGCCACGTCGGCTTCGATGTCGTCGAGCTCGTCGTCGGCGAGCACGCCCTCGAACACGTAGAACCCGTGCCGGTCGTAGGCGTCGAGGATGGCCTGGTCGACCCGGCCGGCGTCGTCGACCAGCAACGGGCCCCGGTTGTCGAGGGCGAGGGCCCGTCGGGTGCCCCGTTGACGGTAGGCGACCATGGCCGCCTCTTCGGGCCCGTAGTCGACCGGCGGCATCTCCAGGAAGGGTAGGTTCACCGGCCGGGTGGCCGGCGGTGCTGTCGTCGGTGCGCCCGTCGCCGGCTGGGTGTTCGTCATGCGGTAATCCCCTTTCCCGACCGGTTGGCGGTCGGTCCCGATCCAATGCGGGTGGCGCCCTGCGGGTCCCGGACCGGCCCCCGGGACCGAGGCGCCGACCGGCGGTGCCGGACGATCCGGAGGTTCCGGAGAGAATCCTTGGAGCAGAGCAGACCCTGGGGGTATTGTCCCCCGAAGTTCAGCTGATGGCGAGTTGCGAACATGGGGGTGTTGGCCGATGAGATTGCGGCAGGTGGCATGGGTGGCCAGGGACCTGGATACAGCAGAGGACCAGATGTCCGCAGCCCTCGGGGCGGAGGTGTGTTTCCGCGATCCCGGCGTTGGTGCCTTCGGTCTCCGCAACGCCCTGTTCGCCGTGGGCGACACGTTTTGTGAGATCGTCTCCCCGGTTGAGGCCGACACCGCGGCCGGTCGGTACCTGGAGCGGCGCCGGGGCGACGGCGGCTACATGGTGATCCTCCAGGCCGGCGAGGAGGAGCGGGCCGCCTGCCGGGCCCGGGCCGCCGCCGCCGGGATCAGGGAGGTCTGGCAGGCCTCGGACACCCACGGTGACGCCACCATCGTCGGCACCCATTTCCACCCCGGCGACCTCGGCGGCGCCATCCTGTCGATCGACACCGCCATGCCCCCCGAGTCGTGGGGTTGGGCGGGGAGCCAATGGTCGTCCGCCGTGGGTGAGGGCCGGGCCGGGTCGCTGCTGGGAGTGGAGATCCAGAGCGACGAGCCCGAGAAGCGGGCCCTGTTGTGGGGGAACGTGCTCGGCATCAGCCCCGACGCGGGCCACCAGCTGGTGATGGAGGACGGCAGTCGGGTCCAGTTCGTCGGTCTGGGCGACGACCGGGGTGAGGGCGTATCCGGGGTGTCGATCGCTTCCCGTGACGACGACCTCGTCGGTTCGAGCTCAACCGTGGTCGGGGTGCGCGTCGACTGGCGCTGACCCGCCCGGGCCAGGCCATCGGCTCCGACGGTATGGCCGCCACCACGGTGGTGCCACCGGGTTGGGTCTGGCCGCTATGACCCGGGGGGTTCCGGGGTCGTGACGGCCTCGGCCGTCGGGGGGAGGACGACCTCGGCCGCCCGGGGCCGAGGCCCCAGGTCCGGGTAGGGTGCGGGCCGGCTCAGCCGGCGGCCGCCGAGGCGGTGGGCCGGGCCAACGACGAGGGCACGGCCGGACGCTGCGGTGGCGGTTCCGGGGCCACGGCCACGGCGATCACCTCGGCCGCGGTCGGGAACGGCCGCGAGACCAGGTACGCCAGGCGTTCGGCCAACCCGGTGGTGGCGCCCGACGGGGTGTGCAGCACCCGAGGGTGTTCCCGCACGGCGCCGGTCTCGCTCCGGCCGATCAGGATCTCGTGGAGCTTCTCCCCCGGCCGGAGCCCGGTGAACTCGATCTGGACCGTCGGGTCGTGGTGGGCGATGAGCCGCCGGGCCAGATCGACGATCCGCACCGGTTCCCCCATGTCGAGGATGAGGGTTTCGGCGTCCCGGCCGATCACGGCGGCCTGGAGAACGAGCCGTACCGCCTCGGGGATGGTCATGAAGTAGCGGGTGGCGTCCGGGTCGGTGACGGTGACGGGCCCTCCGGCGGCGATCTGGGCCAGGAAGGTGGGCAGGACCGAGCCACGGCTGCCGAGGACGTTGCCGAACCGGACGTTCACCACCACCCCCCGGTCCCGGCGGGCGGTGTCGGCGGCGAGCAGCTCGGCGAGGCGTTTGGTGGCCCCGAGCACACTGGTGGGGTCGGCGGCCTTGTCGGTGCTGATGTTGACCACCCGCTCGGTGTCGACGGCCCGGGCCGCGTCGAGCACGTTGGCGGTGCCGAACACGTTGGTCTTGACCGCTTCGCACGGATGTTGCTCCAGCAGGGTCAGGTGCTTGAGGGCGGCGGCGTGGAACACGACCTGGGGGCGGTGCCGTTCGAACACCGACCGGATCCGGGACTGGTCCCGGATGTCGGCCACGATGATGCAGGGTGAGTCGAGCAGGGCCCGGCCCTCGATCGAGAGCTGGGTGGCATGCAGGCCGCTCTCGTCCCGGTCGAGCATCAGCAGGCAGGCCGGGCCGAGGCGGTGGAGCTGCCGGCACAGTTCACTACCGATGCTCCCGCCGGCCCCGGTGACCAGGACCCTTTTACCGGTCACGCACGACGCGATCTGCAGGAGGTCCACCTGTACCTCCTGCCGGCCGAGGAGGTCGTTCTCGGTGATCGGGCGGACCTGACTGAGGGTGACCGGACCGGCCAGCTCGCTGGTGGCGGGCAGGGTGCGGACGTCGAGGTGGGCCTCGACGGCCCGGTCCACCACCCGGCCGATAAGGGCCGAGGAGGCCGACGGGATGGCGATCACCACATGGCGGGCGTCGTGGCGGCGGGCCACCGCCACCAGGTCGTCGACGCGCCCCTCCACCTGGATCCCCATGATCGAGCGCTGCTGGAACAGGGGGTCGTCGTCGAGGAGGGCCACCGGGGTCAGGGCACAGCCCGGATCGGTGAGCATGGCCCGTACGATCAGGTGGCCGGCCTCGGCGGCGCCCACCACCACGACCGGCTCTCGGTCGTGCTCATCACCGCCCCACCGCAGTTCCCATTCCACGGCCCGCCGCCACAACAGTCTCAGGTACCCCATGCCCACCAGGGCCAGGGTCGAGCACAGGGCCACCGCGGCCAGGGGCACCGACGCCCGGGCCGGGAGGGCCAGCTGGACCACGGTGACCGTGACGGTGACGAGCGTCCAGGCCGTAGCCACGGCCATGGCCTCGTCGGCGCCGCCGACCCGGAACCGGCCGACGTAGAGGCCGGTCCAGTTACCGGCGAGCGCCTGGGCGGCCAGCACCGGTAGGGCGAAGCCGACCAGGGTCGGGCCGTCGGCCGGATCCAGACCGAACTCCTGGCCGATGACCACCGTCATGGCGAAGGCGGTTCCCCAAGCGATCAGGTCGGCCAGCGTGATCAGCCACCGGTGCCCGGGCACCACCTGGTGCCGGATCCGGTGGGTGATCCCCACGGCTCGGTCCCAGGCTGTGCTGTGGGCCACCCACCGGACCGCGTGGTGCACGGCCTGCCGTCGTCGACGAGCGATTCCCCCTGCCTCGGACATGTGTGGTCCCCCCTCCACCGGAGGGGATGTCCACGGAGCTGGCGCCGGGTTGATCGTCCGCCGACACGCCAGATCTGTGCCCCCTCCTGCCCCGTACCCTAGTTCGGGTGACAAGTGGTTGGAATCGGAACGGCCACTTTCCCGGGTGACGATTTCCCGTTCGACTTCACATCACAGTGGCGATCCGGTTGGCTGTGGCCATCGGTATTCTCGTTCGCCGGGCTGCCCCGGAAGAGTTCTCCCAGGTGATCGCCGTGTGCGGTCAGGCCCTGGGCTGGGCGGGTGGCCGCACCGACGAGGCGTTCTTCCGGTGGAAGCACGAGCAGAACCCGTTCGGGCCGTCGCCGATCTGGTTGGCGGTGGACGGGGACGAGCCGGGCCGCCCCATCGTCGGGGTACGGGCCATGATGCGCTGGCGGTTGACCGCTCCGGACGGGACGTCGTGGCCGGTGGTCCGCGCCGTCGACACCGCCACCCTGCCCGCCTACCAGGGCCGGGGGATCTTCCGGCGCCTGACCACGGCCGCCGTCGACGACCTGACCGCGGCCGGGGTCCGGGCGGTGTTCAACACCCCCAACGACCGGAGCCGCCCTGGCTACCTGAAACTCGGGTGGCGCTTGGTGGGACGGGTGCCCGTGGTGGCTCGGCTCCGTCTGGGTCCGAGCGGTGGGCCGTCCACCGTGGTCGCCCTGGTCCGCTCCCGGGTGGCCGCCGAGCGGTGGGGGGAGCGCACCACCGTGGGCGTCGATCCGGCCGACGCGTTCGCCCCGTCCGGTCCGCTCGGGCGGGCCCTGCGGTCGGCCCGACCGCCGCGGGGGTGGGCCACCTCGTTGGGGGTCGACTATCTCCGGTGGCGGACGGGATTCCCCGCCCTGGCCTGCCGGCTAGTGACGCTGGGGCCGGGCGTGGACGACGGGTTCATCGTGTTCCGGCTCCGGCGGCGCGGCCGGCTCCGCCAACTCAGCCTGTTGCACACGGTGGTCACCCCGACGAGCCGCCGGTTACGGCCGGCGATCGGGGCGCTGATGGCGGAGACCGGAGCCGACGTGGTGCTGGCCGCCGGTTCGGGCCCGGCCGCCTCCGCGCTGGGGCAGGGCATGGCCCCCCTGCCGGGCGCCGGCCCCCGGCTCACCTGGCGGCCCCTGGCCTCGGCCACCGTGCCCGGTCGGCGCGGCCTCGCCCTCGACCTCGGCACCGTCGAGCTGTTCTGACCGGGCCCGCTCGGCTAGCCGTTCGGTCCGGCTCCGGGCTCGCCGAAACCCGTCGAGCGGTGCGGTCACCATCACCAGGGCCAGGGGGTAGAGCTGGGTGCGCTGGCGGACCAGGATGCCGAAGTTGCTGATGGCCGAGAAGGCCACGATGAAGACCAGGGTGTACGCCGCTGCGTAGCCGACGTAGGGGTGCCGGAACACCACGGCGGGCAGCCGCACCAGCCGGGCCGCGCCCAGGCCGAATATCACCAGCAGGACGAGTCCCTCGAGGGCGCTGACCAGCATGGCCAGGCTGCCGGCCTCGAAGAGGAACGGTCGGAACAGGACCGTTACCGCGGCCCAAGGGAGGGTGGCCAACGACACGGCGTCGACCGCCTCGAACCGGGAGCCGCCTTGGGCGCTCCGACTCGTGGTCATGGCCAGTACCTCCCCGGCGTCGAGACCGCTGTCGAGCCCGAAGAACAGCTGAAACTGCCGCATCACCAGGCCGACCATGACGACCACGAACACGAGACCCACCATCCTGCGGGCCATCCCCCCGGCGCCGGTGGAACGGCGCAGGCCGAGAGCGACCGCGGCGGAGACGGCGAAGATGGCGGCCATGTGGGGGCGGACCATTACCATCCCGGCCACCCCGCCGGTGACGGCGGCGTAGCCGAGCGGTCGGCTGGTCAGGATCCGGGCCAGACCGTAGGAGGCGAGCCCGATCATGGTGATCATCCAGGCCTCCTTGCCGAGGCTGGAGGGCCAGAACAGCATCGAGGGGAGGAAGAACACCAAGGCCACGTAGCGTCGGCGGTCGCCGGTGGGCAGGGCGATCACGAAGGCCCGGTAGAAGAGGTAGAGGCCCCAGAACGAGACGAAGGCGAACACCACGAACCCGCCGGTGCGGGTGGGGCCGGTCACGGTGTACAGGCCGGCGGTGAGCAGCCTGATGAACTCGGTGCCGAACAGGTCGGGAAGGGCGAGCCGGTAGGCGGGGCCACCCACCACGAACTGGCGGAACTCGGCGGCCACAGCGGCGCCGTGGAGGTGGTAGCCGAGGGCGTCGCCTGGCCCGAGGAGGTACTCGTTGGCGTAGAAGCGGGCGAACGCGGCCGCCAGTTTGGCCACCAGGGCCAGGGAGATCGCCCCCCGCACCCAGGGATCCGGTTCCTGACGGGCGAGCAGGCGCTTGAGGGCCAGCAGGCCCACGGTGAGCAGGGCCGGCGCGATCAGCAGACCACCCCAGGTGTCGTAGCCGGTGGTGGTGATCAGA
>JBKECK010000046.1:0-4201 GCA_047974625.1 Acidimicrobiales bacterium
ACCATCACCAGCAACGACGACCCCGACCCCGGCAAGCAACTCGCCACCATCACCACCGCCCCTACGGGTGTGGCCGACGACGACCCAACCACTGCCCCGACGGAGACCGACGTCACCGACACCCCGACCACGTCGACGACGACGGTGCCTGCGGCTCCCGTGGTGACGGTCCCCTACCCCACCGGCGAAGAACCCACCAACGTCCCAGCCACCGGCCCCGAGAAGGCGACCGCGTCCGATCCGGCGGGTTGTGACCCGACCGATGCCGGGGGGTTTGGGGTGGAGATGCGGCTCTGGGGTGGGAACGGGTCGGGGGTGTGGCTCCCCTACCCCGCGGGGTGGCCAACCAACCCGCCCGGGGACCCGGTGGATTGCGCGCCGGACAGTGATTTCGGGGCTGCGGTCACCGCCGCTCACGCCCTCTATATCGATGTGTTGGCCCCCGAGCAGATCCCCGGGATCGCCGTCGACACCCCTGGCCGTCAAACCCGGCTCGACACCCACGAAGGCAGCTTTGATCCGGCCGAGTTGGGGTACATGTGCGAACTGGTCGGGTGGTCGAAACCAGACCCAGCCCCCGTGTACTGGATCTTCCACTACTGCGACCAGGGCTCGGTGTTCGTCACCAAAATCGTCATGGAATACCAGGACAGCAGGTGGCAGGCCGTATACACCCTCAGCGGGGTCCTCGGCCCGACCGCACCCGCAGACCCCGGCACCACCTACAACCCGTTCGGGACGGGTGACTAGCCATGGCCGACAACACCGGCCAGCCCGGCGGAGCTATCGGAGAAGCCATCGACTCCACCATCGACAACGCGGTTGATGGTGTGGTCGGGGCGGCCGGTGACGTCGTGGTCGGCCCCGCCATCACCGTGCTGAACGAAGCCGGCGCCGCCCTGGCCGGGACCGTGTTCGGTGACCTGGCCGACGACCTCGCCCTCATCGGGCAACCAACCACGATCGTGCTGGGCGGGTTCGAGGTCGCCGTCCACCTCCTCGCCGGATACGTCGCGTTCGCCGTAATCGCCACCACCCTCCTCGCCGCGATCATCACCCCCGGCCGGCGCATGGGGCAACGGGTCGGGTGGACGGCCGTGGCGTCGACGAAGTACGTGCTGGTCTCGACGTTCGGGGTCGTCGCCGGGACCACCGCGATCGAGGCATCCCGATTCCTGACACTCGAAGCGATCGATCTCGGGTTGACCGGTGGGGTCGATACCAGCGAAGCGAACCTCTACACCGGCGCCGTCGCCGCCGTCATCGTCCCCCTCGTCGGCGTCGCGTTCGAGTTCCAAGCCTTCCTCGTCGCCGCCCTCATCGCATTCTGGCCGTTAGCCGCCGCGGTCGCGATCACCCGCACCTTCCGGCACGCCCTCCCCGTACTCACCGCCCTCATCACCGCCAACGTGCTGTGGCCACCACTCGCCGCCCTCGCCGTCGGGAAAGCGTTCACCGCGCTGCCTGATGTCGGGGCGGCGACCTGGTGGTGCCTCGCCGCCATCACCACCGCCCCGCTCGTCAACCTCATCGCCCTCTCCGCCCGGAGCACCCCATGACCACCCACACCAACCCGGCCACCCCCGACCCATCCGACGATGCTGCCTCTAGCCGGCCTGGCCGGTTGGGGGTGTGGCACAACCCGAACGCTGAATACGTGTACGGCCTCGGCCAATCAGGAACCATCGCCGCCGTCATCGGGCTGCTCGCTGTCTTCGCGGCCTTCATCCCACCCGACCACAAACCTCGCAACATCGCCATCACCCTCCTCGTCGCCGCCGTGGCGGTTGGGCCGTTCGCCATCCGAGACCGATGGGGACGCAACCTCATCACCATCGCCAACCACGAAGCCCGCTGGGCCATCCACCGGGCCACCGGCCGGAACCTCCACACCGCACCCCCATGGCTCACTGCGTCGTCAACCCAAGTCACCGGGGTCCGGTTGCCGGGGCTGCTGTCGAACATGTCGATCGCGGAACATCAACTCGACGACACGACCCGGTATGCGGTGATCCACCACCCCGCCTCAAACACCGTCAGCGTGGTGATCGAGTGCCGGCCAGCCGGTGACACCCTCGCCGACCCCGACACCACAACCGGCCACGTGAACGCGTGGGAACGGTGGCTCGCAGCGATGGCCGACGAACCCCACCTCGCCGCCATCCAGATCGTCACCGAAGCCGCCCCTACCCACCACAATCCGAACACCAGCGACGATTCGGACGACGGTGGGTTCTGCGGGCGGGTGCTCGCCGAAACGCTGGAGGCGTGCACGGGCCGGATCGGGACCCGGACCTGGGTCACCGTCTCCTGGGCCACCCCAGGGCGCACCCGCACCGCTTTGACAAGCGATGTGCTCCCCGCCCGGGTCGAACGACTCTGCACCGCCTTGACCGAAGCCGGCGCCGGCCCCACCACCCCCGTCTCACAGGAAGGCCTGGCCGTGTTGTGGGCCGGGATGTACGACCCCGACCGACGCCAAACCATCGCCGAACACCCCGACACGCCGTTGGATCTGGTTGACGCGATCCCGGTCACCGCAGTCGAGCGCCGGCACCGCTACGAGTTGGGGCCGGTTGATGCGGTGTCGCTCACGATGGGCGCACCCCCTGACCGGACGGTCACCACTGCTGTCCACAAGCGACTGGCCCGTGGGGTCGACGGTGCCGAAACCGTCCGCTGGGCGCTGTTGTTGCGCCCTGTGCCGAGCGGCGAGGCCCGGGAATGGACCGCACGGATCCAACGAGCCATCGACACCCGCCTCGCGTTCACCGGTGACCGCCGCCCCAAAATCGCGGACCAGGTCGCCGATGACCAGACCACGTCGACCGCCACCACCCTCGCCCACGGCCACCACGCCCTGACCCGGGTCGCGTTCGCACTCACCCTCACCCTCCCAGCCGGCGCCGACACGGCTGGGCCGATCGAACGGGTCCGGAACGCCGTCGCTCCCCTCACACCACATCTCCGGGTTATGGACGGTGCGCACCAGACCAGCTGGGTGGCGACCCTCCCCGGCGGGGTCCCGATCCCCGAAGCCCTCGGCGTGTCCGAAGGACTCAACCAGTGACCCGCCACCACCGAAACCGGTTGGGTGGGGCGGGGGTGGTCGACCCCGCCCGCGAAGCCATCACCGACACCGCGACCGCCGCCGGGCTGTGGCCGTTCTGCACCCCGAACCCGCCCGCATCGGAGGGGACGCCGCTCGGAGTCGACCCGAACAGCGGCCGCCTCGTCTGCTACGACCCCCACACCGCGTTCCTCACCGGCCAGCAACGAGCCGCGCAGCTCGCGATCCTCGCCGCCAACGGCACCGGCAAAAGCGCCCTCGCCAAAAAATTCGCCATCGGCCTCACCGCAAGACACATCTCCGTCATCGTCCCCTTCGACGCCAAGAACGAATACGGGCCCCTGGTAGCCGCGCTCGGCGGGGCCAGTCTCCGGGTCGACCGGACCGGCGGCCTCCACCTCCTCGACCCCGGCCAAGCCATCACCACCGCCACACAACTCGGCGCCCCCACCTCGGTGGTCGACGAACCCAAAGCCCGCCGCACCCAACTCGTTGCCACCGTCACCGCGATCAGCCGGGGCCGGACGCTGGCCGGGTGGGAAACGACTGCCATCGACACCGCCCTCAACCACCTCCCCCCAACCGCTGCCCTGGATGATCTGGCCCGGGTGTTCACGAACCAGACCGACTTGCTCGCTGCTGCGATCGGGCGGCCTGTCGATCGGGCCCACGTCCTGCTCGAGCCCCTCACCCTCGACCTCGCCGCCCTCGCCGCCGGCCCCATCGGCCGAGTCCTCGGCCACCCCGCTGAGCCGTGGCCGACCGATCGGGCGCTGGTGGTCGACACCTCGACCGTGTTGATGACCGAACCCGCCCTCACCGCCGCAGTCATGGTCACCGCCTGGACCGCAGCCCTGTCCGTCATCCACCTCGCCAACCACACCAGCCACGCCGGGGTTCCGCAGCAAACGGCCGATTCTGGGTACACGCGGACGCGAAAGTGCTGGTCACAGGGTTGGAGGGTGCTCTGAGTGCCCGAATCGCCTAGATACACGCTTTGGGGGTTGATAGTCGACAGCGATTGGCGATTCCGGTAGTGTGCTGGATACATGTACCTGCGGACGACGAAACGCAAACGCAAGGACGGCACCGAGGTCCGGTACCTGCAGCTGGCCCACAACGACTGGGACG
>JBKECK010000047.1:0-2789 GCA_047974625.1 Acidimicrobiales bacterium
GCCAGTTCGGCCCGGGGGTCAGGTCCGGGCAGGAGCCGGAACTCGACCCGGTACACCTGGCGGTCGGGTCCGGGCCGAAGGGCGGCCCGGACGGCCTCCGGGTCGGTGTGGCCGGCCCGGAGGGCGTCGGCCCGGCTGATGGTGGCCGGGTCGACCACCTCGACCCGTTCCACCTCGATACGTCCCCCGCCGGTGCGGTAGGGCCGGCCGGCCACCACCGTCGGCCGGGCCCAGGCCCGGAAGGCGACAGTGGTGGTCCCCGCCGCGATACCGGCCCAGAACGGCTTGGTGAACCTCACCGGGTCGGCCCCTAACCGCCGGCGGCCACGAACCGCACGGACCGGGTGGTCCCGATGTCGACCCCCTCGGGGCTGGTGGCCACCAGGGCCACGGTGTCGGGCCCCGACTGCTCGGGGGTGAGGACCTGCCGGTCCCCGGTGAGCAGCTCGCCGGAGGGCAGGAGCCACCGGGGGCTCGTCCACCCGTCGGGCAGCACGGCCACGTACTCGGCCCGCTCGCCGACGGCCACCTCGTCCGGCCCCTCCACCGCCGGGCCGATCTCGGCGGGCACGATGGAGATGGTCCGCTCGGTGACCTCGCCCGGCGCCCCGTCGACCACGGCGGCCACGCTGAACTCGACTTTTCCGGGGAGCACGCCGGTGACGTGGAAGGTGGCCCCTTCGGTGACCGTCCCGTCGAAGCTGGTCCACCGGTATCGGGTGGCGCCGTTGAACGACGCCGTGTATTCGGCCGTGGTCCCGGCCACCACCTCGTCCGGCCCGTCCACCCTGGGCCCGGGGCCGTCGCCGTCCCCGCCGATGAGGCGCCAGCCGACCAGTCCGACCACCATGACCAGCACCAGGGCGCCCACGCCGGCGAGGACCCCGAGCCGGCGGGGACCGGCGGTCGCCGATCCGTCCGGGTTCGACTCGGCCGCCAGCGCCCCTGTCGGCACCGGACCGGAGGTCGGGGCCGGGCCCGGGATAGGGCCCGAGGTCGGGGCCGGGCCCGGGATAGGGCCCGAGGTCGGGGCCGGGCCCGGGATAGGGCCGGAGGTCGGGCCGACGGCCGAATCGGGGGCCGAGAGCGGAGCGGGGGCGATCGGGAAGGTGTGGCCGGCGGCCGACCGCGACGCCGGGGGCGGCGCCACCGACGCGGCGTCCACCGGCTCCGGGCCGCCGGACCGGAGCCGCAGTGGGAGGGGAGGGTCGGAGACGGTGGTCGTGCCCGTCGGGACGGCCGGCTCCGGAGTAGCCGCGGCCACCGCCGCCTCGAGCTCACGCCACCAGTCCTGGATCGAGTGGTGGCGCTCGGCCTGGTCGTAGGCCATGCCGCGCCGGAAGAACGGACCCAGCGGCCCGCGCATCAGGGCGGTGCCGGTGGGCAGGGGGACCCGACGGTGGGTGGCGTCGAAGGCAGGCGGGACCGTGCCGGTGATCACGCGGTACATCACCGCGGTGGCCCCGTACAGGTCGGTCCGGCGGTCCGGGGCCCCCGTGGCGACCATCTGTTCGGGGGCCGCATAGCCGCCGGTGCCCGCGGTGATGGTGAGGCTCAGACCGGACAGCGCCACGTCCTTGGCCAGGCCGAAGTCACCCAGGACCAACCGTTCCTGGGGGCCGATGAGGGCGGCGGTGGCCCCCTCCCGGTGGCCCCGGCGGGAGGCGATCATCAGGTTGCCGGGCTTGATGTCGCGGTGGATGAGATCGTGGGAGTGGACCGCACCGATACAACCGGCCAATCGCTCGCCGACGGCGAGGACGTCGCCCGGGGTGACCGGTGACCCCTCGGTGAGGCGGTGCTCCAGGGTGCCCCCGTCAGCGAGGGCCATCACGAAATACGGCTGGCCGGTAGGGAGCTCGCCGACGTCATGGACCGTGATTACCCGATCGGAGTCGATCCGCCGGAGCAGTCGGGCCTCCCGGACGAAGCGGGCCTTGAACTCGGCGTTGGCCGCCCAGTTGTCGGCGAGGACCTTGATCGCCACCTCGGAATCGAGGTTCGGGTCGCGGGCCCGGTAGACGGTGGCGAAGCCGCCGGCCCCCATGCGGGCCAGGACTTCGTAGCGTCCGATCCTCTCCACGCGTGTCCTCTCCCAAACGTCTCCGGTGGCGGCCGAGCCTAACGGAACGACCGGGCCGGTAACGCGGCCACGGGGTCCGGCCGCCGTCGCGGTCGGACCCCGTGGGTCATGTCGGTGAGTTGTGGACCGGTGGTGATGCCACCGGTTCCGGGCTCAGACCTCCTGGATCTTGAGCTCGATGTCGACCCCGGCCGGCAGCTCCAGGCGTTGGAGCGAATCGACAGTCTTGGGGTTGGGCTCGAGGATGTCGATCAGGCGCTTGTGGATGCGCATCTCGAAATGCTCTCGGCTGTCCTTGTCCTTGTGGGGTGACCGGATGACGCAGAACCGATGGGTCTCGGTCGGCAACGGGATCGGTCCCCGGAACTCGGCGTTGGTGCGGGCCACGGTCTCCACGATCTTCTTCGTCGACTGATCGACGATCTCGTGGTCGTAGGCCTTCAGGCGGATGCGTATCTTCTGTCGTGATGCCATCGCTCGTGTCCGTTCGCGTGCTTCTTGATGCTCTGTGTGTCGTGGGGAGCTGGGTTACTTCAGGATCTTCGTGACCCGGCCCGCACCAACCGTGCGACCACCCTCACGAATCGCGAACCGCAACCCCTCATCCATCGCAATCGGATTAATCAACTCAACCCGCATCTCCGTATTATCACCCGGCATACACATCTCCGTACCCTCAGGCAAATTCACCGTGCCCGTAATATCA
>JBKECK010000003.1:0-17047 GCA_047974625.1 Acidimicrobiales bacterium
CCTGGCCGTCTACGGGAGCACCCCGGAATCGGCCCGTTCGTCCATCGTCACCTACCTGATCATCTACGCGGCCATGAACCTGGGGGCGTTCGCGGTGGTCCTGGCCGCCGCCCGGCGGACCCGGTCCGGCGAGATCGACTCCTTCGCCGGCCTGTTCACCTACGCTCCCGGGCTCACCGTGGTCATGACGGTGTTCCTGTTCTCCCTGGCCGGCGTCCCGCCGGCCGGTGGCTGGCTGGCCAAGTGGCAGGTCTTCAGCGCCCTGGTGGAGGGGGGTTCCAGCTTGGGCACCATCCTGGCCGTGGTCCTCGCCGTCAACTCGGTCGTGGCCGCCTTCTACTACCTGAACGTGGCCAAGCAGATGTGGTTCATGCCGCCGCCCGAGGGCACCGACACCCGGCCCATGGCCATCCCCACCCCCCTGGTGGCCGCCCTGGCCATCACCGTCGTGGTCACCCTGGCCACCGGGGTGACCGGCATCGCCCCGGACCTGACCGACTTCGCCAACCTGGCCGCCGCCGCCACCCCGTGACCGCGGCCCCGGCCGGTTCCTGACGACGGCCCCGGGGATCCCGGTGACCGAGGCCCCGGAACGGTTCGACGCCTACGTCGAACGCTGCCTCTACCACCCGACCGAAGGCTTCTACGCCCGGGGTCGGGGGGCGGGACGGCGGCGCGACTTCATCACCAGCCCCGAGGTGGGGCCCCTGTACGCCACCGTCCTCGGCCGGGCCGTCGACACCTGGTGGGACGCCCTGGGCCGCCCCGACGAGTTCACCGTCTACGACGCCGGCTCCGGGCCGGGCACCCTGGCCGCCGGCCTGGCCCGCCACCGGGGCCCGGCCGCGGCGGCCCTGCGCGTCGTCGCCGTCGACCCGGCCCCGGTCGGTCCTGCCCCCCGGGGGGTGGTGAGGACGGCGGAGCTCCCCGATGAGCTGGGCGTCGCGGTGGTGATCGCCAACGAACTGCTCGACAACCTGCCCTTCCGGGTCGTCCGGAGGGAGACCGACGGGTGGGCCGAGCTACACGTGGCCACCGTCGACGGCCGCCCCGAACCGGTCTGGACGCCCGGCGCCCCTGGGACGCCCCACCCCCTCGCCGCCTTCGGTGTTCCCCCCGATGACCTGCCGCTGAGGCGGCCCGTCCCCCTCCTGGCTGCGGCCCGGGCCTGGGTGGCCGACACCATCGAACGGGGGGCCGCCGTGGTCCTTGTCATCGACTACGGGGCGGCCACCACCGCCGAGCTGGGTGAGCGGGGAGGCTGGTTGCGGACCTACCGGGACCACCAGCGGGGCGACGACCCGTTCGTCGCCCCTGGTTCGTGCGACGTCACCACCGACCTGGCCGTCGACCAGCTGCCCCCACCCACCGGTTCGGCCACCCAGGCCGAGGCCCTCCGGCGCTGGGGTATCGACGGGCTGGTGGCCGAGGGACGCCGGGTGTGGGCCGAGCGGGCGGCCCGGCCGGACCTGGAGGCCATGCTGATGCGTAGCCGGGTGACCGAGGCCGGGGCACTGCTCGACCCGGCCGGCCTGGGCGGTTGGCTGGTCGTCGAGTGGCTGAACGACGATCGGCTCCGGGGGCGGGACCCGGGCCGATAGGTTGACCCTGATGCCGCCAGGCCCGACCAACGAGGAAGCGAACGCGCCGCGGGACCCGGCGGAGGGGCCGCGTCGCCCGGCCCGTGTCGCCCTCTCCCGCAGGGTGATCGCCGAACGGGCCCTCGCCCTCACCGACGAGCACGGGCTCGACGGCCTGTCGATGCGCAAGCTCGGCGCCGAGCTGGGTGTCGAGGCCATGTCGCTCTACCACTACGTCGACTCCAAGGCCGACCTGCTCGACGCCATGCTCGACCTGCTCTACTCCGAGATCAGCCTGCCCGGCGACCTTCCCGACGACGACTGGGAGCAGCTCCTGCGGGCCAGCCTGTGGGCCTACTGCGAGGTACTACTCAACCACCGGGCCGCGGTGGACCTGTTCGCCAACCGGACGGGGAGGAGCGCCACCTCCCTGGCCATCCTGGCCTGGGCCTACGACCGCTTCCTGGCCCTCGGGCTCAGCCCGGCCGACGCCATGGCCGTATTCCACCTGGCCGTGTCCTTCGTCCTCGGCCACGCCGCGACCTTCCAAGGGGCCCTGGCCCCCGGATCTACCGACCCGCCCGCGATCGACCCGGCCGAGCTGACCCCCGAGATCGAGGTCTTCGTGGCCGAACGGCCCCACCTGACCGCCGACATCGCCTTCGAGGAGTCGGTGGCCACCCTCATCGCCGGCCTGCGGGCCCGGTTCGACCTGCCCTGACCGTCGTCGGCCCGGCGATCCGGCCCGACCTCGTGCCGGTGGGGCCATGCGCACTAGGCTCGACCCGCATCGACGACGAAGGGGAGCAACAACATGTCGGAAGCGATTGGCGTCTTCGAGGTGGAAGAGCGGACGTTCCCTCCGGCCCCCGGGTTTGTGGCCCAGGCCAATGTGTCCGACCGGTCACTGTTCGATGAGGCCGACGCGGACTACGAGGCCTTCTGGGCCCGGCAGGCCCGGGAGTTCCTCACCTGGGACAAGGACTTCACCACCGTCCTCGACTGGGACCTTCCCGACGCCCGCTGGTTCGCCGACGGCACCCTCAACGCCAGCTACAACTGTCTCGACCGCCACGTTGAGGCCGGGCGGGGCGCCAAGGTGGCCTACCACTGGGAGGGTGAGCCGGGCGACCAGCGGACCATCACCTACGACGATCTCCTCGATGAGGTCAAACGGTTCGCCAACGTGCTCAAGGGCCTAGGCCTGACCAAGGGCGACCGGGCCGCGATCTACATGCCCATGATCCCCGAGCTGCCGGTGGCCATGCTGGCCTGTGCCCGCATCGGGGTGGCCCACTCTGTCATCTTCGGGGGCTTCTCGGCCGACGCCATCGTCGACCGTTGCGAGGATGCTCAGGCCAAGGTGATCATCACCGCCGACGGCGGCTATCGGCGGGGCGAGCCGTCCCCCCTGAAGCCCACCGTCGACGCCGCCCTCGCTTCGGGGGCCCCGTCGGTGGAGCACGTCATCGTGGTCAACCGGTGTGATCTGGCCCCCGACATGACCGAGGGCCGGGACCTCTGGTGGCACCGGGTCATGGACGATTCGTCCCCGGACTGCCCGGCCGAGCCGATGGAGTCCGAGCACCTCCTCTACCTGCTCTACACCTCGGGGACGACGGCCAAACCCAAGGGCATCATGCACACCACCGGCGGGTACATGACCCAGGTGGCCTTCACCCACTCGGCGGTGTTCGACCTCAAACCCGAGACCGACATCTACTGGTGCGCGGCGGACGTCGGCTGGGTGACCGGCCACTCCTACATCGTGTACGGGCCCCTGGCCAACGGGTGCACCTCGGTCATGTACGAGGGGACCCCCGACACGCCCGGCAAGGACCGCCTATGGGACATCGTGGAACGGTACGGGGTCACCCAGCTCTACACGGCGCCCACCGCCATCCGGATGTTCATGAAGTGGGGTACCGCGGAGCCGGCCAGCCACGACCTCTCCTCCCTCCGGGTGCTCGGCACCGTGGGCGAGCCCATCAATCCCGAGGCCTGGATGTGGTACCACGACAACATCGGCGGCGGTACCGCCCCCATCGTGGACACCTGGTGGCAGACCGAGACCGGCGGCCACATGGTCACCCCCCTCCCCGGGGTCACCACCACGAAGCCCGGTTCGGCCTGCGCCCCCATCCCCGGGGTCTTCACCGAACTAGTGGACGACGACGGCAAGCCGGTGCCGGTGGGTGGGGGCTACCTCACCATCACCCGGCCCTGGCCGGCCATGCTGCGGGGCATCTGGGGTGACCCGGACCGCTACCGCGAGACCTACTGGTCCCGCTTTCCGGACCGCTACTTCGCCGGCGACGGGGCCAAGCTGGACGAGGACGGCTACCTGTGGCTGCTCGGCCGGGTGGACGACGTCATGAACGTGTCCGGACACCGGATCTCCACCACCGAGGTGGAGTCGGCCCTGGTCGACCACCCGTCGGTGGCCGAGGCGGCTGTGGTGGGCGGCACCGACGAGCTCACCGGCCAGGCCATCATCGGCTACGTCATCCTGCGCTCCGGGAACGAGCCGTCCGAGGCCCTCGGTGAGGAGATCCGCACCCATGTCGGCGACAAGCTCGGCAAGATCGCCCGCCCGAAGACCGTGATCATCGTCCCCGACCTACCCAAGACCCGGTCCGGTAAAATCATGAGGCGGCTGCTTCGTGACGTGGCCGATGGACGAGCGTTGGGCGACACCACCACCCTGGCCGATCCCGGGGTCGTGGCCGAGATCGCCGAGCGGGCCGGCCAGGAGAGCGACCAGGAGTGACGAACCCCATGGGGGTACATCGGTGAAGAACGGGCTCAAGACGGCGGTCCTGCTGGCCGCCATGGCCGGCATCATCCTGGCGATCGGATCGCTTTTCGGCCGGACCGGGGTCACGATCGCCCTCGTCGTCGCCCTGGTCATGATCGGGTTCTCGTACTGGTTCAGCGACAAGCTGGCCATCCGTTCGGCGCGGGCGGTGGAGGTGACCCCGGAGCAGTTGCCGGAGTACTACGCGGTCATGCAGGAACTGACCCAGATCGACGGCCTGCCCATGCCCCGCCTGTACGTGTCGCCCGAACCCCAACCCAACGCCTTCGCCACCGGGCGGGGTCCGAACCACGCCGCGGTGTGCGTCACCGAAGGCCTCCTCCAGACCCTGTCGTGGTACGAGATCCGTGGGGTCCTGGCCCACGAGCTGTCGCACGTCCGCAACCGGGACATCCTGATCGGCTCGGTGGCCGCCGCCATCGCCACCGCTATCAGCTACGCGGCCAACATGGCCATGTGGAGCGGCCTCATGGGCGGCTCGCGTGGCGACGACGACGACCGCAACCCGCTGGCCGCCATCGCCGTCATGGTGCTGGCCCCGGTGGCCGCGGGCCTGATCCAGATGGCCATCAGCCGGAGCCGGGAGTACGAGGCCGACCGGTCGGCGGCCCGGCTCATCAACGATGGGGAGCCCCTGGCCCGGGCCCTGGAGAAGCTAAACGGCTCGGCCCACCAGGTCGTCTCCCACGTGGACCCGGCCCAGGCCAGCAACTACATCGTCAACCCGCTGGCCGGCCGGCGGGTGAGCATGGCCAAGATGTTCTCCAGCCACCCCAGCGCCGAGGAACGGATCCGGCGGCTGAGGTCGGGGGAGTGGCGCTGAGCCGGGCCCCTCAGTCCCGGAAGTTCTCGAACTGGAGCGGAACGTCGAACTCGGTGTCCCGGAGTGAGGCGATGACCGCTTGGAGGTCGTCCCGCTTCTTGCCGGTCACTCGCACCTGATCACCCTGGGTCTGGGACTGGATGCCCTTCAGCTTCAGGTTCTTGATGTGGGTGTTGATCTTCTTGGCCACGTCGGAGGAGATCCCGGCCTTGAACGAGGCCCGCTGGCGGGTCCGGCCCCCGGCCGCGTCCTCGGGGTCGGCCCAGTCGAGGGATCGGAGCGACACCTTCCGCTTGACCAGCTTCTCCTCCAGGACCTGACGGGCCGCGGCCACCCGGTCGGCGCTGGCCGACTCGATGACCACGCTGAGCGCCTTGGGATCGAACTCGACCGAGGTGTCCGTGTTCTTGAAGTCGTACCGGTTGCTGACCTCGCGCCTGGTCTGGTCGACGGCGTTGGTGATCTCTTGGGTGTCGATCTCTGACACCACGTCGAACGTCGGCATGCCCCGACCCTAGCGGTGTGCGGGCAGGGGGCGCCGCGGGCCCGGTCGGTGAGCGGCCGAAATCGGGGCGTCACCTTCGGTCACGGGACGATACGCTGCCTGGACGTCACGGGTCGGTGCCCGAGTGGCCAAAGGGAGCGGACTGTAAATCCGCCGGTTACGCCTACGTAGGTTCGAATCCTACCCGGCCCACGTGTCGAGCTTCGGGTCCACCCTTCGGGGTGGGCCCGAAGCGTGTCCGTTCGGGGTGGGCCCGAAGCGTGTCCGTTCGGGGTGGGCCCGAAGCGTGTCACAGCATCCGCTGCATGAGGGCGACGTCGTGCCAGCGCCCGAACTTCCGGCCCACCTGCCGTTCCACGCCCACCAGGGTGAACCCGAAGCGTTCGTGGAGGGCCACGCTGGGTCGTTGGGGCCCGACGATCCGGGCGAACACGGCGTGGAATCCGTGGCTGGTGGCCACCGTCAGCAGCTCGTCGAGCAGGGCCACGCCAACCCCCCGGCCCTGGAAGTCCCGGCCCACATAGATCGAGTCCTCCACCGAGGTCCGGTAACCCGGCCGGTCGCGGTAGAAGCTCAGGCTGGCGAAACCGGCCAACCGGCCCTCGTGCTCGGCCACCACGACGGCCAGACCACCCGACCGCTGACCCAGGTAGGCCCGCTGCTCCTCGACCGTGCGGGGCACCATGTCGAGGGTGACCGTGGAGGTCTGCACCTCCAGGTTGTAGATGGCGCACACGGCCTCGGCGTCGGCCGCGGTGGCCCGGCGGATCTGCATGGCCGGCAACGGTAACGCCTCGGGGGTTCGGTGGCGGGGGATTCCGCCCTGGCCGCCTCCCATCGGCGCCGCCGGGCCGTTTCGTCCCGAAACCGGGGAAAAGAGGTTGGGGCCGCCCTCGCCCTGTGGCACACTTGCCCGAGCTTGTCACCATGGCCTCACCGGGCCCGCAACACCGGCCTGGTGTCGAGGTGGCGAGAGCCCTGGCCTCCTTAGCTCAGTCGGCAGAGCGTTTCCATGGTAAGGAAAAGGTCGAGAGTTCGATTCTCTCAGGAGGCTCCACCCCCATCCCCGGCCGTTCCGGCCCAGCCGCCGTCAGCGGTGGGGTGTCATACGGCGACGTAGCTCAGTTGGTGAGAGCGCTCGGCTCATAATCGAGAGGTCGTCGGTTCGAACCCGACCGTCGCCACCATTCCTCCCAACCCGATCAGATCACTAAGGAAGGATCCAATGGCCAAGGAGAAGTTTCAGCGTACGAAGCCTCATGTGAATGTGGGGACGATGGGCCATATTGATCATGGTAAGACGACGTTGACGGCGGCGATTACGAAGGT
This sequence comes from Acidimicrobiales bacterium, assembly GCA_047974625.1. Classification (GTDB taxonomy): domain Bacteria; phylum Actinomycetota; class Acidimicrobiia; order Acidimicrobiales; family SZUA-35; genus CADEDH01. The sequence goes on from JBKECK010000003.1 coordinate 7,056, forward strand.
GTTGTCGGATCGGGTTGCGGGGAATACTGCGACGGCGTTTGATAATATTGATAAGGCTCCTGAGGAACGGGAGCGTGGTATTACGATTAATGTTTCTCATGTTGAGTATGAGACGGATAATCGGCATTACGCGCATGTTGATATGCCGGGGCACGCGGATTATATCAAGAATATGATTACGGGTGCTGCTCAGGTTGATGGGGCGATTTTGGTGGTGTCGGCGGCTGATGGTCCGATGCCGCAGACGCGTGAGCATGTGTTGTTGGCTCGGCAGGTTGGGGTTCCGGCGATTGTGGTGGCTTTGAATAAGGCTGACATGGTTGATGATGAGGAGCTGTTGGAGCTGGTGGAGTTGGAGGCTCGGGAGCTGTTGAGTGAGTATGAGTTCCCGGGTGATGATGTGCCGGTGGTTCATGTTTCGGCGTTGAAGGCGTTGGAGGGTGATGAGGCTGCTGGTGACAAGATTATGGAGTTGATGGCTGCGGTGGATGAGTACATCCCGGAGCCTGAGCGTGATCTTGATAAGCCGTTCTTGATGCCGATTGAGGATGTGTTCTCGATTACGGGTCGGGGGACGGTGGTCACTGGGAAGGTGGAGCAGGGGGTGGTCCACACGGGTGACGAGTTGGAGATTGTGGGGATTAAGGACACGCGTAAGACGACGTGTACTGGTGTTGAGATGTTCCGGAAGTTGCTTGATGAGGGTCAGGCTGGGGACAATATTGGTGCGTTGTTGCGTGGTGTGGAGAAGGATGAGGTGCAGCGGGGTCAGGTGCTCGCGAAGCCGGGTTCGATTACTCCGCATACTGAGTTTGAGGCTCAGGTGTATGTGTTGACGAAGGAAGAGGGTGGCCGGCATAAGCCGTTCTTCGGGAATTATCGTCCGCAGTTTTATTTCCGTACGACGGATATTACGGGGACGGTGAATTTGCCGGAGGGTACGGAGATGTGTATGCCGGGTGATAATACGGAGATGCGGGTTGAGTTGATTAATCCGATTGCGATGGATGAGGGGTTGCGGTTCGCGATTCGTGAGGGTGGTCGTACGGTGGGTGCTGGTCGGGTGACCAAGATCCTGAAGTAGCACCCCCGAGCGAGCCGGCCGCTTCGGATCGGACACAGCTCCGGTGTCACACGGGCCCCACGCGTCACGCGTGGGGCCCGTCTCGCGTCCGGCCGGACCTGAGCGCGACACCACCGGCAAGCTACCGATCGGTAGCGGGCCCGGGGGACCGGCGCGGATTCCCGTCGGGTCGAGGTTTGCGTCGCCCCCCGGTGACCCGAATACTCATGGCCATGTACACAGCCCCCACCGACCAGTTTCGCTTCCCCGATGAGCTGCGCAGCGGCTTCGAGGGCCAACGGGTGTTGATCACCGGGGCCGGCAAGGACGGGGGAATCGGCCAGGCCTTCGCCCTGACGGCGGGCCTCAACGGCGCCGCCTCGGTCGCCGTCCACTTCCACCGGAGCTACGAGGACGGGTTCGACCTGGTGGAACAGCTCCAAGAGGAGGGGGTCAACGCCTTCCCCGTACAGGCCGACATCACCAACCTGCGCGATCTCTGGGCCTCCCGCAGCTACATCATCGACCAGATGGGGGGTCTCCCCCCGTCGCTGGTGGTGTGCAACTCGGGCCTCACCGAGGGCGGCTACTCCTTCGGTCGGGCCCTCCGCTCCAAGGACGACGAGCCCAACGCGGTGCGCCGGGCGCGGGTCCGCCAGCACTTCATCGACAGTCTCGAGGAGTCCTGCCTCGTGCTCGACACCAAGATCGACGGCTTCCTGGCCACCACCCACCTCTGGTCGGGTGAGGCCATCCACCACGACCAGAGCGTGCAGTTCGTGTACGTGTCGTCCCGGCAGGCGATCGACCCCGGCCCGGCCGTCCCGGGTTACGCCATCTCCAACTGGGCCGTGCTGCAGATCCCGGAGGTGCTGCGGGTCAACCTGGGGAAGTCGGCGGGGCAGGTGAAGACCCTCAGTGTGCTGTTCCCCTTCATCCGCACCGGCATGACCGACGAGTACGCCCAGAACGAGAAGGTGTACGGGCGTTGGCAGCCCCGAATGCTGGAGACCCACGAGTGTGGCGAGGCCTTCGCCCAGCTGCTGGCCCAGCCGGCCGACGAGCTGGACACCGGGGCCTTCGAGCTCATGGTCGATCCGGCGTCCGGCGGTGACGCCGGGATCGACGTGACCTGGAAGCGGGTGCACCTGGACGTCCGCGAGGAGGAGCTCGACTGGAGCTCACAGGCCCCCCGCACCTATTCCTGACCCGCTCCGACCCCGGCCGGCCCGGCCCCCCGATGACCGGGGGGTCGGGCCGGCGGGAACGTCGACGCCCGAGCCGCTCGGGCCGATCCTCACGACATGGCCACGATGACGGCCACCACCACCACGGTCTGGACGAGCTGGATGAGGGCCGTGACCGCCACCGTCCGCATCCCGATGGCGGTCAGGCGTGGGCCGACGTCATCGGCCAGGTCGGTGAGTCCGGCCGCCAGGGTCTGACGCAGCCGGATCTCGGCGCCGATCAAGACCTGATCGGCGTGGGCCAGGGACCGCCGCAGCTCGTCTTGGAGGTCGGCGACCGCGGCTCCGATCGGCCGGCAACCGCCGGCATCGGGCGGCAACTCATCGGGCGGCAACTCATCGGGCGGCACGCCATCGGGCGGCACGTCGTCGGGCGGGATCGCGTTGTTGGGTGGAAGGGCGTCTGCTGGATCCCCGGACGGGTCGGGGGCCGGACGGGGAGCGGTTCGATCACCGGTGGTCGGGACGGCACGGTCGTCACACATGGGGGATATCTCCGGACCAGGATCGCGCCGCGACCAGCCCCGTGACGGGGTTGATCGTCGGACGCGGCTCGCCCGGCCATAGTGGCAGCCGCGCCGACCGCAGGGTCGGGAGCGGGGCGGTGTCCGGGCGAATGGGATTGGTGGGAGGTGGACCCCTGAGGGCACTCCGCAGCGTAGTGACCGGCAGTGACAGCCAAGCTCATCGGCCGGCCGTCGGGAACCGCCGGGATCGGGCGATGCCGGACCCCGGGCCCGGCCGATCATCATGGCCGCCACCGCCCAGCGCTACAGTTGTCACATCCTTCGGTCGACGTCGACCGTTGTCCCCGGCGGGCCGGTCCCGGTCGGACGGCTCCGTGCTCCGCACGGTTTCACCCAACCGACATGGGCTCGCCATGCCCCGGGACGTAACCCTGATCTGAAAATCGAGGTCTGAAGTGGTGGAGTCGGCCGACGTCGACGAACTGATCGAAAAGGCGAAGGCGGGTGATCACCCCGCCTTCGAACAACTGGTTCGTCTCACCTACGCCGACACCTACACCTTGGCCTATCGCCTGGTCGGCGACGAGGAGGACGCGCGAGACGTGGTGCAGGAAACCTACCTGCGGGCCCACAAGGGCCTCAAGCGTTTCCGCGGCGACGCCCAGTTCTCCACCTGGCTGCATCGGATCACGGCGAACTGTGCCAGCACCCATCTGGGGCGCCGGGGCAAACACCGGCACGACCCGCTGAGCGACGATGTCCAGATCGCCGATGAGCACCCCGCGGTCGACCCGGAGCACCGGGCCGGTATCAATGATCTCCGTGGACAGCTGTCGGCCGCCCTGCGTGAGCTCCCCCCCAAGCTCCGTTCCGTCGTGGTCCTGCGCGACATCTACGACCTCCCCCACGAGGCGATCGCCGAACAGCTGGGTATCTCGGAGTCCGCGGCCAAGGTGAGATTGCACCGGGCCCGCAAACGGTTGCGGGAACGGCTCTATCCACTGGGTGATGAGGAGCACGCTCGTGCAGTGTGAAACCGTGAGTCTGCAGTTGGCCGAGATCGCCGACGGCCTCACCTCGCTGGCTCCCGAAAGCCAGCAACATGTCGACCAGTGCCTCCGGTGCCAGGCCGAACTGGCCCAGTACCGGAAGCTGCTCCGGGCCCTGAACGCCATGCGGGGTCACCGGATGGTGCCCGACGACCATCTGCTCGACGAGATCCTCGAAGCCCTCCGCCCGCCGGCCACCGTGCACCGCTTCCAGCGCCGCAACCGCCGGGTCGCCTATATCGGCGGTATCGCCGCAGCGGCCACCGCCGGAGCCGCGGGCGCTATCGTCATCGCCACTCGTCTGGCCAATCGCCAGTCCCTGGCCAGCTGACCGGCCGGGTCCGGGGGCCCACCCCGACGCGCTGAATCCCGGGCGGTTCGCGCTCGGGTGCCTGATAGCCTCGTAGTGCCCGAAGGGCAGTAGCTCAATTGGCAGAGCGCCGGTCTCCAAAACCGAAGGTTGGGGGTTCGATTCCCTCCGGCCCTGCTCACGCACCTTCCCACCAGCTCACCAGCCGAGCAGCGGCACCGACACCTCGGTGACGCTGCCGGCTGCACGAGGCTCCACACCATGGCCATGAATCGCGAACAGCGTCGACTCCTGCAGAAGCAGGGCCAGCTCGACAGCGACGGCAACCCGGTTGCCGCATCTCGAGAGGCGCCGCGCGCGGTCCAGGCGCACGAGCGGTCCTCGCCTCGCGAATACGTGTCCGAGGTGCGGGCCGAGATGAAGCGGGTCAACTGGCCCACTCGGTCCGAGGTGGTCAACTACACGATCGTGGTGCTGGTCACGATTCTGGTGGCCACCGGTCTGGTGGCCTTGCTCGACTATGTCTTTGCCGAAGGAATCCTCCAGCTCCTGAAGTTGGGATCATGACGAACGAGAACGACACCATCGAAACACTGGCCCCCGCAGCTGCCGCCGGCCCGGACCCCGACGGAACGGTGCCCACCCTCACCGAGACCGGCGACCCCGGCACCCCCGACAGTGCCGTGGCGGACGGTGTCGGAACGGACCCTGCGGTGGCAGACCCTCCCGCGGCGGACGGTGCGGTGGCGGACCCTGCGGCCCCTGAGGGCGTCGCCGAGGATTCCGCTGACGAGCCGGTCGCAGCAGCCGACCCCACGACGGACCCGGCCGACGGGACCCCCGTGGACGAGACGGCGGCGGCCGATACGGCCGCGGATGACGCCGAGGTCGGCGATGCCCCCGCCGACGAGATGGTCGAGGTGGCGCCCCCGCCGGTCAAGCGGGAATCACCGTATGACCGCCCCGGCCGGTGGTACGTCCTCAATACCCAGTCCGGGTACGAGAACAAGGTGAAGTCCAACCTCGAGGCCCGCACCCAGTCCATGAACATGGAGGAGCGGATCTTCGAGATCGTCATCCCGGTCGAGGACGTGGTCGAGTTCAAGAACGGCAAGAAGGTGGTCGTTCAGAAGAAGGTGTTCCCCGGCTACCTGCTGGTCAGGATGCGGCTCGACGACGACTCCTGGTTCGTGGTTCGCAACACCCCGGGGGTCACCGGCTTCGTCGGCGCCGGGAACAAGCCGTCCCCGCTGCCCCGCCGGGACGTCGAATCGTTCCTGGTCGTCAAGGAGGACGGGGAGGAGCCCACCCGCAAGGGTCGGCCCCGGCTGGAGTACTCGATGGGCGAGACGGTCCGGGTCAAGGAAGGCCCGTTCGCCGACTTCCAGGGTGAGATCGTCGACATCAACGCGGAGCAGCTCAAGCTCAAGGTGCTGGTGAACATCTTCGGCCGGGAAACCCCGGTCGAGCTGGAGTTCGCCCAGGTCGGCAAGATCTGATCTCCGAGATCCGATCCTCATCGTCAGCAAGAAGAGAAAGAACGGTAATGGCCAAGAAGCAAGTTCTCGCAGTGGTCAAGATCCAGATCCCGGCCGGTCAGGCCTCGCCGGCCCCGCCCGTCGGTACCGCGCTCGGTCCGTACGGCCTGGGCATCATGGACTTCTGCAAGGAATACAACGCTCGGACCGAGTCACAGCGGGGCCAGGTGGTCCCAGTCGAGGTGACGGTGTTCGAGGATCGGACGTTCTCGTTCATCCTCAAGACCCCGCCCACCGCGGAACTGATCAAGAAGGCGGCCAACATCGAGAAGGGTGCCGGTGACCCCCTGCGGGACCACGCCGGCAGCATCACCGATGCCCAGCTCACCGAGATCGCCGAGATCAAGATGCCGGACCTCAACGCCTACGACATCGACGCGGCCAAGCTGCAGGTGGCGGGCACGGCCCGCCAGATGGGCGTCACCGTCGAGGGCTGAGCCCCGCCATCCCCGGTCGCCGCGCCGGGCGGTCCCGTCTCCCGGGGCCCCTCGCGCCGACCGGATCCATCCACCCACGGCTCGATCGGGACCACCTCGCCCGTCGGCCCAACCACACGAGGGAGCCATCATGGCGAAGAGCAAGAAGTACGCGGACGCGACCCGTCGCTACGACCGGGACCACCTCTTCGGGCCCGACGAGGCGCTCGAACTGGTCAAGAGCCTGTCGTCGGCCAAGTTCGACGAGTCGATCGACGTGGCCATCGGCCTCGGCGTCGACCCCCGCAAGGCCGATCAGATCGTCCGGGGCACCGTCGCCTTGCCGGCAGGTACCGGCAAGGACGTGCGGGTAGCCGTGTTCGCCAACGGTGAGCAGGCCAACGCGGCCGCCGAGGCCGGCGCCGACGTGGTCGGCGGGGATGATCTGGTCGAAGCGGTCTCCAACGGCATGCTCGACTTCGATCTGGCTATCGCCACCCCCGACATGATGCCCAAGGTCGGTGCCCTGGGCCGGGTCCTCGGCCCCCGCGGCCTGATGCCGAACCCCAAGACCGGCACCGTCACCCCCGATGTGGCCAAAGCGGTGGCCGAGTTCAAGGGGGGCACCGTCGAGTACCGCACCGACAAGTTCGGCAACGTCCACGTCTCGATCGGCAAAGCCAGTTTCGAGCCGTCCGCGCTGGAAACCAATCTCGGCACCCTCGTGGACGAGATCAATCGGGCCAAGCCGGCTTCGGCCAAGGGCAAGTACATCAAGAAGGTGACGGTCTCCTCCACCATGGGGCCGGGTGTCAAGGTCGACCCGGCCCGGCTCGACGAGGTCACCACCGCGGAGGCCTGAGCCGAGCCCACCGGCCCGCGCCGCATCGTCGGGCGGGCCGGTAGCCTGTTTCCTTCGACAATCGAATCCCTCTCGCCAGAGACCTCGGGTGGTGATCGATCCCCGGCCCCGGGCCGGAACCGGATCGAGGCACGCAAATCCCGACGAGGCGGTCCTCAGCAGCTCGCAGCCCACGCGGGCCCCATCGATCGGGGCCCGGCGGCAGGGTGGCGGCGACGGTCCGGTCGGTGGCAGTGGGAACCGACCCGAGAACCGAATCGCACGCACACCCGAGCAATACCGAGCACAGGAAGGAGGTGGGGACACGATGCACGAACCGAGGCCTGAAAAGGCTGCGGTCGTCGACGAGGTCCGAGAGCGCATCGGCGCCACCGGAACCGTTCTGATCACGGAGTACCGCGGCCTCAGCGTCAGCGCACTGCAGGAACTTCGGGGCGGACTGCGCCCGATCGGTGGGTCCTACCGGATCTACAAGAACACCCTCGTACGCCGAGCCGCCGATGCCGATGGTCTGGCCATCACCGAGCATCTGACCGGCCCGACCGCACTGGCGTTCCCCGAGACCGCCCCCGACGGCACCCCGCCGGATGTGGTCGGGGTGGCCAAGGTCCTCCGGGACTTCGCCAAGAACAACCCCGAACTGATCATCAAGGGCGGGCTCCTCGACGGGGCCCCGCTCGACGCCGGCGGTGTCCGGGCCCTGGCCGATCTCGAATCCCGCGAGGTCCTGCTGGCCAAGTTCGCCGGCCTGCTCGCCGCGCCGATGCAGCAGCTGGCCGGTCTGATGCAGGCGCTGCCCCGCAACCTCGCCTACGGCCTGGCCGCCCTCATCGACGCCGGTGGCGGCAGCCCCGCCGCCGACGATGCGGCCGGTGATGCGGCCGACGATCCCGCGGCGCCGGCTCCCGCCGACGCCGTCCCGGTCGACCCGGCCGACGATCCGACGGCGCCGGCTCCCGCCGACGCCGTCCCGGTCGACCCGGCCGAGGACACCCCATCCGATACCAATCCCGATCAGGAAGAAGACTGAACCATGGCGACCATGACCAAAGACGACATCCTCGACGCCATCGCCAACATGTCGGTGCTCGAGCTTTCCGGACTCCTCAAGGACTTCGAGGAGAAGTTCGGCGTGACTGCCGCGGCTCCGGTGGCCGTGGCCGCCCCCGCCGGTGGTGGCGCCGACGACGGCGACGCGGCGGCCGAGGAGAAGACCTCGTTCGACGTCGTGCTGACCTCGGCCGGCGACAAGAAGATCGCCGTCATCAAGGCCGTGCGGGAACTCACCAGCCTCGGCCTCAAGGAGGCCAAGGATCTGGTGGAGAGCGCCCCGAAGCCCGTCCTCGAAGGAGCCTCCAAGGAGGACGCCGAGGCCGCCAAGGCCAAGATCGAAGAGGCCGGCGGCGCCGCCGACCTCGCCTGATCACCCGACGATCGGGGGCCGGCCAACCGGCCGGCACGGACATCGGAGGCGATCCCCGCGGTCGCCGACCCTGGCCCGGATCCCTACGGCAGCAGCCCGGTACACCCGGCTCGCCCGTAGGGATCCGGGCCGTTTCGACCCGGCCATGATCACCGTCGCCCTGCTGCGGCGATGGTCACTCGGTGGGGGAGAAGGCTTGACCTCCAGCAGCGCTTCTCGTACCATGCCGCGACCGCAGTGGTTGTTGGTGGAGCAGGCGCCCCGTATGCTGGTTGGAGCCGTGCTTGCTCGCCCCTGCTGTTCCGGTTCCCACTGCCCTCCAGTCAGCCGCGCGCACGCACGCTTCGTTGCTCCTCGTGGTGAATCTGGTGGTGCCTCTTGCCTGCACGTACTGTCGTTCGCGACCGCTATTCCTTCGGCAATCTCGAGGAGGCACTCGCCCTCCCCGATCTGATCGCCGTACAGCGGGACTCTTTCAGCTGGTTCCTGGACGAAGGCCTGTCCGATGCCTTCCGGGACATCAGTCCGATCAAGGACTTCACCGAAACCCTCCAGCTGGAGCTCGAGTTCGACCCCCACGACGAGGATCTGAAGCCGTACCCCAAGTTCTCGGTGGAGGAGTGCAAAGAAAAGGACATGACCTACTCGGCCCCGATCTTCGTTCGGGCCCGATTCATCAACGCCAGCACTGGCGAGATCAAGGAACAGACGGTCTTCATGGGCGACTTCCCCATGATGACCGACAAGGGCACGTTCGTGATCAACGGGACCGAGCGGGTCGTGGTCTCGCAGCTCGTCCGTTCGCCGGGCGTCATCTTCCAGCCGGGTGAGCGGTTCCGTCTCCGGAACCTGGCCAAGCACCAGATGGTCACCGGCACCATCCACCCCTACCGGGGCGAGTGGATCGAGTTCGACGTCGAGCAGAAGCCAGGCAAGGACCCGACCGCCGGCGTCCGGGTGGCCCGCAAGCGTCGCCTATCGCTGTTCACGATGCTCCGGGCCCTGGGCTACGACGAGGAGAACGCCCCAGGCTTCCTGGAGGCCTTCGTGCGCCACTTCGACTTCCTCGAAGGGCAGTGGGAGAAGGACCGGGAGATCGCCCCGTCGCAGGACGAGGCCCTGATCGAGATCTACAAGCGGGCCCGGCCCGGTGAGCCCCCCACCCTGGAGGCGGCCCGGACCTACCTGCGCAACGCCTTCTTCGAGAGCCGCCGTTACGACCTCTCCCGGGTCGGCCGCTACAAGCTGAACCGCAAGCTCGGCCCCGAGGTCGAGAAGCTGGCCAAGCTGTTCCCCATGCTCGACCTCGACCGGCCCGAGGCGGATCAGCCGGTCCTGTCGCGCTGTGAGGTGCTGGCCTCGGCCACCTACCTGCTCCACCTCATGATCGCCGAGCCCGGCTACCGGCTGGACGATCAGGACCACTTCGCCAACCGGCGGGTCCGCTCGGTGGGCGAGCTCATCCAGAACCAGGTCCGTATCGGCCTGTCGCGTATGGGGCGGGTCGTCGGGGAGCGGTTGACGACCCAGGACGTCGAGGCGAGCACCCCCCAGTCGCTGAGCAACATCCGCCCCGTGGTGGCGGCGATCAAGGTGGTCTTCGGCGCCTCCCAGCTC
>JBKECK010000048.1:0-14078 GCA_047974625.1 Acidimicrobiales bacterium
AGGGTGGCCAGGATCCCGTCGTCCAGGGGCGGTTCGCACCCGGGGAGCTCCCCCTCCAGGGTGATGTGGCCGTTACGGGAGGTGATCACGGCGTGGGGTCGGCGACCGACGAAACTGAACCGGCTCCACCGTTCGCCGTGCTCCACCGATTCGAGCAGGAACCCGGGCTCGTCCCCCACGCACCTGAGGAATGCGGCCACCGGGGTGGTGAGATCGGCCAGGACCTCACGGTGGACCGGCACCGCCCGGTACCGACGGGCCATGGCCCGGAACTCGTCACGGGTGGTGGTCATGGCTGGTCTCCCGGATCGGCGGGGTTGGTGGATGCGGGGTCGTTGGATGCGGGGTCGTTGGATGCAGGGTCGTTGGATGCAGGGTCGTTGGATACGGGGCCCGGGGCCGGTTCGACCCGTTCGACGATGGGGTTGTGGAAGCACGACACGGCGCCGGTGTGGCATGCTCCCCGGCCCTGCTGATCGACGCGGACGAGCAGGGCGTCCCCGTCACAGTCGTAGGACATCGAGCGCAGGTACTGGACGTCGCCCGAGGTCTCGCCCTTGCGCCACACCTCCCGGCGGGACCGGCTCCAGAACACCGTCCGCCCCTCGGCCAGGGTGAGGGCGACGGTCTCGGCGTTCATCCAGCCGAGCATCAGGACCTGCCCGGTGGACGCCTCCTGGACCACGGCCGGGACGAGGCCCTGGTCGTCGTACACGATGGCGTCGAGGGTGTCGGGGCCGGGCGCGTTCGGGCTGGTCGCCATGGGGCGAGCCTACCGGCCGACCCCGGGGCGGTGACTACAGGTAGAGGCCGGTGTGCGACGCGTCGAGCCGCTTGGCCGCCACGGCGTGGATGTCCCGTTCCCGGAGAATGATGTAGTCGACCCCGCCGACCTCCACCTCGTACCGGTCCTCGGGGTTGAACAGCACCCGGTCCTCGAGCTCCATGGTGCGCACCGACGGCCCGGTGGCCACCACCTTGGCCCAGGCCAGGCGCTTGCCCACCTGGGCCGTGGCCGGGATCAGGATCCCCCCCGACGAGCGCCGGTCACCGTCGGCGTTCTCGAGCTGCACCAGGATCCGGTCGTTGAGCATCTTGATCGGGAGCCCGCTCGTACCCTTGCTTGATCCCTTCCGCTGGCCCGCTCCGCTCGACACGGCGGGGGCGGTCTCGGCGGCTGCGTTACCAGCGGCCGGCTCGGGGGTCTCGGCCACGGGTTCGGCGGTCACGGTCTGAAACGGTAGCGTCTCGGTCGATGACCGACACCACGCTGCAGCGTCTCGCCGTACCGAGTACTGGGGGAATCGACCTCCGGGCCGAGCTGGCGGTTCCGTCCAACCCCCGGGCGGCGATGGTCATGTGCCATCCCCACCCGTTACACGGCGGCTCCATGTACGCCAACGTGGTCGAGGCCGTGTTCGGCACCCTCCCGGCCGACGGGGTGGTGGCGGCCCGGTTCAACTTCCGGGGCACCGACGGTTCGACCGGACGGCACGACGCGGGCCGGGGCGAACGGGACGACGTGGCCGCCATGGTGGCCCTGGTGGCCGACCGTTGGCCCGACCTGCCGCTGGTCCTCGGGGGCTATTCGTTCGGGGCGATGATGGCCCTCACGGTCGACCATCCTGCCCTGACCGGCTGGTTAGGGGTGGCCCCGGTCCTCAAACGGATCGACCGGCCCGACCTCGTCGCCGCCGACGACGACCGGCCCCTGACCCTGGTGGCCGGGGTGCACGACCAGTACCAGGACATCGACGAACTCCGCGGGTTCGCAGTGTCGGCGACGGCCACCGATCTGGTGCCGGTGGACGGGGCCGACCACTTCTTCGCCGTGGGTCTCGACGCCGTGGTGGCCGCCGCCCGGGACCTGACCGGAACCGCCTGAGCGCCCGTGGACGGCGGGCCGGGACCCGTCAGCCCACCAGGTCCGGATCCTCCGGTGGGCGGACCCGGACGCCGGCGGCCAGCAGGGCCTGCTTGACCTCGGCCACGGTGGCCTCCCCGAAATGGAAGATGCTGGCCGCCAGCAGGGCGTCGACCCCGCCCTCCTCGACCCCTTCGGCGAAGTGGTCGACGGTGCCCACCCCCCCTGAGGCGATCACGGGCACCCCGACCGCCCCGGTGATGAGCCGGTTGAGCTCGTGGTCGAACCCGACCCTGGTGCCGTCGCGGTCCATGGAGGTGAGCAGGATCTCGCCCGCCCCGAGCTCCACAACCCGGCGGGCCCAGGCCTCGGCGTCGAGGTCGGTGGCCTCCCGCCCGCCTCGCACCACGACCTGGAATCCGGACCGGTACCGGTGGCGTTCGTCGTCGGCGCAACGGCGGGCGTCGATGGCTACCACGCAGCACTGGGCCCCGAAGGTGGCCGAGATCTCGGCCACCAGCTCGGGTCGCCGGACGGCGGCGGAATTGACCGACACCTTGTCGGCCCCGGCCCGCAGCAGGTCGCGGGCGTCCTCCACGCTGCGGATCCCGCCCCCGATGGTGAAGGGGATGAAGACCCGTTCGGCCACGGCGGTGGCCATGGCCACCGTGGTCGCCCGCTCCTCGTGGGAGGCGGTGATGTCGAGGAACACGAGCTCGTCGGCCCCCTGGAGGTCGTAACGGGCGGCCAGCTCCACCGGATCACCGGCGTCGCGGATCCCGACGAAGTTGACCCCCTTCACCACCCGGCCCTTGTCGACGTCCAGGCACGGGATCACCCGGACCACCGTCATCGTCCACCCCCGTCCGCGCCGGGGGCCCGGGGGCCCTCCGGGTCCAAATCGGCGACCGCGGACCCGACCCCGGCGTCGTCGGCGGCGGCCCGGTCGGCCGCCGACAGGACGGCGACGGCGTCAGCCACGGTCACCACCTTCTCGTAGATGGCCCGACCGACGATGGCCCCGTCGAGGCGTCGCCGGCCGGCCACCAGGAGGCCGAGCACGCTGAGGTCGTCCAACGACCCGACCCCGCCCGAGGCCACGATGGCGGTACCCCACGGGGCCGTGGCCTCCAGCACCGAGGCCAGGCCGGACACGTCCGGTCCGTCCAGGGTGCCGTCCCGGCCGATCTCGGTGACGACCAGGGCGTCCACGCCGACCTCGGCGAACCGGCGGGCCAGATCGCCCACGGTGTGACCGGTGGAACGGGTCCAACCGTGGCTGGCTACCTCGTCGCCCCGGGCGTCGAGGCCGACGGCCACCGAGCGTCCGGCGGCCACCAGCTCCTCCACCAGTTCGGGCCGTTCCACCGCCGCGGTGCCCACCACCACGCGGGCCACGCCGAGGCCGAACAGGGCTTCGGCCGCGGCCACCGAGCGGACCCCGCCGCCGACCTGCACCGGTACGTCCACGGCGGCGCAGATCGAGGCGATGGCGGCCGCGTTCCCGGCCTCCCCGGTGAGGGCGGCATCGAGATCGACCACGTGGACCACCTCGGCGCCGGCGGTCACGAACCCCCGGGCGGTCCCCGCCGGGTCGTCGCCGTAGACGGTCTCGGCGTCGTAGTCACCCCGGAGGAGGCGGACACAGCGCCCACCCCGGAGGTCAATGGCGGGGTACAGGGTCACCCCGGGCCCGCCCAGGGACGGCCGCCCGGCGCTCACGCCATCCCCACGAAGTTGCTCAACAACCGGAAGCCGGCCCGGGCCGACTTCTCGGGATGGAACTGGGTCGCCATCACCGACCCGTCCGCCACCACTGACACCACATCGCCTCCGTAGTCGGTCACCGCCACCACCTCGTCACCGGTCTCCGAGGGGACCGGAGCGAGACTGTGCACGAAGTACAACCAGGCCCCGTCGAGCCCGGCCACCAGGGGGTGCTCGCGGTGCACCTCGATCTGGTTCCACTGGATCTGCGGCCGCTTGACCCCCTCGGGCAGCCAGCCCACCTCGCCCGGCAGGATCCCGAGCCCGGCCACACCCGGGCTCTCCGCCGACCGTTCGTACAACAGCTGCATCCCCACGCAGATCCCCAGGAACGGGGTGCCCGAGGCGGCCACCTCGCGGGCCACCTCGTCCAACCCGGTGCGCCGCACCGCCTCCATGCACGCCCCGAAGGCGCCGACCCCGGGGAGGACCACGGCGTCGGCGGCGGCGATCTCGGCCCTGTCCGCGGTGAGCCGGGCGTCGGCGCCCACCCGTTCGAGGGCCTTGTGGGCCGAGTGCAGATTGCCGATCCCGTAGTCGAGCACGGCGATCCGGGGGGTGAGGCCGCCGCTCACAGCCGCCCCTTGGTGGACGGGATGGCCCCGCCGTCCTCGACGCGGACCGCGTCACGCAGGCAGCGGGCCACCCCCTTGAACGCCGCCTCGATGATGTGGTGGACGTTGCGGCCCTCCACCAACGACACGTGGAGGGTGATGGCGGCCGCCGTGGCCATACTCCCCAGGGCGTGTTCGGCCAGCGACGGATCGAACGGTGGGGTACCCAGGGGGATGGCCTCCGGCAGGTCGACCCGCCAGACGAAGAACGGCCGGCCGGACAGGTCGAGGGCCACCGACACCAGGGCCTCGTCGAGGGGGTACTGGCCGCTGGCGAACCGGCGCACCCCGGCCTTGTCGCCCCAGGCCTCGGCCAGGGCCTGGCCGACGACGATCGAGGTGTCCTCGACCGTGTGGTGGGCGTCGACCTCGACATCGCCTCTCGTCTTGACCGTCAGGTCGAAACCACCATGACGGCCCAGCTGGTCGAGCATGTGGTCGAAGAACGGGACCCCGGTGTCGATCTCGGTTCGACCGGTGCCGTCGAGGTCGACGGTCACCTCCACCGAGGTCTCCCCCGTCGATCGCCGGCGGTGGGCCCGCCGGGCGGGGCGGGCGGGAAGGGCCGGATCGGTCATGATGCGCTCCTGTTCTCTCCGGACGACCTCTCTCCGGACGACTTCACTCCGGACGACTTCTCTCCGGACGACCCGCCGGGATCCGTCGTGCGGTCCGCGGTGGCCGCCGGGCCGGCGAGCACGTCGGCCAGGGCGGCCAGGAACCGGTCGTTGTCGGCGGGGGTGCCCACCGTCACCCGGAGGCAACCGTCGAGATGGTCCCAGCTCGAGGTGTCCCGCACCAGCACCGACCGGTCGACCAGGCGCTGCCAGACCGTCCGACCGGCGGCCGGGTCGTCCCCCCCGGTTGCACCGGTGGGCCGGAACAGGACGAAGTTCGCCCCCGATGGCCACACCGTGGCCCCGAGCTCGGTAAGCGCCGTCACCAAACGCTCCCGTTCGGCCACGATGCCCCGGACACGGGCGTCCATCTCGTCCACGAAATCGAGGGCGGCCACACCGGCCGCCTGTTTGAGGGCGTCGAGGTGGTAGGGCAGCACAACCCGCCACAGCTGGTCGACCACCCAGGTGGGACCCACCGCGTAGCCGAGGCGGGCGCCGGCCATGGCCCACGTCTTGGAGAAGGTGCGGGTCACCACCAGGGAACGGTCCTCGTCTACCCGCTCGAGGGCCGAGCGGGGGGCGAACTGGCCGTAGGCCTCGTCCACCACGAGGAGCCCGTCCACGGCCTCGACCGCCTCGAGCACGGCGTCGATCACCTCGTCAGGCTCCACCAGGCCGGTCGGATTGTTGGGTGAGGTGAGAAAGGTGACGGCGGGCCGACACTCGGCCACCGTGGCGGCGGCCGGTCCGGGCTGGAGCCGGAAGTCGGCGTCGCGCTCGGCGGCCACCGGGGTGGACCCGACGATGCGGGCGATATGGGCGTGCATGGCGTAGGTCGGCTCGAAGGTGAGCACCCGGCGCCCGAACCCGGCGTAGGCGAGCAGGATGGACTGGAGCACCTCGTTGGAGCCGTTGGCGCAGAAGATCTCGTCGGGGCCGCGCCCGTGCAGCGTCCCGATCCGGGTCCTGAGCTCGGTGGCGGCCCGATCCGGGTAGCGGTGCCAGTCGACGGCTCCCACCGCGGCCTCCACCGCGGCGACGTAGCCGGCCGGCGGGCCCTCCGGCGCCTCGTTGGTGTTCAGGCGGACGTCGACGTCGAGCTGGGGTGAGTGGTAACCGGCCAGATCGTGAAGATCGTCGCGTACCTGGGGTCTGGTCATGCCGGATCCTGGAGGCGGAGGGAGATGGACCGGGCGTGGGCGTCAAGGCCCTCACAGGAGGCCAGGGCGATCACGTCGGGACCGAGCTCGGCCAGGCCCTCGGGAGCGACCGTGACCAGGTGGTGGTCCTTGGTGAAGTCGGCGACGGTGAGGGCGCTCGAGAACCGGGCCGAACCGTTGGTAGGCAGGACGTGACTGGGGCCGGCCACGTAGTCGCCCAGTGAGGCCGGGGCCAGGTTGCCACAGAAGATGGCCCCCGCGTTGGCCACGAGGCGGCCGAACGCCTCGGCGTCCCGGCACATCAGTTCGAGGTGTTCCGGGGCGATGGCGTCCACCACCGCCCGGGCCTCCTCGGGGCCGTCCACCAGGGCGGCGTAGCCCCCTTCGGCGATGGTGGCCCGGACCTCGTCAGCGCGGGTCTCCTCGGCGAGGAGCTTCTCCCCGGCCCGGCACACGGCGTCGGCCACCGCCTCGTCCCAGGTGACCAGCCAGGCGAGACCGTCCGGCCCGTGCTCGGCCTGCACGATCAGGTCTATGGCGGCGTAGTCGGGCACCGCGGTGTCGTCGGCCACCACCACCACCTCGGACGGGCCGGCGAAGGCGGCGGCGATGCCGACGTCCCCGGCCACCTCCTGCTTGGCTAGGGCGACGTAGACGTTGCCCGGCCCCGCGATCACGTCAACCGGGGCGATGCTGCCCGTGCCGTAGGCCATGGCGGCGATGGCCTGGGCCCCACCGACCGGATGGACCTCGTCCACCCCGGCCAGGCGAGCGGCGGCCAGGACCGCCGGGTGGACCGTTCCGGTGGTCCGGTCCGGGGGGACGCACAGGGCGAGACGACCGACACCGGCCACCCGGGCCGGGATGGCAGTCATGATGACGGTGGACGGGTACGCGGCTCGGCCGCCCGGGACGTACAGGCCGGCCGAGGCCACCGGCCGGGCCCAGGCCTCGATCCTGACGCCGGCGTGCTCCACGACGTGGGGTTCGGTCCGTTGGGCCCGGTGGAACCGCTCAACGTTGGCGATCGCGGTGTCCATAGCCGCCCGAAGCTCCGGGGTGAGGGAGGCCACCGCGGCGTCCAGGGTGTCCGGGGACACGGTCAGGTCTCCGAGGTGGACCCCGTCGAGTTCCTCGGTGAGCGACCGCAGGGCCGCGTCGCCCCCGGATCTCACCCGTTCGATGATCTGCCGGACCACCTGGCGGGGCCCCTCACCGGCGATCGTGGGACGGGGCAGGTCGTCGACCACCCCGCTCCCCCGCCCCCGGAGATCGAGACGATGCAGCACCACTAGCTCCTTGCCTGGCCGGACGCGGCCGTTCCTACCCCCGGGACGGTAGCGTGACCCGACGCCGACCCGGGCCGGGTTTCGGCGGGGACGGCACCCTCTGGGCGGACCACCGCCGACGGCCGGGCCGCCCCCCGGATCCTGCCGGCCGGGACCGTTCCGAGGAGACGCAACCGTGGCCGCCGACACCCCCGCAGGCCAGCTCGACGTGGGCGCCATCGACTCCATGGCCAACACCCTGTCCGAGCTCTCGGCCCGGATGGCCACCACCCTCGACCAGGCCGACCCCGATCACGACGCCATGCTCGAGCTGCGCGAGATCGAACGGCAGCTCCAGAACCTGGTGCGCCGCCTCACCAAGACCACCCGACGCCTGCGCTAAACGACCCGCGCTCTCGGACACTGGTGACCAAACACCGTCACCGGTGCCGACCCACCCGCGGGGATGTCGCGTACGGATCGGGAATGTCGTGGCATGTCTGTGCGCCTTTATCGATCACTCTTGCCGCCTTACCAGCAACACTTCACGACAACATGTCACGACATAATTCCCCGACTGATTGGGAACCTTCATTCATCCGATGACAGCTCGTTGGAAAGTCCATCAATTACGGACTACCCAGCGGCCCGCTGGCCCCTCGGCCGGCCGGCCCGGCCCCTCAACCGGGGCAAAACAAGCGCCGGCGCCCCATGAACATGGGGCGCCGGCGGCGCGACACAGGGCGGCGGATCCCTTGTGTCGCTGCTACCAGGTGGCGGGAACCTGGTTGACACGAATATAAGACACCTGCCGTTCAAGGTGGGTGATATCCGGCGAATTTAAGTCGGGTATCTGTGCCCAAAGAACGGAGGTGAAACCCCAACAAGCCCACGTTGTTCGTTGTCGCCCGTGCGCGAAAATCGTCGATGGATCCCGGGGCCGGCCGCCCGAAGCCGGTCACCTGTCCCCGACCGAAGCGCCGTCAGGCCGCCGGGCAGAAGGACCGCAGGACGCACTCGTCGCACCGAGGTCGCCGGGCCACGCACACCCTCCGGCCGTGCAGGATCATCCGGAGGCTGAACCGGCCTCGCTCGGCAGCGGGAATCATGGGGTTGAGGGCCAGCTCCACCTTCACCGGGTCGGTCTCGTCGGTGAGATCCAGCAACCCCGACAGGCGCAGCACATGGGTGTCGACGGGCAAGCCGGGCCGGTCGAGAGCCACGCTCCTCACCACATTGGCCGTCTTGCGCCCCACCCCGGACAGGGCGGTGAGGTCCTTCATCGAGGGGGGCACCTCCCCGTCGTGGCGGTCGACCAGCTGGTTGGCGCAATTGATGATGCTCTTGGTCTTGTTACGGAACAGGCCCAGCGACGACAGAAGCTGCTCCACGGTCCCGGGGTCGGCCCCGGCCAGGCTCTCGGCGTCGGGATACCGGGCGAACAGGGCCGGGGTCACCTTGTTCACCCCGACGTCGGTCGACTGGGCCGACAGGATGGTGGCGATCAGGAGCTCGAACGGGTTGCGGTGGTCGAGCTCGCACTCGGCGTCGGGATACTCCGCGGCCAGCAGCAGGTGGGTCCGACGGGCCCGGCCGGCCGGGGTGCGGGGTCGTGCCATCGTGTCACGCTACCGCCCGCCCCCGGACCATCGCGAGCCTCCCGGGCCGAGCCGGGCCGCGGCCGGAGAGCCGCGACGGGAGCGGCCGTAAGGCTCAGGTGGGCGGGGCCGGACCGGGCCCGGCCGACCGGCGGGTGGCCATCGGGACGCTCTTCGCCCACCATGGACGGGTGGTCTCCTCCTCGTCCTCCCCGTTTTCACCCTCCCCGATCCCGGATCATCGCCCGATCCCCGGCGTCACCGGCGGGTCGGTCACCGTCCTCGAACCAGTCGACGCCGCCTGGGCCGACCGGGCCCAGGAGCTCATGGACCGGTCCCTGCCGCCGGATCAGCGGGACGACCGGTTCGACGCCTGGCCGGACCCGTCCCCGGACCTGCCGGCCGCCCGGGGGACGGTGGCCACCGACGGTTCCGGCCGCCTGATCGGCTGGTTGGTGGGCGGGCCGGACCGGACACGGCTCCGCCTCGACGCCCTCGTCGATCCGGCCCCCGGGGGGATCCCGACTGCCGGCGCCGCGGTGCTCGGAGCCCTCGTGGCCGCGGTGGAACCCCTGGCGGACGCCTCGGACGCCGCCGACGTGGAGATCTGGGGCCGGCCCGCCCCGGCCTCGTTCGACCCGGTCCTGACCGACGCCGGGTTCGAACCCATCCGGGCCCTGCACCAGATGCGGTGTCGGCTTCCGGTGGCCGTGGAGCCGTTGCCCACCCGGCCCTTCGACCCCCGCCGTGACCTGGAGGCCCTGCGGACGGTGAACAACCGGGCCTTCGTGACCCACCCGGACCAGGGGGCCAAGACCACCGAGGAGTTGGCCGCCATCATGGCCGAACCCTGGTTCCGGCCCGACGGGGTGCGGCTCTACGAAGAGGACGGCCGGGTGGTCGGCTTCTGCTGGACCCGGATCCACCCCGCGGTACCGGGCCGCAATCCCGCCCTGGGCGAGATCTACGTGATCGGGGTCGACCCCGACCGTCACGGCCGGGGTCTCGGCGTCCCCATGACGGCGGCCGGCCTGGCCTGGCTGTCGGATCAGGGCCTGGAGCACGGCATGCTCTATGTCGAGGCCGACAACACCCCGGCCATCCGAACCTACGAACGACTGGGGTTCTCCGTGGTCCGGACCGATCGGGCCTGGTCCCGGCCGGTGCCCGCCCACCGGTAGCGGCGGCCGGACCGGCGGGTCGGCCCCGATCCCTTCCGAACCGTCGCTCCCCCATCGAGAGGAACCATGATCTCGCCATGGACGCCCGACCGGGACGAACTGGCCGCCGAGCTGGCCGGCCAACCCCGCTACCGGATCGACCAGCTCTGGCGGGGCCTGTACACCGAGGGTCTGGCCCCGGCCGACGTCACCTCCCTGCCCAAGGCCCTACGGCACGACCTGGGCCGGCGGTACGGGCCGGAGCTCAGCCCGGCCAAACGGCAGTCGTCACACGACGGCTCCACCGAGAAGTGGCTGTTCTCCATGGCCGACGGGGCCGCCATCGAGACGGTCCTGATGCACTACCCCCGCCGCTCCACCGTCTGCGTGTCGAGCCAGGCCGGTTGCGCCATGGCCTGCGCCTTCTGCGCCACCGGCCAGGCCGGCTACCGCCGCAACCTCACCGTGGGCCAGATCCTGGAGCAGGTGATGGCGGCCCGGGCCGCGGCCGGGGAACGGCGGGTCTCCAACGTGGTGTTCATGGGGATGGGTGAACCCCTGGCCAACTACGACCGGGTGGTCACCGCCGTACGCCGGCTGATCAACGACGTGGGCCTGGCCGCCCGCCACATCACGGTGTCGACCATCGGCTTGGTGCCCCGCATCGACCAGCTCGCCGGGGAGGGGCTCCAGATCGGCCTGGCCGTGTCGTTGCACGCCGCCGACGACGAGTCGCGCCGCGCCCTGGTGCCCATCAACCGGCGGCACCCCATCGACGAGCTCATGGCTGCCTGCCGCCGCTACCGGGAACTGACCGGGCGACGGGTGTCCCTGGAGTGGGCCATGATCGACGCGGTCAACGACCGTCCCGTCGACGCCGAGCGCCTGGCCGGCCTGGCCCGGTCGGCCCGGGCCCACGTCAACCTCATCCCCCTCAACCCGACGCCCGGGTGGCCGACGGTCGGGTCCCCGCCGGCACGGATCACCCGGTTCGCCGACCAGCTCCGGGCCGAGGGAGTGAACGTGACGGTGCGGGCCAACCGCGGGGTCGACATCGACGCCGCCTGCGGCCAGCTCGCCACCGGCCACCGGGCCACCCCGGTGACCATGGTCCCCACCGGCCCCGCGGGGTGACCGACCACCGCCCGCGGCCCGCTCGTGGACGACCCGCCGCCGATTCCTCCCGGTCGGCCCTCTGGGAGCGCCCACCAACGGTCCATACTGTGAGGGCTATGGATCGCTGGTTCAATCCGTCCCAACCCCAGACCCTGCAGGCCGCCGTCTTCCTCGGCTACTTCGCCGCAGTGTTCGGCCTGCTGTCGGCCGGGGGCAACCTCCTGCTGCTCCCCGCCATCATCGGGGTCGGCGTCGGGGCCTTCGCCACGGCCAACAACAAGCGGTGGGGGTACCTGCTGCTAGCCGTGTGCGCCTTCCTCCTCGCCGCCCTCCGGGTGTTCGTCTTCGTGGCTGGCGCCCAGATCGGCATCATCCCGGCCCTGTGGGCCCTGAACGGCTGCGTGTTCCCCGTTGCCTTGGCCGTGGCCGTCCTCCACCGCCAGTCCCGGAGCTACCAGAAGGTCTGGTTCGAGTGACGCCGACTCGCCGGCCCGCCCCGGGCGGCCGGCGAGTCGCACCGGCCGGCCGTCGCGCCCTCCTCGCTGCCCTCGGGCTGGTGGTGGCCATGGCCGGGTGCAGCGGCGACCAGGCCGACGGCTCCACGGAGACGACCGGCCCATTCGATCCCACCGGCCCGGACGCGGCGGCCTGGGCCCCGTGTCCGGAGGGGCCGGCCGAGTGCGCCCGCCTGACCGTACCGCTCGACCACGCCGCCCCCGACGGCCCGACGGTGGAGCTGGCTCTGGCCCGGATCCCGGCCACCGGCGACCGCCGCGGCAGCCTGG
This sequence comes from Acidimicrobiales bacterium, assembly GCA_047974625.1. Taxonomy (GTDB): domain Bacteria; phylum Actinomycetota; class Acidimicrobiia; order Acidimicrobiales; family SZUA-35; genus CADEDH01. The sequence goes on from JBKECK010000048.1 coordinate 11,953, forward strand.
TGGTGAACTTCGGCGGTCCGGGGGTACCGGGGGCCAAGGTCCTGGCCGGTGGCGGCTTCCGGGTGGACCAGGCGGTGGCCGAGCACTTCGACCTGGTGGCCTGGGACCCCCGGGGTACGGGCGCTTCCACCGGCCTGGCCTGTGCCACCGACCGGGCGGAGGGCCCGCTGCCGGACACCTCCCCCGACGATCCGGCCGAGGCGGCCGCACTCGACCGGTACCACGCGGAGCTGACCGAGGGGTGCGGGGCGACCAACCACGACCTGCTCCGGTCCCTGGCCCCGCCGACCATGGCCGACGACCTCGACGCCGTCCGCGCCGTCCTCGGCGACGACCGGCTCAACTACTACGGCTTCAGCTACGGCACGATCGTCGGGCACTGGTACGCAGCCCGGTATCCGGATCGGGTCGGCCATCTCGTCTTCGACGCCGTCGCCGACGCCACCAACGGTCTGGACGACCTGCTCCGCCAGCAGGCCACCGGGTTCGAGACCGCGTTCTACGAGCTCGATCGGTGGTGCGCCACCAGCGACGCCTGCGCCGTGACCGACCTGGCCGGCACCTACGACCGGGTCATGATCGGGCTGGAGACCCGGTCTGTCGACGCCGGCGCCGTCGCCGATCCCGGGCCCTCAGGTGCGGCGGTGGGGCCGAACGAGCTGGAGTCGGCCACCCTGCTGGCCCTGTCCCGGGACGGCTCGTGGCCCCGGTACAGCCAGGCCCTGGCCGACGCCGACGCCGGCGACTGGTCGGACCTGGCCGACATGGCCGACGCCTCCCTCACCGCGGTGCCGTTCACCCCCTACCTGGCCACCAGCTGTGTCGACGGGGCCCACCCCGTGGGCGCCGAGGCCTGGGACGCCTTCGCCGACGAGCTGGCCGGGATCGCGCCCCGGTTGGGTCCGGCGGTGGCCAACGAGGTGCGGGCCTGCGCCAGCTGGCCGGTGGGGCCGGTGGAGGACCCCCCCGGCCCCCTCCCCCAGGCCACCCCGGTGCTGGTCATCAGCGCCGCCCAGGACCCGGCCACCCCCCTGGAGAACGCCCGACGGTTGGCCGGGGCGTTCGGGCCGGCCGGGCACCTGATCACGGTGGACGGCCTCCACCACACCTCCTACGGCACCAGCCGGTGCGTCCGGGACCGGGTCAGCGCCTACCTGGTCGACGACGACCCCGGACCGGTCGACGCCCGCTGCTGACCCGGGACCGGGGATGGCCCCACCCGGCCACCGGGCCGGTAGGGTCGGCGGCCATGGCCGACATGCCCACCGACCGGCTGCCCGAGGGCGAGGAGAAGCGGGCCGCGGTCCAGTCCATGTTCGACGGGATCGCCCCCCGCTACGACCTCATCAACCGGATCATGACCTTCCGGCTCGACGTCCGTTGGCGCCGCGAGGCCCTCCGGGCCCTGCGCCTCGGCGCTGGCGCCGTGGTGGCCGACCTGGCCGCGGGAACCGGGGACTTCTCGGTCGCCCTCACCGAGGCCGGCTGCCGCCCGATCGGCTTCGACCTGTCGATGGGGATGCTGGTGGCGTCCCGGTCGGCGGCCCCCCGGGTCCAGGCCGACCTGCTCGCCCTGCCCACCGGCGAGGGGGTGTTCGACGCCGCGGTGTGCGGCTTCGCCCTCCGGAACCTGGTCGATCTCCCGCCGTTCCTGGCCGAACTACACCGGACGGTCCGCCCCGGGGGGAGGATCGCCCTGCTGGACGTGTCCACCCCCGACAACCGGCTGGTGGCCCTGGGCCACGGGATCTACTTCAATCGGGTGGTGCCCCTGATCGGCGGGGCGCTGTCCAGCCGGAGCGCGTACGCCTACCTGCCCCGGTCGGTCTCCTACTTGCCCGCTCCGGAACGCATGCTGGCCATGTCCGCGGAGGCGGGCCTGGTCGAGGTGGAACGACGCCAGCTGTCCGGCGGCCTGACCCAGCTCATCACCGCCACCCGGCCCTGACCTGGGCGGACAGCCGGGACCCGCTCAGGTGTCACCGCCCACCGCCGATGGGCACCGGTGGCCGCAGCTTCCGCGCCGGGACCGATCAACCCGCTGACCGGGGACGGGGGAGTCCTCGGCGACCCCCGAGGCCGGGTCGACCCCGGTCTGCGGCGCCGACGGGACGATAGGGACCGGC
>JBKECK010000049.1:0-27544 GCA_047974625.1 Acidimicrobiales bacterium
GGGCCCATGACCATTCCCGACAGCGGGGGTGGGGCGCCGACGGCGGTGGCCGGCGGCGGGGGCGCCGACGGCGGTGGCGGGTCGGCGCCCGGTGGCGTGGCCGGACCGCTGGTGCCGCCCCGGCGGGCCAGCAGCTGGTCGGACCGTCGCTGGTGGGCGAAGGCGATGACGTTCACGAACACCGCCGGGGACATGGTGGCCGGTTTGACCAGGTCGATGGTGGCTAAGCCGGCGCACAGGTGTTCGGCCACCGCCTCGCGCGCCTCGGGGCGGAGGGTGCCGTAGCGGTACAGGTAGTCGCGCAGCAGGCCGTAGCCCTGCTCCGGCAACCGGCTGGTGTCGACGGTGACCGCCTCGTGCTCCCCGCCCACCGGGAGCCAGATGCCGGCTACCTTCGCCCGGGTCCGGGTGTCGACCACCACGAGGGTGCCGGCGGCGACGTCGCCGATGCGTTGGCTCCGGGGGGACAGCAGGGCGCTGGTGAGGGCCAGGGCCCCACCCGGGGGCAGGGTGTAGATCTCGACGAGGGCGGTGGCGCTACGGATCAGGGCCTGCCGGTAGGTGATGGGGCCGCCGTCGACGGTGATGACCCGGAGCCCGACCATCTTCTTGCCGGGGGTCGTCCCGGCCCGGCCCTCGAGCATCGGGTAGAGCAGGATGATGGCCCCGATGCTGACTAACGCGCTCGACGAGAAGGGCCCCAGCAGGATGTTGAGGGCCAAGGCGATCGAGGCCATGGCGAACAGGTCGACGAGCCGAGCCATGATCCGGCTGCCCAGCCCGGCGGTCCGGAACTGCAGCAGGGTGGCCTCCGGCGTGACCACGGAGGCCATGTGGCCACTCCGGTCGAACACGGTGGCGGCGACGGTGGGCCGGACCATGGCGACTACGGTAGTGCGGCGATGGACGTGGACCGGTACGTGGCCTACCACCGAGCGGAATGGCAGCGGGCCGACGAGCTGACCTTGAGGGTCGGGCGACGACCGCCGCCGAGGTGGCAGCGCTGGTTGAGGTCGGAACCGCCGCCCCGGCCCACCCCGGCCGAGATCGACGAGTTCGTGGCCCTGCTGCACCGTATGTCGGCCCAGCTCAGCCTGGTCAGACGGCGGTACCAGGACGATGACCTGGTGGCCGAGCTCACCAACCGGGTGGCCCGGGCCAACGCTGTCCTCTACGGCCGCACCCGGAGCCCGCGGGTGGCCTTCGGCCAGTTCTTCTCCGTCACCTTCCCGGCCGCCGTCTGGCACTGCCGCCTCGCCGTCCTGATCTCGGCCGCCCTGTTGGTCGTCCCCTGGGTCCTGCTCGCGGTCTGGCTCGGTACCAGTGGTGGGGCGCTTGACGCCACGATCTCCCCGCAGGCACAACGGGTCCTGGTGGAGCGGGATTTCGAGGCCTACTACTCGTCGGGTCCGGCCACCGAGTTCGCCAGCTCCGTGCTGGTCAACAACATCCGGGTTTCCCTGCTGGCCTACGCCGGCGGGGCGACCGCCGGCATCGGCACTGTCATGGTGTTGATCAGCAACGGTGTCAACCTCGGCACGACCAACGCCGTGTTCGCCGCAGCCGGTGAGCAGGGGTATTTCTTCGGCCTGATCATCCCGCACGGTCTGCTGGAACTTACGGCGGTGGTGATCTCGGGTGCGGCCGGTCTGTCCATGGGGTGGGCCCTGATCCGTCCCGGCGACCGGACCAGGGGCGCCGCCTTCGGGGAGGAGGCCCAGAGGTCGATCGGGATCGCCATCGGCCTGATGGTGGCGTTCTCCCTGGCCGCCCTGATCGAGGCGTGGGTGACCCCCGGGCTCCCGCTGGTGCCCCGGGTCGCCTTCGGCGTCGTCGTCTGGGCGCTGATCATGATCTACCTGGTCGGTTTCGGCCAGGCCGCGGCGGCCGCCGGCTACACCGGCCTTCCCCGGGAGACCGCCCTGCGGACCACCGTCCAGCTGTGACTGTCCGGCCCGCCCTGTCGGCAGCACCGGGGTTGCGGGTCCGGCCGACGGTGACGGACGGTCCTCAGAGGGCGGCGGTCGACTTCAGATCGAGGTAGAGGTCGGCGACGGCCACCGCGAACCGGTCCGGAGGCTCGTCGACGACGCGCGCCCCGAGGCCGCGCAGCACCGCGGCCAGGTGCCGACGGCGGCGCAACTCCTCAACCGCGGCGGCCCGGGTGAACATCTGTTCCTGGCTGTCGATCTCCTCGTCGGCCCAGGCCACCACCTGGGGGTCGGCCACCGCCGCCACCACGACCAGGTGTTTGCGGGTCAGCAGAGGCAGATGGGGCAGGAGGAACGCCTTCGTGGCCTCCGGTTCGAGATCGGTCATGATGATCAACAGGGCCCGCCGTTGCCGGCGGCCGGACGCGTAGGCCACCACGGCCTCGTAGTTGGCGGTCACCAGCCCCGGTTCCAGGTCGTACAGGGTCTCGGCCACGAGGCCCCGCTGGCCCTGCCGGTGGCTCGCCGGGATCTCGGTGTGGACGGTCTCGTCGAAGGCGGCCAGGCCGAACCGGTCGCCCAGCCGGGTGGCCACCTCGGCCAGCATCATCGCCCCGTCCATGGCGTGCTCCAGGCGCGGCACGTCGTCCACCCGCCCGGCCATCAGGCGGCTGCTGTCCAGCATCACCAGCACGTTCTGGTTCCGCTCGGCCCGGTAGACCCGCACCACCGGCCGTCCGGTCCGGGCGGTGGCCGCCCAGTCGATCCGGCGGGTGTCGTCGTCGGGTGTCATGTCCCGCAGGGTGTCGAAGTCGGTGCCGCTGCCGCTCACCCGGGCGGCCCGGATCCCCACCTCCAGGATCCGGGCCCGGCGAAGGCTCAGCTCCGCCTCTTCGGCCCGACGGAACGGGGGTACCACCCGGAGCGTGGTCGACAGTGGGATCCGGCGCTGACGGGCCACGAGGCGGGCCGGTCCGAAGGTGCGGAGCACCACCTCGTCGGGGGTGAACCGGCCCCGGCGGGTGGGCCGGAGGTGGTGGCTGGCCGACACCGCCGAGTTCGGGGGGACCGACACGGTGATCCGGCGGTCGGTGACGTGGAGCGACGGGGCCAGATCGTCGGCCAGGGCCACCCGCGCCGGTCGTCGCCCTGACGTCCGGGTGATAGTCCAGGTTATGGTGCCGGGACGGTCGAGCTCCATGACGGCCGGATGGCGGCGGTCGACGGTGAACCGGCGGGTGCGGGGGGCGAGGGCCAGGTCGAGCGCGGCGAGGACGAACACGGCCAGGTTGGTGAGCAGGAAGCGGTTGTCGATCGCCTGACCGGCCACGGTCACCTGGCCGATGGGCGGCAGGACCAGGATGGCCACCCCCAGCACGGCGGCCAGCACCCCCAGGCGGGCGGTCGGGGCCGGCGCCCTGGGTCGGTCGCGCCGGACGGGGCCGGTCAGGTCGGGGGCGACGGCACTTGGGCCGGCCGCCATCGGGGCCGGCCCGGCGCCGGGCCGGGCCGGCATGGCCCCGCGTGGGTCGGGCGGGTCGGGGGCGGTCGCCGCGGGGGCGGTCATCGGGACGACGGGCGACCGGCGCCCGTAGCCATCCGGGTCCGCCGAGTCACGGGGTCGGGATGGTGGCCAGCACCGAATTGAGGACGTCGTCGGCGGTAACCCCGTCGATAGCCACCTCGGGCCGGATGTTGATCCGGTGCCGAAGGGTCGGACCCACCATGGCCTTGACGTCGTCGGGGGTGACGTAGGGGCGTCCGGTCAGCCACGCCCACGCCTTCGACACGGCGAGCAGGGCGGTGGCCCCCCGGGGCGACACACCGAGCTCCAGGGCCGGTGCGGTCCGGGTTGCTCGGACGATGGTCAGCACGTAGCGGAGGACGGGTTCCTCCACCACCACGGCGTCCACCTCGAGCCGGGCCCGGGCGAACGTGCCCGGGTCGGCCACCGGCACGATCCCGCTGCCGGTCGGGTCGTGTGGGTTGAGGCCGTGGTGGTGCCGGACCAGCACCTCGAGCTCGTCGGGTTCGCTGGGGTAGCCGACCAGCAGCTTGAGGAGGAACCGGTCTAGCTGGGCCTCGGGGAGGGGATAGGTGCCCTCGTACTCCACCGGGTTCTGGGTGGCGATGACCATGAACGGCTCCGGCAGTGGGTGGGTGACCCCGTCCATGGAGACGTGCCGCTCCTCCATCGCCTCCAGCAGGGCGGCCTGGGTCTTCGGCGGGGTGCGGTTCACCTCGTCGGCCAGCAGGAGGTTGGTGAACACCGGACCCTCCCGGAACCGGAACCCGCCGTCTTCGAACATGAGCTGCCCCAGGACGTCCGAGGGCATCAGGTCCGGGGTGAACTGGACCCGGGTGGCGGCCATGTCCACCGACGCCGCCAACGCTTTCACCAGCGCCGTCTTGGCCGTCCCCGGGACGCCCTCCAGGAGGACGTGGCCGTCGGCCAAGAGGGCGCACAGCAGGCCGCTGAGGACGTGTTCCTGGCCGACGATCACCTTGGCCACCTGGTCGCGGATGGCTACCATACGGTTGCGCTCGGAGCCGGGGGAACCGGCCGCGGGAGGTGGGCCCGGCGACGGGGCTGGGCTACCGGCCGGGTTCGGACCGCCGAGCGGCGGCGGTGTCGGTGACGGGGGGACGTCAGTCATCGGCGGCTCCTCGATCGGGGAGGGTACTGGTGGGGTGGACCACGGCCCGACCGGTGCCGGCGGGATCGGCGTCCGCGGGGCTGGGGTTCACCGGGCCGGCCGGTGAAGTGACCGGGGTCGGGTTGAGCACCTGGCGGGCGACCCGGTCGAGCCGGGTGGCCGCGTGGAGGAGGTCCGTGTCCGGTGGGGCCACGATAAGCGACCGGAGGGTGGCGGGATCCAGTCCGGTGTCGGCCGAGACGGTGTCCACCAGGAGGTCGGGGGGAGTATCGGGGGAGAGGCGGTAGTGGCGACGGAGGCGGTCCACCACGTCCTGGCGCGTCGAGTGGTACGCGGCGGTGAGGTCTTCGTTGAGCTGGTGGAGCTGTCCGGTGGCCAGCACCGCCAGCGACCCCGGCAGCTCGACCACCGGCGGTTCGGCCACCGGGTCTCCGAATCGGCGGACGGCCCAGAACAGGAGGAGCCCGACGGCCACGGCCAGTTGCCAGCCGTACCACCGCACATTGTCGCTGACCAGGTCGGACAGTCCGGTGCCGTTGGCGGGGCCGGCCGGGGGGAGGTAGAGGAACGACAACCGGGTCGAACCGGCCCCCGGGGCCGGGTCGGCGGCCAGCAGGCGACCGGCCAGGACCGCGTTGTCGGCCTCGGCCAGGCGGGCGTTGGTGAACGGCACGGCGCTGGCCACGGTGGTGATCCGGCCCTTACCCCATGGGCGTTCGGTCACCAGCCAGCCCGACCCGGCAGTGCCGAGACAGCGTTGGACCCCGTCGTCGCCGGGCACGGTCAGGACGACGAGGCCGGACGTCTCGGATACGCGTCCCACGTCATCGAGGGCGGGGATCTGGCAGGCCGGGCCGTTGGTCACCGCAGTGGTGGTGGGGAGGATGGTCTCCTCGAAGGGGGCGTTGACCCCGCCCAGCAGGATCAGGTGGCCGCCGGCGTCGGCCCAGGCCGTCGCCCGGGCGGCGTCGTCGGCGGAGAGCGGGGCCGGGCCGACCAGGGCCACGTCGGTCCGGTCGTCGGGCCATCCCTCGGATACGTCGACCCCGCTGGCCTCCAGGAACTCGACCAGGCCCCGGGCCCCGGCCGGGGCCGTCGACCGGGGATCGAAGCGGTCGTCGTCAACGGGCCGACCGGCCAGGGCGGCCACTCCCAGCACCACGACGGCCAAGAGGACGAGGGTCACCACCAGCCGCCCGTTCATCGGTGGCGCCGGCGGACCCGGCCGTCCCGGTCGTCGTCCACGAGGAGCTCGTCGATCGCGGCCAACCGGCGGCTGTCGTCCTCGTCGGCCGGTGCACCCCCGTACCAGACGTCGGAGTACCGTCCGGTGGTTTCGGTCAGGCCGTCCTCCTCGGCGCGATCGCCCTGGTAGGCGCGACGGAGCTCGTTCACGGTATGGCCCACGGTGGCCGGGATCCGGTTCCGGTCGGCCAGGCCGGTCAGGGTGGCCTGGCCCCACGCCCGTACCGCCTCGCCGTACCGCCGGTCCGATTCGGCCTGCCGGGCCCGGGCCAGCCACTCGTCCCGGGTGGTCGGCCGGACCCGCTGGGTCACCGTGATCTCCGGCTCGTCGGTCTCCGCTCGGCGGGGGCGTCGGAACCGCAACCGGACACCCGAGCGCACCAGGGCCCAGACGATCAGGGCGATGAGGATCACGATGAGGCCGACCTGCAGATAGTCGGCGACGTGGAGCGAGCTGACGTCCTGCCCCGGCTCCGGGGTCGGCTCGCTGAACTCCGGGAGGCGATCGGCGATCCAGCCCCACAACCGGGCCAGCAGACCCGGTTGGGGGTGGTACCGGTCCTGGGCGAGGATGTCCTCGGCCCGTTGCCGGAGCTCGTCGGCCGAATCAGCCATGGTGGTACCCCGGCCGGGGGGAGGAGAAGGCGGTGGCCGCCCGACGGGTCAGGTCGATGCCCTCCCGCCGGAACCGGAGATCCAGGTGGAGCAGGGCCATGGCGACGGCGTTGAACGGGGTGATCACGGCGAAGGCCACGAGGTTGCCGGCCGAGGTGATCAGCCACGGATCCTCCCACGGCAGCGGCACCGGCAGCACCGTGGGGAGGGCGGCCACGGCCAGAACCGAGAGCCGGCCGATCGTCGAGACGATCGCGGTCAGGAGGTAGACCTTCAGTCCCTGGCCGAGGTAGCCGCCCACCAGGTCCCGGCAGCGGCGGAGGGTGGCCAGGGGCCCCGGTCGTTCGACGGCCACCACCGGGGACAAGACGCTGAAGAACACCAGGGGGACGATCATGACCGGGACGACCACGGCGACGAGGGCCGCGATCAGCTTGACCAGGACGAAGGGGACCACCCACTGGGGCACCCGCCGGAGGGCCAGGCCGGTGAGCTCCAGTGGGCCGGGATCGTCGCCGTGGAACCAGGCCGTGACCAGCAGGGCCATCGGGAGGCCGGCCAGCCCAGCCACCACCACGTCCAGCATCACGATGAGGGTGGTGTCGGTGGTCGTGCCGACATTGAACAGGCCGAGGGCGGTGCGGACCCCGAACGGGTCGTCGGTCCCCGCCCGCCGGGTCAGGAACAGCCGGATCAGGACGGCGGGAACCAGGATCCAGGCCGTACCCAGGAACACCGTGCGAGGCCGGTACCGGATCACGGAGAAGGCGCCGTCGACCAGATTCAGCGCCGTCAGGGGCCGGTCGGTGACGGGATCCACCGATGGTCGGTTGCTCGACATCGCCGTTCAGTCTGGCCGACCGGGCGCGAACCGTGGCGCCACCGCCGGATCCGGGAGCCCGATCACCGGCAGGCCAGCACGATCGGGGGACCGTCCGGTTCCGTCGCGGCTATCGCGTCGTCGAGTTCGCCCGAGGACACCGCCCAGCCCCGCTCGGCTCCTCGGGACTCGGCGAACACCAGGCCGACCACCGAACCGTCCCCGTTGAGCAGGGGCGAACCGGAGTCGCCCAGCTCCACGGTTCCTTCGAGCTCGAGGCCGCGGCGCCGCCCGGCTCCGTCCACCGTCACGTCGATCTGGCGCAGCACCGTCAAGGGCCGACGGACGGGACCGGGGTCGACCGTGATCATGTCCACCGTCGCCCCGGTGACGGGCGCCGCGGTAGGCAACGACGACGTCGTCGGCCCGTCGAGGGCGATAACGGCGAGATCGCGGTCGGTGTCCAGCCCGACCAGACGGGCGCCCACCTCCCCCTCGTTGGGGTCACTGTCGTTGGGGTCACTGTCGTTGGGGTCAGTGTCGTTGGGGTCAGTGTCGTTGGGGTCACTGTCGTTGGGGTCACTGTCGTTGGGGTCACTGTCGTTGGGGTCACTGTCGTTGGGGTCACTGTCGTTCGGTACCCGGCCGGCCGGCCGGACGGCGAAGCGGCCGGCGTCGGTGAAGACGTGGGCCACGGTCACCACCAACCGGTCGGTGAGGGCCACCGCCACGGCCCGGTGCTCCTGGCCGGTGCTGCAACTCGTGGTCCGTACGGCGTACACGGCGGCCTCGGCCGGGGTGTCGCCGGCCGCGTGGCCCGCCGGTCCCACCGGGTCACCCCCGCAGGCGACCATCACCACCACCGACGCCATCACCAACCTGGCGGTGCGGCACGCGACGACTGGGCCCCGGAGATCCATGGCCCCGAAACGGTACCCCGATCGCCGGGAACCGGGACCGGATCGGGCGGCGACCGGGCCGCCCACCCCCGTCGGCACCTCCCATCGACCGTCGGATCCCGGCGAACCTCCGGGCGTCACCACTAGTGTCGGTCCGGTGATGACGATGTGGTTCGACCGGCCGGTCACCGACCTCACCCCGGAGGAGCTCCGCTCCCTGCTGGGCGACCGGATCGGGGCCGGCGGGCCCGGGCTCGACGAACTTGCCGTCGCCTCGGCCGCCATCGCCGGGGGGAGCCGCTGGGACGCGCCCATGTTCGACCGGGCCCCCGAACTGAAGGTGGTGGCCCGGGTCGGTATCGGCGTCGACTCGGTCGACCTGGCCGAGGCCACCCGTCGCGGGGTGGTGGTGACCAACACCCCCGACGGTCCGACGGTGTCCACCGCCGAGCACGCCATCGCCCTGATGTTCTCGGTGGCCAAGACGCTTGGGGTCCAGCAGCAGCGGTTGCGCCAGGGCACCGGGGGTTACGCTGCCTCCAGCGCGGCGGTGGAGCTGGACGGCCTTACCCTGGGCCTGGTCGGGTACGGCCGGATCGCCCGGCGGGTGGCCCGGATCGCCCGGGCGGTCGGGATGACGGTGCTGGCCGCCGACCCCGGGGTGGACGTGGACGACCTCGGCCCCGAGGACGGGCCGGTGGAGCTGGTGGACCTCGACCGGCTCACAGCCCGATCCGATGTGATCTCCCTCCATTGCCCCCTGCTGCCGGACACCGAGCGCCTCTTCGACACCGACCGGTTCGGTCGCTGCCGGCCCGGGGTGTTGCTGATCAACGCGGCCCGCGGCGGGATCGTCGACCACGATGCCCTGCTGGCTGCGTTGGACGACGGCCGGGTGGCCGGCGCCGGGCTCGACGTCACCGACCCCGAACCCCTGGCCCCCGACCACCCCCTGCTCCACCGTGACGACGTGGTGGTCACGGGCCACGTCGCCTCTTCGACGGTGGTGGGGCGGCACCGGATGATGACCATGGCCATCGGTCAGGCCCGAACGGTGCTTGAGGGCGACCGCCCCACCTGGTTGGTCAATCCCGAGGTGTGGGACCGCCGTCGTCGCTGACCGGAGAGGCTGGTGGCGTCCTCATAGGTTGCTCAGGCGGGGGCGAAGGCGGCGCCGCCGTCGATCTTGAGCACCGCACCGGTGGTGAACGGCGAGGCGTCCGACGCGAAGTAGAGGGCGGCGCCCACCACCTCCTCAGGTTCGCCGCCCCGGCGCAGGGGGATGTCCCGGCGGGCCCGTTCGGCGAACTGGTCCATGTCCCAGGCCTTGGCGATGTCGGTCAGGAACGGTCCCGGCATGATGCAGTTGACCCGTACCGTGGGAGCGTAGGCCCGGGCGAACGACGTGGTGATGTTGTTGAGCCCGGCCTTGGCCGCCCCGTAGGCGGCCTCGTTCGGGGTCGGCTTCACCGCGGCGATCGAACTCACGTTGATGATCGAACCGCCGTCGTGGTCGGCCATCGACGCCCCGAAGCGGGCCGACAGCCGGAACGGGCCGCGCAGGTTGACCGCCAGGACCTTGTCGAACAGTTCCTGGCTCACCGACTCCAGGCTGTCGTACAACGGCGACATCCCGGCGTTGTTGACCAGGATGTCGCAGTGGCCGAACCGGTCGTAGACGGTGCGGTGGAGCTCGTCGCAGTCGTCCCAGGCGCCCACATGGCAGGCGACGCCCACCACGGTGCGTCCCGTTTCACCGGCGACCTTGGCCGCCAACATGTCGCACGCCTCCTGCTTTCGGCTGGCGATCACCACGTCAGCGCCGTGGCGGGCGAACGCCTCCACCATGGCCCGGCCCAGGCCGCGGCTGCCCCCGGTCACCACGGCCACCTTCCCGGTCAGGTCGAACAGGCTGTTCTCGTCGGTCATGTTGGCAGGGTCCTCTCGGTCGGTGATGGTCGGCCCGCTCCCGGATCCGGTTCACCGGTCGTTGAGCGAGAAGTGCTGGTAGTCCTTGAGCGTGTCCCAGTTCCCGCCCCAGCTCCAACCCATGGCGGCGAAGGCCCGGGTCGGGGCGCTGTCGGGGCCGATCATGCCCGGCCGGACCCGGGCCCGGTCGGTGTAGGCGGTGGCCAGTTCGGGGAGCACCCGGTCGCCCTTCACGTACGGGTTCTGGAACGGATTGATGTCGACGGCGAGCCCGTAGGCGTGTTCGGAGTAGCTGGTGCCGCCGGTGACCGGTCGACAGACGAAGGACCCCGAGTTGTTGCCGTCGCCGGTGGGCTCGGACTCCAGGTCGGCCTCGGTGATGATCCGCATCTGCTCGATCGGGAACCGCTCGTCGAACAGCTGCCGGAACACCCCGGCCACATCGTCGGCCACGTCGGCCCGGACGATCAGTTCCCCGGTGTGGGGTCGGTCGTCGAAACCCCAGAAGCTGACGGTCACGTACCGGAGCTCGTCTACGCCCACCGGGCAGGCCGCCGACCAGGTGGAGCGTTCCAACGGTTCCCCGTCCAGGGGTTTGATGGTGGAGACGAACGACGGCCCGGGAGAGGGGATGGTGTCCTCGGTGGCGAACCGGCGGTCGACAAGTTCCGGCGGGGTGGTCTGGGGCGGGACCACACCGTTGGCGTCGGTGGGGAGAACACGACTCCCCAACCAGTCGGGGGGGTCGGTGACCCCCTCGGGGGGAGGGGTGGTGGTGGGCGGAGGGCCCACCGTGATCGCGGCCGATCCCGTGGCCGGGGTCGTGGCTTGAGTCGTGGCTTGGGTGACCGTGTCCCCGCCGCCGTCCACCGCTTGGGGTGAGCCCCCGCAGGCGGCCGCCGCCACGGGGACGACAGTTAGGGCGAGAGCGAGCAGGGTTCGTCGCTGCCTCGTCGTCATGGATACCGACGCTAGCTGGCCAGGGCGGGCGGGCGGAGGCGACGGCCCGGCCGCTTCCGGTCCGGCCCGGGAGGGTCCTGGTGGGCCACACTCGACCCATGCCCCGCAACGTGCTCGGAACCGAGCTCCAGACGTGCTCGTTGGACCCGCTCACTGGTTTCACCCGGGACGGCTGCTGCCACAACCGGGGTGACGACCCCGGCGTCCACGTAATCTGCGCCGCGGTGACCGGCGAGTTCCTGACCTTCAGCGTCCGGGTGGGCAACGACCTGTCCACCCCGCGGCCCGAGTTCGGCTTCCCCGGGCTGCAGCCTGGGGACCGATGGTGCCTGTGCGCCGACCGCTGGCTGGAGGCCCGCGACGCCGGGGTGGCCCCACCGATCGTGCTGGCCGCCTGCCACGCCTCGATGCTGGAGTACGCCTCGCTCGACGAGCTCCGCCATTACGCCATCGACGACGAGGAGGGCTGAGGCGCGTTTCAGACGCCGGCGGCGAGCCGGTTGCGGATCGAGGCGGCGACGCCGGGGCCGTCCAGGCCCAGACGGGCCAGGATCGCGTCCGGACTGTCGTGGGGGATGTACTCGGTGGGCACCCCGAGGACGTCGACCACGGCGCCCGAACCGGTGAGGCGTCGGGCGATGGCGGATCCGATGCCCCCGTCGGCCAGGCCGTCCTCGACCGTGACGACGAGGCGGTGGCGGGCGGCGTCGTCGAGCATCGCGTCGTCGAGTGGGACCACCACCCGCGGGTCCCACACGTCGACCGGAATGCCGTCGGCCCGGAGCGCGGCGGCGGCCTCCTCGGCCGCGGCCAGCATCTTGCCGACCCCGATGACCACCACCTCGGCGCCGGGCTCGTCGACGACCTTGCGGGCCCGCAGGCCTGTGCCGACCTGGTCCGGGCCGACCGACGGGGCCGTGGTCTTGGGCCACCGGAGCACGGCTGGGCCCTCGGCCAGGTCGTAGGCGTCGGCCAGCATCTGCTGGAGCTCCTGGTACGACGACGGAGCGAAGATCGTGATGCCTGGGACCTTCGACAGGAGCACCATGTCGAGGATGCCGTGGTGCGACGGGCCGTCGCTGCCGGTGATGCCGGCCCGGTCCAGGCAGAAGATGACCCGCTGGCCGTGGAGCCCGACGTCCAGGTTGACCTGGTCGAACGCCCGGGTGAGGAAGGTTGAGTAGAGGGCCACCACCGGCCGCAGACCGCCCATGGCCATGCCGGCCGCAGCGGTGACCGCGTGCTGTTCGGCGATGCCGACGTCGAGGAAGCGGTCGGGGAACCGATCGCGGAAGGGGAGCAGGCCGGTGGCGTCGGGCATGGCGGCCGTGATCGCCACCACTTCCGGGTGCTCCTCGCCCAGCTTGAGCAGGGCCTCGGTGAAGGCGTCGGTGTAGCGGTCGGTACGGGCCTCGGTGGGGCCCGGGGCCGGGGCGGACTCGTCGACCATGAAGTTGGCCGAGGTGTCGTGCAGCTTCTTGACGTGATCGTTCTCGGCCGGGGCGAAACCGCGGCCCTTGTCGGTCTTGACGTGCAGCACCACCGGTCCGGCGAACTCCCCGGCGTTGTGCAGGGCCGTCTCCAGCTCGGCGATGTCGTGCCCGTCGAAGGGGCCCATGTACCGGACCCCGAGGGGTTCGAAGAAGGCCTGGGGCTCGAAGGCCTCCCGGATGGCTGCCTTCGAGGCGGCGATGCCCTTGCGGGACAGCTTGCCGATGACGGGCAGCCGTTCGGTGGCCTCTTCGAAGCGTTGCTGGCGTTGCATGTAGATCGGGTTGGACCGGATCTTCACCAGGCTGTCGGTGAGTAGGGAAACGGTGGGGGCGTAGGACCGGCCGTTGTCGTTGAGGATGATCGTCACGTCCGTGCCGGCGTGACCCAGGTTGTTCAGGCCCTCGAAGGCCATCCCACCGGTCATCGAGCCGTCACCGAGCACGGCCACGATCCGGCGGGGCCGGTTCGGGCGGACACCGCTGCTCCGCCGACCCGAGGCCTGGGCCCGGATCCGGGCCTCGTCGGCCACGGCCAACCCGTGGGCGTAGGCGAGCACCGTTGAGGCGTGGCTGTTCTCGATCCAGTCGTGGTCTGACTCGCTCCGGCTCGGGTAGCCGGACAGGCCGCCGCCCTTCTTGAGCCGCTCGAACCCGTCCGCCCGGCCCGTGATCAGCTTGTGGACGTAGGCCTGGTGGCCGGTGTCGAACAGGATGATGTCGTGGGGCGAATCGAGCACCCGGTGAAGGGCCAGGGTGAGCTCCACGATCCCGAGGTTCGAGCCGAGGTGACCGCCGGTGCGGTTCACCGACGCCACGATGAACTCGCGGATCTCCTCGCTCAGCTCGGCGAGCTGGCGGTGGCTCAGTCCCGCGAGATCCTGGGGGCCGCTGATCGAATCGAGCATCATGAGCAACACCTCACCAACGTCACGCTACCGGCCGCGAGGTCGACCGGCGGTGTCACCCCGGCCCGGACGCCCTGGGCAGAAGCTCTCCGGGGCCGGAGGGCCGATGGTGCATCTAGGGCTCGCACTTGGCCATGAAATGGTCGCGGTCGACCACCACCCGGGTGACCTTGGCCGCGGCTACCAGACCCCGGTCGTCGTGGGCGCTGACGGTGAACATCAGCTTTCGGCCCGACACCTTGTCCAGGGTCGCTTCCGCCGAGACCGACCGGCCGATCGGGCTCGGGGTCACATGATCGAGGCGGACCTGGACCCCGACGGTGGTGAGCCCGGTGGACAGATGGCCGTTGAGCGCGGCCACGGTCGCCTCCTCGCACAGGGCCAGGAGGCGGGGTGTCCCGAGAACGGGGACGTCGCCCGAACCGAGGGTGATCGCGGTGTCGCCGTCGGACACCGTCAACGACGCCTTGGCCGTCAGGCCGGGCTCCAGCTGCTGCATGGGCTCTACGGTGCCGCGGTGCCGGGACCCGGTCAACTGTGCGCAACCGGTCGTCATGAAATCGGACACGTCGCACCCGGCCGGGGTGCGGTGGTGAAGCAGGATTCACCGGCGACACGGACTCGGGCCGCCCGGGCCATCCCGAGTAGATTGTTCAGATGCTTAGCGAGGACGTGATCGAACAGGTGCTGCAGGCGGCGATGACCAGTGGGGCGTCGTTCGCCGAGGTGTTCGCCGAGGACGTCCGTCGGGGCTCGGTCAGTCTGGACGACGGCCGCATAGAGAGCCTGGCCTCCAGCCGCGATCGGGGGGTCGGTATCCGGGTCGTGTCCGGCGACAAGACCGGGTTCGCCCACACCGCCGACATGACGGTCGGTGGCCTGCTGAAGGCGGCCGAGGCCGCCGCGGCCACGGTCACCGCGGCTGAACGGGTCCGCCCCGTGGCCCTGGACCCCCGCGAGGCCCGCTCCCCGGCCGTGGAGATCGACCCGGCGGACGTGGCCAAGGGAACCAAGGTGGATCTCCTCCGACGGGCCGAGGAGGTGGCCCGTTCCACCGATTCGGCCATCACCCCGGTCAGCGCCCGCTCGGCCGACACCCGGCGGCGGATCGTGGTGGCCAACCCCGCGGGGGTGTTGGCCACCGACGATCAGACCCGCACCTCGTTCTCGGTGACCTGTGTGGCCCAAGGCGACGCCGGGTTGCAGACCGGCACCGAATCGGTCGGCCTCTCGATCGGTTTCGAGCTGTTCGACCGCTACGACGTGGAGGCGCTCGCCGCCCGGGCCGCCAACCGGGCCCTCACCAAACTCCGGGCCCGGCCGGCGCCGTCGGGCACCCTGCCGGTGGTCATCGGCCCCGGCTCGGGAGGGGTGCTGTTCCACGAGGCCTGCGGCCACGGCCTGGAGGCCGACCTGGTCCGTAAGGGGGCCTCCGCCTTCGCCGGGAAACTGGGGCAGCAGGTGGCCGCCCCGATGGTCACCGTGATCGACGACGGCACCATGGCCGACGAGTGGGGCCGGTACGCCTACGACGACGAGGGGGCCCCAGCGGCCCGCAACGTCCTGATCGAGAACGGGGTCCTGGTCGATTACCTGTGGGACGGGCTCCGGGCCCGGGCCGAGGGGCGACCCAGTTCGGGGAACGGCCGCCGGGAGAGCTACCGGCACCTCCCCATGGTGCGGATGACCAACACCTACCTGGCCGGGGGCGACACCCACCCCGACGACATCATCGCCGGGGTGGATCACGGCGTTTACGTGGCCCGGCTGGGCGGGGGCCAGGTCAACACCGCGTCGGGGGACTTCGTGTTCGGCATGGTCGAGGCCTACATGATCGAAGGGGGCCGGCTGACCGCCCCCCTGCGTGACGGTCAGCTCATCGGCAACGGGCCCCGGGTGCTGCAACAGATCGAGGCCGTAGGCAACGATTTCGCCATGGGCCCCCCGGGAACCTGCGGCAAGGACGGCCAGGGGGTGCCGGTGGGGGACGGCGTGCCCACCCTCCGGGTTGCCGAACTGACCATCGGAGGCACGGCTTCATGAACCCGGGAGAACTGCTCGACCTGGCCCGATCCGTCGTCGCCCGGGCCAGGGACGGTGAGGAGATCGAGGTGGCCTGCTCCCGCGGGCGGTCCCAGTCGATCCGGGTGTACGACGGCGAGGTCGAGGCCATGACCACCGCCGAGACCAGCGGGGTGGGGGTCCGGGTCCTGGTCGACGGGCGGGAGGGGTTCGCCAGTGCCGGCTCACTCGACCGGGACGTCGTGATCGACATGTTGGCCGAGGCGCGTGACAACGCCGCCTTCGCCGAGGCCGACCCGTACGTGGGTGTCGCCCAGCCCGACGGGATCGACCCGGTGGCCATCGACCTGTGGCGGGCCGGGGTGGGGGAGACCACCACCGACGACAAGATCGCCCTGGCCCTGGGGCTCGAGGCCCGGGTACGGGCGGCCGATCCCCGCGTCACCGGTGTGCGGGTGGCGAGCTACGGCGATCACGACGGGGCGTTCGCCCTGGCGTCGAGCGCCGGTATCGAGGCGGCCACCAAGGCCACGTCGGCGTCGGTGTCGGTCCAGGCCTTGGCGGTGGACGGCGACCGTACCCAGACCGGTTTCGGTTGGGACGCCGCCCGTCAACCCGACGAGCTCGACCTGGACGCGGTCGTGGACCGGGCGGTGTCACAGACCGTCGACCTGCTCGGGGCCTCGAAACCGGCGTCGTCCACGGTCGACCTGGTCCTCGATCCCCACCTGGCTGCCACCGTGCTCGGCCTGGTGTCCGGCACCCTGACCGGCGACCGGATCCTAAAGGGCCGGTCACCCTTCGTCGACCGGGTCGGTGAGCAGGTGGCGTCGCCCCTGGTCAGCTTCGTCGACGACCCCACCGACCCCCGATCCCTGGGGGCCGATTCCCACGACGGGGAGGGCCTGGCCTGTCGGCGGGTACCGCTGGTGGTCGACGGGGTCCTCCAGGGCTACCTCCACGACAGCTACACCGGTCGGCGCTCGGGGGCGGGATCCACCGGCTCCGCAGTGCGGGGCACCCGCGGCCTGCCCACCCCGGGCGTGCAGGCCCTCTCGGTGGCGGCGGGATCCGGAGACCTGGACCAGCTCATCGCCGGGATAGATCACGGCCTGCTGGTGTTCAGCGTGGCGGGCCTGCACAGTGGCGTGAACCCGGTATCGGGCGACTTCTCCGTCGGGGTCGAAGGCCGGATGATCCGCAATGGCGCGCTGGCCGAACCGGTCAGCGAATGCTCCGTCGGGTCCACCTTGCAGCGACTGCTCCTCGATGTGACCGCGGTGGGAGCCGACGTCACCCACCTGCCAAACGGGGTCAGCACCCCGTCGCTGGTGGTGTCTGGGGTGGCGTTGGCCGGGTCGGGCGGGTGACGGCGCCGCCGGCCGCGGCACGGCATCCCCACCTGGCCGAACCGCTCCCCGATGGCTGGGTCCGGGTCGACTGCCATTCCCACTCGTTGTGGTCCGGCGATTGCACGACCACCCCCGAGGAACTGGCCGAGGCGGTGGTCGAGACCGGGCTCGACGTCCTGTGCCTCACCGACCACAACGCCGTCGCCGGTGCGGTCCGCCTGGCCGACGAGCTGCCGTGCCGGGTCATCGTCGGCGAGGAGGTGCGGGTGGGTCAGGGCGAGATCATCGGTCTGTTCCTGCAGGAGCGGATCCCGGGCGGGTTGCGGCCGGTGGAGGCCGCCATCCGGATCCGGGAGCAGGGCGGGGTAGTCTACATCCCGCACCCGTTCGATCCCATGCGGAACTGCCTCCGGCCCGAACAGATCGACGAGCTCGTTGCCGAGGGCCTGGTGGACGCGATCGAGGGTCTGAACTCCAAGACCAGCCTGAGTTCGCTCAACCGCAAGGCGGTCGAGTACGGCCGGGCGCACGACCTCGCCGTGGGGGCCGGGAGTGATGCCCACGTGCCGGCGGCCCTGGCCGCGGGATGCGTGGTGATGCCCGACTTCACCGGGCCCGGTGATTTCTGTGCCTCGTTGCGGGCCGGTACCATCGTGGGTCACCACTACGATCCTCCCCGGCCGTGGACCCCGCGGATCGTCCCCTCGGTGGTCGACCCGGCCGGCTGATCCACCTCCGGAGCCGGAGGGTCGCCCCGACGGCCGGTCGTCTCCGGCGGTGACCGCCTGTGCCGAAGGCACCTCGCCGGTGTACTCCGGTGAGGCCACCGCGTGGGCCGAACAGATCGAGGTGAACGCGGGCGGGCCGGACGCCGTCTGGGGGCGGGACGGGTTGTTGTACTCGATCAGGAGCGACGAGCCGCCGCTGCTCACCGGTCGACGGGGTGTGGGCGGGCAGCCGGTTCTCGCCATCGACGTGACGGTCGGCAACGGGCCGGGACTGGGTGTGGAGATGATCGCTCCCGGGAGGGATCTCATCCTGGCCGGCCCGGATGGGGTGTGCGAGCCAGTGCCCGATTGCGACCTGGCCGGCAACTCGTGCGCCGGAACCATGGTCACGATGGGCTTCGCCCCCACCGACACGCCCGAGGAGCACACCCTGTACTTCCGGGCGACCGGCGAGACGACGGCGGAGACGCTCGGTGACTGCTCGATGTTCGTGGTCGACAGGAGTGGGGCCGCGGTGGCCCGGTACGCGGTCGGGCAACCCGAACCGACGACGCGTCCGGGGGATAAGTGCACGGGGGCGTGTCAGCCGCTCCAGGAGACCACGACCCGTCTGGTCCAGTCGCCGACCCCCGCCTTGGAGCAGGCGCCGGTGCCGGACGTCCCGTACGGGGCCGACCATCGGCTGGAGGCGCAGGGCACGCTGTTCCGGACGGTGACGGCGGCGTCGAGCAGACGTCATCGATCGACGGCTCCTCGTTGCAGGTGCACGATCAGGTCGGCAACCTGTGCCCCGTAGTGAGCTTCGCCCCTCCGGTCAACGCGAACTCCGTCTCCGCCGAGGACGGCGATCACCCGTTCAGCGTCAGCGTGGGGCCTGAGGTGGCCGCGGACGACCTGACCACCGACCTGCTGTTCGGGCCGAACGAGGGGACCGCCATCTGGCGCTGGCAGGCCGGCTGATCTGGCTCCCGGGGCGGGTATCGCCCCACGACCGGGTTCGGGCGGCAACCATGTGTCGAGGAGGATGTCGAGGAGGATGTCGAGGAGGAATGGTATGCGAGGGAGAATTCTGGCCGGAGGGCTCGCCGCGACATTGTTGGTGACCGCCGGCTGCAATGACGACACCGACACCGACACGGGGGCCGCGGCGGCGACGGTGGCGGCGGCCGGGGAGGACGGCACCGCGGCGGATGACGGAGGGGCCACCACCACGGCGCCGTCCGCCAGGGAGGCGCCGTCGTCCACCCTGGCCCCAGAGGTCATCGCCGGGCCGGACCAGCAGGTGGTGTGGCCGGCCGCCGACGTCCTGTTCACCACCCCGGAGGAGGCGGCGGAGGATTTCATGGTCACCGGTCTCGGTGTGCCGGCGGAGGTCGGTACCTTCCGGGCCGGCGATCCGACCAGTGGCGAGATCGATCTGCTGTTCGCCGGTGAAGGCGGTGCTGCGGAGATCGTCCGGGGGGTGGCCAACGTCCGGGTCAGCGGAGACGAGGGTGGCTGGTGGGTGGTGTCGGTTAGCAACCCGGCGGCCGAGATCACCTCACTCGACTACGCCGAGGAGGTACCGGCCGGTCCCCTGGTGGTCGAGGGCAACGCCCGCGGGTTCGAGGGTACGGTGGTGGTGAGCGCCCACCGCTCGGGGGAGTCCGGTGCCCTGGATCAGGATGTGGTCCAGGCCGGTTCCCTGGCCGACGCCGAGCCGTTCACGGCCGAGCTCGACCTGTCGACGGTGTCGCCGGGCACGGTCGTGGTGATCATGGTCCGCGGGGACACCGGCGTGGAGGGCGACTCCGGTGAGATCGGAGCCCTGCCGGTGGTGATAGCCGGCTGACCCGGCGGCCGCCACCCCCGCCCTCACGGGCGGCCCAGCAGTTCCACCGCTCCCGTGGCCAGATGGTCGATCACGGCGACGGCGTCGTCCGCCGGTAGGGCGACCACCACCACGCCGGTGTCCACGGCGATGACCCGTCCCGGGGGCTGGAGGACGGTGGTGACCACCTCACCGGTGGGGCCGACCGCCACGGCCACCAGGTCGACATGGTCGCCCTGGTCGAACAGGGCCGGTCCCGGTGACGGGACGGCCCCGGCCCGTTCGCCGGGGGCGAGGCGACGGGGGTTGTCGTCCGGGGGTGACGAGCCGCCGTCGGTGGGTGGAACCGGACCGTCTGGCGGTGGGACGGCCGGTTCGGTAGTGGCCCCGGTGGGTACGCCGGCGGCACCGTCCGGGGTCCGATCGGGGCGGAGGGGCCCGGACCCGGCCAGCAGTACGGCCGCGGCCACCGCCAGGGCGGTGGCCCGTCGCCGCAGGCCCCGGTACCGGAGCGTGGCCCGGAGCCGGACGAGGGGGTCGTGCCCGGGCCGGTCGGGCCGGGGCCGGGGGGACGGACCCACCGAGGGGGCCGGCCCAGCCGGACCGCCGGCGGGGCCGCCGTCCGGGCGGGCGGTGGGTGGGTCGGGGCGTCGTCGGCCCATGGTCGTGCTCCACGTCGGAGGTCGGCGCGGGGAGCGACTGCTCCGAGGCTCATGGGAGCACGGCGCACGAGGTGCGCCTCAGCGGGTCCGGCGGCGGTGACGACCAGCCAGCCGGACCCCGCCCGGGTTCAGTCGGTGGACGAACCGCCGGAGGAGGACGAGCCGGACGAGACCGGCGTCGACGAGGACCCGGAGGGGGCCTTGTCGGTCGATGGGCCGGAATCGGAGGACGACGTGGATCCCGAGGAGGAGTCGGAACCCGACGACGAGCTCGACGAGCCGTTGGTGCCGCCGGCGCGCTTCGAGCCGGACCGGGAGTCGTTGCGATAGAAGCCGTCGCCCTTGAACGAGATGCCCACCGCGCTGAACACCTTCTTCAGCGGATGATCACCGTCATCGGACGACGTACAGCCCGGGAGGGAGGTCAAGCTGTCGTCCGAGATCCGCTGCTCGACCTCGAACGGTTCGCCGCACAGGCGGCACTTGTACTGGTAAATGGGCATCAGTGGTTGCGCCGAAGGTAATGGGGAATGGGTCAACGCCGTGGGCCCGGGAGCCGATCCCGGGCCGGCCGGTGTGTTGCTGCCACCCTCGGCCAAGGTGAAGCCGCACCACCGTTCGGACCCAGAGGCCCGAACCGCCTGGTTCACTCGACCGGGATGCTCGGGATCGACGCCGCATCGGCGCCGGGCGCCGGGGTCGTGGCATCATTTGCTCGACGAGCGGTTGGATCTGCTCGCCGAGCGGTTGGATCTGCTCGCCGAGCGGTTGGGCCCGGCCCGCGCCGGCCGGGAGCCGAGCCGGTCGGGGAACGAGGCGACCTCGACCGTCCGTTTCGGGAGATACTGTCCGGGGTAGCCCGCTGAAGGGGGCTCGCGACGTCGTGACGCACACGCACGCAGACACACAGCAGTACACAAGGACACAGACGGCCAGAGGTCGGGGATCGGAGAACGAGGCGACGTGATACCGCTCGAAGAAGCCCGGGTCCGGATTGCCCGCGACATCGAGGTTCTACCCACCGTCGAGGTGCCGGTGGCCGAGGCGCGACGCCTGGTGCTGGCCGAGACGGTCACCGCCACCGAGGCCGTCCCACCCTTCGCCAACACCGCCATGGACGGCTACGCCTTGCGGGCGGAGGACACCGTTGGCGCCACCGCCGAGCGGCCCGTGAGCCTGGCGGTGGCCGGGACGGTCCCGGCCGGCGGGGTGGCGGAGCGGCCGATCGGGCCTGGTGAAGCCATGCGGATCATGACCGGCGCCCCCCTGCCCGAGGGGGCGGACGCGATCATCGAGGTGGAGCTGACCCGGCCCGCCGGCTTCGACGTGACCATCCTGGCCGAGGTGCCGCCCGGGAACCATGTGCGGGAGGCCGGTGACGACGTCGCCGCCGGTGCGGAGATCTTCCATCCGGGGGCGATCCTGACCCCCGGACACCTGGGGGTCCTGGCCAGCCTGGGTCGGCAGACCGTGACCGTCTATCGTCGGGCGACCGTGGCCGTGATGTCCACCGGCGACGAGCTGGTGGAGGGGTCGGAACCGCTTCGGCCCGGCCAGATCCGGGACTCGAACCGCGTCATGCTGCTCGCGCTGGTGGCCGAGGCGGGGTGTGCACCGCTCGATCTCGGCCTGGTCCGCGACGACGACGCAGCCATCCGGGCCGCCCTCGACCGCGGGGTCGAGCAAGCCGACGCGGTGATCACCACCGGGGGCGTCAGCATGGGCGACTACGACCTGGTCAAGGCCATCCTGGCCGAGCTGGGCGACTTCAACTGGATGCAGGTGGCCATCCGCCCGGCCAAGCCCCTGGCCTTCGGGGTCATGAAGGGCACGCCGGTGTTCGGGCTGCCCGGGAACCCGGTGAGCTCGGGGGTGAGTTTCGAGCTGTTCGCCCGTCCCGCCCTGCGTCGGATGATGGGCCGTCTCGACGCCGAGCGGCCGGTGATCAGGGCCGTCTGCGACGAACCGTTCCTGCGTCGGCCGGACGGCAAGACCCACTTCATGCGAGTCGGGTTGTCCCTCCAGGCCGACGGGATGTGGCACGCCCGGTCGGCCGGCGGCCAGGGCTCGCACCACCTCCGGGCCATGGCGGTGGCCGACGGCCTGGCCATCGTCCCCGACGGTGACGGCATCGAGGTCGGACACCCGGTGAGCGTCATCCACTTCGTCGGCTGAGGAGCCGTATCCCCGCCCCTGGCTCTCCGGCCGGGGCCCCACCGTCCCGGACCATCGGGGATCCCAGGCGGGCGCTGCCGGTGTCGGGCGCCGACCCCTCGCGGCCTGGTTCGACTGCGACGGGGGACCACCGGAGCGGTAGTCTCGATTGGGTGGGAGCAGGGACGGGTCTGATCGATCGCTTCGGGCGGGTGCACACCGATCTGCGGATCTCCATCACCGATCGCTGTAACTTCCGGTGCCAGTACTGCATGCCGTCGGAGGGCATGGAATGGATGGACCGATCGGATCTGCTGACCTTCGAGGAGATCGAGCGCCTGGCCCGCATTCTGGTCACGCGGGCTGGGGTGCGCTCGATCCGCCTCACCGGGGGTGAACCGACCGTCCGGGCCAACCTGCCCACCCTGGTCGGGAAGCTGTCCGCCCTCGGGGTCGACCTGGCCATGACCACCAACGGGGCCACTCTGGCCGCCCTGGCCGACGGTCTGAAGACGGCCGGCCTGGCCCGTCTGAACATCAGCCTCGACACCCTCGATCCCGACCGGTTCGAGGAACTGACCCGTCGCCGACGCCTGGACCAGGTCCTGGAGGGGATCGACGCGGCGGTGGCCGCCGGGTTCGATCCGGTCAAGCTCAACGCCGTCCTGATGCGGGGCATTAACGACGACGAGATTGTCGACTTCCTGGCCCTCGGCCACGAGCGGGGGGTCACCGTACGTTTCATTGAGTTCATGCCGCTCGACGCCCAGGGTGACTGGAGCCCTGACACCGTGGTCAGCCACACCGAGATCCTCGACGCGGCCCGCTTCTACCGGCCGTTCACCGCCGTGGCCCGGGGGTCGGCCCCGGCGGAACGGTTCCGCTACGACGACGGCTCGGGCGAGTTCGGGATCATCGCCACGGTGTCGGAGCCGTTCTGCAGCAGTTGCGACCGGATCCGTCTCACCGCCGACGGGCAGTTCCGCAACTGCCTGTTCGGTCTGGAACATCTCGACGTCCGGTCGATGCTGCGAAACGGGGCCACCGACGACGAGCTCCTCCACGCCGTCGCCGGCCTGGTCGACCGTAAATGGGCCGGTCATCAGGTGGGGAAGGTCCACTTCGTCCGGCCGTCGAAGTCGATGAGCCAGCTGGGCGGTTGAGGGGCCAACCGAGCGGAGGGACCCATCCCCCGCGGTTCGGGCCGCGATCGGCCGGCGTCACGCCCGGGTCGCCCACATCGCCGATCAGATGGCAGTAAGTTAGTAGGGTGGCCGAGCGTGAACTGACACATCTGGATCCTCTGGGACGAGCCCGCATGGTCGACGTCTCGCCCAAGGAGCCGTCATTCCGGCGGGCAGTGGCCCGCGGCCGGGTGTACATGAGCCCGGAAACGACCGCCCTCGTGGCCCGCGGCGCGGTGACCAAGGGTGACGTCCTGGCCGTGGCCCGCGTGGCCGCCATCCAGGCGGCCAAGCGCACCGCCGATCTGTTGCCGCTGTGTCACCTGGTCATGCTCGGTTCGGTCTCGGTCAACTTCGATCTGAAGGACGACTACATCGAGATCGAGTGCCAGTGCGACACGGTGGACCGCACCGGGGTGGAGATGGAGGCGTTGACCGCCTGCTCGGTGGCCGCCCTCACGATCTACGACATGTGCAAGTCGGCCGACAAGAACATGGAGATCGGCGACATCGCGCTGTGGGAGAAGACGGGCGGCAAGTCCGGTCCCTACCGGCGCAGCCCAGACTTGTCGCGCCGTTCTGCCGACGGGTTGTGATGTGGGGCCAGGTCATCCAGTACGGAGGGGCCGGGCTACTGCTGATCGGGTGGCTATGGGCGCTGGCCCGGCCGGTTCCTGGCCCTGACGAGCGCACCTCGACGCGTTCCACCGCCCACCTGCAGCGGAGCGCCTGGAACCCGGGGGGCGGTAACGTCTCCGGCGACCGGCCCATCACCCTGCCGCTGCCGTCCACCCTGTCGCACCGCAAGGCGCCCGTGAGCGAGCGTCGCCGTCGTCGGTTCCTGGCCTTCGTGATCGCCGCCTTCGTGGCGTTCTTCCTGGCCATCGCCTTCCGGGGCCCGTTTGCGTGGGTGTTCGTGCTGATGCTCGGGGGTCTGGTCGTCCAGCTGGGCGTCGCCTCCCGGGTGGGTGCCCAGGAGTACCGGCAGCGGCGGGCGGCCAAGCGCGCTGCGGCCGCCCGCCGGGCCGCCCCGGCCGGTGTGGCCATCCGAGCGGACAAGGCGAGCCGCCAGGTCGGTACCGACAGCGACAGTGCCGCGAGCGGCGCCACCGGCACCGATGCCGATGATGACGACGAAGGCGACGACGACGGTGATCCGTTCCTCGTGGCCGAGGCGATCGCCTCCGAGCTCGGCCCGGCCGCCCGTGGCTCGGGGGGCCGACCCAATCGGCAGGTGTCCGACCTCATCGATCGGGCCTGGTCGGCGGACGGCGAGGGCGAACGAACCGACAGGTGAGCGACGATCCCCTGGCCGGAAACGGCGACCACGACCGCCCCTGGGCCGCTACACTGGCCAATCCCATCATGGGGCTGTAGCTCAGCTGGCTAGAGCGCCTCGGTCGCATCGAGGAGGCCAGGGGTTCGACTCCCCTCAGCTCCACTCAAGTTCTTTCTCGCCCACGGCCTGTCGTTGCCGTCGGCGTCGTCCCCGCCGGCCGCTCGGGCCCACGTTTCACCGCCCTCCGGCACCGCCGGACGGTCCCGGGACCAGCCGATCGAGTCCATCGACCGGTCAGCGACCCCGCCCCGCCCCTCAGGCACGGTGCCCCCTCCGACGAGCATCCTTCTCGCTGCATCCATCTGGAGTGTGCACCGGGGACAATGACGGCCGAGTAGCTCTCGGTGACGGAGACGTCAATCACGGTGATGGCCGGACATCATCGGTCGGCCAACCGCCACATCGGTTGTTTGGGCAC
Source organism: Acidimicrobiales bacterium (assembly GCA_047974625.1). Lineage (GTDB taxonomy): Bacteria > Actinomycetota > Acidimicrobiia > Acidimicrobiales > SZUA-35 > CADEDH01. The sequence continues at coordinate 25,124 of JBKECK010000049.1, forward strand.
GTGTGCTCATGCGGCGGTACGCAGTGGCTTTCCTATCATGCTCCCAAACGCTGAGGATCAAATAAGGGGGGCGAGGTCGGCCATATCGGTGAGATATCACACGGTGGGTAAATCCCCCAATTCGTGACGTGCTGTCCATGAGGATGGTCTCGCTGAATGGTTTGGTCTCCGGGCGAAAATGACAGATGTTGGGCGAGGTTCCGTGGATCCGGTTGCGAAGAGACGCCGGTTCACGGCCGCCGAGACGCTGGTGCTGATCTCGATCCTGGTCCTTCTGTTCATGGCCTTCACCGGCCATCCTGGGCGGCTTGGCGAAGAGGTGCACCGTCAGCTCCGAACCACCCTGTTCTACGTCATCTCGCTTCCCTTCCTGGTGCTCACCTCAGGGATCTTGCTGCTGGAGCGCCTAGTGCCGGCCAACCCGGACCAGAAGAGCTTCACCCCGTCCTCCCTCATGGACGGGTTGTTCACCTTCGTACTCATTCCCACGACCAGCGCATTGGCCATCACCCTGACCGCGCCGGTGGCGTCCTGGCTCGATGCGCACGCCAGCTATCTGGTGGTGCACGCCACCGACACCCTCCCGGTTGGCGTGGCCGTGGCCCTCGGAGTTCTGATCGGCGACTTTTGGGCGTGGTTCATCCATATGGTTAACCACAAGGTCCCGATCTTCTGGCGATTCCACGTGGTGCACCACTCGCAGGAGAACCTCACGTTCTTCACAAGCAACAAGGTGCACCCGCTGGACCTGCTGATGGATCTGGCCGTGCTGTTCCTCCCCTTCTACTTCCGGCTCTCCTGACGGTGATGTGGGTCAGGTGGTTGCCTGGGCGGGCCGGTGTTCGTGGGGGAGTTGGAGGTTGATGGGTCCGGCGCCGAGCATGACGAGGGCGAGGGCGGCGTCGGCTGTGTGGAATCCGTAGGCGCGTCGGACGATGAGGCGGACTTTGTTGTTGAGTCCTTCGACTCGGCCGTTGGAGATGCCGTGCTCGATGGCGTTGAGGATGATCTCGCGGCGTTGGCGCATGGTCCGGGCGCACTTGACGAACGGGGCCAGCCTGCAGCGTTGGGCTCGGGCGCACCACCGGTCCAACAGCTCGGCGGCCTCGTCGCGGTCGAGGTCGCCGGCGAAGATCGCTCGGAACTGTTCTTTCATCTCGTAGGCCCGCCAGATCCCGCCCTTGGTCCGACGGATCCGGGCGAGCTGGTCGGCTTGGCGGTCGGTGAGGTCTTCGGGGTTCTTCAACAGCGCCCACCGGGATCCCTTGAAGTCCTTGGCCCACCGGTCATCGGGGAGGCGGCGGAGTTGTTGCCACAGGTCCCGGCGAACCTCGTCCAGGGCGTCACCGACGAGTTTCACGACGTGGAACACATCAGCGCAGACGATCGCTTGGGGGGCGTGACCAGGAGCAGTCACCGACTTGAGGTAGGCGGGTCCGAGATCGAGTGAGACCGCTTGAACAGCGGCCGATCGGTCCTGGCCGAGCTCGTCGAAGAACTTGTCGAGGGTGGTCGAGTCGCGGCCCTCGGCTCCCCAGATGACCACGCCCCGGTCGTGGTCGACGACCAGGGTCAGGTACTTGTGGTGCTTGCGCCAGGAGATCTCATCGACCCCGATCCGGAACAGCCCATCGAGGCGTCCGGGGTCCAGGTCGGTGGCCACCACCCGGGCACAGACCCGCCCGACGGTCCGCCACGACACCCGACACAGCCGGGAGATCGCGGTCTTGTCCATCCGGGTGGCCAGCCAGGCCACCAGGTCGTCGAAGTCCCGGGTCAGATGAGCGCCGGGCCGGGCGAACGGGACTGCTTCGACCACCACCCCATGGGACGGGCACCGAAGCCGGCGCAACGTCGCCTCGACCTGGACCTGCCACACCCCCAGATCCAGGTGCCGCCAGGCCGACCGGCACGGGCGGGTGTCGTACCGGAACCGGGTCTTGTGACCGCAATGCGGGCAGATCAACCGGCGGCGACGCAACACCACCGTGACGGTGACCACGTTCAGACCGAAGACAACATCGGTGACGTTCACGCCGTCCAGGCGAAGAAGGCGCTTGAATGCAGTAGTGACGCGCACGGGCGCGAGACCTCCCAGAGCTCAAGGTGTAGGACCCTCGAACTCTGGTCTCAGCCCGTGCGCGTCACGCGGATGCTCACCAACCCCCCGGAACACCCACTCCCGACAGGCCCCCCACCGATCACCCCACCCACACCAGGGTCAGGAGAGCCCGAAACTCGACCGCTTGGCCCGCTCCGTGCCCGACGCTCGAGCGATCGGCGATGAGCTGGCCGAGCGAGGTGTTGCGCTATCGCTCGGCGGGCAGGTCCACGACCCGAACGACCCGATGGGCAAGATGTTCTTCAACATCCTCGCCACCTTCGCCGAGTTCGAAGTCGACCTACTCCGCATGCGCACCC
>JBKECK010000050.1:0-10586 GCA_047974625.1 Acidimicrobiales bacterium
CCGCTCGTCTGCGGCGCGTTCAACGCCGACTTCGACGGCGACCAGATGGCCGTGCACCTGCCCCTGTCGGCCGAGGCCCAGGCCGAGGCCCGGGTCCTGATGCTGTCGGCCAACAATGTCCTGTCGCCGGCCCACGGCCGGCCGCTGGTGACCCCCACCCAGGACATGGTGATCGGCTCCTTCTACCTCACCGAGATGGTTGACGACGATCCCGGAGGCGGGGTGTTCCGCCGGGTCGACGAGGTCGAGCGGGCCTACGAATCCGGGGCCATCGGCCTCCACGGTCCGATCGAGTTCCGTCACCCGGACCTGCTGGAGACCCCGGCCAACGGCCAGGCCGCGGTCTACACCAGGACCACCGCCGGCCGGGTCCTGTTCAACCAGGCCCTGCCCGAGGACTTCCCGTACATCAACGAGGTGGTGCGCAAGCGCGACATCGGCCTCATCGTCGACCAGCTGGCCACCGGCTACCCGAAGGCGGAGGTGGCGGCCAGCCTGGACCGCATCAAGGCCCTGGCCTTCCAGTTCGCCGCTCGCTCCGGGCTGACGGTGTCGATCGACGACGTGTCGACCCCGCCGGAAAAACAGGCGATCCTGGACCGCCACGAGGAGGAGGCGGAGAAGATCGAGGGCCAGTTCCGTCGGGGCATCATCACCGATGGTGAGCGGCGCCAGAAGGAAGTGGAGATCTGGACCGCGGCCACCGACGAGGTGCGCCGGGCCATGGAGGTCAACCTCCGGGCCCGCCAGTTCAACCCGATCGACATGATGGTGGGCTCCGGGGCCCGGGGGAACATGATGCAGGTCCGGCAGATCGCCGGGATGCGTGGCCTGGTGGCCAACCCCCGCGGTGACATGATCCCCCGGCCGATCAAGTCGAACTTCCGTGAAGGCCTGACGATGTTGGAGTACTTCATCGCCACGCCGGGGGCCCGCAAGGGCCTGGTCGACACCGCCCTGAGGACCGCCGACTCGGGCTACCTGACCCGTCGGCTCGTCGACGTGGCCCAGGAGGTCATCATCAACGACCGCGACCCGTTCGGCGAGGGCCGTCCGGTGCGGGGTCTCTTCCTGGACGACGTCAAGCCCGACGGCTACTACAACCGGGTCACCGGCGAGCCCGCCTCTCCGGGCGACCCCGACGCCGTCATGGTCCGGACCTACCTGGAGACCCGTCTCTACAGCCGGGTCCTGGCCGACGACGTGACCCTCAGCGACGGCACCGTCCTGCCGCGGGGCACCATGGTCCGCGAAGCAGAGATGAACGCCTTGCGCGACGATCCCGGGGTCGCCCGGGTCCGGGTCCTGTCCCCACTGACCGACGACTCCCCGGTGGGGATCACGGGGGCCAGCTACGGGATGTCCCTGGCCACCGGGATCGACATCGAGGTCGGCGAGGCCGTCGGCGTCATCGCCGCCCAGTCGATCGGTGAGCCGGGCACCCAGCTCACCATGCGGACCTTCCACACCGGTGGTGTGGCCGGCGGCGCCGACATCGCCGGTGGTCTTCCCCGGGTGGTGGAGCTGTTCGAGGCCCGGAGCCCGAAGGGCAAGGCCACCCTGGCCCGCATCTCGGGCACGGTCCGGATCGTGGAGGACGAAGGCAAGGGCAAAGCGGTCACCATCGTCGGTGACGACGGCAGCGAGGACGACTACATCGTCCCGCTCGCCGCTCGGCTCGAGGTGGTCGACGGGCAGGAGATCACCGCCGGTGACCCGATCGTCGACGGTCCCCGCGATCCGAAGGAACTGCTGGAGATCCGGGGCATCCGGGAAACCCAGCAGTACCTGGTGGAGGAGGTCCAGAAGGTCTACCGGGACCAGGGCGTGTCGATCCACGACAAGCACATCGAGCTGATCGTGCGGCAGATGACCCGCCGGGTGGCCATCCAGGAGCCCGGCGACTCGGACTTCCTCCCGGGGGAGCGCTGCGACCAGTGGCAGTTCGCCGACGTGAACCGGCGCCTCGTCACCGAGGGCAAGCGGCCGGCCGAGGGTCGTCCCGAGATCATGGGCATCACCAAGGCTTCGCTGGCCACCGACTCGTGGCTCTCGGCGGCCTCCTTCCAGGAGACCACCCGGGTCCTCACCGAGGCCGCCATCGAGGGCCGTTCGGACTCGATGATCGGCCTGAAGGAGAACATCATCATCGGCAAGCTGATTCCGGCCGGCACCGGCCTGATGCGACACCGGGAGCTGAGCACCTCGGCCCCCGATTACCAGCCGATGGCCTTCTACTCTCGGGAGGGCGAGGAGCAGGACCCGGCTCGTTGGCTGGCCTCGATCGGGGCCGAGCAGGCCGGCAACGGGGCCGACGTCACCCCGATCGCCGCCGGCAGCAGCGACGAGATCGGGTGACCTTGTGACCCGATCCTGACTGTTCAATCTTCATCCATGATGACCAGCCGATTACCCCGCTTTCGGGGCGATCGGCTGGCGTCGTTTTTCGCCCCTGTTTCGGCGATCCCCGGTATCGTCCACCGCCATGCCCGTGCAGACGATGACGCTGTTCTTCGCCCTCCTGGCGATGCTGTGTCTCGGCCTCATCGCGGTCGTCGTGGTGTCGTGGCTGTTCGACCGGACCGACCGGTGGGGGATCAGGGCCTGGCTCAGGCCGCTGGCTGTTCCCGCCGCCGCCGCCGTCGCCGTCACCTCGACGCTAGGGTCCCTGTACCTGTCGGAGGTGGCTCACTTCCCGCCCTGCCAGAATTGCTGGATCCAGCGGGGATTCATGTACCCGGCCGCCCTGGTGCTCGTGGCCGCCTCCATCACCCGACGTCGGGGCCTGGTCATCCTGGGCGGTGCCCTGGCCGTCGGCGGCCTGCCCGTCTCGATCTACCATCGTTACGAGCAGATAACCGGTTCCACCGGATTCTGCGATCTCGACAATCCGTGTTCTACGGTCTGGGTCCGTGAGTTCGGGTTCATGACCATCCCGACGATGGCGGGTATCGGGTTTCTGACCATCATCGTACTGACCGCCGTATACCTGACCGGGAGGCGACCGTGACCAATCCGACCAAATCATCCGCCCGTGGGTCCTCCAACGCGGGGTTCATCGCGGCCATCGCCGCCGTGGTGGTCGTCGGGCTGCTGTTCGTCGCCTACCTGGCCACGAACCGTGATTCGGGCGTGGACGACCTGGCCGCCGACGCCACCGCGGATGTGACCATTGAGGGTGATAGCCTGCCCCCCTTCCCGGAGGGCACCCAGGTCAGTGATCCGGCCACCGATCCCGCCGCCGGCCTGGTCGCCCCCAACCTGACCGGCACCGACATCTACGGCGAGCCGCTCAGCATCACCAATGACGGCCGCCCCAAGGTGATCTATTTCGTCGCCCACTGGTGCGCCCACTGCCAGCGGGAGGTGCCCCTGGTCGAGTCCATGATCGAGAACGGCAAGGTTCCCGAAGGGGTCGACATCTATGCCGTGTCCACCGGGGTGATCCCGGACCGAGGTAATTTTCCCCCGGGGCTGTGGCTCCAGCAGGAGGGCTTCTCCCCTCCAGCCATGCGTGACTCCACCGATTCAAACGCCTACCAGGCCTTCGGCGCCGGCGGCTTCCCCTACGTGATCTACCTCGACTCCGAGAACAAGGTCGTAGTCCGTAGTTCGGGCGAGCTCCCTGAAGCGACCATCGAATCCCTGTGGCAGGCCACTGCACCGGCCGGTGGAGACCCTTCCGGAACGGAGTGAGTCGAACTCCGGAACGGGGCCGGTCAAGACCACCATGGACCGGCAGTTGGCTGCATGTAGCTGAGTAATTGTCCCCGAAGCGACTCTCCTTAGGGAGGGAGTCGGAGCCCCGCTGCTACGTTCCCAGCCATGATCCGCAGGCCCCCTGTTCGTACCGCTTCGCTCGTCGCCCTCGGGATTGTCCCGCTGGTGGTGTTGGCCTCGCCTGCGCTCGCCGAGGACGAGATCGTGGTGTCCCCGGAGTCGTACCTGTCGGGCGAGCCGGGCTCGGTCCACCATGTGGCCAGCCAGGCGGTGCCGGAGGAGCTGGTGGGCAAGGTCTGCGACGTGCGGGTGATCGCGAGCAACAACGGCTCCATCCACCCCGGCAACGTTCTAGTGGTCAGCACCGGCGGGTCGTCGGCCGAGATCGCCGGGGTCGAGGACACGGCGGACGGTCAGGTGATCGACAGGGAGCGCGTCACCCTCGGCGAGACGTTCGAGCTGGATCTCCGTCTCGGCGATGAGGGTCTGTCGAGCATGGGCTTCACCGTCGGCTTCGACTGCACCCCCGGTGACCTCGTGCCCCAGGTGCCGGTCACCACCGAGCCGCCCACCACCGAGCCGCCCACCACCGAGCCTCCGGTCACCGTGAGCCCGCCCACCTCGGCGGCGCAGGTGCCGGGCACCACCACCTCGACGACGGCTCCGCAGGTGGCGGTGCCAGTCGCTCCGCCCGCCCGGGCCACCACGGCCACCCCCACCTACACCGGTTGAGGCCGGTCCCGGCCCGCGCTCGGCGCGGCCCGGCCGGTGTCGCCGCCGCTCTCGCCCTCCTGCTCGGAGCATGCGGGACCGGAACCGACGAGGCGTCGGCCCCGGACCCGGCCGGAGCTGCCACCGGCCCCACCATCAGCGTCGACTTCTCCGGCGACGACACCCAGTCGGCCACCGTCGTCCCGACCGCGGATCACAGGCTGATCGCGACCGCGGTAGGCCCGTCGGTGGTGGCCTACACCGAACCGGGTGGCGACGTCCCGGCCGCCGAGCTGGCCAACCCCATCGAGAGCGGCGCCCCCCTTACCTTCCTGGTGCTCGACGAGGGCACCGGGCCGTGGATCCAGGTGCTCCTGCCGGTGCGCCCCAACGGCACCGTGGGCTGGGTTGCCGCCGACGACGTGACCCTGGCCGTCACGTCGTACCGGGTCGAGATCGACGTTTCCGGGCATCAGCTGCAGGTTTTCTCCCAGGGCGAGGCGATCATCACCTCCCCGGTGGCCATCGGCACCGGGGAGACCCCCACCCCGATTGGGTCGTTCTACCTGATCGAGCTCTTGAAGCCGCCCGATCCCGACGGGGATTACGGCCCGTACGCCTTCGGCCTGTCCGGGTTCAGCGAGTCGCTCGACCGGTTCAACGGGGGTGCGGCCGTGATCGGGATCCACGGCACCAACCAGCCGGAATCCCTGGGCAGCGACGTCAGCCACGGTTGTATCCGGGTAGGAAACGACGTCATCACCGAACTAGCCCAGATCCTCCCTCTCGGCACCCCCGTCGACATCCGTCCCTGACGCGTCCGGTCGGCGCCGCCTCCGTCCGGGGCTTGTGGTGTTCGTCACGTTTCGGTCACCATGGCAGGGCTTCGGTGCAACAAGGCACCAGGCGAGCCGTGCGCAAGGCAAAGGGAGGACACGGTGGGGAACAAGGTGACGAGGTTGTTCGCGCTCCTGGTCGGTCTCGGGATGGTGGCCGCGGCCTGCGGTTCGTCGTCCGGTGACGACGAGGGGACGTCGGACCCGGGAGCCACGTCGCCGGACGTCTCGGCGGCCCGGGCCGAGGGCGAGGCCACCGGAGCCGACACCCGTGACGCCGGTGAGCCGGTCCACGGCGGGACGCTGGTGTACGGGATCGAGGCCGACTCGGCCAACCCGTGGACGACCTACGGGACGTCCTGCGCCGTCAGCTGCAACATGATCCTGGCCGTTGTCGGTGACCCCCTGTTCATCACCCAGGACGACGGCGAGGTCGTCCCCTACCTGGTCGAGTCGTACGAGACCAACGACGACTACACCGTCTGGACCCTCACCATTCGCGACGGGGTCCTGTTCCACGACGGGACCCCCGTCGACGGTGAGGCGGTGGCTTACAACATCGAGGCCTGCCGCACCAGCACCCTTCGCAGCTCCCGCTTCATCGGGCTGGAGAGCGTGGAGGCCGAGGGGCAGACGGTCACGCTGACCTACGCCGAGCCGGACGCCGCCGGGCCCAAGGCCAATCTCCGTGACGGCGTCTGCGGCTACCAGTTCTCCAAGGCGTGGTTGGAGACCCTGCCCACCAACCCCCTGCTCACCGAGGAGGAGAAGGCCGCCGCCACTGGCGACGTGACCGCTCCGGTGGGTTCGGGCCCGTTCAAGTTCGTGTCCTACACCCCCGGCAACGGCAACGCCTTCGTGGCCGAGCGGTTCGAGGACTACTGGCGGGGCGACGGCCCGAACTCGGTCACCGGGGAAGGGCTGCCGTACCTGGACCGGATCGAGATGGTGGTGGCTGTGGACATCCAGGGCCGGTCCAACGGCCTGCAGGGCGGCCAGTTCGACATCATCCACACCGCCAACGCCGATGAGATCGCCAAGTTCGAGGCCGACCCGAACTTCTACACCATCCAGGCCAACGACTACGGCGAGACCAACTACGTGATGCTCAACGTGGCCCAGGGCGACAACCCGACCCTAGCCGCGGCCCGGGGGCTGGACGTCCTGGAGATGGACCCGGCCGGGGCCAACGCCACCAACCCGCTGGTCCACCTGAGCTGCCGCAAGGCCCTGGCCCACGCCGTCGACCGTGACCGGTTCGCCCAGGAGCGGGAGGCTGGCCTGGCGACGCCGGCCAACGGCCCCTTCCCGCCCGGATCGATCGGCTACCTGGAGGACTCCGGCTACCCCGAGTTCGACCTGGACGCGGCCAAAGCCGAATGGGAGACCTGCAAGCAGGAGGCGGGTTCGCTCCCGGTGTCGTTCACCTTCAACACCACCAATGATGCGTTCAACGTGGAGTCGAACGAGCTGACCGCCTCGATGTGGCGGGACGCCTTCGGTGACGAGATCGACGTGAGCATCACCCCGATCGAGCAGGGCCAGTACATCCTGCGGGCCCTGGCCGGCCAGTTCCAGGCCCAGGGGTGGCGGAACCATGGTGGGGTGGACCCCTCCGAGCAATGGTTCTGGTGGGACTCCCTCACCGCCAACCCGATCGCTCCCGACGGCTCGGAGTTGGCCCTGAACTTCGGCCGCTTCCAGGACCCCGAGATCGACGCCCAGTTGCAGATCATCCGCCAGAACCCCGACCCCGAGGCCCGCAAGGCCGCAGCCGAGGCGATCAACCGGAGCTTCGGCGCCAACGTCTGGAACCTCTGGTACACGTGGACCCTCTGGGGGATCATCGCCAACCCGAACGTCCAGAGCATCACCTCCACCTCCATCCCCGACTACGGGATGTCGATGCCGGTGATCAGTGGTACCCACAGCCTCGTTCAGATCTGGTGCCTTGAGGGCAGCTGCTGATGTGGGTGCTCAAGTCGGCGGGCTGAGGGGACACGGCCCGCCGACGTGAGCAAGGCAGAGATCAGGCAGAGATCAGACAAAGATCAGACAGAGATCAGGCAGAGATAAGACAGAGACAGGCACTCGATCAGTTCATTGCCCAGACCAAAGGGAGGGTTCGCGGTGAAGGCTGCGGTATTGGTAAAAGCAGGAGTGTTGTGGTGTGCGTTGGCCCTGGTAGCCGCGGCGTGCGGGGCCTCGGGTTCCAACGACGAGACATCCTCGGAGGCCACCACCTCGGACAGCGGCGCCTCGGAGGTGGCCACCGACCGGGCGGAGGGGGACGCCCTGGGGGCCGACACCCGGGAATCCGGTGAACCGGTGCGAGGGGGGACGCTCGTGTACGGCATCGAAGCCGACACCGCCAACCCCTGGGCCCCCTATTCGGCGGCGTGCGCCATCAGCTGCCAGATGATCTTCGGCGCCGTGGCCGACCCGCTGTTCATCACCCGTGAGGACGGCGAGGTCGTCCCGTACCTGGCCGAGTCGGCCGAACCGAACGACGACTACACGGTGTGGACGATCACCGTCCGGGACGGGATCACCTTCCACGACGGCACCCCCGTCGACGGTGAGGCGGTGGCCTACAACATCGACGCCTGTCGCAACAGCCCGTTGCGTCGCTCCCAGTTCATCGGACTGGAGACCGTCGAGGCCGAGGGGCAGACCGTCACCCTCACCTACGCCGAGCCGGACGCGGTCGGCCCCAAGGCCGTGCTGCGCGAGCTGGCGTGCGGGTGGATGGTGTCCAAGGCCTGGTTGGAGACCCTGCCCACCAACCCCCTGCTGACCGACGAGGAGAAGGCAGCCGCCACCGGCGACCCGGCCGCTCCAGTGGGATCGGGCCCGTTCAAGTTCGTGTCCTACACCCCCGGCAACGGCAACGCCTTCGTGGCCGAGCGCAACGAGGACTACTGGCGGGGCGACGGCCCGAACTCGGTCACCGGGGAGGGCCTGCCGTATCTGGACCGGGTGGAGCTGGTGGTGGCTGTGGACATCCAGGGCCGGTCCAACGGCCTGCAGGGTGGCCAGTTCGACATCATCCACACCGCCAACGCCGATGAGATCGCCAAGTTCGAGTCCAACCCGGACTTCTACACCATCCAGGCCAACGCCTACGGCGAGACCAGCTACATCCTCGTCAACACCGCCCAGGGTGAGAACCCGGCCCTGGCCGCCCTGAGGGGGGAGCCCGTCGTCGAGATGGACCCGGCCGGTGCCAACCTCAGCAACCCCCTGATCCACCTCAGCTGCCGCAAGGCCCTGGCCCACGCCCTCGACCGCGACCGTTGGGCGGCCGAACGGGAGGCCGGAATCGCCACCCCGGCCAACGGTCCGTTCCCTCCGGGGTCGATGGGGTACCTCGACGATTCCGGCTACCCGGCCTACGACCTGGATGCGGCCCGGGCGGAGTGGGAGACCTGCAAGCAGGAGGTGGGGACCCCGACACCGATCAAGCTCCAGTTCAACACCACCAACGACGCGTTCAACGTGGAGTCGAACGAGCTGACCGCCTCGATGTGGCGGGACGCCTTTGGCGAGGAGATCGAGGTGAGCATCACCCCGATCGAGCAGGGCCAGTACATCAACCTGGCCCTGACCGGCCAGTTCCAGGCCCAGGGCTGGCGGTCGCACGGGGGCGTCGCCCCCACCGAGCAGTGGTACCGGTGGACGTCGGCCACGGCCACGCCGATCGCCCCCGACGGCTCGGAGCTCTCCCTCAACTGGGGTCGGATCCAGGATCCGGAGATCGACGCCCAGTTCGACATCATCCGCCACGACCCGGACCCCGACGCCCGGAAGGCGGCCGCCCAGGAGGTCAACCGGTTGTTCGCCAAGAACGTCTGGAACTTCTGGTACACGTGGACCCTCTGGGGTGTGATCGCCGACCCGAAGGTGCAGGACATAACCTCGATCTCGATCCCGGACCAGACCGAGATGTCGGTGCCCATCATCGCCGGCGCCCACCGGCTGGCCCAGGTCTGGTGCCTCGAAGGCAGCTGTTGAACGGTCGGTCCTCCTGCCGCCCCGAACGCGTCGCCCGACGGTCGCAATATGACCGTCGGGCGACGGCCCCGTGGCGAACTGGGTCTGCGCTGACGCAAACTTGTGGCCCTCGGCCGGTTCGGCCACCATGGCGTGACCCAAGGCACGTGCATCCCAGAGCACGTCCGCATCCGAAGGGACCACGTAGTACATGGTGAGATCGACAACGACCAGACTCGTTGCGTTATTGGGCGCGCTGGCCATGGCCGCTGCAGCCTGTGGTGCGTCAAGCACCAACGAGGAAAGCTCTTCGTCCGGGGGAAATACGGACGTTACAACCGAATCGGGCAGCGCCACCGGCACCGACACCCGCGACGACGCGGGCGAGCCGGTTCGGGGCGGCACCTTGGTGTACGGCGTCGAGGCCGACTCGGCCAACCCGTGGGTGCCGTACGCGACGTCATGTGCCATTAGCTGCCGTATGATCCTCGGCGCTATTTCCGACTCGTTGTTCATCACCCAGGAAGACGGGGAGATCGTCCCGTACCTGGTCGAGACGGCGGAACCAAGCGATGACTACCGTCAGTGGACCCTCACCATCCGTGACGGCATCACCTTCCACGACGGCACCCCCCTCGACGGTGAAGCGGTGGCCTACAACATCCGGACCTGTCAGGCCAGCGCCCTGACCGGGCCGTCGTTCCTCGGTCTCGAAGACGTGACCTTCGAGGGCCAGACCGTGACCATGACCTACACCGACCCGGCTGCGGTCGGTCCCAAGCTCCTCCGTGAGGAGACCTGTGGGTTCATGTTCTCCAAGGCCTGGTTGGAGACCCTGCCCAACAACCCGCTGCTGACCGACGAGGAGAAGGCGGCCGCCACCGGCGACCCGGCCCAACCGGTCGGTCTGGGGGCGTTCAAGTTCGTCTCCTACACGCCCGGCAACGGCAACAGCTTCGTGACCGAGCGCAACGAGGACTACTGGCGGGGCGACGGCCCGAACTCGGTGACCGGTGAGGGCTATCCGTACCTCGACGGGGTGGAGTTCGTGGTGGCCGTGGACATCGAGGGCAGTTCCAACGCCCTGTTGTCGGGCCAGTTCAACATCATCCACACCGCCAACGGTGACGAGATCGCCAAGTTCGAGACCAATCCCGACTTCGTGACGATCAAGGTCGACGCCTACGGTGAGACCAGCCACATCCTGCTGAACGACGCCGTGGGCGACAACCCCACCCTGGCCGCCATCCGCGGGGTGCCGACGCTGGAGATGGACCCGGGCGGGGCCAACGCCACCAGCCCCCTGATCCACCTGAGCTGCCGTAA
>JBKECK010000051.1:0-90236 GCA_047974625.1 Acidimicrobiales bacterium
GCCGGCCTGCGCGTCCCAGTCGTTGTGGGCCAGCTGCAGGTACCGGACCTCGGTGCCGTCCTTGCGTTTGCGTTTCGTCGTCCGCAGGTACATGTATCCAGCACACTACCGGAATCGCCAATCGCTGTCGACTATCAACCCCCAAAGCGTGTATCTAGGCGATTCGGGCACTCAGAGCACCCTCCAACCCTGTGACCAGCACTTTCGCGTCCGCGTGTACCCAGAATCGGCCGTTTGCTGCGGAACCCCGGCTCATGTGGTCGCCACGATTCGGGACGCCGCTGGCCAGCCAATCAGCCTGGCGACCCTGCTCAGCTCGGCACAGCAGCTTCCTGTCGACGTCGAACACGTGCTCCAGGACCGCCTGGCGGAGCTGGACGGCCCCACCGTCGCCGCATTTCGTGAGTTCGCCAAGTACGACGAGTTGCCCATCCCGGCGTTCGCCGCACTCCTCGGCGACGAGCCGGGCGCCCTCCGTCGCCTCGGCGTACCGTGCTACTCGACGCGACGCGGGTGGGTCGCGCTGCCGCCGCTGGTCCGGGAGCTCGTGAGCGACGACTCACCGGCCGATCCCCGTTTCGCCCGCCTGGTCAGCCCGATCCTCGTAGCCAAGTCGGGAATCCTGGACGCCGCGAAGGCCCTGGTGATCGCCAACGCTGCGGAGGAGGCGGCCAGCATCGTCAGCTCGGCCCCTCCCTCGAAGCTCGACGAGGTCCCGCCCCCCGAACTGATCGGTCTGATCGAGGTGCTGCAGCGTCACGTCCCGGACCGTGCGGATCTCCTCCTCCGCAAGGCCCGGGGGCATCGGGCGTTGGCCCAGTTGGGTGAGGAACGGGCGTGTGTGGGCACCGCTATCGAGCTGGCGCTCGACCACGGCGACGATCGCGTGGCGCTCGAAGCCCAGGTCGAGCAGGTGTACCTCGACATCGGAGCGGACGAGAGCGAGGCGACGGTTCGCCTCCTGGAGCAGCTGCGGGCGAGGACGTCGGCCGACCATGTCGACCCCGTCGTCAGGACCCGGCTGCGCGAGATCGAGGCGATGCGGCTGGCGAAGCTGGACCCACTCGAGAGCCACCGGTCGGTCGAGATGTTCCGTCAGGTGGCGTCGGAGTGGGAGCACCTCGGTGAGCGGTCCCGCGCCGCGTCGACCCTGCGGGTCATGGCCGCCGGCCCACTCAACAGCCTCGGGGCCTACGCCAGGGCCGTGAACTCCCTCGAGCGCGCCTTGGCGCTCGTGCCCGACATGCCGTTCTCCCTGGCCCTCACCTACGAGCTCCTGGCCCGCTTCAAGGCCCTGCTCGGCGACGCCGAAGGCTTCAAGATCACCGACCAGAAGGCGACGGGGCTCGCCGACGCCATGGGGATCGCCTGGCTCACCGGCTATGTCATGTGGGGCAAGATGTTGGCCGAGGTCATGCACGACGACCTCGAGAACGCGAAACGCTACCATCTGTGGGCCGTCAGCAGCCTGGGGCAGCTCCTCAGCCACGAGACCGGCGCCACCTTCCACGCCGAATCGGCGGTCACGTTCGCCGTTTTGGGGGACGGTACCGCCGCAACGTCCAGCCTGCTCTCGGCTCGAACGGCGTCACAGGCACCGAATCTGGACATTCGGATCGCCGAGGCGGTTTGCGAGGCACGCTTCGGCGATCCCGCCGAGGCCGCCCGGAGGCTCCAGGAGCTGAACGACGGCGGCGTCCCGCTCGAGCGGCTGTGGCGGATAGAGATCGAGAAGGTGGTCCTCGCCCGACGCGACCCCGGGCCGACCGAACGGGATCGGCAGGCGGAGAGGCGCTGTCTGGAGCTGGCTACGGAGCAGGGGGCCATCGAGATGGCCCAGCTCCTGTTGGCCCGATCGGTGGGGCGGGCGACGACGCCCCGCAGCGAGCGGGTGACGATCACGCTCCTCGGCCGATTCGCGGTGGCCGTGGCCGACGAGGAGGTGGAGGTGCCGGCAGGGCAGCTGCCGACGCTGTTGAAACTCATCGCGTTAGAGCCAACCGGGGTCCGGGTCGAGGTCGTCGTCGACACACTCTGGCCGGACGCCTCGGAGGCACTCGGTCGTCGTCGCCTCAAGAACATCGTGCGGCGGACCCGGAGCATCCTGGGCGACGAGGCGGTGATCCGCAGCGACGACCGCCTCCGGCTGGGTGAGGCGGTCCACAGCGACATTTCGGTCTTCCTCCAGGCCGTCGGACGGTCGACCGGCCTGGCCGCCGACGACGACGAGACCGCGGTCTCCGCGGCGATGCAGACGCTCCACCTCTACACGGGCGATCTCCTGCCGGACGATCTCTACGCCGACTGGACCGTGCCGTACCGGGCGTCGTTGCGGGCCCATGCCCTCGCCACGTTCGAGTACGTGCTCAACCGGGTCGACGAGGTGTACGTTCCGGCGGTGTGGCTCCTCCGGACGGCGGACCGTCTCGCGATCGAATCCGAGCGGGCCTATGTCCGGATCGCACGGCGGGCCTCTGATCAGAGCTCCGAGGAAACCGCCCGCGTCGCCCTGGTGAAGGCGCAGATGCTGGCCGAGGACATGGGGGTGCCGCTGACCGGCGTCGACGGCATGGAAGGGCTCCTTCCGGCCTGAGGGGGGACCGGAGGGCGGCGGTCGAGGGGCGCGTGAGGGAGCCGCCATGGGACGGCCCCCTCACCGGCCGATCAGGTGCTCGTGTAGGAGCAGCAGCTGGAGCCGCTGCAGCACGAGCTGGAGTCACAGCTCGAGGACGACGACGATGCGCCGGTCTCGGGGAGCCCCAGGCTCTCCTCCACCGAGCTGAAGTCGATGGCATCGAAATCGAGACCCTCGATGTCGAGGTCGTCGAAGCCGATCGTCAGATCAGTCATGGTCATGGTTTTTCACCTCCTCTCGACGAATGTGTGTGCGAGTACAGGCCTCTGCGATGAAGCCGGCGAGATCCGCGGCGGGGGCATCGGGCACAGCTTGCGCCCACGACCGTGCAACGTCGACGGCCGTCCGGGCGACCGTCTCGGGCCCGTTGGTGGTGAGCTCGCCGAGCGCCGTCGGTAGGTGCCAGCGGCGCAAGGTCCCGATCGGGTCACGCGCCATCCCCGTCGGGCCGAGTGCCTCGGCGAGCCGTGTCGGGTCGCCCAGCCAGGCGCCGATCGGCGTAACGGACCGGACGTGACGCACGTAGTCGGCGAAGAGCGCGGCGAGGATCTCCCCCTTCGTCGCGTGGGGGACCGCCGCCCGGCAGGCCGCGTAGGCGTACCACAGCGTCTGGGCCGTGGCCGGCCGACCGAACCCGAGGGCCGCCGACCCGCTCAGGAGCGAGAGCAGGTAGATCTCGGGCGGCGCCGACGGTTCCTCCGGGCACTCGATGATCGCAGCCAGGTCGTCGATGGCGGCACGGGCCAATTGGTCGACGACCCCCGCCACTGCGGGGTGGGCGGCGTAGGTGACCACGAGCCTCGCCCACACCTCGAACGCCCCGATCCGGAGACGAGTCGGCGAGAGTGTCCTGAAGACGTCGGGGTCGACCAAGGCCGTCGAGGGACAGAGCGCACCGCCGGCCCACAGGGTCTGGCGGGCGCCGTGATCGACGACGGCGACCCCGTTGGCGTCGCTGCCGGTGTGCGGGGTCGTGGGTACGGCAACCACGGGAACGCCACCGCGAGGATGCCGGGAGTCCAGGTCGATCGTCGTCCCGGCGGTGCCGAGCGCCAGCCGGAGCCGGCCGTCGTGGACGACGAGGGACGCGACCTTGACCGGATCGATCACCGAGCCACCGCCGATGCCGACGAGGACGTCGGCCGCCGAGCCGACGGTGTCGGCGATTCGGCACACCGTGCGGGGGTCCGGCCGCTCGATCTCGACGACACGATGGGGAACGTGGGCGGCCACCAGCGAGGCGAGTGTCCGGCGAACTGCGGGTTCGGGGGCCAGCCGACGATCGACCACCACCACCGCCGCACCGCCGAGCGCCGCTACCTCGTTGCCAACCTCCCGGAGACGACCGGTGCCGAACACGACTCGGGTCGGCACCCGCCACTCGAAGCCCGGTTCCGGGCGGCGGTCCGTCCCGTCGGCCGCGGGGTGCGTCCGACCGGTCATGCCGCCACCACGGACCGGCTGCGCCGGTGGCGGTCGATGGCCGCCAACGAGACGGCATCGGCGGTGACGGACGTGGTCGGGTCGAGCTCGACGAGTGAGGTCAGCTCCTCGATCTCGCTCGGGCCGGGCGCGACGGCGACAACCAGGCTGGTGGCGAGGATCCCGCCGGCCCGGGCCGCTCCGACCATCGCCGCTCGCTGGGTCCACGGATCGAGGGAGCCGATCTCGCCGACGAGCTCGACCACCCGACTGCGCCCTGCGGCGGTGCAGGCGGCCACCACGTCGGACGTCGTCGCGTCGTCGAGACCGGCCAGGTCGACGGCGTCGAGGCGGATCCGATGGGGATGGATCCGCTCCACGATCGTCAGCGCGGTCATCAGGGCCGCCGGATCACCGGGGTCGATCCGAAGCAGCGCTGGCGCGTCGGGCCGGTCGGCGACATCGATGGCGACCGCGTCGAGAGCGCGGACGACCGCCGTCGAGCGCCGCCACGACACCCGTATCCCCGTCAGGTGACCGACCCACGGCGGGAGGTCCCGAGGCCAGACCATCGGCGTGGTCCGCCAGTGGTCGACCGACCGATCGGATGGGGGCCAACGATCGAGCAACGGGGACGGCGAGGAACGGGCCTCCTGGACCCATGTCTCCGCGCCGATCGCCCGGATGATCCCGTCCATGGCCGCCGGGTTGACCGGGGTCGCTGCCCGAACCACCGCCCGGCGTCCGATCGACGGAGTCAAATCCGGACCTGGTGGCTCGATGGAGGTTGCGAAGCAGGTCGTGGTGGCCGCCTGGTCCGGGGAGGGAGCTATCCGATCCTCGAGTTCGGCCAGCGACGGACCGACGAGCATCGTTCCCGGCGAACCGACGAGGCCGACGTCGACGACGGCCGGTCCGGGACGGTGGCGATCGGCGGTGAGCGTGAACCAGCTCACGACCGCCGGCCCACCGTCGTCTCGACCGGTCGCTCGCCGGCAGCTGCACCAGGCGGGTCCCCGAGTCGGGTGGCAGGTGCCTCCGAATGTGCTCGGACCAGATGCGGGCGATCCGGCAGCCGACCAACGTCACGGCGATCGACACGGCCCACGACCACGTGGCGACGAGGGGGATGACGCCGGCGACGGCGGTCGTCACGACGGCGGGTGCGTAGCCTGCCGGCTGACGGAGCATCCGGGCGGCATCCGCACCGGCCAGGGTCCGCAACCGCAACAGGGTCGTCAGGCCCGCGGCGAGCAAGACGATGCCCAACGCTGACCAGCCGGATCGCCAGGCGGGGTCACCAGCGATGCCGATGCCGAGGATCTCGGCCTGGCCGGCGTGGTCCGATCGCGACCAGAGCGCCAGGGCGATGAACCAGAGTACGGCGGTCAGCTGCGGGACCCGCAGGTAGCGGGACACCTCCTCACTGGCGTGCTCCCGGGCGTACCGGCGCGCCGCGAGGTAGTGGTCGCCGCCGTTGCCGGGGGCCGTGGCCGCCTCCTGGGCGAACCAGCGGCTGATCAGGGAGTGGCGCTCCGCCTGGACCCGCTGGGACGCCCGCGCTGCGGGGACGGCGGCGGCGGCGAAGATCGCGGCCATCATCGCGACCGCGAGACCAAGCCCGTGGGCGAGACCGAGTTCGGCCAGCCCCTCCTGCATGCCTCGAAGGGCACGGTCGACCCCTTCGACGACCGTTTCGACCATTCCGGACACGACGACCTCCTCCTGGTTCGATGGGTCGGGGCCTCACCGGCCGGACCGGGGCAGCCAGCCGACCGTCCACCGAGCGACCAGCGACGCTGCGAGACCCCAGCCGACGAGCACGACGACCGCCAGCTGCCAGCCCGAGCCGATGTAGGCGGGTTGGAAGGTCCAGCGGGCGAGCTCGGCCATCCAGTAGAAGGGGAGCAGCTTGACGACGGTGTCCAGCACCGCCGGAAAGCCGTCGCCGAGTGGGAAGAAGACTCCGGACAGGAACAGGACGGGGAAGAGCGAGGCCGAGTAGATGACCATCCCCGCCTCGATGCCCGCCGCCAGCGAGCTGACCGCGACCCCCAGGGCCGCGGCGGCGAAGGTCGCGATCACGACGAGGAGGAGCAGCCGGGCCGGGAGCAGGGCGTCGACGGGGAGGCCGAACACGACGATCGACAGGAACGTCATCAGCGCCAGCGACACCGACGTGACGGCCGCGACCACGAGGCCGCGGGCCACCAGGTGGGTGCCGGGCGCGGCCGACATCGCGCGGACCCTGCGCAGCAGTCCCTTCTCACGGGCGTTGACGACGCCGAGCGACATGTTGAAGTACGCCGAGGTGGCGATCGCGAACACCGAGACCGCGGCGACCGTGAACTCGGAACGGTCGAGCTCGAGAGCCGGCCGCCCGGAGGCGTCCCCGACCACGTTGAAGATGAGCAGGAAGGCGAACGGGAACAGGAAACCGAGCATCAGTGCGAACGGGGACCGTCGCACGCCTAAGAGTCCGAAGCGGAATTCGTGCCAGAGAAGATCGACGTGGTTCATGATCCGGTGCTCCCGTGGGTCGTGAGGTCGGTGGATGTGGGGGTGGTGCCGGTGGCACCGTTGACGGTGTCATCGATGTAGACCTCCTCGAGCCGTGGGGGTCGAACGACGAGTTGCTGGGCGTCGGCGGCGTTGTCGGCCAGCCAGTTCGTCACGACACGCAGCACCTCGACCGGCTGGATCGTCTCGGCGGTCCAACGGCCGTCCCTCTCCTGCGTCAGGCCGAGTCGGGCCAGCTCATCGGGCAGTGCCGCCGGTGCGGGGACCGGTCGGAGGGAGATGTGCGTCGGACGGACCGTCCGGTGGAGGAGCTCGCCGGTGGTGCCGCTGCTGACCACCCGCCCATTGCGGAGCATCGTCACACGGTGCGCCAGGGCCTCGGCCTCGTCGATGTCGTGGGTGGTGAGCAGGACGGCGGTGCCGTCGGCGGCGAGGTCCTCGATCAGCTCCCAGACACGGGACCTCCACTCGACGTCCAGGTTGGCCGTCGGCTCGTCGAGGAAGACCAGCTCGGGTCGGCCGAGCAACGCGGAGGCGATGTCGACCCGACGTTGCTGACCGCCCGACAACTGACCGATACGACGGTCGATCTCGGCCGTCAGTCCGACCGCCTCGACACAGCGACGGACCTCGTCCTGGCCGCCCCCGCCGTGATAGCCGCCGACCCAGGCCAGGGTCTCCGCCACGGTGAGGGTCGGCTCGAAGTTCGTTCCCTGTGGCACGAGCCGCGTGGCCCGGACGAGGTCGCGGTCCGCTCCGGGCGTGCTACCGAGGACCCGGCAGCGGCCCTCGTGGCCGCCGAGCAGCCCGATGCAGAGGTTGATCAGCGTCGTCTTGCCCGACCCGTTCGGCCCGAGCAGCGCGTGGATCTCTCCGGGTGCGACACAAAGGTCGACGTCGGCCAGCGTGGGGCGCTCGCCGTAGGAGAACGAGAGCCCGGTCACGTCGATCACGGCGGAATCGGTCACCGCGGCAGTGATCGGGGCCGATCCGGACGGTGCCGTCGGCGAGTCCGCCCGATCGGGCGGCCCGGTGCTCGGACGTCCGACGGTCGCGCTGGGATACGGGTTCATTTGTCGACACCTTTCGTTGTGGATGGGGAGCCTCCGACGCATATCGCGTACGCAGGGAGTTCATCGCCGCCGTCGACCCCGGCGGCCAGGCAGGCGGTCTCGTCGAAGAAGCCGCCGACCGGGCGGCAGGCCAGGTCGAGCGCGGCAGCACCGAGGAGGAGGTTCTGGGCGACGTGGCCGACTTCGATCAGCGCGAAGCGCAGCGCTCGCAGCTCGTAGCGGGGACGGATCCGGGCGAGATCGCAGCACAGCCAGATCACCGCAGCCGGTCGCGTCCGCAGGTCGTCGGGGAGGAACCAACCACAGGACAGAAGCGAGAGGCCGAGGCCGCCGTTTGGGTACACGGGGACGAGCCTCGACATGATCGGCTCGTACTCGTAGAGGCCGGGGTCGAGCCCATCGACGTCGCCGACGGCGACGCGGGCGAACACGGGAAACGACATACCGGCGCTCGGGTAACCCCGCTTGGCCCAGTCGACGACGAACGTGCCTCCGTCGAAGACGCCGCGCTCGACCGGGCCGTGGGTGATCCGGAGGAGCTGGTCCAGGTCCGAGACGTCGATGCCGGACTCCCAGGCCTCGGCCGATCTCCGGCCCGCCACGGCCGCCAGGAGACCGCCAGGGCCCGATCCCGGAAGGTGGAGCTCGGTCAGCTCCGCCCAGGTCGACCCCGGAACCCCCGCCGCCGCGTCCTCGCCGGTGAGGCGCGAGATCGGTGAGAGATGGCCGGGGGGCGACGGGGGACGCCATTCGTCGAAGGAGCTACCGGCCCACAGGTCGCGTCCGGCGTCGGAGGACGGACCGGGACGGCGAGTCGTCGGAAGGCCCCGAACGAGGAGCTGGCACTCTTCCTGGATCGACAGCCCGAGGCGGTTGAGCGCCATGTGGACGTGCGACACGAGGATCTCTGGTCCGCCGTAGTCGTCCGTGCCGATCCCGAGCCGGTCGAGCGACTGGAGTAGCCGATCGACGATCGAGGCCCAGGTCGACGCCAGGCCGGTGGGTGCCGAGGACATGTCGGGCCGATCGGCGACCCGGGGATTGTCGAGCAGTTCGGTCCGGATCATCGCCGTCGCCTGATCCCGCGTCTCGGGCCGGATCGAATGCCAGACGAACAGGTAGCGGCGCAGCCATGGCCCGGGATCCACGTCGCGGTCGACCAGCGCCCGGAGCGTCCCGTCTATGATCGTCGAGGCCACGGCGAACCGGTCGAAGTCCGGGCGGTTCATCAGCGACGCGACCAGGCGACTCGACAGGCCGAACGCCGTCTCCGAGACGGCCAGGCCTTCGGGGCCGCCGTACCGCTCGTACTCCGGCTCGTAGGCCGGCTGGGTCACCGTCCCGTGATGTAGACGGTCTCGGGGAGTCCGATACCGACCCGCCACTCGTTGATCGCACCGAAGAGCTCGGCGCCCGGTGTGGAGCGAAGGAGTTTCAACAGCGGCTTCACCTGCACCGACCAGCGCTTCCGAGCCAGCACGATGTCCTGGTACACCAGGCGAGGGCTGTGGTGGACCGGGCGGGATCGCCCGGGCTCCGATGTCGAGCCGGTGGTGCGCGAGCGGCGTTCCGCCAGCACCTGCGGTTCGAAGATGATCGTCCCGTTCGGCGACATCAGCGTCAGGCACCGTTCGAGACGCCCGAGGTACATGGGCACGAGGAAGCCGAGATAGAGCGGCATGATCGGCGTGCCGGCCTCGTCGGTGAGGAGCACACCGCCCGTCGCCTTGTCATGACCCGCCCGGATCTGCGACGGCTGTACGAAGCCGTTGCCGACGTCCGTGTGGTCCCTGGCCACCTCACGGTC
This sequence comes from Acidimicrobiales bacterium, assembly GCA_047974625.1. Taxonomy (GTDB): domain Bacteria; phylum Actinomycetota; class Acidimicrobiia; order Acidimicrobiales; family SZUA-35; genus CADEDH01. The sequence continues at coordinate 9,458 of JBKECK010000051.1, forward strand.
GGTCAGGAGGGGGTGGACGTTCGCGTTGAAGTGCTCGATGGACCGGGTCTCGACGAACTCGCGACCCGGGGGCACCAGCGAGGCCAGATACGATCGGCAGCGCTCCATGGCGGCCGGCGGACAGTGACGCAGGTAGCGGGAGAAGTAGGCCGACCAGCCCGGATAGAGCTTGTTGATCACGACGCCACCGAGGTCGGGGTCCGTCGGCTGGACGAACGCCGCGTAGCTGGCGGGGTGGCGGAGCAACCAGTCCGGTCGACGGTCGGCAGCCTCCCGGACCGCCGCCGGGTCCATCCGGACCTCCAGGGAATCGCCGGGGATCGAGCCGTCGACACCTCTCGCCGCCTTCGTCGACCGCTCGACGAAGGCGGCGACGAATGGGTCGATCAGGCGGTCCTTGAGGGCCTCGAGCTCCACGAGGTCGCGGTCCCCGGTCCGGCCCGGATCGTCGACGCCCTCGACGATCCGGAGGGACTGCTCGTAGCACTGCTCGGTGAGGTCGGCGAGCTCGGAGAGGTCGAGCGATGCGACACCCTTCGCCTCCAGACGACGGCGAACGGTCGCCCCGAGAATCCGGTGGTGCACCACACGGTCGTCGAAGATCTCGATGCCGGCGAGCAGGGACCGGAACTGGTCGACGATGCGATCGAGTCGCTCGTCGCCCACCATCGTCGGCTTGTCGCCCACGACGTCCTCGTAGAACACGGGGAGGCCGGTCGGGAGTTGATCGTTCCCGGTCGCCGACAGCACCAGGTCGTCCAGCCTGGTCCGGGCGTCGGCCCTCGTCGCTGTCGAGAGGTCGGATCGGTAGTCGTCGAGCACGGCCCGGGCCTGCGTGGACCAGTCGGTGGCGTAGTCGTCACCGTGGCGACGTCGCAGCGCCGATTCGATCAGGGTCTCGGCGTCGCAGTCGTGGTCCTCGGCCGAGAGGATGTAGGGCCGGATGACCCCGGTGCCGGCGACCCGCCGAACGAAGGCCTCCATCGTCCCGGCGGGGGCGCCGACCTCGTCGGCGAGCCGTCGGGCCAGGCCGGCGAGGTCCAGCTCGCCCGGTTCGCACGCCCCGAGTTGGCGGAGGACCAGGCCGATCTGGGGCGACATCGGCAGTTCGGCGGCGGCGTACGTACCGGACCGGTCGCGGCGGGTGTAGCGCAGCGTGTCTCCGTCGAGGTGGAGATCACCGGCGATCGTGAGCCGTGACGTGGGATGCAAGCCGCCGTCGCCGTCGCGGGCGACGACCCCGGCGAGGTGACGACCGAGCTCGACGTGGCTGTGGCGACGGGCGGTGAGCACCGACTCGAGGCGGCCGCCGTGCCGATCCGAGCCGAGCAGGTGGGTGGCGGTGTACCACGAGAACGGGCTGGTCTTGCCGGCGGCCCGGTTGGCGTACCGCAGCGGCGTCGATTCGTCGCGCAGCGACGGCGTCCGGCCACCGTCGACGAGTTGGCGGTACCGGCCGGGGAGGTGGCCAAGCCGGGGCCCCGAGGTAGCCAGCGCAGCGAGGAAGACCTCGTGCTCCAGGTAGTCGGCCAGGCGGGCCCGCTCCCGGCCCAGCTGCGCCTCGTGACCGGCGGCGATGGCCAGGCGGACTCCGTCGCGGACCGTGGTCGCGTCGGCCCAGGCCGCCACGGCGTCGGCGGCCTCGACGAAGCCCATCGATCGGAGTCGGGTGCCCAGCGTGTGGACGGACGACGCGTCGGGCGAGCGCCCGTTGTAGGCGTCGCGCTTCAACGGTAGGAGCAGACCGACCCGGGTCTCGTCGTCGACAGCATCGGCCGCGGCGAAAAGGAGCTCGACCAACTCGTCAGCGGCCCGTCGCGCTCCCGCCGTCGACTCGACCAGTTGGTCGATGACGGCCCGCTCGCTGGGCGACACGAAGCGGACCACCGGGGTCGGATTCACCCGCCCGAGCACGAACGGGGCGCGGTGGAACGGCGGTGCCCCGACCGTCGACCGGCTGCGGTCGTCGGCCGAGAGGTCGAGCGGTGCTGCGTCGGTGGTCTCCACGACTGCCATGCAGATCATCGAATGCCGACCCGGTACCACGGCGGTACAAGCGAGGGTGGTCAGCTGGTACGAGCCGGGGTGTTCGGCGGTCCGAGACCGGGATCCGGCGCCCGTTCTCGTCGGAGTGACAGTGGCTCGGGCCCGGGATCGGCGGAGGGGTCGAGTGTGCCGGGAACCACCGGGGTACCACGGCCGCCGTCACCTCGGGGATGTACCTCCCCGTCGTTTCATGTCGTCAACCAACCTGGAGGAGAAACGCCATGAAGAAGTCCCGACTCGCAGCCGTCATCGTCGCCATCGCCCTCTCGATTCTCTCGGTACCGGCCGCCGCCGATGGGTCCGGCGCGGAGGACGTGTCTTCCACCGCCTTCAACATCTGGCACATCTGACCGGTCCTCGATGCGCCGTTCCGGGCGATGCCGACGGGCGAGCGGTGGCGCTCGGGCGGGCGCGGTCCCGGGATCGTCGAGGAGCGGCTCGATCCGGTGGCGGACGGCGTTCCCGGTTCCGTCCGGGTCGGGACGTAGGATGGGGGTCGTGCGGAACGTCCCGATCGCCATCGACCTGGTCCCGCCCCGGCCGTTGACCGTGTGCTGATCGCACTCCACGCGACGACCGTCCTCGCCGGGCTCACCGTCGGGTCAGTCGTCCTGATCCGGAGGAAGGGGACGCCCTGGCATCGGTTCCTGGGGTGGGGCTACGTCGTCCTGCTGTTGGCGACGGCGATCGGTTCGTTCGGGATCATGGAGGTCCGCGGCGGGCGACCGTCGGTGTTCCACGTGGTGAGCGTCCTCGTCGGGGTCGTGATCGTCGCGGGGATCGTGGCGATCCGCCGGGGTCGCGTGTGGCTCCATGCGCTCCTGATGGCCTCGTCGGTGCTCATCGGTGTCATCACCGGCGTGGCCCAGTACTTCGATCACCTGCCGTTCGGGTCCGATGCCCTGAATGCCGTCGTATTCCTGCAGGTGCCGTCGGTGCTGGGGTTTGCCCTCATCTGGCGGATGGCGGCGGGGCACCGGCGCTCGGTCGGCTGAGACCGAACATCGCCGGTGACGGCACCGCCACCGTCCCGGCCCAGGCCATGGACCTCCGGCCATCGAGAACCAGGCGCCAGGCGGGGTCGGGCGATCGACCAGGCTCGCCCGACCCCATGGGCGTTGCCCGACGGTTCGTTCGACGTGACCCTCTACGTGGGGGCGGTGGCCTTCAGCGGGAGCCGGCCGAGCCCCCGGAGCGAATTGGTCAGGCGGGGTCGTGCCTCGCCGATGAGCTCGGCTCGTCGACCCTGGCTGCCAGTGCCCGCAGGAGCGTCTCCCCTTCCGTGGGGCGATGCCCATCCCGACGCAGAGGTGGATCCTCACCCCGGGAGCTACGTGAAAGAACGCGTCTCGCCCAAGTCCTCGCAGCATCAGGCGCGTACGTCGCTGCGACGGCGCGGCCAACCGATCGACTCGACGAACTCGCCCGCGAGATCACCGACCGCGGACGGCGTCCTCGAACGACTATGCGTCCTCGACGAGCTGGCGGAGCTTGCCCATGGTGGCCACCCGGTCCTCGCCGGGGGCGATGCTCACGTTGAGCACCGTGACCCCCGCCTCCTTCCACGCACCGAGCCGCTCCTTCACCAGCGACTCCGGCCCCACGAGGCTGGAGCGGTCGAGGAAGTCCCGGGGCACGGCCGCCGCTGCCTCGGCCTTCTTGCCGTCGAGGTACAGATCCTGGATCTCACCCGCCTCGGCCTCGTAGCCGTACTTCTGGGCGATCGTGTTGTAGAAGTTCTTGTCCCGGGCGCCCATGCCGCCCCAGTAGAGGGCGGTCTGGGGACGGGCCAGGTCGAGCACCGGGTCGGCGCCCTCGCCCACGAACTGGTCACCGATGGCCACCGTGCTGCCGGCCCCGATCTGGAGACGACCGAGCGACTGGTCACGGTCGGCGGTGCCGGCCTTGAGGTCGTCACCCCAGACCCGCTGGAACTCGTCGGGCAGGAAGAAGACCGGCAGCCAGCCGTCGGCCTTGGCCGCGGTGGTCCGCACCGAACGGGGCATCAGGGCGGCCCACCAGATCGGGATCTCGCTGCGGACCGGATGGTTGATCAGCTTCAGGGGCTTGCCCAGGCCGGTGCCCTGCCCCTCGGGCAACGGCACCTGAACGGTCTTGCCGTCGTACACCAGGGGGTCACGCCGCAGGGTCATGCGGACCACGTCGATGTACTCGGAGATCCGGGTCATCGGCTTCTCGTAGGGCACCCCGTGGAAGCCCTCGATGACCTGCGGACCGCTGGCCCCCAGACCCAGGATGAACCGGCCGTTGGACACCATGTCCAGGCCGGCCGCGGTCTGGCCCATGGCCGGGGCGGTGCGGGAGTACACGTTCAGGATCCCGGAACCGATCTCCACCCGTGAGGTGCGGGCAGCGATGTACCCGATCTGGCTCACGGCGTCGACGCTGTAGGCCTCGGCCACCCACACAACATCGAGGCCGGCCTGCTCCAGCTCGACGATCTGATCGACCGATTTGCCGAAGTCACCGACGTAGTTGACGCTCATCCCAAGCTTCATGGCCCCGCACTCTAGGGGACCGGCACGGCCCGGGACGAAACGACCGGTCAGGGGGCCGTCCACCCCAATTCGCCGAGCGGCCGGCCACGGGGCAGCCTGGGGCGATGACCGAAGCGAATCATCCCATGCCCGCCCTATCGCTGGCCGCCGTACCTGGCCGCCGGGCCCGCACCGTGGCCCTGGCCACCGAGATCGACCAGCGGGGGTTCAGCGGCATCTTCTGCCCCAGCATGGGCGACGCCATGGGTCTGTGCCTGGCCGCCGCCATGGCGACCGAACGGGTCACCATCGGCACCTCGATCCAGCCGATCTACCTCCAGCACGCGGCCACCCTGGCCGCGTCGGCCTGTTTCATCAACGAGATGGCCGAGGGCCGGTTCCGGCTCGGGCTGGGCGTCACCCACGGGCCGATCCAGGACCGGCTCGGGGTCACCGTCGGCCGGCCCCTGGCCGACATGCGGGCCTACGTCGACGAGCTGCGCGCCTCGGCCAAGCACCAGGGCGAGCTCCCGACCATCACCCTGGCCACCCTCCGGGACAAGATGGTCGCCCTGTCGGTGGAGATCGCCGACGGGGCGGTGTGGGCCAACGCCTCCCGTTCCCGCATGGCCCACTCCCTGGCTCAGATCCCGTCGGACCGGACCTCGGCCGGTTTCTTCGTGGGCAACATGATCCCCACCGTCATCGACGACGACCTAGCCGCCGCCGCGGCCCGCAACCGGGCCACCCTGAAGGGCTACGTCAGCCTGCCGAACTACCGCAACTACTGGGCCGACGCCGGCTACGCCGAGGAGATGGCGGCGGTGGAGAAGGCCCTTGCCGACGGGGACGAGGACGCCCTGTTCAAGGCCATGACCGACCGCTGGCTGTCGGACTGCACCCTGTACGGGCCGGTCGGGCGGATCCGCGACGGGGTCGACGCCTGGTTCGAGGCCGGGGTGTCCACCCCCATCCTCGTGCCCGCCGCCACCAGCGGCGGCCAGATGCGGGCCTTCGAGCAGATCTTCGCCGCCTGGGACTGAGGACGACCGCGCCCGGAGGGTGGGTTCGTCAGCCCAGCGCCTTCAACAGCTCGGGGGCGATCCCGACCGTGTCGGGCTCGGCCTCGTCGGGTTTCATCACACCCACCCCGGTGACCACCCGGTCGATCAGGCCGGTGGCCACTACCTCGTGGGCGGCCAGCCAGGCCGGTTCGTCCAGATTGGTGGTCCGCTCCGCCACCTGCTGCCAGTACACCTCGGGGAGCATCCGCCCGACCCCGGCCACCGTCCAGGTGGGGGTGCCCACGGCCCGGGCGGTGGCGGCGGCCGCCAGCGACCCGACGTCGGTGAGGGCCGCCGCCGGCCCGGCCGCGGCCGCCTCGATTAGGACCAGGGAGGCCTCGGTCACCGCCCCACCCAGGTGTTCGGCGGCCACCTCCTCGGCGATCACGTCGGCCCGTTCCAAGCGGCACACCGCGGCCGGCCCCTGGCCCTCGACGTCGACGACGAGCACGGTGACGTCGCCGCGCCGGGGCAGGGCCTCCACGATGGTGTCCGGCCAACCGACGATCACCACGGTGGCCCCGTCGGGCAGCTCGTGGGCCAGGTTCCGGCCGGTGCGGTCCTGACGGAGATCCTCGATGACCGAGCGGGCCTCCAGGCGGGGGTCATCGCTCAGCACCATCCGGTGGCACATCCACCACAGCGGCCCTATGGCGGGCTGGCGGGTAAGCAGCCGCCGGGCCGCGGTGACCAGACCGGGGCGGTCGTGGGCGAAGACCGACAGGGCGGAGGCCGCCTCCTGGACCAGCAGCGACGCGTCGGCACCCGACGCTCGGGCGACGAACCGCAGCTGCTCGATCGGATGCATGACGTGGACCCTAGCCCCGCCCGGGACCGAGCCGAGAGTTGGGCCCGGCGCCCCTACTCGTGCCAGTCGTCGGTCCGGGGGCGCATGAAGGCGGGCCCGGTCAGACCGGCCGCCATCATGGCCGCGCCCATCGATCGGGCGTGCTCACGCCGGTGGGCGAAGTAGGCGGGGTCGAGGCGTCGCCGGAAGGTGTCGCTGGCGAACAAGGTGTCGATCTGATCGGGCCGCAACAGGCCACCGCCCTCGTCGAGGTTGGTCTGGCTCCACTGGTACACGGTGTCTTCCGACCGGAAGAGGTTCATGCGTTCTCAAAGGTGGGCCGTGTTCTCCACCGTCGCCCATTTCCACATCGGGGTGTTGATGTACCCGATCGTGGTGTCGGGGTCGACGGCGACGAGGGCCCCGTCGCGGTCGAACCGCACCGTGATCGGCTCGCCGGTGACCAGGTCGGAGGCTTCGATGCGGACCTCCCGGCCCGGGAACATCCACCGGACGCCGAAGGACTCGAGCCCGCACTGGGCGTACCAGTGGGGGCTGTCGTCCACCACGATCCGGTACTGGGTCGGGGTGCCGTGGAACGGGGCGAACGAGCCGATGTAGTCGGTCCCGTCGGTGACCCAGCATCCCAGGCCCACCGCGCTGGCGTCGTGGACGGCCACCCGGGCCTCCACGGGGGCCACGTCGAGCAGGCTCGCCAGGCGGGTGTAGTGGGGGGGTTCGCCGTGGTCCACGAAGTACCGCAGAACGGTGGTGTAGGTACGCTGCACCAGGTCGGAAACGTCGTCGGTTGCGGCCGGCATGGCTCACCCCTTCTTTCTTCTTCGTCCTCGCTGGACGAACCCAACGGTAGGAGTAGGGCGTTCCTTCATGCAATCGGGTCGGACACCATGCCGAACGTCGGACAGCATGCGGAACAGGGCCCGGGACGCCCCGGTGACGCCGATTCCGTGGCGCCCGCCGGGCCCGGCGCGCCGAAGCTTCTCGTACCTGTCATCCGCTAAGGTTCGGAGATCGGCGCTGGGTGCGCTAGTCTCGCCGCCCGTGGCCGAAGCTCCAGCCGATCTCGTTCTCGACTCCCTCCGAGGCGATGGTTACCCGCTGCAGGACTGGTTGACGTCGTACCCCCTGCTGCTGGTGGCGCTCGATCCGTACACCATCGAGAGTGCCTGGATCATCGAGACCGGGGCCCGATTGTTGCACCATTTCTCGCCCTCGGACGTGAGGGTGGGGTGGATCGCCACCGCGGACGACGACGGCTGCCGCCAGTTCCTCGGCCCGTGGGCCGAGCGGTTCCTCACCTTCCCCGATCCGGACCGGACCGTGGTGCAGGGCTTGGGGGCGGAGCGGCTTCCGTCCCTGGTGTTCGTCCGCTCCGACGGCTGGGTCGACGTGGCCAACGGCTGGGATCCCGAACAGTGGAAGCAGATCACGGGATGGCTGGCCAAGATGCTCCGCTGGTCGATGCCGGTCATCCCCGGCCCAGGCGACCCCACCCCCTACGCGGGTACACCGGCCAAGGGCCAGTAACCCGACGCCGACGAGCACCGGATCGCGGCGCGGACCGGCTAGGAACGAAACCGTGGTCGGATCGAGACTCGAGCAGGTTGTCCGGTACGTCAGGGGCTGGCGGGGGAACCCCGACGGTCCCGACCCGATCGAGGTAGCTCCGGACCTGCCGGACGGTGATCTCCGTCGGCTCCGTCGCCTCATCGACGACGCCGTCGACGGCCGCGGCGGTGAGGTGGCCGCCCGGCGCCGGGCCCGGGCCGTCGGCACCGCCTTCTCGACCCTGGATGACACCGGCCGTCAGCGGTTCTTCGAACTGCTGGCCGGCGAGTACGGCTACGACGACGCCACCGTGGACCGGGCCATGGACGCGGTGTTCCGGGCCGTCGACCCGGCCGACCGGCGCCGGTCCGAACAGGCGCTCCGGGAGGCCCTGGAGACCCGCCGGGAGCGCCTGTTGCGTCGTTTCGCCGGCCTCGACGGGGGCTTGCCGTTCCTGATCGCCCTGCGGGAGGACCTGCTCGGACGGCTACGGACCTCCCCCTCGCTGGCCCCCGTCGACGACGACCTCCAGCTCATCCTGGCCGGCTGGTTCGACGTCGCCCTCCTCCGCCTGGAGCGCATCACCTGGTCGTCACCGGCCGCCCTGCTCGAGCGCCTGATCGAGTACGAGGCCGTCCACGCCATCGAATCGTGGGACGACCTCAAGGGGCGGCTCGGACCCGGTCGGCGCTGTTACGCCTTCCTCCACCCGGCCATGGCCGACGATCCCTTGGTCTTCGTCGAGGTGGCGCTCACCGACGGTGTGGCCGGTGACCTCGCCGAGGTGTTGGACCATCGGGCTGCACCGCCCGAACGGGTCGACACCGCCATCTTCTACTCGATCTCGAGCTGCCACCGGGGTCTCGATGGCGTGTCCCTGGGCGACCTGCTGATCAAGTCGGTGGTGGAGCGCCTCACCGCCGAGCTGCCCGAACTGGAGCAGTTCGCCACCCTGTCCCCCCTGCCGGGGCTCCGCCGCTGGCTCACCGCGGCCCTCAGCGACGGCGACGTCACCCTGCCGGCCGCCGACGCCGAACGGCTCGCCCCCGGCGACCCCGACGCGGCGCTCGGCGCCCTGCGGGCGCTCGTCACCGGCCCGCCCCCCGACGCGGACGACCCGGCCCTCGACCGGGTCCGACCGGCCCTGCTCGGCCTGACCGCCCGGTACCTGCTGGAGGAGCGCCGGGGCGACCGGGCCCTCGATCCGGTGGCCAACTTCCATCTCTCCAACGGGGCCAGCGTCGACCGGCTCAACTGGGCTGCCAACCTCACCCCGGCCGGCTGGGAGGGGGGCCTCGGCATGATGGTCAACTACCGGTACCGGCTCCGTCAGATCGAACGGAACCACGACCGGTACGTGGGCGAGGGCCGGATCGCGGCCGCCGACGCCGTCCGTAAGCTCGTTGGGGCCTGACGCGACGAAGCCGTCGGCCAGGCCGACGACTCCGTCCGTAGGGTTGTTACGATCCGCGTCCTTCAGGGCCCGGACCCGGGGATTGAATCAAATGCTCCGGACGTTCTTCGCTTCCTCGCCCTTGCGGCCGGGTCCGACGTCGAACTCGACCTGCTGGCCTTCGTCGAGCGTCTTGTACCCGTCACCAATGATGTTGGTGAAGTGCACGAAGACATCGTCGGCACCGTCGCGGGAGATGAAGCCGTAGCCCTTCTCGGCATTGAAGAACTTCACGGTTCCTGTAGGCATAGCACTACTTTCGTCATGTCATGATCCAACCCTCGTGGCCAGACCGCATTCGCGAGTCTAAATCACCGGCATCGCAACTCCGCCGCAACTCGGCGCGATCGCGATGAGCATTCACCACCCCCACGCCCACCACCACACAGGGAGAACCATATGCCTCGGGTCATCGGACTGACCGGCGGGATCGGCGTCGGCAAGTCGACCGTGGCCGCCCACCTGGCCAGACACGGTGCCATCGTGGTCGACTGCGACCAGCTCGGCCGCGATGTGGTCGTCCCCGGCGGCCGGGCCCACGGGGCCGTCATCGAAACCTTCGGCAGCGGGATCGCGGCCCCGGACGGCTCCATCGACCGGGCCGCCCTCGCCCGGATCGTCTTTTCCGAACCTGAACAGCTGGCCCGGCTCAACGCCGTCGTGCACCCGGCGATCGACGCCGAGATCGCGGAGCGGATCACCGCCGCCGACGACGACGCGGTGGTGGTGCTCGACATGGCCGTGCTCACCGAGTCGGATCTCGGCCGGGGCCAGTACCAGGAGGTGCTGGTGGTCGAAGCCCCCAGGGAACAACGGCTCGAACGGCTGATCGAGCAACGCGGCATGTCCCGCGAGGACGCCGAGGCACGGATGGCCAGCCAGGCCACCGACGCCGAGAGACGACGGATCGCCGATCACGTGCTCGTCAACGGCGGCGACCTCGACCGGCTGGCCGCCGACGTGGACTCGTGGTGGTCAGCCCACGGGCCGACCACGCCGACAGGGCCCGACCAGTGAGGCCCACCTCGATGAGGCCAACCGTCGAGGCTCGGTCTACCGGGGAGCGGGGTCCTGAGCCGATCGACCCGGATTCGTCAACCCGGGGGCCTCGGTGTCGATTAATCGGGTGACACCTTCCACTGAGCGAATCTGCTCGACTGGGTGCCACCGGCCACAAGCCCGGCGCTAGTCTGAATCCCAAGCCGCTCAACGGAGCGCGGCAAGGAGTGAAAAAACATGCACACGACGTCTGACCCCACAATGATGTTGGGCCGGTACTCGCAGATCGTCACCGCCAGCGGGGTCATCAACGGCACCATCCTTGCCGTCGGCTCCAAGGGGATCTCGGTGGCTGTCGATCGGCAGGTGCTTCGGATCGCCCCCTCAGATATTCACGGCATCAGCGCCGCGGTCTGAACGCATCCGGCGACGGCCACCTCGGTGGCACGAGAACCTTCACGTCCGTGATTCGTCACGGGCGCCAACAACGATCCCAAACCGCATCCGACCATCGCTCTCCCGGGCCCGACGAGTTTCGTCTCGTTCCGGGAGGCGGTGGTCGGAGCGCGTCATGCCTGTTACGGTCGGCCGGTGGTGTTCCGTGGCCGCCTCATCGCGCTGCCGGACGAACCCACTAGCGTTGGCGGGTGTTCGCGGCTCGTGAGCCCGCGGTCATCTGAGCGGCATACCCCACGGAGACGTGATGCACGACCTCGAAATCTCCTGGCCGGGAGGCGCCTCGCGATTCTCCCCCGACGACTCCCCTGTTTCGGTGGGCCGCGCTCCCGAAGCCGACGTCGTCCTGTCCGAACCGTCGGTGTCCCGGCACCACATCGACTTCGTCTGGAACGGCACCGCCTGGGCGGCCCGTGACCACTCCACCCACGGGTCATTCGATCCGATCGGCGTCCGCCTGGCCGACGAGTGGACCGTGGGCACCGACACCACGATCCGGGTCGGCGGAGCCGGCGGCGTCGAACTGGTCATCGAGCTGCTCACCACCGGGGCCGGGAGCGACAATCGGCCGCCCGTGGCCGCCGAGCCGCCGTCGCCGGCCGCCGAACCCCCGCCCAACAACAACGGCACCGCGGCGGCCGATGTCGACCAGTGGGCGCCGCCGTCGGCCCCCGACGGATCCCTATCGCCCCAGGCCGAGACGCCGCCCATGCCAGCACCGGGGCCGGAGCCGGCGGCCCCGGCCGCCGACATTCCCCCGGTGTCGTCGGCCGACGTCCCTCCGCTGCCCCCGACCGGCAGCCCCCCACTGCCGTGGGCCGACGCCGAGCCGGCCCCCTCGCCGGCTGAAGCCACGCCGTTGTGGGAACCCCCGCAGGAGGCCGCCGCGGGCGCCGACCCGGCGGACGGGCCGGACCCGTGGGTCAGTCCCGTCCCCTCCGCGGCCCCGACCCCGGGAGCCGACCCCTGGGACAACCCCGCACCCGCCCCGGCCGCGTCGTCCGCCCCACCGGCCGCCCCGGCCGCGGCCCCTCCGGTCCCCCCGACCCCTGAAGGGGACCCCTGGGCCAGCCCCGCCACCCCGGCCGCGGCAGCATCGCCAGCGCTCTCGGCCCCTCCGATGCCACCCCCCGGGAGCCCGGGGCCCGGCGTCGGTGATCCATGGGCCCCGCCGGACGAAGCCGCCCCGAGCCACCCGGCGCGCCCACCCGTTCCTCCCACCCCCGAGGGCGGAGGATTCGACCCGAACGCCTACGCCCCCCCGGACACCCCGAGTCCGTACGCGGACCTGCCGGCGCCACCGCCTTCATCCGCACCGGTCCAGGCCGATGCCTGGTCCACCCCGTCGACCCCGACCCCCGGCGTCGGCGACCTGGCCGCCGCCACCGCCATCGGCGGAGACACGATCTCCCTGTCGATCGACGACGACGACTACACGTTCCTGCCCGGCACCGAGATCACGATCGGGCGCGACCCCAACTCCCTGGTCCGTCTCGGCGAGCGACACACCCTGGTGTCCCGCAACCACCTCCGCATCATCCACCACTCGGGGGCGTGGTGGATCGAGGACCAGTCCAGCAAGGGCACCTTCATCGACGGAAAGCGGATCACCAAGCCGTATCGGGCCGAGGGCGCCTTCATCATGTCGCTCGGGGACGACGACGCCGGCACCACCGTGCGGGTGGTGGCTCCGGGCGAACACGTCCGCCCCAAGCAGGGCCGGTTGCTCTGGCTCGCCCTGACCATGGTGGCCGTGGTCGTGCTGGGCATCGCCGGCGTGCTGGCCGTATCGGCCCTGCGGGACGACGAGGGGGGCGAGACGGCGGCCAGCCTGCTCGCCGCCAAGCAGGCCACGGTGATGCTGATCACCGAGGAGGGCACCCTCGGGTCCGGGTTCTTCGTCACCGAGAACCTGATCGTCACCAACCAGCACGTGGCCGCGGCGGCCCCGGAGCTCCACGTGGCCGTGTCCCGCACCGCCGACGAACCGGCCCAGATCGAGTACCGGGCCACCCCCCTGGCCCTGCACCCCTACCTCGACATCGCCGTGCTCAAGGTGACCTCCGACATGGACGGCAACCCGGTGGAGGGCACCGAGGGCATCACCGGGATCCCGATCGGGAACTCGGGTGAGCTGACGCTCGGCGACGATGTGTACAGCACCGGATTCCCGGCCACCCTTTCCCTGATCACCAGTGACGACATGGGTGAGCTGCAGCTTCCCCCGGTGAGCACGACCCGGGGCGAGGCGGCCAGCTTCAGTATCTGGCCGGGGTGCTCCAACCCGAATCAGGCCGACTTCATCCCCGTCGGCTCGCCCGCCACCGTGACCTGCGCCCCGGACGGCGACGTCGATCGGGCCATCGTGATCACCACGTTCTCCAGCGGCCAGGGGGCCTCGGGCTCCCCGGTGCTGAGGGGCGGCGAGGTGGTGGCCGTGGTGTTCTCCGGGCCCCTGGACGAAGCCAACGCGGGCCGCAACATCGCCAGCTCGGCCTTCTCCGACTGGCTCGCCCAGCTCATCGCCCAGGAGGGTGGCTGAGGGCGCCGGCCGTCACCGCCTTCCCGATCTGCAACACCATTCAGGTAACATCTCTCACAAGCTGCTTAGGTCATCGGCATTAGAGTGGGGGCGCTGCCCGGTGAGTGGACGCCCTGGCAGTGGGAGCAGCGGTGGAAACAACTGATCTGGGTATCAACGGGCTGGTTGACATCGAGCAGATCGGCCGCGGCGGCTCGTCCCGCGTCTACCGGGCTCGCCAGCCCGAGTTCGACCGCCAGGTCGCCCTGAAGGTCCTCACCACCGGGGCCACCTCGGACGGGCTGGAACGGTTCGACCGGGAACGCAAGGCCCTCGGTCGCCTCTCGCTCAATCCCGGGGTCGTCCCCGTCTACTCGAGCGGCACCACCGACGCCGACGAGCCCTTCCTCGTCATGCCCTTCTACCAGGACGGCTCCCTGGCCGACCGGATGGCGGCCGGTCCGCTCCGGTGGACCGAGGCGGTTGACCTGGTGGCGAGCGTGGCTCGGACCATCTCGGCCGCCCACCAGTCCAACGTGGTTCATCTCGACATCAAGCCGGCCAACGTGCTGCTCACCGCGGACGGCTCCACCCGCATCGCCGACTTCGGCATCGCCAAGGTGCTCCGCCACTCCGCCGAACCGGTGGTCACCACCGGTACCTCGTTCACCCCCTCCTACAGCGCCCCTGAGATCGTCCGGGGCGAGACGGTCACCACCACAGCGGACGTGTACGGCCTGGGCGCCACCCTCTGGGCCCTGCTGGCGGGCCGACCCCCCTTCCGGGTCGACGACGGCGACAACTCCGTACTGGCGGTCACCGGCCGGGTCATCCACTCCCCCGTCGGCGACCTGCGTCACCTCGTCCCCTCCGAGATCTGCGACGTGGTGGAACAGGCCATGGCCAAGGACCCCGGCCAGCGGTTCCCCACCGCCTCGGCGTTCGCCCGGGCCCTCAGCGACGCTCGCCGACGGGCCGAGCGGGGCCTGACCGGTCCCCCCAACCGCCTCTCCCCCGAGCCGCCCAGTACCCAGCTCTCCGGGGACCTCGCCGCCGGCCTGCAGACCCCCACGATCGATCTCGGTCCTACCGTGGTGCCACCCGGCGACGGAGCCCTTCCCGCCGGCGGTGACGGCCCCGGCGACAACATGGCCGCGCCCACCCCCGACGACCTCCGCCTGCCACCCCTGTCCTCCCATGCGGCCGCCGACCCGATCGACCACGAGCTGGCGGCCCAGAGTTCGTTCACGAACCTCGGACACGAGGCGTACCCGGCGGCCGGGTCGGGGTGGGTCGGCTACCAGCTCGACACGATCCGGGGCCTGGCCGACCGCACCCCCAACCGGCACCTGGTGGCCGCCCTCATGGCCGCCGCCGCGGTGACGATCGGTACCCTCGGCCTGGTGGCGCGTTCGGCCGCCGGCACTGACGTGGAAGGGTCCAACACCCGGTCCAGCACCTCCGGGCAGGCCTCCACCACCGCGAACGACGCCCGCCCCGGTTCCGTCACCACCGGGAGCGCGGCGCCAACCACGGCGGAGGCGACCGTGGACGCCGGACCGGCGGCCGTGCCCGATGACGGAATCGCCACCCCCGGACCCACCGCTGCGGCACCGGGCTCCAGCCGGCGTCCCGCATCCCGCCCTCCGGCCACCTCGCGGGCCACGAGCCCCCCCACCACCACCCGAGGCTCCAGCGCCGCCGTGCGGCCCTCCGAGGCCACGGCCGCCCCCACCGATCCGCCGGCGTCCCCCACCACCCCGTCGTCGGTCCCGGACACCAGCGGGCCCACCTCGTCCGTCAACCCGACGTCGGCGCCGACCCCTCCGACCACCACCCCGTCGTCGGGCAAACCCTCGACGACCAACTCTCCGCCCAACCCTCCGCCGACCGGGCCGCCGAGTTCGGCACCCAGCACGGGCGGCCCGGGCAACAGCACCACCCCACCGTCTACTCCCGTGCCGCCGTCCACCCCCGGCGATCCCGAGAACTGAACCTGTAACCCAACGCCGGACCCATCCCACGGCGACCACCCAGCGACAACCGTCGGAACGCCGGTTGACTGGTTCGGTGTACCCCGAATTCGTACCAGAACGAAGAGGTTTATACACCTAAACCGGCGTCATGTCACGTGACAGTCCCGTAGTGATTGGTTGGCCGTTGAGTTGAGTCCCTGCGGGGCCCACCGACACCGCAAGTACAGTGCAAATCGGTTGTGGGCAACAACACGAAAGCGGGGAAGCGAACGTATGGTCAGCGAATCAGGAACGGCCGTCGACTACTGCGAGCATGACGAGCTCAGGGCTGCGTGCCTCGAGTGCCTGGCAATGCCGAAGAAGGTGAAGCCACAGCCGACGGCCGCTCCACGGGCAACCAAGAACCCCAGCAGCGAGTTCGACAAGATCTCCCCACTGGCCGGAGACTTCGACATGTCCCTGCCGGTGGATGCGATCAACCCGCTGCTCGGAGCCGACTGGCTGCCCGCCCACGCCTTTCCCCACTATCTCCGCCGGTCGGGGTGGGTCTACCTCCGTACCGAGGGTTTCCTGTCGGCTCGGGTCAAGGCCTCCAAGGTGGTCTGGCTGCCGGAGCGGAAGGTGGCCACAGAGGACGCCTACGAGGATCTCGGTCCCGGTATGGCCATCCAGGTCGACCCCCGCTCCTGGGACGAAGGGGTCAGCGTCGGGCTCGGCCCCCTCGCCGACAGCCAGCGTCACGGCTACCGCTACCTGATGACCCACGACGACGGGTCGGTCACCCACTACCGCGGCGGTCGCCCGCTCAACGAGGACGGCGGCTACGCCGACGGCATCGAACTGGACTGACGGGCCTACGCTCGCAGTCAGGCCTTAGCACAGCTCCGGATCGGACCTCCGATGCGAGGGGTTCCCCCGCCGGAACGGTCGCGGCCGCCAGCTGAAGCACCCGTCCGGCCACTCGGCCCCGCCTGCTGAACACCCAAGGGCGCGGCAGGGCCCCGGGATCCGTCCCCGTCCCCCGTCCCCGGTGTGAGCCGGGCCGTATCCCCGCCGGTGCCGTCCCGCTCATCGTCGGGATTCCCGAACGCCGCCTCACACCCCACCGGTGCCCGAACCGAACGGTCGGGCCTCCGGGCGCGTCCCGCCGACTTCCCCCGGCGGCGCCCGAGAGAGGCCCCCTCCGGCGCCCCGGCGTCCGCTTTCCGGCCGGGGCCGACGGACCAGCACGGAACGGCCGGTCGGCGGCGGCCGTCGGCGCCTCTCCCGGACGCGCCGCACCGTGCCACCGGTTCGAAATCCGGCCCGGCCCGGGCGGCCCCGCCAAGGGGGGCGCGCCCGGCCTTCAGGCCACCGGCCCCGATCGGGTCAGGGCCGTTCGCCGAACTCGGGCCGTTCGGTCCGGGTCCGCTTGACCTCCCAGAACCCCGGGACCGTGGCCATGGCCACGAATCCGTCCCAGAGCCGCAGCGACAGATCGGTGGACGGCACCCGGGTGATGACGGGCCCGAACAGGCCCACCCGGTTCCCGTCCTCGTCGTCGAACCCGATCAGCGGGGTACCGACGTCGTCGCCGGCCAGGGCGAGGCCCCGGTCCATCCGCTCACGGATGTCGGCGTCCCACCGTTCGTCCTCGAAGGCCGCGGCCAGACCACGGTCGAGACCGACTGCCTCTAGGGCGTCGGCCGGGTCGAACGAACGGTCCTCGTCGTAGTGGATACGCCGCCCGTACTCCCAGTACAGCGCCTGCACCACCTCGTCGCCCGCCTCGGCCCGGGCCGCCTCCATGACACGGAGCAATCGATGGGTGAACCATGTCGGTTCGTAATACGGACTGCCGGGCTCCGGATCGTTCTTGAAGAACAAGCTGATCGGTTGCCATGTAATGGCCAGGTCACGTTTCGGTGCCACCTCGTCGACGACCCAACGGGCCGTCACCCAGCACCACGGTCAAATGGGATCAACCCAATAGTCCAATTCCATTCACCCACCTTAGGAGGCGCGGGGACGGGAACACGACCGGCGGCGAGGAGCCGCCGATTCGCCGGTGGGGCCCGGCGGGCCCGCCCCCCGTCCGGGGTCGACACCCTTCGGGGTGGAACCGGCTCCGGTGCTGGAGTACACCGTTGGCCATGAGCAACGACTCCGACGGAGCCGAACCACCGATCCTGAACGACGAGGTGGTCCTCGACTTCACCCAGTACCTGGCCGGCCCCACCGTGACCCGGCTGATGGCGGAGCTCGGGGCCCGGGTGATCAAGATCGAGCAGCCCCCCTACGGCGATCCGATGCGGGCCCAAGGGCCGCGACGCAACCGCCGGTCCGGGTCGTTCATCCAGCAGAACCGCGGCAAGGAGAGCGTCTGTGTCGACCTCTCCACCCCTGAGGGGGTCGACCTGGTCAAGCGCCTGGCCGGGGCCTGCTCGGTGGTGGTGGAGAACTTCACCCCGGGTGTGATGGCCGGCAAGGGCCTCGGCTACCCGGAGCTCAAGGAGATCAACCCGGCCCTGATCATGGTGTCGGTCTCCGGCTTCGGTCAGACCGGGCCGATGACCGACCGGCCGTGCTTCGACTTCATCGCCCAGGCCTTCTCGGGCATCATGCACCTGACCGGCGAACCCGACGGTCCGCCCCTGTTCGTCGGGGCCGGCCTGGGCGACGTCAACGCCGGCGTACACGGCTTCGCCGCGGTCGGCTACGCCCTCTACCGGCGGGACCGGACCGGGGCCGGCTGCCATATCGACGTGTCGATGGTGGACGCCCTGTTCCACTTCCAGGAGCAGGCCGTTCAGGCCTCGTCGATCACCGACGGGGCGTTCGTGCCCATGCGCCAGGGCCGCCACTACCAGCCGGTGTCCCCGGCCGGTACCTTCCAGGGTCCGGAGGGCTGGATCGTCATGCTGTGCTCGGTCAACCAGATCGGCAACCTGTGGGAGGCGCTCGGCCGTCCGGAACTGGCCGACGACGCCCGGTTCGCCACCAACGAGAGCCGGATCGAGCACCGGGACGAGCTCACCACCATCATCGAGGCCTGGATGGCCGGTTTCGACCGTGACGCGGATGTGATCGCCGCCCTGGAGGCCCATCGTGTGCCGTGCGGGCCGGTACTCGACCCGGCCGAGGCCGTCGACCACCCGTACTTCACCGAGCGGGGCACGGTCCGCACCATCGAGGACCCGATCGCCGGATCCTTCGCCGTGCCCGGCTTCCCGATCCACTACAGCGAACCGTCGCTCCGACCGGACCTGGCCGCACCCGCCATGGGCCAGCACAACCGGGAGGTGCTCAACACCATGCTCGGCCTGACCGCCGACGAGATCGACGACCTCACGCGCCGGGGTGTGCTCGGAGCCAAGGACCGGTGAGCACCGCCGAGGCGGGCGAGGCCCTCGTCGGCGGCCCCGCCCTGTCGGTCGAGTTCCTCGGCGAGTCCTACCAACCCAGTGACGAGCTGGTCTTCGGCCGGACCGCCGAGCTGGCCCTGGACGACAACACCTTCCTCCACCGGCGGGCCGGGCGGTTCGCGCTGCGCCCGACGGGCTGGTGGCTGGAGAACCTGGGCACCCGGCTCCGGCTGACCATGGTCTCCAACGACGGCACCGTCATCGACCTGCGACCGGGATCCGCCAACCCCCTGGTCGGCCCGGCGGGCGTCGTGTCGCTCCAGGCCGGGACCACCCGCTACGAGATGGCCTACCACCTGGCCGCCCCGGCGGCCGGGAACACCGGTGACGACACCGACGCCGACACCGACGACGGGGCCGACACCCAGACCATGGGCCCACCGCTCACCCCCCGGGAGATGGACTTCGTGGTCGTCCTGGCCCGGGGGCGCCTCACCGGCCGCCTCGGTCCACTCCCCTCCCACGGCGACATCGCCCAGGTGTGGGGCGTGTCACACAAGACCGTCGACAACACCTTCCAGCGGCTGCGGTCGAAGCTGCGTTCATCGCGGACCAATCACGTCACCTCGGCTGAGACCCTGGTCGAGTACGTGGTCACCCAGGGCCTGGTCACCATGGCCGACCTGGAATGGGCCCAGCTCGACGATCCCGACGGGCCCCGGTCCTCGGCCGGCCGCCGTTGAACCGACCCCGCGGCCGCGGACCAGGGCGGTCCCCGACTATCGGGACCGGAGTCCGTGTGGCCGCGCCAGGGTCGGCTGCCTACAGTGGGCGGGGGCTTGGCATCGGCTGTGCGGCGGGAGACAAGTGAACGACTATCCGGACACCATCCATGGTCTCCTGACGGCCTATCGCCGTGGTGAGGTGACCCCACTTGAGGTGGTGGACCATCACCTGGCTCAGATCGCCCGGCTCGAACCAAAGATCAACGCGTTCGCCCTGGTCGACCGGGAGGGGGCCCGGGCGGCCGCCCAGCAGAGCACCGTCCGCTGGCAGCAGGGCGAGCGGATCCGGGAGCTCGACGGCATCCCGATGACGGTCAAGGACAATGTGGCCATGGCCGGGTTCCCCACCCGATCCGGTTCCCGGGTCACCTCGGAGCTCAAGGCCCTGGTCGACGCCCCGGTGGTGGGGCGGCTCCGGGAGGCCGGGGTGGTCTTCCTCGGCAAGACCACCACCCCCGAGTTCGGGTGGAAGGGCATGACCGACAGCCCCCTGCACGGCCGCACCCGCAACCCGTGGAACACCGCCTACACCCCCGGCGGATCGTCGGGCGGGGCCGCGGCCGCCCTCGCCGCCGGCATCGGGGTGGCCGCCCACGGCAACGACGGCGGCGGCTCGGTCCGGATCCCGGCCAGCTATTGCGGGCTGGTCGGTCTCAAACCGACCTACGGGCGGGTGCCCCAGGCCCCGATCGAATCGCCCCACACGACCCTGATCAGCAACGGTCCCCTGACCCGCTCGGTGGCCGACGCCGGCCTGTTGCTCAACGTCATCTCCCGGCCCGACATCCGGGACTGGCACGCCCTGCCCCAGGAGTCGGTCGACTGGCGGGTGGGCATCAACGACGGGCTCCGCAGCCTGCGGATCGCCTACAGCGACTCCCTGGGCGACGCCAACCCCGACCCCGAGGTGGGCCGGATCTGCCGTTCACTGGCCGAGCGGCTCAGCGTGGAGGGCTACGACGTCGTTGAGGTGGGCGGCATCATCGACCCGCTCCGACCCCAGTTCGAGAAGCTGTGGAAGGCCGGGTTCGCCAGCCGACTGCGGTCTGTTCCCCCCGAGCGTCGCGACGACCTCGACCCCGAGTTCCGGAAACTGGCCGAGGAGGGCCTGGACGTCGGGGTGGAGGCCCTCGACGCCGCCTTCGCCGCCCGGTCCCGGCTGGTGGTGAAGATGCGGCGCTTCCACCTCGACTACGACGTCCTCCTCACCCCGACCATGCCGACACCACCACCCCTGGTCGACCAGACCTACCACGCCCCCGAGTTCGACCGCTGGGAGCACGCCGTTCCCTACACCCTGCCGTTCAACCTCACCGGCCAGCCGGCGATCTCGATCCCGGTGGGCCTGTGCGGCACCGGCCTGCCGGTGGGCATGCAGATCGTGGCCACTCACTTCCGGGAGGACCTCGTCCTGCGGGCGGCCCGGGCCATGCTCGATCTGCTCGGATGGACCTGGCCCGATTCGAACCTGGCCCGCCGGGTGGCCGTCCTCGGCGCCTGACCCCCGGCCGGATCAGGCCGGCGGGCGGGGCGGGGGGATATCGGCGAGCTCGTCGGCGGTGTAACCGGCCAGTTCGGTGAGCACCGCCCCGGTGTCGGCCCCGACGGGCCGGCTGGGCTCGAGCGGCTTCAGCGGACTCCCCCGCCACCGCAGGGCGCTGTGGTGGACGGGCACCCGGCCCAGCTCAGGATGGTCGATCCAGGCCACCGCCCCCCGTCGGACGAGGGCGGGATCCGCCATGACCTCCTCCACGTTGCGGACCACGGCCGCCGGTACGTGGGCGGCCTGCAGGGCCTCGGCCACCTCGGCCCGGCTCCGGGTCCGCGTCCAGTCCCCGACCAGGGCGTCCACCTCGCCCATCCGGCCGGCCCGGTCGATCATCTGGCGGTAGCGGGGGTCGTCGATCAGGTCGTCGCGGCCGATGACGGCCAGGACCGACCGCCAGTGCCGGTTGGTGGCGGCGATCAGGGCCACGTAGCCGTCGGTGCACAGGTAGGCGTCGTAGGGGGCGACGGCCAGGGCGGTGTGCTTGTTGCCGGTCCGGGGCACGGAGCCCGACTGGAGCCAGCTTCCGGCCGCCGAGGCCAGGGTCGGGTAGGCGGCGTCGACCATGGCCACCTCGACGACCCGGCCGACCCCGGTCCGCTCCCGTTCATACAGGGCGGTGACCAGGGCCGCGTACAGGTGGGTCCCGGACAGGAAGTCGATGAAGGGCACCCCGGCCTTGACCGGGGCCCCTCCGGGGTGGCCGGTCACGCTCATGATGCCCATGTGGGCCTGGACCGTGATGTCCATAGCGGGCACGGCGTCGCCCGGTTCCGGGTCGTCGAGCCCGAATCCGGTGCCGTACCCGTAGATCAGGCGCGGATTGACGGCCCGGAGATCCTCCCAGCCGATCCCGAGGCGTTCGGGGACCCCGGGGGCGAAGTTGGTCAGCACCACGTCGGCCGCCGCGGCCAGACGGTGCAGGGCGGCCACACCGGGTGATGACTTGAGGTCGAGGGCCACGGTCTCCTTGCCACCGTTGAGCATGGCGTAGGGCAGGGACGGGCCCCGGGCCCGCAGGGTCTCACCCCCGAGGGGTTCGATCTTGATCACCCGGGCCCCGGCCATGGCCATCAGGAACCCGGCGTAGGGGCCCTGGTAGACCTGACCGAGATCGAGGACCACCACACCGTCGAGGGGGAGGGGCCGTTCGTCGGTCACTTGTAGGAACCGCCGAGCAACTCCCGGGCCATGATCAGGCGCTGCACCTCGCTCGGGCCCTCACCGACCCGACGGATCCGGAGTTCCCGGTACCACCGTTCGAGGGGCAGGTCCTTCGTCATCCCCAGCCCACCGTGGATCTGCATCGAGCGGTCCACCACCCGGCCGGCCGCCTCGGAGGCCACCAGCTTGGCCATGGCCGCCTCGGTGCGGAACGGCTGGCCGAGGTCGGCCTGGGCGGCGGCGTCGAGGACGCACCAGCGGGCGTGGCGGATGTCGATCTCGTTGTCCACCACCATCCACTGGACCGCCTGTTTGGCCGCCAGCGGCTCGCCGAAGGTCTCGCGGGAGCGGGCCCAGTCGATGGCCATGGCCTGGGCGGCGATGGCCACCCCGAGGCAGCCGGCCGCGTACGGGATCCGCTGCCGGCTGAGACGATCGTTGGCGATGGCGAACCCCCGGTTGACCTCGCCCAGGACGTTCGCTCCCGGCACCCGGACCCCGTCCAGGTGGATCTCGGTGGCGTAGTGGGTGCTCCGTAGGGTGTGCACCACCCGGACCACGTCGAACCCGGGTGAGTCGGTGTCCACGATGAACGCGGTCACCCCGTTGCGTCCCGGGTCGGCGGAGGTCCGGGCGAACACCAGGGCGTAGTCGGCGGTGTCGGCCCCGCTGATGAACAGCTTCGAGCCGGTCAGCATCCAGTCGTCGCCGTCGGGTACGCCGCGGGTCTGTATGGCCCGGGCCGGGTCGCTCCCCCCGGTGGGTTCGGTGAGAGCGAAGCACCCCTTCCGCTCGCCCCGGAGGGTCGGGTAGAGGTACCGCTCCTTCTGGTCCTCAGTGGCCTCGTAGAGCTGGGCCAGGCCGGCACCGCCGAAGGTGCCGTAACACGGGTTGTAGAGCCCGGCCCGGTGCTGGGACATCTCGATGGCCATCAAGGCCCGGGTGGTCACGTCCAGGCCGGGGCCGCCGAACTCGGCCGGGATGTCGAGACCGAAAAAGCCCATCTGCCTGGTCCGCTCCACCAACCGGGCGTGGTCGGCCGGTTCGAGGGCGCCCGCGTCGGGGTCGAGCCCGGCCTCCAGGGGCACGATCTCGGTGTGGACGAAGCGCCGCACCGTGTCCACCACCAGTTGTTGCTCGTCGGTCAGGCGAAGGTAGTTTCCCATGGTCCGCTCCTAGGCGATCCGGCCGGTCCGGCCAGATGATCCGGGTCTGAGCCGACCGACCGGTCCCGAATCCCCGGCGTTGCCGATCGGAACCTTGCCGGAGTCGGCCAGGTGCACCATCAGCAGTTCGGCGTGGCGTGACCGGTAGGCGTGGGTGATCTCGTAACGGAACGCCGTGATACCGAGCTCGGGCCGGGCCGTCACGGCGTCGGCGATGGCGCTCCGCAGGCCGAACCGGTCGAGACCGCCGCCGTAGCCAACGTACCGGGCCGAATCGTCCGGTCCAGCCAGCTCGAAGACACCGAGCTGGGCCGGGATCGCGGCCATCCGGTCCGGCGACCACTCGATCCATGGCTTCGTCAGTCGGATCCCCATCGCGTCCCCTGTGTCCCCTCGGCGACCGGATCGACCGGTCCGGGTCCGCCCCGATCACCGGAGAGACCCGCGCCTGGTCTCTTGGTAGCCGCTTCGCCCTTCCGCAGTCCAGCTACCGGCGCCGGCGCGCACCCGCCGACGGGCGCCCCGGGGATGGGATCGTGCCCCGTGTCGAAGAAGCCGGAGCGACAAAACGGGATACGATCCGTCCAGTCCCCGGTGGCACTTCGCCACCGCCCGGACCGGCGGATAGCGTGGCTGGGGTCCGGTATCCATAGAGGCCCTTCCCAACCCGTTCCCGTTGGCCCGCGGGCTTCTTGTTCGACCGGAGCGGTCGGGGTAGCAATCCGCTAGCAGGAGAAATCCGATGGCGCCACGGAACGAAATCGGGATTGAGGGCCTCGACGGCGTCGAGCGCATCAACGCCGTTCGTTCAACCGTATACCGCGCCCGTGATGTCACGACCGACCGGCGGGTCGTGGTCAAACTGCTCGATCCGCTCGGAGAACCCCTCACCCCCCGCCGGTTCGACCTGAAGCGCCGCGCCCTGGGCACCTTCGCCACGGACCCTGGGGTGGTGCGGGTCCTGTCCACCGGCACCACCACCCACGGCCGGAACTACCTGGTGATGCCCTACTACCGGCACGGCTCACTGGCCGATCGGCTGGAGCAGGGCACGATGCCGTGGCGCCAGGCCGCCGAGACCGTGTACTCGGTGGCCCAGATCGTGGCCCGAGCCCACGAGATCGGCCTCGCTCTGGGCGATCTCCGGCCGTCCCGGGTGCTGTTGGCCGAGGGCAACGCCCCGGTGATCTCGGTCTACGGGATGGCCACCCGCCGGTTCGACAACGGCTCCCCCGACTACGCCGCCCCGGAACTCCGGGTCGGTTCCACCCCGACGCCGGGCGCCGACGTCTACAGTCTGAGCCTCATCCTCGCCGTCCTGATCACCGGCCGCCACCCGGGCCGGGGGGCGGTGCCCCGCTCCTTCATCGAGCACCTCGGCACCCTCTGCCCACCCCGGCTGGTGCAGGTCATCGAGTACGGGCTCGCTCCGGAGATCCGCGAGCGGTACCCGTCGGCGGTCCGGTTCAGCCGCACCCTGGCCTCGGCCATCGACGACCTCGTCACCACCGGGCCGCGGCGGGCCGTCCACCCGGAGCCGGCCGGGGAGGCACCCTCCACCGCCCCCGGACGATCCCCGGGCCCGGCCCCGGCCGACGCACCTACATTGACGGAGGTCCAACCGGGTTCGCCGCCGCTGCCCCCGGCCTCCACCCGCATCTCCGAGCCGAAGGAGACCCGAACCGCGGCCGCCGACCGGTCCGGCGTGGCGGTGGGCGGCCATCCCGCCACGGTCACCTCCGACTCCCCGGCCGGCACCGACCGCGTCGGGCGCCCGGTCGCCGATGCGGCGGTCGCCCCGCCCACCACCACGCCGACCGGCATATCCGGTGACGATCTCGTCGAGCCCGGCCCCGCCGACGACGGCCCCGCTTCCCGGTCCGGGGCCACCCGCCCGACCGCGGCGGCGGGGGTCGTCACCGGGCCGGCAAGCGACTCCCGTGGGGGCCGGAACGGCGCCGGAGCCGGCACGGGCCGGTCGGTCGCCGAAACCCCGGACTCGTCCCCCGACCCCGGCGACGGGGCGAACCCGGATCGCGCCGGAACCGAACCGGACGCCGCCGACCCGACCACCAGCGGATCGACCACGGCCGGCCCGGACACCGACGACACCGGTGCCAACGAAACCAACCGGGACACCGACCCGACCACCACCGGATCGGGCCGCACCAGCCGGGACACCGATTCCACCACGACTTCCACCACAACTTCCACCACGACTTCCACCACGACAGGCCCGGACGGCCCGACCACGACCAGCGCCAGCCCCGGAACGGGCACCGGCGCGGACGACGACGCGACCATGACCACGACCAGCCCCGGCGCCGGCCCGGACGACGCCGCGACCACCGTTTCCGGCTCCGTTCCGACCAATCCCGGCCCGGCCGGTGCTGGCGGCCCAGGTCGGAACGGCGGTCCGGGCCCCGGACGCACCGGGGACCCGACGGCCACGCCGACCGACGACGAGCTGACCATCGAGCGCCCAAGCGAGCTGAACGCGGCGCTGGGGCTAGAGCCCGCCCCCCAACGTCCGGCTCAGGTGGACCAGCCGGCCTCGTGGGCACCGACGGCCCGACAGCCCGAACCGGCGTCCCGCCCGCCGTCCGCCCATATGTCACGCGAGTACCGGGGCCTCAGCCCAGCGGCGAACCAGGCCGGCGGCTGGTCCCGGATCGCGGACTGGATCGACGACTCCCCGTTCAACCGCGTCCGGCTGGCCACCGGCACCCTGATCGGGCTGATCGTGTTGGCTGTCCTGGTGCTGGTGGTCATCTCCCGCTCCATGGGTGGCTCGTCCGGGACGGAGCCGGACCCGTCGATCGGGGCTCCGGTCACCTCAGCCCCGGCCACGGCCACCACCCCGGCGCCGGTGACCGTGGCCGGTGCCCTCCGCACCGAACCACCCTCCACCCACACCGGGTCGACATCGATCGAGGCCTCCCCCGGGGGCTGATCCCGACTCAGCCGGTCCATCCGGAGATGGCCCGGGCCACCAGCTCCATGGGGTGGGCCACCGGTACGCCGGCGGCGGCGAGATGGAGGGCGCAGCCCGGGTTGGCGCTCGCCACCACGTCCACCCCGGCCCGGTCGATGGCCGCCGTCTTCCGGTCTCGGATCGCCGACGCCATCGTCGGTTCCAGCACGGAGTAGGCCCCTCCGGCCCCGCAGCACAGGCCGTCGTCGTCGAGCTCGACCAGCTCGGCCACGTGGGGGCCGAGGACCACCCGGGTGGCCTCGTGAGCCCGCTGGACGTGGCGGAGATGGCACGGGTCCTGGATGCCGACCCGCAAGGGCAGCGGATCCACCGCCGGCAACCGGTGGATGGCCGCGGCGACGAGCTCGGTGGCGTCGAGAACCCGATCGGCGAAGGCGACCGCCTCGGGGGTCCCGAGGAGCTCTCCGTACCCCTCGAGCGCGGCGCCGCACCCGGCCGAATCCACCGCGACGGGCTGGTCGCCGTCCAGGGCGGCCATGGTGGCCGCGGCCAGGGTTCGGGCCCGGTCGGCCAGCCCGGCGTGGCTGTGGAGGGCCCCGCAGCACGGGGCCCGATCGCCGGACGGGGTAACCGAGAAGCCGGCGGCCTCGAGCACAGTCAGGGTGGCGGTGTGAACGGGCCGCTGCCAGGCGTCCATGACGCACCCGGTGAACAACCAGACCGGGG
Organism: Acidimicrobiales bacterium; assembly: GCA_047974625.1. Classification (GTDB taxonomy): domain Bacteria; phylum Actinomycetota; class Acidimicrobiia; order Acidimicrobiales; family SZUA-35; genus CADEDH01. Next base: position 36,493 of record JBKECK010000051.1, read on the forward strand.
TGGCCGGGTCGAGGCCGGCCTCCATCGCCGCCGGGCCGGCGGTGGGAGCGTGCGCCGCCTCCGGTCGTAGGGGTGGCGGTCGCAGCGGCAACCGGTCGGGCACCGGGAGCCGACCGGGAACCAGGCGGAGCCGCTGGGCCACGGCCAGGGCGCTGGTCCCCGCCCGCAGCAGGCGAGGGTGGGCCAACGCCTCCAGGGCCAGCCGCTGCCACCATGGAGCGGTCCGGCCGGCGCCGGCCAGGGCGGTTCGGGTCTGCTCGATCAGATGGCCGTAGGGCACGGAACTAGGGCAGGCCGGTTCACAACCCCGGCACTGGACGCAGGTGTCGAAGGCGGCCTGGATCTGGTCGGTGACCGGCGCCCCGTCGTTGGCCACGGCCCGCATGAGGGCGATCCGACCCCGGGGCGAGAACGCCTCGTCCCCGGTCACCCGGAAGGTCGGGCACGACGGCAGGCACAGGCCGCACTGGACACAGGTGTTGAGCTCGTCGGGATCCAGACCGAGGTCGACGGAGCCCGGGGGGCGACGCATCATGGCTACCTCCGGAGGGATGGGGGCGGGGGGAACGGGGCCGTCCGCCCGGCGGGCGACGGGGCTGGGAGCGACCGGGCACGGCCGGTCACGGTCGACCCAGGGAACGGCCGGGGGCGAGCCGCCCGGTCGGATCGAAGTTGTGTTTCAGCCGGGCCGACACGGCGGCCACCGGGCCCGGCACGGACCGGACCGGCGGGGCCGCCTCGGACCAGACCGTACCGACCCCGATCGAGGCCACGAAGGGTCCCGGTTCCCGGGGCGGCAGGACCTCGGGACCGGAGGGACCGGTCGGATCGTCGAGGCCGGTCGGACCGTCGGGCCCGGAACCGAGAAGACGGAGCTGGGCCGGGGTGAGCGACCACCGGTGGGCGGGCCGGGGTGGCGGGCCGTCCACCTCCACCCAGTGGCCGAGCCCGGCCAGGCGGGACTGGTCGGCGTCGACGTCGGCGGCGTGCCCCTCCAGCTCCACCCACGACCACCGCCCGTCCCACAGGACCGCGCCGGGGCGGAGGACGGCCCGCCCGGCGAGGAACGGGTCGGCGCCGTCGGAGCGCAGCCAGCGGTTCGTCCCGGGCCGGGGGTTGGTGCGCAGGATCACCTCGGCCAGCAGACCGAGGGTGCCGAGGGAGCCCGCCATCAGGCGGGGTAGATCGAACCCGGTCACGTTCTTGACCGTGGGACCGCCACCGGTGACGACCCTTCCCTCGGCCGACACGTAGCGGACCTGGAGGACCGACGCCGCCACCGTGCCCCGGCCCCGCCGGCCGAGATGGTCGCGACCCACCGCCACGGCCCCGCCGACGGTCCCGCCCCGGTCCGGCAGGGCGCACCGCTGCCCCCGCTCGGCCAGGACGCCGTCGAGGTCGACCACCGGTGTCCCGGCCAGCACCCGCACCGTCATCTCGGCCGGGGTGTAGTCGACGACGCCGCTGGGGGCGGTGACGATGCGCACCCCGGGTTCGAGGTGGCCGCCCACGGTCCAGGCGGTACCGGACCCGCGAGCGGCCACGGGCCCGGTGTCCCCCACCTCGTCGGCGAACTCGGCCACCGCCGGATGGGCCGGGGCCCGCCCGTCGGCCGGACCGGCCACCGGCTCGGCGCTCATCCCCACACCCCCGTGGGCACGGAGCGGAGGGCCTGGATGTCGGCGCAGCTGTGGCCGGAGGGGATGACCTTGCCGGGGTTGGCCCGGCAGTCGGGGTCGAAGGCGGCCCGCAGGCGGTTCTGATGGTCGAGGTCGTCGTCGGTGAACAACCGCTCCATGTACGCCTGCTTCTCCACCCCGATCCCGTGCTCCCCCGACAGGACCCCGCCGGCGGCCAAGGAGGCGGCCAGGATGTCGGCCCCGGCCGCGTGCACCTTCTCCAGCATCCCCGGTTCGCGGGCGTCGAACACCAGCAGGGGGTGGAGGTTGCCGTCACCGGCGTGGAAGACGTTCATCACCAGGACCCCGTGGTGGTCGGCGATGGTGTAGATCTCCTCGAGGACGGCGCCGAGCCGGGATCGGGGGACCACGGTGTCGTGGAGGTAGTAGTCGGGGGCGATCTGGGCCACGGCCCCGAACGCCGTCTTCCGCCCCTTCCACAACAGGTCCCGTTCCTGGTCGTCGGCGGCCAACCGGATGGTGGTGGCGTCGTGGTCCCGGGCGATGGCGGCGATGCGTTCGGCGTCGATGGCCGTACCGGCCTCGGCCCCGTCCACCTCGGCCAGCAGGACGGCGGCGGCGTCGGTCGGGTACCCGGCGTGGACGTAGTTCTCGACCGCCCGGGTGATCCGCTGGTCCATGACCTCGAGCGCCGCCGGCACGATCCCGGCGGCGATTATGGCGCTGACGGTGGCGGCCGCCGACTCGACGGTGGGGAAACCCATGAGCAGGGTGCGCACCGCGGGCGGATCCGGGGTGATGGCCACCGCGATACGGGTGGCGATACCCAGCGTGCCCTCTCCCCCCACGAAGGCGCCGCGCAGGTCGTAGCCGGCCGGTTCGGCGTCGAGGCCCCCGAGCACGGTCACCTCACCGGTGGGGAGGACCACCTCGATGGCCCGGATGTGGGGATTGGTCACCCCGTAGGCCAGGCAGTGGGGCCCGCCAGAGTTGTTGGCCACGTTGCCCCCGATCGTGCAGACCTGCTGGCTCGACGGGTCGGGGGCGAAGTGAAACCCGTGCCGGTGCAGGGCCCGGGTCAGGTCGAGGTTGATGACACCGGGACCGACCCAGGCGACCCCGTTCTCGACGTCGACCTCGTGGATCCGGTTCATCCGGGTGAGGGCAACCACGATCGGCCCGCCGAGGGGGATGGCCCCGCCGGCGAGGCCGGTGCCGGCCCCCCGGGGGACGACGGCCCTCCGGTGCCGGTTGGCGATGGCCACGATGGCGGCCACCTCCTCGGTGGAGACGGGGAAGCAGATCGGACCCGAGACACCCCCGTCGAAGATCGAGGCATCGTGGGCGAACAGGGCCCGCTCGGCCGAATCGTCACGGACCCGGTCATCCGCGAGGGCAGCCCGGAGCTCGGTCACCATCGGATCGGCCGGTGGGCCCGGGTCGGATCGGCCGGCGCCGGGAAGCCAGCGTCGGGACCGACGCAGTCGAGGAATCATGACCCAACGATGGCCGACCGGCCGGCCCGGCGCACCGTTGACCCCCCGGATTTTCGTTCCCGCCGGTGGAGTGCAGTAGTTTGAGAGACTGATGTCGGACACGTCAACCACCCAGGAACTGCGGGAGGAGCGTCGTCCCGCCCGCGAAGAGGCCGAGGAAGTCGCTCCCGGAGTGCTGAGGATCCAGCTCCCGATCTCGATGCCCGGGCTGGGTCACGTCAACTGCTACGCCATGGAGGACAGCCAGGGGGTCACCCTGGTGGATCCGGGGCTGCCCGGTCCCACCACTTGGCGCCAGCTGAAACGGCGCCTGTCGGCGGCCGGCCTTCCGATCGAGCGGGTCCATACCGTGGTCATCACCCACTCCCACCCGGATCATTTCGGTCAGGCGGCCCGGTTCCGGTCCCGGTACGGAGCGGAAATCATCACCCACCACAGCTTCCGGACCTTCATGGACCCGGCGGCGGAGATCGACGACGACGACATCGAGACCGTTTTCGAGCCGGGCCCCGACGGTTCCCTCGATCATCTCCCCGCCGAGTTCGACCCCGATCAGGCAGTCGCCGCCATCGGCCCCTTGGAGGAAGGGCCCATGGCCCGGACGACACCCTGGGGGGGTGCCCCGTTCCAGCTGCCGCTCGCCCGCCGCATGCGCTACTGGGCCATGCGGTACGCGGCCGGCCGTTTCGTCTCCACCCCATCGCCCAGTCGGGGGGTGGACGAGGCCGACGTGATCACGATCGGCGGTCGGGAATGGGTGGCGGTCCACACACCGGGACACACCCGGGATCACCTTTGCCTCTGGGATCCCGCCCACGGGGTGATGATCAGCGGCGACCACGTGCTCCCGACGATCACCCCGCACATCTCCGGCCTCGGCGCCACCGTCGATCCCCTAGCCGACTTCTTCTCCAGCCTGGACCGTATGGCCGGGTTCAAGGGCATCGACGTGGTCCTGCCCGCCCACGGCCTCGAATTCGCCGATCTGGCCGGCCGGGCCGAGGCCATCAAGGAGCACCACGAAGAGCGGTTGACCACCCTCCGCGAGGCCGGGGACTCCCTCGGTCAGGGGACGGTGGAAGACTATATGCGGGTGCTCTTCAAGCCCCGATCCTGGGGATCTATGGCGGAAAGCGAAACCTACGCCCACCTCGAACATCTTCGCCTCCTCCATCAGGCCAGCGTGTCGAGTGACGGCTCCCAACTGCGGTATGAGATGGCCGACTGAATCACGGGTCGAGTAGGTAATAGCTGCGCTCGGATTGGGCGGTTGTGGGCGCCGCCGGATCGGCGTGCACAGGAGCAGGAACACCCGCCTTCCGCCTGGGCAATTTCCGCCAACCCTCCAACAACCATCGACTAGCTCTTGGTCTGGCCAGCCTCAACAGCTATGCTTTCCCGGTCCGTGATGGTCAGGTAGCCATCGCGGAGACGACAACTCAGATTCCCTCAGGCGGCTTTGAGGGACGACAGCGCACGAACCAGGCTCCCCGGGTTCCGGGGGTGGAGCCCGACCCCCAGGGTTCCGTGTTCAGCGTATTCGCGTTCTTGCCGCCCAAGTTCGGGGCGTGGCTGGTGCGCGGCGGCACGGCCACGCCCCTCGTCGTTCCCGGTGGTCACCACCCCATCACCCGAGGCCACCCCGTCACCCCGGGACCGGCCCCGTCACCCGGGGCCGACGAGTAGGCCGGCCACCGCTCCGGCGGCCAGCACCGGGCCGTAGGCCATCCGGCGGGGCCGGCTCCGGCCGCCCGCCATGATCCCCACGGCCGCCACCCCGCCCACCAGGGCGGTGACGGCCACCGCGGTGGTGAGGGCACCACCGCCCGCCCACCGCAGCAAGGCCACGAGCGGGAACACCAGCTTCACGTCCCCCAGGCCCAGGCCCCCGGCCCACCAACCGAGGTAGAACAACCCCGACGCACCCAGACCGGTGAGCAATGGCGGCACCAGGGCCGAGGGGGCCGCCTCGGCCAGCGCGTGGCCGGCTAGGAAGGCCACCACAGCCAGGGTCAGGGGCCCGACCACCGCGTTGGGAAGCCGGTGCTCCCGGAGGTCGATGACGCTCAGGATCCCGAGGGTGGCGGTGACCGCGCCCAAGGCCACGGCGTCGAGGGGGAGGGTCCACCATCTCAGCACGACCGAGACCACCGCCGCCGTCACCACCACGGCCGGGCCGCACCGTCCGATCCGTGCCCCGATGGTGGTGCGCGCCAGGTTCACCGCTTCCGGCGCCGTCACGCTCCGTCCCCCTCCCACCGGATCCCACCCGGCACCCTACGCTGGGTTGGTGGCCAAGTCGATCAGCTGCGGGCACTGCGGTGGCACCCACGGATCGGTGGCTGAGGTGCGCGCCTGCTCGCTCACCTCCCCACCCTCCCACTCCGCCGGGGCGCCGCCTCCCCCCGAGCCCACCCGTCGACGGCGTGACCCCGGACCGGGACCGGTCGCGGCGGCCGGAACCGGTGCCCCGGCCGAGGTCGTGGCCCTGCCCGGACCCCCGGAGCGATGGGCCGGCCCGGAGGCGTTGGGTCGAGGCCTGGTCGTTCCCGCCGGTGACCCCGTCCCGGCCCCGTGGACGGATCGGCCCCGGATCGCGGCCTCGGTCGACGCCGACGCCGACACGGTGGCCCGGTTGCACCACGCCTGGCGCCTACGGGAACGGGTGGTCGTCGACTGGTCGGGCCCGTGGCCGCCGGCCGAGTCCGGCCCGTTCGACGTGCCCTTCTCCGCCCTGGCCCCCGACACCGAGCTCCCCGGCGAACGGCTCCGGTTCGTGGTCACCGCCAACACGGTGGTGGCCGTGACCGACCAGGTCACCTTCGCCCCCACGACGGACGCCGTCCGGCTCGGGTCAACCGTCCCGGACTCGTCCGGTACCCCACCGGTCGGTGACGTCGCCCTCCCGGACGGGACCGTGGTCTGGGCCGACGGGGGCCCACTGTCGGTGCCAGCGGCCGACGAGCTGGACCCAACAGTCCCCGTCGTCCCCCGGGTCCACCTGACGGCGGGTCGGCTCCGGGCCGTGGCGCCGTCACCCACCCGGCCCAACGCCGAGCTGGCCCCCGACCAGTTGGCCGCGGTGGCCCACCCGGGCGGGCCGGCCCGGATCATCGCCCCCGCCGGCTCGGGCAAGACGAGGGTCATCACCGAACGCACCCGGCACCTGGTAGCCGGCCGGGGCCTCCACCCGGCCGCCGTCTCCCTGGTGGCCTACAACCGTCGGGCCCGAGCGGAGATGGCGGCCCGGTTGGACGACGTCGCCGGCCTGGACATCCGCACCCTCAACAGCCTGGCCCTGGCCATCGCCACCGGCCGCCGCCCGTTCACCGGATCCACGGTCCGAGACCGGGCCACCATTGACGAGCTCGACGCCCGCCGCCTCCTGGAACGACTCGTCCCGGGGCGCCGGCGCCGGGCGCTGACCGACCCCCTGGAACCGTGGATCGACGCCCTGTCCGCCTGCCGGCTCGGGTTGCGCGATCCGGCCGAGGTGGAGGAGGCCTACGGGGCCGACGTGACCGGCTTCGTCGAGCTGATCGCCCGGTACCGGGAGGAGCTGGCCCGCCGGGGCCAGCTCGACTACGACGAGCAGATCCTGGCCGCCATCGAGGTGCTCTGCACCGACCCGGCGGCCCGCGCCGCGGCCCGGGCCGCCGCTCCGGTCCTGCTGGTCGACGAGTTCCAGGACCTGACGCCCGCCCACCTGTTGCTCATCCGCCTCATCGCCGGGCCCGCCGCCGAGGTGTTCGCGGTCGGCGACGACGACCAGACCATCTACGGGTACACGGGGGCCTCCCCCACCTGGCTGATCGAGTTCGACCGCTTTTTCCCCGGCTCGGTCAACCACCCCCTCACCGTCAACTACCGGTGCCCGCCGGCCGTGGTCACCGCGGCCACCAACCTCCTCAGCCACAACCGTCGCCGGGTCCCGAAGAAGGTGGATCCTGCCCCGGGACGGCCGGACACCGACGCCATGTGGATCACCGGGGGGACCCTTCCCGGCCCCGGGCCCGGCCCGGTCCGCTCGGCCTCGGCCCCCACCCCCGAACCCGGCCCGTCCGGTCCGGACGGGCCGGGACTCCCCCTCGACCCGGCCGGCCGCACCGGTGAACGGGTGCTGGTCGACCATGTGCGGGAGCTCCTCAACGGTGGGGCCGGCCCGGGGGATGTGGCCGTCCTGGCCCGGGTCAACGCGGCCCTGCTCGCCCCCCTGCTCCACCTGGCCGACGCCGGCATCCCGGTGGGCCGCCCCCCGGGGGTCGACAGCCGCATGCTGGAACGGTCGGGGACCGGGGCTGCCCTGGCCTGGCTCCGCCTGGCCGCCGCGCCCGAGCAGCGCCTCTCGGGCGACGACCTGCGTGCCGTCCTGCGGCGACCCCCCCGCTCCCTCCATCCCCGCATCGCCGACTGGGTGTGCGAGCAGACCTCGGTGGCCGACCTGCGGCGCCTCGCCGGCCGCCTCAACAACGAACGGGACGCCGGGACGGTGGCCGGCCTGGCCAACGACATCGCCGACCTCCGCTCCCGCCACGAACGGCAGGTCCCCGCCGGTGATCTGCTCGACGTCGTGTATCACGAGATCGGGCTCATGGGGGCGGCCAGCCAGCTCGACCGGTCCCAACGTGTGGCCCGCCGGGCCGCCCACGCCGACGAGCTCACCGCCCTGCGGGCCGTGGCCGACCTCGCCCCCCGGGACACCGACCTCGGCGCCTGGCTCCACGACCAGCTCGACGCCCTCCCGGCCGTGGGGGCGGCGGCCCCGTCCGGCGACGGTGACGGGCCGCTGGTCACCCTGGCCACCATCCACGCCACGAAGGGCCTGGAGTGGCCCCACGTGGTGGTTCACCGGGTGAGTGCCGAGCTTCACCCCCACGTCCTGGCCGAGGACGTGGAGGAGGAGCGCCGAGTCATGCACGTAGCCATCACCCGGGGCCGGGAGACGGTGCTGGTCAACGCCACCGCCACCCGTGGTCCGACCGCGTCCCCGTTCGTGGCCGAACTGCTCCACGCCAGGCCCGCCGACCGACCCTGGCTGGAGGCCGCCGCACCAGTCGCCGCCAACGGGTCCGGGCGGACCTCCGGCTCCGGCTCCGGTTCCGGACGTACCCGCGGTGGTCCGGCCGAGCGGCCGGAACCATCCGGACCGGAGGAGGCGGCCCGGCGCGAGGCCCTGACCGAATGGCGGCGCGAGCGGAGCCGCACCGACGGCGTCCCGGCCTACATCGTGTTCGACAACGCCACCTTGGACGCGATCGCCGCGGGGGCCCCGGCCACCCTCGGCGACCTCGGCAAGGTCAAGGGGATCGGGCCGGCCAAGCTGGAACGTTACGGCGCCGACGTGCTGGCCATCCTGGCCGACCAGGCCGCCGGCTGAGCGGACGGGCCGCCGGGCCGGGCACGGCGTTACCGTGGGGCCATGGCCGAATTCCGCTTTACCGAGATGTTCCCCCTGGGCGAGGACACCACCCCGTACCGCAAGCTGACCGGTGACGGCGTCGAGACCGTCCAGCTCGGCGACACGACCTTCCTGAGGGTGTCGAACGACGCCCTCAGGACCCTCAGCGCGACGGCCATCAGGGACATCTCCCATCTGCTCCGTCCCGGCCACCTAGGCCAGCTCCGCAAGATCCTCGACGACCCGGAGGCGTCGGCCAACGACCGGTTCGTGGCCACCGAACTGCTGAAGAACGCCAACATCGCCGCCGGGTTCGTGCTCCCCGGATGCCAGGACACCGGCACGGTGATCATCAAGGGCAAGAAGGGCCAGTACGTCCTCACCGAGGGCAACGACGCCGAGCCCCTCAGCCACGGGGCCTACGACACCTACCAGACGTCCAACCTGCGGTACTCCCAGATGGCGCCGCTCACCATGTGGGAGGAGCGCAACACCGGCACCAACCTGCCGGCCGAGGTGAAGATCGAGGCCATCCCCGGGTCGGTCTACAAGTTCATGTTCATGACCAAGGGCGGCGGATCGGCCAACAAGAGCTACCTGTTCCAGGAGACCAAGGCCCTGCTCAACCCGACCGGTCTGCGGGCCTTCCTCAACGAGAAGCTGCGCCTGCTCGGTACGTCGGCCTGCCCCCCGTACCACCTGGGCCTGGTCATCGGGGGTACGTCGGCCGAGCTGGCCGTGGAGACGGCCAAGCTGGCCTCCACCCGCTATCTCGACGCCCTGCCCACCGAGGGCAGCGAGCTCGGTCACGCCGTCCGGGACCTGGAGATGGAGGCCGAAGTACTCGCCCTCACCCAGGAGTTCGGGATCGGGGCCCAGTTCGGCGGCAAGTACTTCTGCCACGATGTCCGGGTGATCCGGCTTCCCCGCCACGGGGCGTCCCTGCCGGTCGGGGTGGCCGTCAGCTGTTCGGCCGACCGGCAGGCCCTGGCCAAGATCACAGCCGAGGGCGTGTTCCTCGAACAGCTCGAGACCGACCCCGCCCACTACCTGCCCGAGGTCACCGAGATCGATGTGAGTGACGAGGTGATCCCGATCGACCTGAACCAGCCGATGTCGGCCATCCGGGAGACCCTGTCGAAGTACCCGGTGAAGACCCGGCTGTCGCTGACCGGCACCCTGGTGGTGGGGCGGGACATCGCCCACGCCAAGATCAAGGAGCGGCTGGACGCCGGCGAGCCCATGCCCGAATACCTGAAGGACAGCCCGATCTACTACGCCGGGCCGGCCAAGACCCCGGAGGGTTACGCCTCCGGATCGTTCGGTCCCACCACGGCCGGGCGGATGGACTCCTACGTCGACCAGTTCCAGGCCGCCGGCGGGTCACTGGTCATGCTGGCCAAGGGCAACCGGAGCCAGCAGGTGACCGACGCCTGCCAGCGTCACGGGGGGTTCTACCTGGGTTCGATCGGCGGCCCAGCGGCCCGGCTGGCTAAGGACTCGATCCGGTCGGTCGAGGTCCTCGAGTACCCAGAGCTGGGCATGGAGGCCATCTGGCGGATCGAGGTGGAGGACTTCCCAGCCTTCGTCGTGGTCGACGACAAGGGCAACGACTTCTACGCCGAGACGGCGCGTCCCGTGGACCTCAAGATCTGACCGGGCAGGGCCCGACCGACCGGCGCGAACGCGCCCCGGTCGTCATCGTCCTGGTGATGGCGTCGGCCTGCGTAGCCCAGGCGTTCGGCCGGTTCACCTGGGGCGTGGTGCTGCCGGGCGCCCGCGACGACGTGCTGGGCGGGTCGAACACCCTGGCCGGGTTCTTCGGGACACTCAACGTGACCGCCTACCTGTTCGGCACCATGGGCATGGCCTGGGCGGCAACCCGGGTCAGCCTGGTCGGTCTCATCCGGATCGGCCTGGCCATCTCCACCACGTCGATCGCCCTCGCCGCGTTCGCCCCCGACGGTGCGGTGCTCGGCCTCGCCCGGTTCGGGATGGGACTGGGCGGCGCCGTCATCTGGATCCCGGCCCCCGCCGTCGCGGCCCGCGCCCTGCCACCCCGCCGAGCCGGTATGGCGGTGGGCATGGTCGGCTCCGGCATCGGGCTCGGCATCGTGTTCGCCGGCCAGGTCTCGGCCTGGCTCGACCGGAGCCACCGGGCCGCCCACCCCAGGTCGGCGGGGGCACCGACCGACCAGTGGCAGACGACCTACCGGATCGAGCTGGTGGTGGCCCTGGCCGTACTGGTCGCCGCCTTCGCCCTGCTCCGCTCCCGGGGCGACCGTCCCGCCGCCGGCGGCGGCGGATTCGGCGGGGTGCGGGCCTTGCGGAGCGTCCACGGATGGATCCCCCTGACCGTGGCCTACGCGGCCTACGGGTTCGCCTACATCCTGGTGGTGGGGTTCCTGGTGGCCCGGTTGGAGGATGACGCCGGCTTCTCCACCGGCGCGGCCACCGGGATGTTCTCGCTCCTCGGCCTGGCCACCGTGTTCGGCGGCCCCACCCTGGGCCCTCTGTCGGACCGGATCGGCCGGCGACGCACCCTCACCGGCGGGTTCGTCCTGTTCGCGGCGTGCGCCCTACTCGCCCTCACCGGGACCCAGCCGTGGGTGGCCGTCGCCGCCGTCGGGGTCGGCCTCATGTTCTCGGCCCTGCCCTCATTGCTGATCGCCCACATCGTCGACAACACCGACACCGACACCTACGGCCCGGCGTTCAGCGCGGCCACCCTTGCCTTCGGGGTCATGCAGATGGTCTCGCCCCAGGTCGGTGGGGTCATCGCCGACACCACCGGGTCATTCACCCCGGTGTTCATGCTCTCCGCCGCGGTTTCGCTGGTGGCGGCGGCCGCGGCCAGCCGGCTTCCCACGGGGGCTCCCGCCGACCCCCACCCGTGACCCGATCCGGCTACGTTGGCCGTCGTCCACGACGGGGTTGGGGCCTGCCATTCAGGAGAACCATGCGATTACCGCGCCCTGTCGCGCTGGCCACCGCCGCCCTGGCGGCCACGGCCGCCATCACCGCGGGGGTCACCCCGGCCGGGGCGGAGCCAGTCGCCCCGCCCAGCCTCGACGGTGACACCACCATCGAGGTGGAGGACTTCACCAGTTCCACCGACTCCACCCCGGGCAACACCCCCGGCGCCTACCGGAACGACACCGATACCGACATCGGGGCCGGCGCCAACGGCCACCATGTCGGCTGGACCGCGCCGGGTGAGACCCTCGCCTACGACCTCACCGTCGTCCGCCCCGGCTCGTACCGGGGGGTCGTCTCGGTCCAGACGTCCCGAGGTCAGGACCTGACCATCGCCCTCCTGGTGGACGGGGTGACGGTTCCCGTGACCGTTCCCGGTTCGGAGACCTCGGAGTGGGTCGAGGTGCCCTTCACCCTGCCCGACCTCACGGCCGGGCCCCACGCCCTCACCCTGAGGTTCAACGCCGGGGGCATCAAGGCCGACCGCCTCGACCTGGCCTGGTCGCCGGCGCGTCATCCCGTGGCCGCCGACGGGACGACCCGGATCGAGGCCGAGGACTTCGCCTCCGGGGTCGACACCACCCCGGGGAACACCCCCGGCGCCTACCGCAACGACGGTGACGTGGACGTGGCCGTCGGGGCCACCGGCCACCATGTCGGCTGGACCGCGGCCGGTGAGTCCGTGACCTACGAGCTCCAGGTGGTCGAAGGCGGCAGCTACCAGGCCTCCCTGTCGGTCCAGACCTCCACCGGGCGCGACCGGGCCATGGCTGTGCTGGTGGACGGGGTCGAAGCGGGGACGGTCACCGTTCCCGGGGCGACCACCAGCGGGTGGAATTCGGTCTCCCTCCCCCTCGACCTCTCAGCCGGCGACCACGCCCTGACCGTCCGCTTCGACGCCGGCGGGGTGAAGCTCGACTACCTCGGGCTGGCCCCGGCGGTCCCCTTCACCCCCGCCTACCCGGGCCAGCCCGAACCGGGCGACGTCGTCTGGGGGGCCAACTATCCGGCCCGGGACGACACTCTGGAGGACCGCTACGAGGACGACGCCGGCCAGGCCCTGGAGCTCAACCGGAATTTCTTCCAGTGGAGCCAGATGAACGGCAAGCTCCTGAACCAGGTCGACGCCGATATCGCGGCAGGTCGTATCCCCTGGGTGTCGGTCAAGGGCAATCCCGGCGGCGCGGTCGACTGGACCGGTATCGGCGACGGCACCTACGACGACGATCTCGACACCATGCTGCTGGCCCTCGACGCCCGCGACTCGCCGGTGATCCTGACCATCCACCACGAACCCGAGGGGGGCGGGGGCATCAACGCTCCCGACGACCCGGCCGGACCGGCCGCCCACGTGCGCATGAACGCCCACGTCCGGGCCCGCATGGACGCCCTGGGGGTCGACAACGTGGCCCTGGCCCCGATCCTGATGGCCTACACCTGGAGCGACTCCTCGAACCGCGATCCCGACGAGTGGTGGGACGACGGCATCTACGACTTCCTCGGCGTCGATATCTACGTGACCGGCTCCACCGGGGGCCTGGCCGGCAGTCCCCTGATCAGCGAGATCCGGCTGTGGGCGGCCGGGAACGGGGTCGACATCGGAATCGGCGAATGGGGGATGCACAGCGGAGCCGAGCACATCCGGCCGTGGTACGAGTACGCGGTGAACTCGGCCTACGACGGCCAGGGTGCCCGCATCGTCATCCAGACCGTGTTCGACAATCCCGTCGGCGAAAATGGTCCGTGGACCCTCGACCAGGCCCAACTGGCCGAGTTCGTCGAGATCCTGAACGAACAGTAGTCCCCGGCCGGTGACGTCCCGTCCGGACCCGGGTCAGGGGGAACCCGAGTCGGGGCGGGCGGCGGCGTCGAGCACCCCGGCAACGACGCGGGTCAGTTTCTCGGCGTAGGCCAGGTCGATGAACTCGTTCGGGCCGTGGGCGTTCGAGCCCGGCCCCAGCACCCCGGTGATCAGGAACTGGGCGTCGGGGAACCGGTCGGCCAGCATGCCCATGAACGGGATCGAGCCCCCCTCGCCCATCATGTGAACCGGTTCACCGAACACCTCGGTGGCCGCGGCGTCGAGGGAGGCCCGGAGCCAGGGGGCCAGGGCCGGGGAGTCCCACCCGTCGGCCGAGAACACGTCGGTGAACCTGACCCGGGCCCCGTAGGGCGGGTCGGCCTCCAGCAACCGAGCCAGTTCGGCCACCGCGGCGACGGTGTCACCGGTGGGCGGCACCCGCAACGACAGGCGCAGGGTGGTCGAGGGTCGCAGCACGTTGCCGGCGGTGGCCGCGGGCGGGAGACCATCGGCTCCGACCACCGACAGGGCGGCCCGCCAGGTGACGGCCAGTTCGGCCTCGACCGGATCGTCGGTGGTGGGGCGGGCCCCGGGCACCAGGGGAACCCCGTCGCCCGGTCGGTGGCCGAGGGCGGCCGCCATCGCCGTCACCTCCTCGAGCCGGTGGGGCGGGATGGGCACGTCGACACTGGTCAGCCGGACGTGACCGGTGGCGACGTCCTCGATCCGGTCCAGCAGGCCGCGGGCGATCCGGAACGTGGAGGGCACCAGGCCCGACACGGCCCCGGAGTGGAGTCCCTCCTCGACGATGTCGACCTCGAGGGATCCGCCGCACACCCCCCGCAGGGAGGTGGTGAGCCACATCCGTTCGTAGTCGCCACATCCGGAGTCGAGGCACACCACCAGCTCGACCCGGCCGAGCCGGTCGGCCAGGGCCTCGATGTGGGCCGGGAGGTCAGGGCTGCCGGAGTCCTCGGACGCCTCGATCAACACCAGGAGCCGGGGGTGTGAACCGCCGGACCGCTGCACCGCCTCGATGGCGGTGCAGGACGCGAACGCGGCGTAGCCGTCGTCGGCACCGCCCCGCCCGTAGAGCCGGCCGTCCTCGATCACCGGGGTCCACGGGCCGAGCCCGTCCCGCCAGCCCGTCATCTCGGGCTGCTTGTCGAGGTGGCCGTACAGCAGCACCGTCGGTGCCTCGATGGCCCCGTCCGGACCGATGGCCCCGTCCGGACCGAACGGGGCCACCTCGGCCACGATCAGGGGGGTTCGGCCCTCCAGCTCCTGCACCCCGACCGTCATCCCCTCGATGGGGCGGCCGACCATCCACGACCGCACCTGTTCCACCGCCCGGCCCAGATGACCGGACTCCTGCCAGTCGGCGTCGAAGGCAGGGGACAGGGCGGGAATGGTGATGTACCGGCGCAGTTGGTCGACGATGTCGTCCCGCCAACGGCGGGCGACCAGGTCGGCGGAGGCAGAGGTGTCGAGGCTCATGGAGCCAGTCAACCGTGAGCGGCCGGGTTCGGGCGGGTCCGGCCCCGCGTTCGGGGCCGGACCCGCCCCCTAGTTGACCATCTTGTCCCGGCCCTCCCAGTAGGGGGCCCGGAGCTTGTACTTCTGGAGCTTGCCGGTGGCGGTGCGCTCCAGGCTCTCCCGGGTCTCCACCGTGGTGGGGCACTTGTAATGGGTGAGCCGATCACGGCAGTAGCCGATCAGCTCCTCCTCGGTGGCCGACGAGCCCGGGTTCAGGACGACCAGGGCCTTCACCGTCTCCCCCCACTTCTCGTGGGGTACCCCGATGACGGCCACCTCGCTGACGTCGGGGTGGGAGAACAGGACGTCCTCCACCTCGATCGAGGAGACGTTCTCGCCGCCGGAGATGATCACGTCCTTCTTGCGGTCGGTGATCGAGTAGTAGCCCTCCTCGTCGGCGTAGCCCCCGTCGCCGGTGTGGAACCAGCCGCCCTCCAGGGCCTCGGCGGTGGCGTCCGGGTTGTCCCAATAGCCCTTGAGGATGTGGTTGCCCCGGGCCAGGATCTCCCCGGACTCGCTGGTGGCCAGCGAGATGCCGATGGCGGGGGCGCCGGCCCGGCCCAGCTTCTTGGCCCGGTCCGCGTCGGAGAGGCCGTCCCACTCCTGGCGGTTGCGGCTCATGGTGAGCAGGGGGGCCGTCTCGGTGAGCCCGTAGATCTGGATGAACTCCCAACCCAGCTCGGATTCCATCCGCTCGATGGTCCGGGTGGGGGGCGGGGCGCCGGCCACGATCATGCGGACCCGGTCACGGCCCGGGATCTCCCCTTCCCACGTCTCGGCTGCGTCCAGCACCGCGGCGCACACCGCCGGGGCGCCGCACATCAGGGTCACCCCGTGTTGGTCGATCCGGCGGAGGATCTCGGTCCCGTCGACCTTGCGCAGCGCCACGTGCTTCACGCCCATGCCGGTGACGGTGTACAGCATGCCCCAGCCGTCGCAGTGGAACATCGGCAGGGTGTGAAGGTACACGTCGCGGTCGTTGACCCCGGCGTGCCAGCCGAAGGTGACCGCGTTGGTCCACCGCGCCCGGTGGGTCTGCTCCACCCCCTTGGGCCGGGCGGTGGTGCCGGAGGTGTAGTTGATCGAGGCCACCGCGTCCTCATCCGGGGTCCAGGGCTGGGGCTCGCCGTCGGTGCCGGTCCACGCCTCGTCGGCCTCCGGGCCCATGATCCACCGGTGCTTGCAATCCACCCCGGCCAAGTCGTCGGCCAGTTCGGGGTCGATCAGTAGGGCCTCGGCGCCGCAATGGTCGACGATGTAGGACACCTCGTCGGCGCTGAGCCGGAAGTTGATGGGCACGAACACCCGCCCGTTACCCCCGACCCCGAAGAAGGAGGCCAGCAACCGGGCCGAGTTGTGGGACACCATGGCCACGCGGGCGCCCATCCCGAGACCGAGGTTGTCCATGGCCACACCCATCCGCCGGCGGATGTCGCCCAGGTCCCGGTAGGTCAGATCGCGCACGGGCGCAGCCACCTGATCCGGCTCGTCGACGACGGCGACCCGGTCGGGATAGACCGAGATCGCCCGGTCGAGGAAGTCATTGATCGTCAAGGGGACCTTCACTGCCCGCTCCTTCGCGTTGCGACCGACGTCACCGGCAACATAGCCCACCGCACCCCCACCACCCAGATCTGGGGTCCCGTCGATTACCGCGGCAGACGGTGGTCGTCGCTTCTCCATCCAGATTCACTCAGCCGCCATGAACTGTTACGGTGTCCACCGAGACCACGCCAGGTTCCCTGTCGTGCCAGGTCGGAACACAGTCCGGCACCGGGGGGCCTGAAGAGCAAGTCTCAGGCAAGCAGCATCACGATCACGGGGCGACATGATCAAACAGGCTCAACGCCGACGAGCGCGGACGTACGCGGGTGGGCATCCGTCCTCCGTTAGCGTCGGCTCGGTTTGGGTAACCGCGCCCTGGTCATCACAGACCTGAGACCAAGGCGGAACCATGACGACCGATCAACCGACCCCACGCTGGTTCCGACCGGCCTGGCTCGAGGAGTTGTCGACCCCACGGCTCCTGGGCGCGCAACCGGCGTTCACCACCCGGCGGGTCCCCCTCCAGGACGGCCGCCACGACTGGACTGGCAGCACCCTGCTGTCGGGCAGCGTCCGTCCCCGCCCCGGTGACCTGGTCCTGGCCGAACTCACCCGGGCGGGCCATCACCGCAAACTGGAGCTCCCCACCGGCCGCCGGTCACCGATGGTGGAGGGCGGCGAAATCATCGTGGCCTACGGCGACCGCTACGCCCCCGACCAGTTCGAAGGTGAGGTCCCCGCCGACCTGGGGCCGACCAACCTCGTGGCCTCCGGAGGGGTGGCCGCCGATGTGGTGTCCCGTCACGGCGGCACTCGCAGGCCGACCGAGATCACCCCGATCGGTCTGCTGGCCGATGCATCCGGTGTCCCGTTGAACCTGAGGGACTTCGCTCTCCCGCCGCTGGTGTCCACCCCGGGCCGGCCTCCGGTGATCACCGTGTTCGGGACCTCGATGAACGCTGGCAAGACCACGGCCGTGGCCTCCCTGGTCAGTGGGCTGGTGGCGGCGGGCGAACGGGCCGGGGGCACCAAGGTGACCGGCACCGGCTCCGGCAACGACTTCTGGTCCATGGTCGACGCCGGCGCCCACCGCGTCCTCGATTTCACCGACGCCGGCCTGGCGTCCACCTACAAGGTCCCGATCCCGATCCTCGAGAAGGTGGTCGGCCATCTGGTCGACCACCTCGCCGCCGCAGACTGCACCGTCGTCGTCATGGAGGTCGCCGACGGCATCTACCAGCTCGAGACCGCCCAGCTCCTCCGCAGCCCGGCCTTCCTCGACTCCGTGGACGGCATCATCTTCGCCGCCGGAGACGCCGCCGGCGCGGTGGCCGGGGTGGCCGAGATCCAGGCGCTCGGCCTAGACGTGCTCGCCGTGACCGGCGCCTTCACCCGCTCACCGCTGGCCATCCGCGAGGTGGAGGCCCACTGTCCCGTCCCAGTGCTGACCCGGCCAGAGCTCGTGTCGGCCGAGGTCGCCCGCCAACTCGTGTCCCACTGTCGACGACCCCGCCGTATCGACCTGGTCGATGACCACCGGCCCCCGTCGCAGCCCGTCCCCGGCCCGATGGACCCCAGCGGACCGCCGGAACCGGTCATCGGGCGTCCGAACGACGACCGGGTCACCGAGGTGCATCCCGCCATCGGAGGGCCGCGACCGGCCACCGCGGCCACCTGGACCGGGGGAACCGCGAACGGGACCGTGGCCCGCGACGCGCGCCGGATCAACCCGTCGTGGTGATCCGATGAGTAGCACCGACGCCCACCTCCCGGTCCCGGCCCCTTCCCCGCCGGCGCCACCTCCCGTCGACCCCGACCCGATCGGCCGGCTCGAACGCACCCTCCGCCCCTCTCGAGCCGACCTGGCCAAACTGTTGCTCCTCGGGCTGTTCCGAGGGGGTACCGCGGTGGCCAACATCCTCCTGGTCCGGCGGATCGTGGACGCGTTCGTGGCCGGGAGTCCCCTGTCCCGGGTCGTCCCTGTGATCGCCTGGTTCGGGTTGGTGGCGGTGATCCAGGCCATCTCCCGGGGCCTCGAGTACTCGGTAACCGAGAAGATCGGCTACCGGGTGGTGGCCCGGCTCCGGATGGTGCTCCACGACCACCTTCTCCGCCTCCCCGCCCGCCGGGTCCAGCGCTCGTCCCAGGGCGCCATCCTCCTGCGGTTCACCGGCGACCTGTCGACCTACCGCACCTGGATCAGCCGGGGCCTGGGCCGGGGCGTGGTCGCCCTGTTCACCCTGACGGTGGCCCTCGCCGTGGTGGCCTGGTTCAACCTCCTGATGGCCGCCACCATCATCGGCGTCGGCCTGACGGGCGCGGCCGCCGCCATCCTCGCCGGCTACCAGGTGCACCGCACCACCCGGGCCGTCCGCTGGCGGCGGTCCCTGCTGGCCTCCAACGTGGCTGAGCAGATCCGGTCCCTGGATGTGGTGCAGGCGTTCGGACGGGCCCGCGGCGAGGCGTCCCGTCTGGACCATCAGAACACCGACCTCCTGGGTGCCCTGAGCCGGGCCGCCAACGCCCGGGGAGCGCTGCGGGTCATCTCCAGCGCCACCGCCTACCTGGCCCTGGCCGCCGTGCTCCTGGTCGGCGCGGTGGAGCTCGACCGGCAACGGATCACCGTGGGTGACGTCGTGGCCGCCCTCACCGCCGTCCGCCTCATGACCGGCCCGGCCCAGACCCTCGGCCGGGCCTACGAGTACCGGCAGGCGGCCCAGGTGTCGAAGAAGAAGCTGGGCGACTACATGGCCCGGACCGAACGGCGGAGTAACGACGACCTCCTCCCGCCGCTCCGGCCCCGCCGGGGCGGGATCGAGCTGACCGACGTCCGGGTGCCCGGCGCCCTGGACGGCATCACTCTCACCCTCGCTCCCGAACGACAGACGGCGGTCATGGGGCCCAACGGGGCTGGCAAGTCGGCCCTGCTGTCGGTCCTGTGGGGCAACATCGCCCCCGAGCACGGGCGGGTCCGTATCGACGGTCAGGATCTGGCCGAGGTGAACCTCCGCTCGATCGTCCGCAACATCGGGCTGGTCAGCACCGACCTGCCCCTGATGCGGGGCACCGTGCGCCGTAACATCGGCTACCGCTACGGGAAGGCCGACGACGAGCACCTCGTCCACGCCATCGTGGCCACCAGTCTCGGCCCGGTCCTGGCCGACCTCGACGGCGGCCTCGACTTCTGGGTGGTGGAAGGGGGCACCAACCTCCCTGAGGGTTACCGGTTCCGGATCGCCCTGGCCCGGGCCCTGGTGGGCAACCCCCGCGTCCTCCTGCTCGACTACCCCACCCAGGCCCTCGACCCCGAGAGCCGGACCGTGTTCCACGAGTTCCTCCACCACTACCGGGGTACCGTCGTCCTGGTCACCCAGGATCCCCAGGAGGCCATGCTGGCCGACCGGGTCATCACCCTGGATCGGGGTCGGGTCACCGGTGACACGGCCGCCGGCCCACCCTCGCCGTCGATGGGCCGGCCCACCCGGATCGGGCAGCCGGCATGGTGATCGGTCGCGGTCGACGCACCCGGGCCCGCCGCCTGTCCCTCCTGGTGGGTTCGGTCGGACTGGCCGTGCTCGGCGGTACCGCAACCCTGGCCGCCGCCTCGGACCCCGACCCGTCGCTGACCGGGGCCCCGGTGCTGGCCAACGACACCATGGCCCTGACCATCGTCGGCGACACCATGCTGGGCGACGCGGCCCAGCACTACCTCGACCGGTACGGCTACGAATGGCCGGCGGCCAAGCTGCCACCGTGGCCCGCCGGTTCGGTCGTGGTGGCCAACCTGGAGGGGCCGATCACCACCTCCACCACCGTCCTCGACCCCGACCGGCCGTGGACCTACAACGCCGATCCGGCCGCGGCCCCGGCCCTGCGGGCCATCGGGGTCGACGTGGTCAGCCTGGCCAACAACCACTCGATGGACCGGGGCCTGACGGGGCTCACCGACTCCATCGCCCACACCACTGCGGCCGGGATCGTCGACATCGGCGCCGGGGAGAACCTGGCCCGGGCCCAGCGACCGTTCCTGCTCGACACCCCGTCGGGCCGCCTCGCCCTGTTCGGCTTCGAGGACACCAACTCGGCGTTCACAGCCCGCCACGATCGGCCCGGCACCCTCCGCCTCTCCAATGAGGCCATGGCCGACGCCGCGGCCCGGGCCGACGACGCCGGGGCAGTGGTGACCGTGGCCTACGTCCACTGGGGCGAAAACTACGCCCCGGTGGACGACCGGCAGCGGGAACGGGCCCGGGCCCTCGTCGAGGCCGGATTCGACCTGGTCGTCGGGGCCGGCTCCCACACGGGCCAGCCGATCGAGATCGTCGACGGGGTGCCCGTGGCCTACTCGGTCGGCAACTTCCTGTTCGGGACGCCGGGCCGGTACCCGGCAGCAGCGCCGGGACGAAGCCACATCCTGACCGTGACCTTCGAACCGGGACGGGGGATGACGCTCGACGTCCGCTGCCTTGAGGTCGACAACGAGGACGTGGCGTTCCAGCCCCGGGCCTGTGGCCCGGCCGACGCCCCCGCCTACTACCGGTCGATCAGCCCCGACCTGGTGTACGAGCCGACCAGTGGGGCGGCCACCATGGACCTCCCAGCACCGTCCTCGTGACCACCGGCGGCCCGGTGGTCACGACGGCCCGAACAACACCTCCGCCGCCGCCTCCACCATCTGTGGGTTCGAGTGCTCGGCCCCGTCGACCACCCCGAACCCCCACGCCAGCTCGACACCCCGGTCGGCGGCTTCACGTCCGGCCCGGGCGTAGACGTAGTCGGCCCGCTCCCGGCGATTGGCCCCCTGGTTCGCGGCCCCGCCCGTGGTGCGGAGCCCGTCGTCGTCTGGGTCGGTGTCGTCGGCGCCGACCAGGATGGTGAGGGGGCTGGTCAGGGCCCGGTCGAGGTCCACCTCGGGTCCGTTGTCGGTGCCGTAGGGAAAATCGACGGTCGGATCCGGCGCCGTGTACCAGCCGGCATTGGCCGCCACCGCGGCGATCACCCGGTTGTCGTCCTGGTAGAGCACGAACCGGTGCACGAACTGGGCTCCGGCCGAATGGCCGTAGAGGTGGTAGCCGTCCACCGTTGACGAAAGCTCACCGGCGACGTAGCCGAACAGCTCCTCCACCAGGTTGAAGGTCCACTCGGTAGTGGGGTTGGGGTCCCCGTCGCCGTCGACCAGGTTGCCGAGGTTGTAGGCCTCCAACGGGTAGTCGTCCGACGGCAGTTCCGGCACCAGCAGGACCACCCCGTACCGCCGGGCCTCGGCGCTCCACTCGTCCCGGTAGTCGGCCGCGTTGCGGCCCCGGCCCGGCATGACCACCAGGATCGGCCGATCGGTGAGCGGACCGTCGGGAGCGTAGTAGCTGACCTCGATCGGTGTGTCCGGCCGGGGCCCGGTGGCGGGATCGAAGGAGAACGTCCCCACCGGTCCGGTCAGTAGATCCTGGGCCACGACGGGGGGTGTGCTGTCCGGTCCCATGGCGGTGTCGCCTCCCGCTCGGCGGGTCACGGCGGCCACCAACCCGGCGACGATCACGCCGATGATCACGACGACGATCACGCCGACGATCACGCCGACGATCACGCCGACGACCAACCACGATCGGGGCCGGCCCGACCGGCGTCGGACCGCCCGTGACCACATGGGACGAGCCTAGTGGGGTGGCGGCGACACCGGCGGAGCCGGGTCCTGACCGAAGGCGTGGCCGGAACGGGTGACGACCTCAAGTGGATCCGGCCGCGGCCGACGGAGGATCGTGCGCTACCCCGCCCCTCCCCTAGAAGGTGAGACCTGGCTCAACGGGGACCCCGTCGACCTCCGGGCGCTCCGTGGCCGGGTGGTGATCCTGTTGTTCTGGTCTCACGGCTGCGAGGCCTCGCTGGTGAAGATGCGGGAGGTGATCGAGCTGGTGGAACGGCACCAACCGGCGGTGGTCGCCATCGGTGTCCACACCCCCCGGTTCGGCTACGAACACGCGATCGCCCCCCTGCGTTCGGTGATGGCCGAACGGCGGATCACCATTCCGGTGTTGCACGACCCCGAGGCCGCCACCTGGAACCGCTACAACCCCGACGGCTGGCCCACCACCGTGGTCATCGGTGGGGACGGCGGAACGATCGGGATGCACGACGGCCTGGGCGAGCCCGGGATCCTGGCCGAGGCGGTGGCCCTGGGCCTGGGTGAGATCGACCCCGACCGGCTCGACGTCGGCCCCACGGCACCCGGAAGGCTGGTCGACCCCGAGCCACCACCGGACGAGCCCCTGGCCTTCCCCAACGGGGTGGCCCTGGCCGCCGACGGATCCCTCGTCGTGGCCGACACCGGACACGACCGGATCCTGGTGCTCACCCTCGACGACGCCGGCCGCCGGGCCGTGCCCCAGGTGGAGGTGGCCGGTGTCCGCGAGCCCGTGGCGGTGGCCGTCGACGGCGACCACCGGGTGTTGGCCGTGACCCGGTCCGGGGAACTGGTGGAACTCCACCTCCTCCACCGGACCCGACGCCCCCTACTGACCGACCTGATCGCCCCCACCAGTGTGGTGGTCGACGTGGACGGGTCCATCGCGGTCACCGACGCCGGCCGGGACCGGATCTACCGGCTCCAGGCCGACGCCGACGACCGGTTGACGGTGGGAGTGATCGCCGGTTCGGGGGCCAGCGGGCACCGGGACGGCACGGCGGAGGCGTCCACCCTGGCCCAGCCGTGCGGCCTGGCCCGCACCGAGGCCGGCCTGGTGTTCTGCGACGCCGCGTCCAGCAATGTGCGGCTGCTCACCGATCGCGGCCGGGTGGCCAGCATCACCGGCAACGACGAGTTCCGCCATGGGATGGCCGACGGCCCCGCCCACGCCGCCGTCCTGCAACGCCCGAGCGATCTGGTGGTCCTGGACGACGGATCGATCATCATCGTCGACACCGGCAACAACCGGTTGCGCCGCCTGGCCAACCGTCGGATCAAGACCCTGGGCGCGCCCGGCCTCGACCGGCCCATGGGCGCCTGCGGCCTCCCCAACGGCCGGGTGGTCGTGGCCGACACCGGCCACCACCGCCTGGTCATGGTCGACGCATCCCTCCAGCAGGCCTGGCCGATCAGGCTCATCGGCGTTCCCCGACCCACCCGACCCGCCGCGGCGGCCGCCACCGTCACCTGACCGCGCCCCCGTTGGGCGCCATTATTCGGGGCCCCCGTCGGGCGCCATTATTCGGGGCCCCCGTCGGGCGCCATTATTCGGGGCCCCCGTCGGGCGCCGTTGTCAGGCGCCTCAGCGGTCGCGGTAGCGGTGGGCGAGGCCGTCGACCACGGTGTCGAACTCGCGGACCGTGTCGGCGATGACGTCGGCCACCGGCCGCACCGAGCCGATCCGACCGGCCACCGCCCCCAGCTGGGGTAGCGAGGCCTCCAGGTCACCCCGATCGTAGAGGTCGAGGATCGAACCGAGGAGGGCCATCGGATCGCCGTCGGTGGCCCCCTCGAAACGGGCCGTGGTCGCGGTGCGCAACACCCGGACGGGCCGGCGGTTGTGCTGGTTGATCAGCATCGTGTCCGTCTCCGCCGCGTCCACCACCGCGTCCTTCATGTTCTGGTGCACCCCGGCCTCGAGGGTGGCGATCATGCGGGTTCCCATCTGCACGCCCTCGGCCCCGAGGGCGAAGGCGGCCGCCATCGACCGGCCGTCGGCGATCCCACCGGCGGCGATGATCGGCAGGTCCACCCGCTCGGCCACCAGGGGCAGCAGCACCATCGTGGACACCTCCCGGGGATTCTTGAATCCGGCCCCCTCGGAGCCTTCCACCACCAGACCGTCCACCCCGGCGTCGCGGGCCTTGAGCGCCGCGGTCAACGACGGCACCACATGGAACACGATCAGGCCCGCCTCCTTGAGGATCGGGGTGTAGGTGGTGGGCGAGCCCGCCGAGGTGGTGACGAACTCCAGCCCCTCCTCCACCACGGCCTCCACGATGGCGGGATCGGTCACGAAGGCGATCGGCAGGTTGACCCCGAACGGCTTGTCGGTCAGCTCCCGGGTGCGGCGGATGTCGGCCCGCACCACCTCCACGCCGAGCGAACCCGGCACCAGGCCGATGGCGCCGGCCTCGGCGACGGCCGCCACCAACGGTGGTTTGGCCACGTACCCCATCGGCGCCTGCACGATCGGCACCTCGACGCCCAGCATCGACGTTACCCGGTTGGTGAATGCCATCCCGGAAAGCTAGCCACTGGTGACAGTGATGTCATCCTGACGATACGCACCGACATTTTTCCGTTTGAGACCCGAATTTGGCCGGTTCAGATATGACAATCGATGCCGGCGTTGCTAGCTTGCCGATCACCGATGTTGACAGGTTTGTCAGTTCGGGCGAGATCTTGGTACCGGAACGGGGGCGGGCCCGGTCGCAACGCGGCCGTCGTCCCTACGACGACGAGTTCGTCCACCACGAGTAGGAGTTGGTGTAGCCATGATGACCGGCAAGGAATACCTCGAGTCCCTGGACGACGGCCGAGCCACGTACTTCGAGGGTGAGCGGATCGAGAACCTCCCCGACCACCCCATCCTCGGCCCGCCCATCCACCAGGTGGCCGGCGACTACGACTGGCTACTGGACCGCGCCGTCGACGGTCACAGCCCGATCACCGGGGTGCCGACCACCCGCGACGAGCTGCGGGCCAAGGTCGACCTGGTCCACGAGGCCGGCATGATGGCCCACGTCACCTACACCTCGATCATGACCCTGGCCACCGCGGCGGGCCGGATCGCCGACACCGCGCCCCAGTACGTCGAACGCATCCAGGGGTTCATCGAGGACGCCCAACGGCGCGACATCCGCATCACCCAGTGCATCACCGACGCCAAGGGCGACCGGTCCCGCCCGCCGAGCCGGCAGCACGATCCGGACGCCTACGTGCGGGTGGTGGACCGAACCCCCGAGGGGGTGGTCCTGCGGGGGGCGAAGCTCCACATCACCGCCGCCTCCATGGGCCACGAGCTCATGACCATCCCCACCAAGTCGATGAAGGCCGACGAGGAGGCCTATTCGGTGGCCGCCATGGTGCCGGTCAACGCCGACGGCGTGAAGATCGTGAACACCACCTACGCCCCCCGCCACGCCGACCTCAGGGACTTCCCGGTCTCGGGCCAGACCAACACCCCCGAAGGGTTCGTCATCTTCGACGACGTGTTCGTCCCCAACGAACGGATCTTCCTCGACGGTGAGACGGCCCAGGCCGGCGTTTTTGCCCATTCGCTCGGCCTGTGGGAGCGCCTGGGCGGCCTCACCTCGATGGCCGACGGGGCCGACGTCCTGGTGGGCCTGGCCCAGCTGATCGCCGAGGCCAACGGGCTGGCCGGTGTGGCCCACATCAAGGAGAAGATCTCCGAGATGATCATCCACGCCACCGTGGTGCGGGCCTGCTATGAGTCGGCCATCCAGCACTCGTCGGCGGGCGAGTTCGGGGCCATGTTCCCCAACGAGCTGTACACCAACGCCGGCAAGTACACCGGCGCCGCCAACTACAACCTGATGGTCCGCCACCTCCATGACATCGCCGGGGGTGCCATCGTCACCGCACCGTCCCGTTCGGACCTGGAGAACAGCGAGATCGGGGCGCTGGTCGACAAGTACATGTCGACGGGCCCCGACGTGGACGGCACCTACCGGACCCGCCTCTTCCACGCCATCCGCGATCTCACCGCCGACAGCTACGGCGGCTGGCGCCAGGTGACCAACATCCAGGCCGGCGGCGGCCTGTACGCCCAGCGGATCGTGACCCGCAAGCACTACGACCTGGACGGCGCCAAGCAGGCCGCCCTCACCGCGGCCGGCCTCGCCGACGGCTGAGGACCCGCGCCGGGCCGGCGGCCGGCCTCCCGACCCCCACCGACCCGGAGGAGTACCCGATGCCGACCGACCACCCGAACCCGACCGACCCGACCCCCGGCCCGCGGCGCCACGCTTACCCCGCCGCGGGGGGTCCGGCGGTGACGGGGACGACAGGTTCGAAGCCCGGAGCCGGTGAGCATCCCGGCCCCCTCGCCGGGATGCGGGTGGTCGAGGCCGGTACCACCGTGGCCACCGCCTACGCCGGCCGCCTCCTGGCCGACCTGGGGGCCGACGTGGCGCTCGTCGAACCACCCGCCGGTCACCCCCTGCGGTCGGTCCCACCCTTCCTGGACGACGTCCCCGGGCCGGACCGCAGTGCGGTGGCCGCCTACCACCACGCCGGGAAGCGGTCGATCAACCTGGCCGGTCCGGCCCCCCGCTGGCTGGCCGGAGCCGACCTGATCCTGACCGACGGTTCGCTCGAACCCCTGGCCGGTCCGATCGCCATGGCTGCCGCGGCCGGGGCCACCGTGGTCGACGTGTCGGCCTGGGGCCGGTCGGGTCCATTCGCCGGCGACCCGGACGGTGACCTGCTCGTCCTGGCGGCCAGCGGCTTCCTGTCGGTGGCCTCCACCGTGTCCAACGACCCCGACCCCCTGCCGATCCGGGTCCCGGGCGAGCTCTCCCAGGTCCTGTCCGGGTGCTGCGCCGCCCTGACCGGCGCGGCCGCCTGGCTGGATGGCCGGCCGACCTCGGTGGAGATCGCCGCCCTGGAGGTAATGGCCGGCTCCCTGGCCACCGCCTACAGCACGGCGGCCTACACCGGTGACGTCCCCGCCCACGACGGTGTCCGGGGCGTCTGGCCGTGGGGGATCTTCCGGTGCCGGGACGGTGGCGAGGTGCTGATCCAGATCACCGACGACGCCCAGTGGCGGAGCTTGGTCGGTCTGCTCGGTGACCCGGAGTGGGGTCATCTCGACCTGTTCGCCACCACCGCCGGTCGGATCGAGCAGGCCGAGGCGGTGGCTTCGCTGGTCACCCCGGCCATGGCCGAACTGGACAGCGGCTGGTTCCTCGACGCCGCCCGCCGAACCGGGGTGGCGGCGTCACTGGTCAACGACGCCGAGCAGGTGATGGCGTGGGACCAGCTCGCCGAACGGGACTACCTACGCCCCATCACCACACCGGGGACGGACCGGCCGATCTTGGCCCCCTCCGCCCCCTACCGGTTCGACGGGGTCCGCCCGTCGGCCGTCCGGTCGTTGGCCCCGCGCGGGACCGACGACGACACCCCTTCCTGGCCGGTCCGCGCCCGACGCGACCGGTCCCCGATCGAGTCGGGCCCCGGGTCGAACGGCGCAGCCCGGGGTCCGCTCGACACCATCCGGGTCGTCGACCTCACCCGCGTGTGGGCCGGCCCGTACGCGGCCATGCACCTGGCCCACCTGGGCGCCGAGGTGATCAAGGTCGAGCACGTCGGGCGGCCTGACGTGACCCGCGTCCTCGGCCCGTTCGCCGACGAGGAACCCGGTCTGGACCGGTCCGGCTACTTCAACCAGTACAACCAGGGCAAGGCCTCGATCGGGCTCGACCTGGGCACGTCGGACGGGCGGGCCGAACTGGCCGAGCTGATCCGCCGCAGCGACGTCGTAATCGAGAACATGCGGGCTGGGGCCCTGGCCCGGCTCGGCCTCGACGACGACACCCTCCGCTGTCTCAACCCCCGCCTGGTCACCGTCTCGCTGTCCGGGTTCGGAGCCACCGGTCCGGAACGGGACCGCCCCGCCTACGGCTCCATCATCGACGCCCTGTCCGGTTTGAACTCCCTGGTGGGTCGGCCCGGGGCGGGCCCGACCGAGCTGCCGATGTCGCTACCGGACCCCGGTTCGGGCCTCCCGTGCGCGTTGGCCACGGTGGCCGGGCTGGCCGAGGCCCGGCGGACCGGGCGCGGGGTGCGGGTAGACGTGGCCATGATCGAGGCCTGGATCGCCGCCGTACCTACCGGCGTGCTGACCCGTTCGGCCACCGGGCGGACGGCCGTACCGGTCGGCAACCGCGACACCGGGCGGGTTCCCCACGGGGTGTTCGCCTGCTCCGGCGAATACGAGTGGGTGGCGGTGGCGGTGGCCGACGACCCCCAGTTCGCGGCCCTGGCCTCGGTGCTCGGGCAACCGGAGCTGACCACCGATCCCCGGTTCGCCACCGCGGCCGACCGCCGCCGCAACGAAGCCGAACTGGAGGCCATCGTCGAACGGTGGACGACCGCCAGGACACCCGGCGACGCCGAGGCGGCCCTGGCCGCCCACGGGGTCCCGGCCCGGGCCGTGCGCCGACTCGACGCGGTAGTGGCCTGCCCCCACCTGGCCGCCCGTCGGTTCGCCCCCTCGCTCCCCCACCCCGTGGTCGGCCCCCGGCCGTTGCCCGGCATCCCATGGCGGGCCCCGGCCTGGCCGGTCGAACCGGCAGGAGCAGCCCCGGTCCTCGGGGCCGACACCGACCGCATCCGCAGCGGGATCCTGGCCCGTCCCGTTCCCGCCCACCTCGCCGTGGCCGACCCGTCCGAACCCACCCCGTCGACGGTCGCCGCCGAGGCCCCGGTGGTGGCCCCAACCGGTCAGTCCACCGGGTAGTCGCCCCCTATGCTCCGGATCCACAGTTCGGTGAGCGTGTCGGTGGCAACCTCCATGTCGAAGTCCTCCTCGAGCACGAACCAGACGTAGGCAAACCGGTCGATCATTCCCGTCAGAGCGGTGGCCGCCGTGCGGGGATCGATCGTTGACGACATCATGTTTCTGTGTCGTTGAGACTCAATGAACCGCCGCGCCGCCACGGCCACTCCCCGCCTCATGTCGAGGCGGAGCTGCCGGAATTCGGGTGAATGGGCGGCCACCTGGTCCAGCACGGCCATCATCTGAGCGTGGCTCCGATAGAACTCCATGAACTGGCCGATCGCGGCGCGGACCATTTCCGGGCCCGCCATCGTGGCCGGCCAAACCTGAGCGGCCAGGATCTGATCCTGAAGCTGGTCGACCAGGGTACGGAACACCGCCTCCTTGGAGTCGAAGTAGAGGTAGAAGGTGCCGCGGGACACATCGGCCAACTCCACGATCCGACTGACACTCGTACCGTCGAATCCATCAGATTCGAAAGCGGTTCGTGCCGACCTCATCAGCAGATCACGGGTGGCAGCAGCGCGGTCGGTTTTTTGAACGAAACTCGGCATGCACATCCAGCCACTTGTGAGCGAACACGAAGACTATCACCCAGTGCTATGAACGGAAGATTAGGTCGGGAGAAGCCGGCCGAATCACCGCCGCCCGCTCCCGCAACGGACGGCCCGGAACGGACGGGCCCGGAACGGACCGGCCCCGCTCTTCGAGGCTCAGTTCTCGAGGGGACGGACCAGGGAGGCGACGTCGGCCAGTTCGGTGTCCCAGTCATCGGGTTCGGCGGTCGGGATCAGCACGAACTTGGAGAAGCCGACGTCGACGAACCGACCGATGGCCGCGGGCAGGTCGGCCCGGGCGGGGATGATCTCGTTGATGTCGGCGTCGGGGTTGCGGACCTTGGCCAGCTTGGCCGTGCGCTCGGGCACGGGGGTGTCGTCGGTCCGGTAGGCGATCAGGGCACCGAAGTGCTCGGGGTCGATCTTGCGGTCGTGTTCGGCCGCCACCTGCTCCACCACCACCCGGGCCTCGGCCACCTGGGACGCGGTGCAGAACGAGGGCAGCCAGCCGTCGGCGTGCCGGCCGACCCGTTTCAGCTCCAGGGGGGCGATCCCGCCCAACCACACCTCGAGCGGATCCTGGGCCGGTCGGGGCCTGACCGTCACCGACTCCAGGTCGAACCGGGGCCCGTGGTGATCGACGTCGTCCTCGGACCACAGCCGCCGCATCAGGGGCAGCGCCTCGTTGAACCAGGCCCCCCGCTCCCGACGCTGGACGCCGAAGGCCTGGTGCTCGGCCGAGTCGGCCACCCCGAGCCCGAACGCGGGCAGGAGGCGGCCGTTGGAGAGCCGGTCCAGGCTGGCCAGGGTCTTGGCCAGCACCACCGGGTTGCGGCCGGGGAGCACCATCACCGACATCCCGACCTTCAGCCGGGTCGTCCGGCCGCAGGCGAAGGCCATGCCGACTACCGGGTCGGGGCACTCACCCCCGAGCCGCTCCGACAGCCACAGGGAGTCGAACCGTTCCCGTTCCAGGGCGTCTACTAGTGCCCCGAACCGGTCCTGATCGTTGGTGCGACTGCGGGTGCCGAGCCCGTACCCAATCCGGATCTTCATGCCACCAGGGTGCCGCATGGGCGGCCCGATGACCCAACGGGTGAGGCAGGTCACGCCGCGGAGCCCCGCCGGCCGCCGGGTCGGGGGACACCCGCCGGACCCTCCGGTGCTACCGCGCGGTCACCTAGGCTATGGCCATGGCCGAGCTTCTCGACGGACCGACCGACGACGCCCGACGGCAACGGGCCGACACGGCGCTGGTGAACCTGTTCGGTTCCCCCGAGGGCCTGGAGGACCCGACCCGGTTCACCTCGGTGCTCCGGCAGGAGGCGCCGGTGCACGTGTCGGCGTTCGGGGGCGTGGTGTTCAGCCGCTACGACGACTGCCGGGCCATCCTGAGGGACGACCGGTTCGGCAACGGGAATCGCCCCAACCAGTCGTTCGGGGCCGGCTCGCCGGAAGCCACCGCCTACCGGTTGGAGATGATCGAGCGCCGGCGCGACCGCCCCCTGTCGATGCTGGCCCTCGACCCGCCGGACCACACCCGCCAGCGGAGCTTGGTGAACCGGGCCTTCACGCCCCGGCGGATCGAGGAGATGCGTGACCGGATCGCCGCCCTGGCCGACCGCTACCTCGACCAGTTGGCCGAGGCCGGTACCGGTGACGCCATGGAACTCCTCGCCCTCCCCCTACCGGTGTCGGTGATCAGCGCCATGCTCGGTGTCCCCGACCGGGACTGGCCCGAGATCCGGAGCCTGGTCACCGACCTGGTGCTCAGCCTGGAACCGGCGGCCACCGTCGACGACCTCAAACGGTCGGAGACCGCCGGCGACGCCCTCTGGGCCTACTTCGACGACCTGGCCGGGCACCGCCGGGCCCGGCCCGCCGACGACCTGCTCACCGACCTGCTGGCGGCCGAGGAGCGCGACGACCGACTCAGCCACGGTGAGGTGCTGGCGGTGTCGGTGCTCCTGTTCGCGGCCGGGGCGGAGACCACCACCAACCTCATCGGCAACGGCCTGGCCGCCCTGTTCACCCATCCCGACCAGCAGGCCCGGCTGTGGGCCGACCCGGCCCTGGTCCCCACCGCGGTGGAGGAGATCCTCCGCTTCGACAGTCCGGTCCAGATCGACGGCCGCACCGCCCTGGAGCCGATCGAGGCCTGTGGTGTCCGCTTCGAGGCTGGGGACCGTCTGCTGACCCTGCTCGGCGCAGCCAACCGCGACCCCGACCACTTCGATGAGCCGGACCGGTTCGACGTGGGCCGGCACGGGGAGGCGGTGATGAGCTTCGGCTCCGGGATCCACTACTGCCTGGGGGCGAACCTGGCCCGGGCCGAGGCCCAGGAGGTGTTCGCGGCCATGATCCGCCGGTTCTCGGCTGTCGAGCCGGCCGGCGACCGCCCGCGCCAACGCCGGATGATCCTCCGTGGCCTCCAGACCTGCCCGGTGCGGGTCACCCCACGCTGAACCGGCGCCCCTGAACCAGCGCCCCGTCGCCCGGGCCCGGGGCTTGCCCCACCACCCGACGGTGGCCTATCACTCAGCCATGGATTTCGGTCTCATGTTCGCGAACACCGGCCCCTACGCCACCGCCGAGGGTGTGGTCGAGGTGGCCCAGGCGGCCGAGGCCGTCGGCTTCGAGTCCCTGTGGACGGTCGAGCACGTCATCTGGCCCCAGCAGTACGCCTCGGCCTACCCCTACTCCCCCAGCGGCAAGATGCCGGGCGACGCCTCCACCCCGCTGCCCGATCCCCTCATCTGGCTGGCGTTCGCGGCGGCGGCCACCTCCACCATCAGGCTGGCCACTGGCATCCTGATCCTGCCGGAACGCAATCCGCTGGTGCTGGCCAAGTCGGTGGCCACCCTCGACTCCCTGTCCGGTGGCCGTCTCGTGCTCGGTGTCGGCGTCGGCTGGCTGGAGGAGGAGTTCGAGGCCCTCGGGGTCCCCTTCGAGCACCGGGGCGCCATCACCAACGAGTACATCGAGGCCATCCGGGCTCTGTGGGCCGACGACAACGCGGCCTACAAGGGCTCGTTCACCTCGTTCACCGGGGTGGCCTCCAACCCGAAACCGCCGGCGGGTGAGGTCCCGTTCGTGATCGGTGGGCACTCCAGGGCGGCGGCCCGGCGGGCCGGCCGGCTGGGTGACGGCTTCTTCCCCGGCAAGGGCTCGATCGACGAGCTGCGGGACCTGTTCGACATCACTCGTCAGACCGCCGCCGACGCCGGCCGTGACCCGGAGGCCATCGAACTGACCGCCGGTCACCCCGGCCTGTTCGGCGACGATCCGGTCGGGGCGGCGCAGGAACTGGCCTCGATCGGGGTGACCCGGTCGATCGTCCCCGCCTTCATGCTGGCCAACGGGGCCACGGCCGACACCGCCGCGGCGATGGCGGAGCGCATCCTCCAGCCGTGCGCCGAGGTGTGACCCCCGGCCCGGGTCGGGTCAGGCGCAGCCTGAGAGGCTGACCAGCTCCCGGTCACCGGCCGTCACCACCGTGACCGACCGGCGGTCGGGGCGCTGCTGGGCCCAGGCCTCGGCCACCCCGACCAGTTCGTCGTGGTCGGCCACGGTATCGGTGGCCACCAGGTCGGTCACGCACGAACGCCCGTCGGTGTCGGTCCACAGCACGTAGCGGTCGCCGGCCCAACCGGCGGCGGCGTCCGAACCGAACCACTCCCGCAGGAGCAGCTCGCCCATCTGCTCCTCGTCGACGACGGTGCCGTCCACCTCTGGGGCGGCCACCTCGACGTCGGGGTCGGCGCCGGGCCCAGCGGCCACGGCGAGGTGGAGGATGTCCTCGCTGGTGGTCGGCGGAACGGCCAGGGCCTGGTTGACCGCCTCCTCACCGCCGGCCGCGGCCACCGCGTCCACATAGCGGAGGCCGTCATCGTACGGCGACACCCACAGGTTGAGGACCACCTCGGGGAGACGGAAGAGTGCCCCCATGTCGGCGTTGCTGATGGAAGACAGCTCCTCCATCTCGAGGCGGCTGCGCTCCTCGTCGCTCAAGCGCGCCACCCAGGCATCTTCAACCCGGCTGGCGTTGCCCTCGACGACGGCGCTGAAGGCGTACTCGGCGTCGTCGTTGGCCGCCGTCCGTTCCAGATCCAGCCACTGGTCGTCGTGGGCGTGCACCAGCTCGTGGACCAGGACCGACTGGGCGTAGAGGTTGAGCTCCGTTCCCCGCACCACGAGCTCCCCGGTCGTCGGGTCGTAGAACCCGACCACCCCGGCGCTCAGACCGTCACGGTAGACGGCGGCCAGGTCGACGTCCTCCGCGAGCAGACCCATGGCGGTGAGCAGGGCGTCGTCCTGGTCGAGACCGTCCCGTTCCCCCTCGAAGTCGGCCAGGAGGGCGGCGTCGAACGCCTCGCCCTCCTTGAGGTCGATGGTGGGGAAGCTCCGGAACGGTCGGCCCCGGAACTCCTGCACGAAGGCGGCGGCGTCGCAGACCACGGGGTCGACGTCGGCCGGGCAGGCGATCGGTTCCACCGTGGCGTCCGGATCGACCTGGGCCTCACCGTCGGGGCCGGTGCCGTCCGGGCCGGTGTCCTCCGGGACGGTGGAGGGCGGCGCGGTGGAGGGCGGGGCGGTGGGCCGGACGTCGGGCCGGGTGCGACGATCCACCCCGGAGGCGACCACGACCGGTTCGGACGGGTCGGAGATCACCAGCAACGTGGCCATCATGAGGACGGCGCCCAGGATCGCCACGACCGCCAGTAGCGGCCCCTCGGGAAGATGGCTTTTGGGGGAATCACGGACCAACAACGGCCTCCGACACGACACGACCGATCACCGATACTCTCGCACGACGGTAGATGGTGTCCGCTCGTTTCGTGGGGTCAGGGCTCCCGGGCGGAACGCGGAGCACGATGAGGACGAGGTCGAGGGCTGAACATGACGAGCGAGAACCTGGGTGAGCTGAGCGAACAGCTCGGCCAATTGGCCCGAACGCCCCGCCTGCTGGTGGCCACCGATTTCGACGGGGTGGTGGCCCCCATCGTCGACGACCCGATGGCGGCCCGGGCCCACCCCCCGTCCGCGTCCGCCCTGCGGTCCCTGGCCGCGCTCGACTACACCAGTGTGGCCGTCATATCGGGCCGCAGCCTGCGGGACCTGGCCCTGCTGTCCCGGCTCCCGGAGGAGATCGCCCTGGTGGGGAGCCACGGGGGCGAGTTCGACGTGGGCTTCGCCTCCCACCTATCCCCCGAGCTGGAGGCCCGCCTGGACGTCCTGCGGGAACAGGTGACCGCGGTGGGGGTGACCTACGGAGCCCGGGTGGAACACAAGCCGGCCGGGGTCGCGTTCCACTTCCGCAACCTGGATCCAGCGGCGGCCAAAGCGGCCCGTGACGAGCTGGTGCGGGGCCCGGCCAGCGCCGACGGGGTCCACACCCGCAGTGGGCATTTGGTGATGGAGATGGCCGTCGTCGACGCCGACAAGGGCACGGCGCTCCAGGCCATCCGGACGCGGGTCGACGCCACCGCGGCGGTGTTCTTCGGCGACGATGTGACCGATGAGGACGCGTTCCGGACCCTCGGTGGCGCCGACGTCGGGGTGCGCGTGGGAGACGGGCCGACCGTGGCCGGTTTCCGGGTGGCGAGCCCGATGGTGGTGGCCGAGATCCTCCAGCTGCTGCTCGAGTTCCGGTCAGAATGGCTCCAGTCGGCCAACGTCGTCCCCATCGACGGGCATTCGCTGCTTTCGGACCAGCGGACCACGGCGGTGATCAGCCCCACGGCCCGGGTCTCGTGGATGTGCACCCCCCGGATCGACTCGGCGTCGGTGTTCGCCGAGCTGGTGGGCGGCCCGCCGGCCGGCCGGTTCGTGGTGGCCGACCACGGGGGCCGGCCACCTATCACCCAGCGGTACCGGCTCGACACCATGCTGTTGACCACCGAGTTCCCCACCTTCACCGTGACCGATTACCTCGACGCCTCCTCGGACCGGGTCGAAGACCTGGCCCGCCGCTCCGATCTGGTGCGGCGCATCGAGGGCAGCGGGCGGGCCGAGATCGAGTTCGCCCCCCGCCTCGACTTCGGTCGGGTGGCCACCCGACTCGAGACCCGCCCCGACGGGTTGGTGGTGACCGGCACCGCCGACCGGATGGCCCTGCGGTCGCCCGGAGTGACCTGGTCGATCGTCGACGAGGGCTCCCACCAGACCGCCCGGGCCACCGTCGACATCCCCTCCCACGGCTTGGTGCTCGAGCTGCGGGCCGGGACGAGCACGTGCCGGGCCGATCCGGTCCCCGAGGCCGACCGGGGTCGCCGGACCGAGCAGTTCTGGTCGAGCTGGGTGGCCGGGCTCGCCCTCCCCGACCGGGGACGGGAACTGGTGGCCCGTAGCGCCCTGACCCTGAAGGCCCTGTGCCACGCCCCCACCGGGGCGATCGTCACCGCCCCCACCACGAGCCTCCCCCAGCATCTCGGCGGCGTCCGCAACTGGGACTACCGCTACTGCTGGATCCGCAACGGGGCCATGGCGGCCACGATCCTGGCCCGGATCGGTTCCGTCCGGGAGGGCACCGGGTTCCTGAGGTGGCTGACGGGCGTGATCGAGACCCGCTCCGGGGCCGCCCGCCTGGCCCCGGTGTACAGCGTCACCGGGCGGCACCTGGCCCCGGAGGCCGAGATCAACGACCTCACCGGCTACGCCGGGAGCCGGCCGGTCCGGGTGGGTAACGCGGCCGACGTCCAACCCCAGATCGACGCCTTCGGGCCCGTCGTGGAACTGATCCGGGTCCTCCAGAAGGCCGACGCCGCCCCGTCCGGGGCCTACTGGGACCTGGTCGTCGCCCTGGTCGATGCGGTCGGGCAACGCTGGCGCCACCCCGACCACGGCATCTGGGAGATCCGGCGCCCGCCCCGCCAGCACGTCTACTCCAAGGTGATGGCGTGGGCCACCGTGGACCGGGCCATCGGCCTGGCCGGGGCCTGGGGCCGGGAGGTGCCCGACGGTTGGCCCGAGCTCCGGTCGGCGATCTCCGAGGAGGTGATCGCCAAGGGGTGGAAGCCCCGGGTGGGGGCCTTCACGGCCGCCTACGACGGCACCGACCTCGACGCCTCGGTCCTGGCCATCGGGTTGTGGGGGTTGCTGCCGCCCACCGACGAGCGGTTCCTGTCCACCCTGGCCACCGTCGAGCGGGAACTTCGGCGCGGGGCGACCGTCCACCGGTACCTGGAGCACGACGGGCTGGCCGGCCGCGAGGGCGGCTACCACCTGATGACGTCGTGGCTGATCGACGCCATGGTGCTGACCGGCCGCCTCAACGACGCCGAGGACCTGTTCGCCCAGCTCTGTGACCTGGTAGGGCCGACCGGTCTGCTGTCCGAGGAGTACGACGCCGAAGCCCGGCGGGCCCTCGGCAACACCCCCCACCTGTACTCCCACCTGGGCCTGATCGGCAACGCCGTCAATCTCGACGTCTGATCCCCGGTGCCGGCCGGCCCCGTATCGGCCCGGCCGGCACCGTCAGGACTCGATCCGTTCCAGATCGAGGGCGGCCTGCTCCCACTCGGCCAGGAGCCGGGTGGCCCGGGCCGAGACCCGTTCGTGCTCGTTGACCAGGTCGTTCATGCGGGCTTGATCCTGGTAGACGTCGGGATCGGCCAGTTCGGCCTCGAGGCGGCGAACCTCGGCCTCGGCCTCGGTGGCCTGCTTCTCCAACCGCTCCACCCGGTTGCGGACCTTCCGGTTGGCCCGATGGGCGGCGTTGCGATGGCCGGCCCGGTCTCCCGCCGGCGGGGCCTTCCGGGCCGGTTCCCGGCCCGGGGCCGACGGGGCGGTCCGGGCCGACGACGACACCTGGGAGCTCGATGCCCGGGAGCTCGATGCCCGCCGGGTGGCCCCCAGCGGGGCCGCCGCCACCGCCCCGGACGGGTGCAGGACCGTCTCCTCCACGTCACGGTGGTGGGTGATCGCCCCGTCCCGGACCTCGACCACCTCCTCGACCGTGTTGCGGATCAGGTACCGGTCGTGGCTGACCAGGATCACGGTGCCCGGGTAGGCGCCGAGGGCGTCCTCGAGCAGGTCACAGCTGGGCAGGTCGAGGTGGTTGGTGGGCTCGTCGAGGACCAGGAGGTTCACCGGGTTGCACATGACCTCGGCCAGGGCGAGCCGGGTCCGTTCCCCGCCGGAAAGGTCTCCGACGCGCCGGTCGGCGGCGTCGCCGGAGAACCCGAAGGAGCCCAGCACGGTGCGGAGGTTGCGGTTCTTGGGTTGTTCACCGACCGAGTGGCGGAACTCCTGCTCCACGGTCCGGTCGAGGTCCAGGGCGTCCACCTGGTGCTGGGCGAAGTAGGCCACGTCGACGTTGGCTCCCAGCTTGACCGCACCGGCCCGGGGTTCGAGCTGACCGAGAATGGCCTTGACCAGGGTGGACTTGCCGGCCCCGTTGGGACCGAGCAGGGCCAGCTTCTGGCCCCGCTCGACCACCAGGTTGACGTCGCTCACCACCGGGTCACCGTCGCCGTAGGCCAGGGTGACGTCGTCGAGCTCGACCACGACCCGGGCCGACCGGGGCGGCTCGGGAAAGGCGAAGCGGAGCTTCAGGTCGGCCTCGGTGGGCACCTGGATCCGTTCCAGCCGTTCCAGGGTCTTGATCCGGGACTGGACCTGCCGGGCCTTGGTGGCCTTGTAGCGGAACCGGTCGATGAAGCGCTCGACCCGTTCGATCTCCTTGGCCTGGCGGGCGGCGGCCGCTTCCAGGGCGGCGATGCGTTCCTCCCGGGCCACGATGAACTCGGCGAAGCCGCCGATGTACTCGGTGGCGGTGCCGAAGGCCACCTCCAGGCACCGCTCGGCTACGGCGTCGATGAAGTCGCGGTCGTGGGATACGAACAGCAGCGCCCCGGGCCAGGCGGCCAGTTGTTCCTCCAGCCAGGCCACCGAGTCCACGTCGAGGTGGTTGGTGGGCTCGTCGAGCACCAGGACGTCGGGTTTCTGGACCAGGAGGCGGGCCAGGGAGGCCCGCATCTGCCAACCACCCGACATCGACCGCAGGGGCCGGTCCATGGCCTCGGTGGAGAACCCGAGGCCGCCCAGGACCCGTCGGGCCTCGGCTTCGAGCTGGTAGCCACCGAGGGCCTCGAAACGGCTCTGGGCCTCCCCGTAGTCGGCCATAGCCGCGTCGAGGGCGTCGCCCCGGGCGGTACCGATCTCGGCTTCGAGGCGCCTCAGTTCGTGTTCGAGGGCGACCACCTCGGCCGATCCGGCCAGGACCTCGTCGATGACACTGCCGTGCCCCGATTCGAGCAGCTCCTGGGGCAGGTACCCGATCCGGTAGTCCGACGGGCGTGACACGTCCCCCTCGTCGGGTTGGCGGAGGCCGACCACGATCTCGCAGATGGTGGTCTTACCCACCCCGTTGCCGCCGATGAGGGCGATCCGCCGCCCGGGCGACAACCGGAACGTGACGTCCCGGAACAACTGGCGGGCCCCGTGGGCCACCGACAGGCCTGACACGGTGAGCACCCGATGAGACTATTGCCGCCTAGCGGCGGAGCCACCGCCAGAGACCCTCGGCCGGGGTGACCGGCGTCGCTCCGGCGGCGTCGGTCCCGGCCGGGCCGGACAGGTCGGACGGGCCGGAGGGCCCCGATCCGGTCGGGGCGAGAAGTGAGGCGGTGGGTCGGTCGAGGACGAGCACGACCCGGCCCAGCACGGTGTCCCCGGCGACGGGACCCCACCGCCGGGAATCGGTGCCGGCGGCCGGGTTGTCGCTGGCCAGGGTGATCCGATCGTCGTCGGTCACGGCCGCCACCCGCTTGACCACCACCAGGTCCGGGCGTTCGGGGTGGCGGGCCACGACCACGTCACCGGGCCGCGGCCGGCCACCGTCGGCGACCAGCATCTGCTCGCCGGCGTGGAGTGTCGGCTCCATCGACGCTCCGGTGACCCGGTACCGGCGGCGTCGGCCGCCGGCCCAGGCCAGAAGCTCGGCCCCGGCGTCGAGCAGGGGCCGATGGATGATCATCACCGGGCCCGGCCCGGCCCGGGCCGGACGGGAACGATCGCGATCAGGGGTTGGCGAGCACCCACGGGACGTCGCGGCCCTTCGACTGCCAGAACATGTTGTGGATCGTCTCGACCCGAGCCATGAGGTCGTCGCACGCCTCGGTGCTGACCGAGACCTTGCAGGCCGACGCGGCCTTGATGGCCTTCCAGAAGGTGTCGTGCAGATCCGGGAAGGTCTCCAGGTGCTCGGGCTTGAAGTAGTCGCTCCAGAGGATGGCCAGCTCGTCCTTGACGATCTGGGCCTGCTCCTCCTTGATGTTGACGTAGCGCACGTAGGTGTTGAGGTGGTCGGGCGCGCTCATGTCGAGGGCCTGAAGCTTCTTGGTCATCGAGA
The DNA here is from genome assembly GCA_047974625.1 of Acidimicrobiales bacterium. GTDB lineage: Bacteria > Actinomycetota > Acidimicrobiia > Acidimicrobiales > SZUA-35 > CADEDH01. The sequence continues at coordinate 76,284 of JBKECK010000051.1, forward strand.
CGACCGCCTCGGCCGCCACCCGGGTGCTGGCCGGATCGTAGACGCCGCACGGTCCGTCACAGTGGGCCGACGCCGTGGGGGCCGGATGGAACCGGTCGAGTCGGGTGAGCAGGTGAGCCGTAAGCGTCATGGTGACCTCCAATGGTCCGATTCTTGCGGGCTGAAGGCCGCATGCTAGCTGGTGGGCGGCGGCCGACCGAACCCGGTGCCGACTGGCTCACGGGCGGACGCCGAGGGGCCGGGCGGGCCACCCGTTCGAACCCCGGGGTTGCCGCCGAGTAGGTTCAACGCCGATGACCGAGCCCGCAACCGACCACGGCGGCCGTACACCCGACCCCGCCCCCGTCTCCCCCGACGACGTGACCCGGGCCATGTACGCCAACGACCACGCCTCCAGGGCCCTGGGCATCGTGGTGCGGACCACCGAGATCGGGCGGGCGGTGACGGAGCTGACCGTCCGGCCCGACATGGTCAACGGTCTCGACGTGTGCCACGGCGGGATCATCTTCACCCTGGCCGATTCGGCCATGGCGTACGTGTCCAACGCCGGCAACGAACTGGCCCTCGCCGTCCAGGCCGACATCGACTGGGTCCGGCCCGGGCGCCTGGGTGACGTGTTGACCGCCACCGCCACCACCGTGCACCGCCAGGGACGGGCCGCGGTGCACGACGTCACGGTGGCCAACCAGCACGGCGACACGGTGGCCCTGTTCCGGGGCCGCACCCGGGTGGTGGCCGGCCGGCACCTCCCCGCCTGACGACCCGATCCCAGGAGCATCCGCCGGTTCCGGACTCGGCGGGTGGCTGGCCCGGCCCTGCGTCAGCGGTTGGGGAACACCGCCGCGGTGTGCTCACCGAGGCGGGGGGCGGGACGGGTGTCCCACCAGCCGGTCGTGGTCCGCATCGGCGGGCCCGGCACCGCGGCCTTGTCACCGTTGGGCAGTTCGCCGTGGCGCCAGAACCCGACGGCGTCGAGGTGGGGGTCGGACCGGAGCGAATCGACGGTGTTGACCGGGGTGACGGGGATCCCCCCGACGCTGACCCTCCTGGAACAGCTCGGCCACCGTCATCGAGGTGGATAGCTCCTCCACCCAGGCGTCGACCAGGTCCATCGTCTCCGCCCGGACCGCGATGTCGGCGAACACCGGATCGGTGATGGCCTCGTTGCCGCACACCTCGTGGGCCCAGGCCGCGATGGCCTCCCAGTGACGGGGCATCAGCACCAGGATCGAGGCGTACCCGTCCGCGCACGGGTACAGGCCGAAGGGTCGGCCGAGGTTGCGACGGTTGCCGGTGCGGGCCCGGTGGACCCGGTCGTCGAGCAGGAGGGGGACGCCGGTCTCGGGGGCGAAGCTGAGGCAGGCCTCCACCAGGGAAACCTCCACCCGCTGTCCCCGACCGGTGAACCGGCGGGCCCGCAGGCCGAGGGCGGCGCCGATGGCGGCCTCCATCCCCACCGCGTGCATGGCCAGTTGGGCCGGGCCTCCGGGCACGACCGGGGGTTGATCCTCGAAGCCGGTTGTGTACAACACCCCAGACGCGGCCCAGGCCACCAGGTTCGACGACGTCCAGTCCCGTTTCGGTCCCCGGGGCCCGAACGGCGTGATCTCGGCCCAGACGACGCCCGGGTTGGTCGCCGCCACCGTTGCGTAGCCGATCCCGAGGCCCTCCAGCCGACCGGCGCCGTGATCGTCGACCACGACGTCCGCGGTAGCCAACAGGTCCCCCAGTTCACCCGCCTGGGCGGTATCGCCGAGGTCGACCGTGGCGCTCCGGGTGCCCATGGCCAGGTAGGCCCACCACAGGGACGTCTCGCCGTCGGGGGCGAACGGGCCGAGCCGACGCATCGGGTTGCCGTCCGGGGGTTCGATCTTGATCACGTCCGCGCCGAGCCCGGCCAGCATCCGGCCCACCTGGGCGCCGGCCAGGCCTGACAGGTCGACAACGGTGACGTCCTGGTACGGGCCCGTCATCGGTCGCGGGAGTCGATGGCGTCGCGGGGGAACATGACGTGTAGCCACTCCTCGTAGGGCCGGTCGAGGACCAGTTCGGGTTCGGTCTCGACGAAGGCGGCGCCGTCGGCGACGAGCTGGTCGATCCGGGCCCGGTCGTAGCCGGCCACCTCGGTCAGGGCGGCCACGGTGTGCTCCCCCAGGGACGGTCCGGCCCGTTCGAACCGGCCCGGGGTGGCCGACAGGTGGATGGGGTGGCCGCTGTAGACGTCACGCACGAATCGCCGTCCGGGTCGGACCTGGTACCACCCAGACCCTTTGACGTGGGCGTCCTCGAGGAGATCCTCGTTGGCGGCCACCAGGTGGGCGGCCACGCCGACCCGTTGGAGCCGGGCGGCCAGGTCGAGGGCGTCCTCGCCGGCCGTCCAGGCGGCGATGGCGTCGTCGAGTTCGGCGGCGGCGGCCATGCGGCCCTCGTTGGTGGAGAAACGGGGGTCGGCGGCTAGATCGGGGGGCGCCTCAGCGGCTAGGGCCGCCCACTCCTCGTCGTCGGTGACGCTAACGGCGATCCATCGCTCCTCGCCCTGGCAGGGATACACCCCCTCGGGGGCGTACCAGGCCGAGCGGTTGCCGGTGCGGGTTTGGACCCGCCCGTTGAGCTCGTAGTCGAGGACGAACGGCCCGAGCAGGTTGGAGATGGTCGACTCGAACTGGGAGATGTCGACGTGGATGCCCTCTCCGGTCCGGTCCCGGTGCTCGAGGCCGGCGATGACGGCCAGGGTGGCCTGCAGGGAGCTGAAGTAGTCGGGCGGGGCGATGGTGGCGATCCCGGCCGGTTCCCGGTCCGGGTGCCCGGTGAGGGCGTCGATCCCCACCAGGGGCGCCTGGTTCGGACCCCAGGCCACGAACCGGTAGTACGGCGAGGTCGGATCGGCTCCGAAACCCGGCAGGTGCACGTACACGATGTCGGGCCGGATGTCCCGGACCGAGGCGTAGTCGAACCCGGCCTCGGCCAGGGCCCGGGCCCCGTAGTTGGCCAGGAACACGTCGCAGCCGGCCAGCAGGTCACGGGCCGCCTGCCGACCGGTAGGGGTCTTGAGATCGAGGGCGACGCTCCGCTTGTCGGCGTTCATCTCGGCCAGGTACGGGCTGGAATCGGGCCAGGCGGCTTCCCGCTCCTCGTCGTCGCGCAACCACGCCGATCCGAGCAGGCGGACGACGTCGGGCGCGGTGGGCGACTCGACCTTGTACACCTCGGCGCCGTGATGGGCCAGCATCCGCCCCGCGTTGGGCGCGGCGATGGCGATCCCCATCTCGAACACCCGAACCCCCTCGAGTACCCGATCCATCCGAAACGTCTAGCACGCAATCATTCGGGGTGTCACGCGACGGGCCGGTGGGATGCTGGCGGTCGGGGCGCCGGTCGACCACGATCGACGCCACAATCAACGGGGCGCGATCGACCACGATCGACGCCACAATCAACAAGGTGACCTCCCCGATGCCGAAGTGTGAACCGGTGCCCCAGCTCTTGGTGGCCTTCGACATGGAGGGGGTGCTGACCCCCGAGATCTGGATGGCCGTGGCCGCCAAGACCGGGATCGAGGCCCTGCTGGCCACCACCCGTGACGTGGCCGACTACCAGGAGCTGATGGCCATGCGGCTCGGCGTCCTCGACGAGCACGGGATCGGCTTCAGCGACCTGATGTCGGTGGTGGAGGGGCTCGACCCTCTCCCGGGAGCCCGGGACTTCCTGGACCGGGTCCGGTCGAGGTGGCCGGTGGTGGTGCTCTCCGACACCTTCGAGCAGCTCTCCGATCCCCTGTTCGCCAAGCTGGGGCGGCCCATGGTGCTGTGTCACCGGCTCGACATCGCCGAGGACCGGGTGGCGGGGGCCGAGGTCCGCTGCCGCGACGCCAAGCTGCGGGCGGTGGAGGGCTTCCATGGTCTCGGGTACCGGGTGGTGGCGGTCGGGGACTCGTTCAACGATCTGACCATGTTGCGGGCCGCCGACCGGGCGGTCTTGTTCCGTCCGTCGGCCACCGTCCGCGAGGCCAACGCCGATCTCCCGTCGATGACGGGCTACGACGAACTGTTCGATGCGATCGCCGCTGCGGACCCGACGGGCGGGCCGAACTAGCATCCGGAACCGACGCAACCAACTGAGGATTCGAGGGGGAGTCATGACGTCGGCACCGTCGGAGGAAGAGCTTCTGGGCTGGTTCGACACCTTGTCGAACTGGAAACGGTGGGGAGACGACGACCTGCTCGGCACCCTCAACCATGTCACCCCGGCCAAACGGGTGGCGGCGGCCCGGCTGGTCACCGAAGGGATCTCGGTGTCGTGCGCCTGGGACATCCGCACCGGTCGACAGCCGGGGGCCACCGTCGAATCCCAGCGCTACATGCTGTCCACCGGGCTCGGCCTGGACGACCCGGACCGGGTCGGGTTGTTAGGTGAGGGCCGGGCCGGAGGCGCCCAGGAGTACATCGGCATGGTGTTCCACGGCCTCGACGTCACCCACCTCGACTCACTGGCCCACATCTTCTGGGACGGCCGGATGTACGGCGGTGCGCCGGCCTCGCTGGTGTCGGATCGTCAAGGCGCCCGTCGCCACGACATCGTGTCGGTGGCCGAGGGGGTGACCACCCGGGGTGTCCTGCTCGACATGGCCCGGCTCCGCGGGGTCGACGCCCTCGACCCCGACGACCACATCCACCCGTCCGACCTGGAGGCGGCCGAGGCAGAGGCCGGGGTCCGGTGCGAACCGGGTGACGTGCTCCTGCTCCGCACCGGGGAGGGGGCCCGCCGCCGGGCCGAGAAGCGGGACTACAACGCCAACCGGCCCCGGTCCGGGTTCCAGGCGTCGTGCCTGCCTTGGCTCCAGGAGCGGGGTATCGCCATGATCGGTTCCGACGTGGCCCAGGACCCGTCACCGTCCGGGTACGACCAGGTCACCATGCCGATCCACATGGTCGGCATCGTGGCTATGGGCCTGTGGCTGATTGACAACTGCCAGCTCGAGGACCTGGCCGAGGCGTGTGCCGAGCGGGGCCGCTGGGCCTTCCAGTTCGTGCTGGCTCCCATCCGCTTCCAGGGGGTGACCGGCAGCCCGGTCAACCCGCTGGCGGTGTTCTGAGCCGGGACGGGCGGCCGGCTGCCGTGGTGATCTCCACCCCACTGCTGATCATCGGTTCGGGCCCGGTGGCGGTGGTGACCGCCGAGCTGGCCTCCGCGGTCGGCATCGCCAGCCTGCTGGTAGGCGAACCGAGCGGCGCGGCCGCCGACGCTGCGGTCGGTGCCGCCGACGAACGCCCGGTGGCCCTGACCCCGGAAACCGAGACGATCCTGGCGCGCACCGGCCTGCTCGGCGTCCTCGGTCCCCACGTCCCGGCCGGCCCGCCGTCGTCCGGCGGGGAGGGCGGGCGGCTGTGGATCGCCCCGGCCGCCCTGTTCCGGGCGCTGCGCCGGCACTGTGTGGCCGACCTGATGGTCACCGTCTACGACGGCATGACGGTGACCGACCCGACGCCCCGGGCCGGCGGCGGGTTCGAGGCCACCATCGGCGACGGGACGAGTTCGTGGACTGCCCATGCCGCCTCGGTGGTGGACGCCCGCGCCCTCCCCGAGGACCTCAACGCCGGGGTGGGGGCGGCCTGGGAGGCCGTGACGGGCGGCCGGGCCTGATCCCGGGCCGTCCCCCTCGGCGCTAGACGTAGATGCCGTGCGCCGCGTTCCAGTGCTTGGCGCCGTTGTAGGCGTCGACCATCCCGTAGATCCACACCCCGAGGGGGAAGAACAGGGGCAACAGCAGGAAGAACAGGATCGATCCGACGAACACCGAGACCAGCCAGAGCAGGAAGATCACCACGCCCTTGCCGGCCTCTCCGGCCACCGCGTTACCCAACCCGGGAATGAAGAACGAGCAGAGCAGGGCCAGGGCCGGATCCCGCCGTCGAACCCCGTAGGCGGCGGCGTAGGGCTGGGGTGCCGGGTAGGGGTTGCCGGGATACTGCGAAGCCGGGTACGGGTTGCCAGGATACTGCGAAGCCGCCGGCGGGTTGCCGGGATACTGCGAAGCCGGGTACGGGTTGCCGGGATACTGCGAAGCCGCCGGCGGGTTGCCGGGATACTGCGAAGCCGCCGGCGGGTTGCCGGGATACGCCGGTGCCGGTGCCGGCCCGCCGGGGTACGGCGACGCCGACGGCGGCGGGCCCGGGTAGCCCGGGGCGGGATTCCCCTCACCGGGATTCGGGGACGCCGGGGACGGGCCTGGGTCCTGGGGGGCGGGCAGCTGCGGAGCCGGGAGCCCGGGTGCCGGGTACGTGCTGCCGACCGGGGGGATGCCGGGGTGGATGGCGTCCGGGTAAGGGGTTGTCGGCGTATTCGGGATGGCGACGGTGGCCCGACCGGTGCCCGGCTGATCCGGGACGGCCACGGTGTCCGACTGATCCACCTCGCTCCCCGATTGATCCGGGACGGCCACGGTGTCCGACTGGTCCACCTCGGTGCCCACCAGGCCGGACACAGCCACGGTGGCCCGACCGGTGCCAGACCGGGCCGCGTCGGGGGCCCCTTCGCTGGGCGGGCGGGTGTGCTCGGTCCACGCATCGCCGTCCCAGTAGCGTTCGATGCCTTCCTGCTGGGGATACCAGCCGGCCGGTGGATTCTCTGCCAAACCCATGGGGCCATCATGGCGGGTGACGGTTAGATTCCGATACCACGTATGACTGACACGGCATCGTTCACCGGCATTCCCGAGGCGGCACTCGACTTCTACCGGCGGTTGGAGCAGGAGAACACCAAGACGTTCTGGGAGGCCCACCGGAGCGAATACGACGCCCACGTGAAGAGCCCGGTTCGGGCCCTCTGTGGCGAACTCGCCGAGTTCGGTCCCTTCCATCTGTTCCGGCCATACAACGACATGCGGTTCGCCCGGAACCGGCCGCCGTACAAGGTCCAGCAGGGCGCCTACGGCGAGTCCGAGGGCGGGGCCGGGTTCTACCTGGAGGTGTCGGCCGCCGGCCTGCGGGTCGGCACCGGCTACTACACCATGGCCCGCGACCAGCTGGAGCGCTTCCGGGCCGCGGTCGACGACGACACCACCGGCGCCGAGGTGGACGCCTTGGCGGCTGCCGCGGCGGCACGGACTGGGGTCACCGTGGGCGCCCTCGACGAGCTGAAGACCGCGCCCCGGGGGTTTCCCCGGGATCACCCCCGGATCACGTTGCTGCGCCGCAAGGGGCTGATGATCATGCGTGAGTTCGGGGATCCGGCGTGGCTGCACTCCCGTCGCTCCGTGAGCATGGTGCGATCGTTCTGGGAGAGCGGGGCCGAGCTGAACGCGTGGCTCGACACCCATGTGGGACCGAGCACCCTCGAACCGGAGAATTTCGGCCGCTGAACGTCACCGCACCGGACCGGTCGGGCATGCTGCACCGAACCGACAAGCCGAGCCTCACGGAGCGTGACTGATCGTGGCCGATAACGAGACCCCGTTGACCTTGGGCGTCGACATCGGCGGTTCCGGGATGAAGGCGGCCCCGGTCGACCTCGACGCGGGAGCGTTCGTGGAGGAGCGACACCGCATCTCCACGCCGGAGTCGCGGAAGCCGAAACCCATGATCGCCCTGGTGGGCGAACTGGCCCGCCACTTCGACTGGCACGGCCCGATCGGGGCCACGTTCCCCGGCGTGGTCCGTGACGGTGTGGTCGGATCGGCCGCCAACCTCGATACGGGCTGGATCGGGGTCGACGTCGCCGCCGCCTTCTCCGAGTCCACCGGCTGCCCGGTGCGGGTCATCAACGATGCGGACGCCGCCGGTCTGGCCGAGATGCGCTACGGGGCCGGTCGGGGTCGCTCCGGGACGGTGCTGATGCTCACCTTCGGGACCGGTATCGGGTCCGGGCTCTTCCGTGACGGGGTGCTCGTGCCCAACACCGAACTGGGGCATGTCGAGATCGACGGCGAGAAGGCTGAGAGCCGGGCGGCAGCCAGTCTCCGCAAGAGCGAGGACCTGTCGTGGGAGGAGTGGACGGGCCGGGTGGAGCGGTACCTCCGGCACGTGACCTGGCTCCTGTCGCCGGACCTGATCATCGTGGGCGGCGGGGTGAGCCGCAAGGCCGGTAAGTGGTTGCCCATGATCGACGTCGACACCGAGATCGTTCCCGCCGAACTTCAGAACGGAGCCGGGATCGTGGGGGCCGCGCTCATCGCCGACGGGATGGATCCAACCAGCTGAACGGCCGCCAACCGGGTCACCCGCCGGCGGCAGTGCGGGCGAGGAACGACGGGGCGGCGTGTCCGTTCCGGTGTTCAGTGGTGCCGGTGGTGGAGGTCCGGCACGTGGGAGTGGGCGTGGGTGATCGGCCGATGGCGGTGCCGATGGGTGTGCGCCCCGGCGGGGTCGCCGGTGACGAGCGGGTCGTCCCCCGACCCGTGATGATCGTGATGATCGTCACCGTGACGGTGCTCGTGGTCGTGATCGAGCCAGGTGTGGGTGTGGGGATGCTCATGGGCCGATTCGAGCGACACCGCCACCCCGGCCACGGCGAGCACGACGGCGACGAGTTGGAGGGCCCCCACCGGTTCGCCGAGCACCGTCCAGGCGATGGCGGCTCCGATGAAGGGGGCGGCGGCGAAGATCACCTGGCCCCGGGCCGCGCCGAGATCGCGGGCCCCCTTGACCCACAGCACGATCGATCCCCCGTAGCCGAGGGCGCCGATGGCGAGGGCGGCCACCACCGTGCTCGGCCCGGGTCCTGCCCCGGCGTCGGCGATCACCAGGCCGAGGAGGAGGTTGACAGTGCCGGCCACCGCCCCCTTCAGGGCGACCACATGTTCCGGGGAGAGCTGATCGATCCGGGCGGTGACACCGTTGTCGAACCCCCAGGCCGCACAGGCGGCCACCACGAGCAGGGCCCCGGGGTCGGGGGCAGCGCCCGGCTCCCACACGAGCACCACCCCGGCCAGCACCACCAGCCCGGCGCCGATCAGGAGTCGGCGGCCGAGGTGTTCCCGGAAGACGGTGGCGGCCAGGGCCACGGTGGCCGCCAGTTCCAGGTTGAGCAGGATCGAGGCGTTCGCCGCGCTGGTGCGAGCCAGTCCGGCCATGAGCAGGGCGGGCCCCACCGCCCCACCGGCCACCACGGCCAGGGCGGCCGGCCCGGCGTCGCGCCTCAGGGCCACCCGATCCGGCGGTCGAATCATCACCTGGGGCAGCACGGCCAGGCCCGCACCGAGATAGAGCAGGCCCGCCAAGACCAGCGGATTCGTGTCGCGAGCCAGCGGGGCCGCCGCCGGTGCGGAGGCCCCGAACAGCGCCGCGGCCAGCAGGCACCGCAGAACGCCGGTCCTCACCGGACCGGCCCCGCGCTCACCACCGAACCGACCCGGTAGGGCCTGTCCCGCCGACCTGCCGGCGGCCTTTCGGTCGGCCGGGGGGCGTCACGTGTCCGGATCAGTCGCGTGACCAGATCATAGGAGACAGGTTGACCGCTGCGCAGCGGTGGGAGATGTCCTGGAACTCGTCGGTGGCGGCTTCAGCGTCGTCGATGCTGCCCGGCGTCAGGTTCTGGGCAGTGATCAGGCCGGTGTCGGGTTCGACGTCTTGGCCGATGATCAACCCCAACAACCCGAGAGTTTCCGCCTGGACATCGGTGAAGTCGAGGTATTCGGTGGCTGCGATCAGTTCGAGAGCGTCGTCGACCGGTTCGGACACCGGCCGGTCCACGTCGGCCGGGTTGTCCCAGTCGGCGGAGGTTGCGTCCAGCAATTTCCGGTCCACACTCAGATCCCAGCACCCCACCAGCATGAACCACCACTCCAGGCGGCGACCCGCAGGATCGCTCAGCAGCCAGCCTTCCTGGGAGCGCTCGCGAATCCCGCCCTGTCAGCTCTTCCCTGTCGCCTCGTCCGGTGGATCCGTCACCGGTACTGTCGCGGTTCAGCCTCCCGCCGTGACCGACCGGTCGGGAGGCTGGTGCCGTTCCAGGTACGAGCGGCACCAGTTCGCACCGACGATAAATAGGGTCCCGAGGACGAGTTGGGTGCCATCGGGCGCGTCGTTGTAGAGCCCGGCGGCGACCAGTACGGCGCCGGCGAGGGCCGCAACGAAACCGAAACCGCCCAGGATGGCACGTTCCCGGGCTCCGAGCACCAGGCCCTGTCCCGGATCGGACCGACCTCCCGCGACGGCTTGGACCGGCTCGGGTCGAGGCTCGCCGCTGGCGGCCGCGGGCCCATGAACGTCGTCGACCTGGTTACGTTCCGCCCGTTCGCGGTTTGTCACCGTCCACGTTCCGGTGGTGCCGAACACGACCATCAGGCCGATGATCAGGATGACAGGGTCCAGCGCCACCCCGACCGTCACCAGGGCAACGCCGACGGCACCGACCGCGGGCAGGAGACTGACCGTCGGGGCAGGGGCGGGGGCGGGGCGCGGATCGGGCGCCGGGCCGGCCCAGGTGGTCGACGGAACTCCGACCACGGGCCCGATTGCGGCCATGAACGCGATCAGGGCCAGAGCCAGGGCGACGAGCGTCACCGCGGCCAGGATGGCGAAGCCGAATTGATCACCAACGGCGCCGGAGAGGCCGAAGGAGAGCGGACCGACCCCGGTGCCGCCGCTGAGGTAACCGTAGGCCACCGTACCGGCCCACGAAACGGCGCCGATGGCGATGAACAGGCGGGTTGCGTTCGACAGGATCATGAGCTCGGACTCCTCGAGAAGTTGCCCCGTTCGGTCGGGGATGACGGCACTAACCGACGACGGTGTACAGACCGATGGCGAGGAAGAAGGCGAACCAGCCGCCGAGCATCGCCGTCGCCACCCGACCGAAACGGTCAACCCGTGGTGTGATCTGGGTGACCCCGCGGTGCAGGCCCGACTGGTACAGCACCATTGCCATGTAGGCGATGATCGACCCTCCGACGATGGTGGTGGCCAAGAACAGGACGGCTGAACCCCAGTTGACGTCGTAGGGGTACTGGGCCACGTCGTAGCCGACTTCCCGGAGCGCCGCAGTGCGGATCGCCTCCCGGATGACGGCCACGACGAGCAGGCCCCCGAGCCATACGAACAGGGCCGTGCGGCCGTGCCGGAGTGGATCTCGCATGGTGACGAAGAACGCGGTCAGCACCAGACCCACACCGACGAGGGCGGGCACAGCTAACGGGACGACATCGAACTCCTGACCCTCGGTCAGGCCCCAGGCGAGACCGGCCACGGTGTACAACAAGCCGACGACCACACCCAGCCGGCGAGCTTGGGCCGCCACCCACCGGAGGTAGTCGAGATCCGGGTCCTCCCGTTTGGCTCCGTACCAGGCGTACAGGAGACCCCCGACGGCGATACCAAGCGCAGCCTGAAGGGGCAGTAGGAACACCAGGCGGGGCACGTTGACCGAGTGGAACTCGACCCCACGGGTGTCGATGACCCCGTCGGGGGCGTACCACTCCATCCACCGGGTAGGTCTGATCGACACCGACGCCAGGACGTGCATGATGAACCCGGCAAAGGTGAGCAGGGCCGCGGATGCCCCCGCCGACCAGAGCAGGCGCCCATCAGCCGAGCCTCGCATGTAGAAGAGGTAGGCGAACCCGTAGCCGGCCATCACGATGAACACGAACATGACCGACCAGAAGCCGGTGAGGGTGTTCGCCGCGTACCAGCTGGGGTCGTAGATCGTCTGGATAAACAGCAACGGGGCGATCCCGGTGACGATGCCGAGCCCCACCGCGCTGGGGGTAAGGCGGGCGGCGGAACGAGCGAGGCGCCGGTCGTAGTCACCCTTGCGGAGGAACCCCACGAGGGTGATCACGGAGGATCCGAGGGCCAGGGTCACAAAGAAGATATGGATAACCCAGGTGACCACGAGCAGGGCCCGCAGGGCCTCCGGGAAGAAGGGCGCGCCAAGGGGGTCGCGCATACGTTGCAGGACTTCGCCCATCTCGTCCATCAGCGATCATCTCCTGGTTGGGGCGGTGTCGATCCGGGACCGGGGTTCATCATCCGGTGGCCAGATCATTGGTCTCGACGCCCTGCTGCTCGGCGATGGTGGTTGCGATGTAGGCCGCGAGGGCTCGCCGGTCCTCGTCGGTTCCGACGAACTCATGCATGAACGGGTAGCCGCCGAGGGTGGTGAGGAACAGGTCGATGGCCTCCTCGTCCCTGATGGCAATGGCGTCGAACAGCCTCGACTGTTGGCGTAGGGCGAGCTGCGTCCCGCTGACCTCAATCACTGTCTGATCGCTGACGCTATGGCAGCTGGCACATTGTTGGAGGGCAATCATGCGGCCCCGCTGGTATTGGGCCTCGTCTGGGTCGAGATCGCCGGGGGGAATGTTGGCCCACGGCAGCCAGGCGACCCCGGCCTCGTTGATCGCGGCCTCCTCACTGGGTATCCCACGGGCTTCGAGTCCATCGAACACCAGCTGGTTGGACGACATGTAGCCGCTGACGATGTCTGGTTTCCGAGCCACCTCACGGGTTCGTTCGGCGCCGAATACCGCGGCGAACACCACGACGAAAAGGGCTATCGACCCCAGGCGGGTCTGTGCGGCCGGGCTCCAAGCCGCCACCATCAAGTAAATGGCCACCACGATCATGCCACCTACGATGACCATGACCGTGACGGCGGGTAGAGCCTGGGAGGTGAGGACGGCCTCGGTCCGATCCGAGAGCTGCGGGATGTACCAGAACCGCCCGAGAAGCACGGCGCCGGCCAAGCCGCCGAGACCGCAGAACGACGCGGCCCGGATAATCCGCTCCCGTTCCGGGTAACCCTTCCGCATTCCGGCAGCAATCACGATCGCCCAGACACTGGTAATGGCCAACATCACAAACAACCGCATCGGGTACTGAGGCCAGAAGGTGGGATTGAAGAAGCCGTCGAGAGGCTCACCAGTTTCCAGCCATGCCCCCGGTGTGGCCTTGAATCCGAGGATGCCGACAATGAGGCTGAGCGTTCCTGTGCCACCGAGCGCCAAGATCCAGGCTAGCCGGAGGTGAGTTCGGGCATCGACCTTCTCAAGGGTGTAGTAGTAGACGATGATGCCGACCACATCGATGATGAACATGTACCATTCCGACCCCCAGAACAGCACGAAGTTGTGAATGAGAGCCGATATCCCTCGAGGGTTTGCCGCCGTCGTCGCCTGCCAGATACCTACACCCGACATGGCGCCGAATACATAGGCGAAGACCAAAAGGCCCTTCGCGCTACGACGGAGATAGTCATAGAGTTCCGGGCGGTCTTCTTTGACGGCCTTACGCTCAATATAAAGGTTGAACCAGGCAGCCCCGACGGTGAGATGTGAAGCCACCACATGAAAGACTGCGATGATGGCAACGTACATGGCCGAGTGCACCCACACGCCCTCCCATATTGGGTACATCAAAGCTCTCCCACATTGTTGATTACATCGGTGTACAGACATTCAGGAGACTGATCTGACCCCACCGAAGTTCCAAAGAGTGACGAACGTCATTCCTGCGGGCGGCGACCGAGGGGCGACGTGACCGCCTGGGTCGGACCCCACCCCGCAGGCATCGTGGGCCAGCGGGCGACACAGACAGTCTCCCCTGGCCGGAGGTACCTACTCAGCTGGTGGCTGATTTCGCGCGGTTGGTGGTGGTCCACTACTCGGGGCGCGGGGGTTTGTGTGCTCTGGGGTGTGTCAGCGGAGCAGCGGATCGTCGGGTTGGAAGCGACGGTGGCCGAGCAGGCCGTGGTGATCGCCGAGCTGCGGGCCGAGGTGGAGGGGTTGAAGGATCGTCTGGGTCGGGACTCGGGGAACTCGTCGTTGCCGCCGTCGCGTGATGGGAAGGATCGCCGGCAGCGTCGGGCCGCCGAGCGGGAGGCCCGCAAGGCGGCCCGTCGGGATGGTGCGGGCGAGACGGGGCGTCGTCCGGGCAAGCAGCCCGGCTCGCCGGGGGTGACGATGCGCCGCCGGGAACCGGACCGGACGGTGACCCATGCCCCGGTGTGTTGCGAGGC